>JALHMY010000024.1 GCA_022843805.1 Fuerstiella sp.
ATTCGTCAGTGGCGGCCACACTTCGATCTATCGAATCCTCCAAACGGCCAGGTCCAAACCAAAAGAAGAACCCACATAATGAACACGTGAAAGATGTTTACAGCAGTAGCTTCGCCCTCCCGTCGGATTCTCTCGGCTCAGCAGGAGCTTCGCCCTCCCATCGGCTTCTCTCGGCTCAGCAGGAGCTTCGCCCTCCCATCGGCTTCTCTCGGCTCAGCAGGAGCTTCGCCCTCCCGTCGGCTTCTCTCGGCTCAGCGGGAGCTTCGCCCTCCCGTCGGCTTCTCTCGGCTCGGCAGGAGCCTCGCCCTCCCGTCGGCTCAGCGGGAGCTTCGCCCTCCCGGCTGTTCAGGCATCGGGTCGACAATCAGCCCGGATATCGCTCGATCACGGGTCTTCAGGCCATAAATTTCTCAATTGCATCCATGCCTCGGCGGAGGTTCTCCATGCTGGTTGCAAACGACATTCGAACATAGCCAGGAGCGCCAAATGCATCGCCGCTGACCAGTGCCACGTAGGCTCGTTCGAGCAATGCTGTACAAAAGTCGGTTGCATTGTCCACTGCAGGACCGCCCATCAGAGGACGACCAAAGTGGCTGCTGACATTGAAGAATGCATAGAATGCTCCTCCGGGTTCTGCCATCGTGAGGCCCGGCATGGCACTCAGTCGCCGGATCACATAATCACGACGTTCGGCAAACTTCACACACATATCGGCAACACACTGCTGAGGGCCGGTCAAAGCGGCGAGTGCCGCGTACTGGCTGACACTGCAGGGATTTGACGTCTGCTGGCTCTGCAGGCGATTGATCGCAGCGCTCACATTTTCCGGAGCCAAAGTCCAGCCGATACGCCAGCCCGTCATGGCGTAGGCTTTGCTGACGCCATTAACGATCACTGTTCGTTTTCGGACCTCATCGCCGAAGGATGCGAAGGAGCGGAAGGTGTGCCCCGAATAGATCAGCTTGTCGTAGATTTCGTCAGAGAGCACAACGATGTCTTTTTCAACGACAACCTGCGCCAGCGCTTCCAGTGTCTTTACCGGATAGACAACTCCGGTCGGATTGCTGGGACTGTTCAGCATCAGCATGCGAGTGCGACTTGTACAGGCTGCCCGCAGTTTTTCCGGACTGAGACAAAAGCCTTCTGCTTCGGTTGTTTCGACGAGCACCGGCTTTGCACCGACAAGCTCAACCAGAGCCGAATAGCTGACCCAGTAGGGTGTGGGGATAATGACTTCATCGCCAGGTTCGCAGATCGCGACAAGCACATTGTGGAGTGCGTGTTTGGCGCCATTGGAAATGGTGACTTCCGACGGCTTCCATGTGACCCCGTGATCTCTTTGAAACGCATCGCAAACGGCCTGCTTCAGTTCCTGAATTCCGGTGGCCGCCGTATAGTGGGTATGTCCTGCCTCCATCGCTGCAACAGCCGCGCTGCGGATATGTTCGGGGGTGATAAAGTCGGGTTCACCCAGCGTAAAGTCAAGGACATCAATTCCTTTACCCCGAAGTTCGCGAGCCTTTGCGGCAGCAGCAAGTGTTTCGGATGGTTTCAGCTGATTAACGAGTGACGACGTATGCATGTCAGGACAAAATCACATCAAGAATTTGGAAAACAGGAATTGCTCTGAACCCTGATTCAGAGAATATCAGGCTCACTGTTTTAAGGCGAGCCCATGGAATCGGGATTTGCAGCGTTTGCACGAGTGCGAATCAGCTGATGCAGCTGATTGACAGCCTGCTGCACCTTCGCAAACGAATCATTGTGAGCCAGACGTGAGGCAGCACTCAGGTCTTCCGGCAGACTGCCAAGCAGCTGCGAATGGATCAGCTCTGTCAGCCATGCGGCCCGGCGTTTCATAAACGCAGCGTGCAGGCTGTGAAACCATGCCTGCAGAAGTCCGGCCCCTGTACCTGCTGCTCCGGAAACAGCTGCTTCGCCAGCCAGAGCGGCTGTTGCACCTCCGGCCACATCGGCAACGACATGCACAACTGCCTGTGCAGCAGCATCAGCAACAAACGGGGCGACGACTTCGCCAGCCGGGCCGAACCCCATCGTGAACAGCACTACGCTTGTCACCGGACGCACGGCTGCCGAAACATGATGCAGCTGTCGATAGAATCGAAACATCTCCGGGCTGTTCTGGCGAAACTTCTGCATTTCCGCATCGACAACTTCAGACAGCTCCCTTTCAAAGTCAACGGTTTCGTGACTGATCTTCAGACGTGCGATCAGATCAGAGCGTGAGGAACCTTTCAAAATGGCTGCAATACGTGGCTGAATCAGACGATTGCCACTCTCTGCCATCCACTGCAGTTTGTCGAAAAGCTCTTCAATCACCACCAGAATGGCCGACCATTCACGTCCGCGATATTCCTGCATTGGAGGAACAGGTTCCCCCTGGATTGCATTGCGGGCAGCTCGAACCGGCCAAAGAATACCGGCTCCAAGAACGTTATAGACACTGTTAATACGTCGAGCCCAGCCATCCTGTCGCGCCTGCCACCAGGAACGAATTTCGTCGACAACAGAAGAATTTGCAGGTGCAGGCCAGTTTCGAATACGCACGACCGTTTCAGCAGAAAGTCGTTCGGCAGTCGTTGCAAGATCGGCACTGGCCGCTCTGATCTCATTCAGATACGACGGAACTCCGCGTTTCGGGTGCAAAAGTTCATTCAGTGAGCCAAGCAGAGTCCGCATCCGAATTTCATGAAACCGAAGGCGGGACAGGTCGGCGCTCAGGTTTCGGGCAACCCCCTCTTCTGGATGTTTGCCTTTATCCCAGCCTGCAGGAACGGGCCATGGTCTTTCGTAAAAGGGCAGCCGAAGTTCTTCTGCTGCCTTTCGGTCGCCCGGAGCAATGTACACTCCATCCGGCCGGATTCCGGTCTCTGAACAGAAAGTATTCAGCCAGACGGGCCAGTAGGGCTCATCGTCGGGAATCAGACACTGATTAAAGACGACCAGAACGGCTTTGTCTTCGGAGCCCGCCTTGCGGAAGAATTCCTTAACGGCGGCGTCGTTGTACTTTTGTTGTGTCAGCACCGCGACCAGAACGTCGGCCGACCGCCGCACCGCGTCCGCGCGAATCCAGTTCACTCGAGCATCGCTGTCAATATCCGGCGTGTCCAGTATCAGCAGGGTTTCCGGAAGTTCCGGAGCTGTTCGCCAGAAAAGCAGATTACTTTCGCTTTCACCAAGAGCCTCTGCGGCACCCGACCATTCATGCAGTTCGAAGTCCGGAAAGATCTTTTGCAGATCGTGGGTTTGAGTAAACCCTTCAGGAATCAGGCACACCGGATGTTTCGTGCCCGAAGCGAGCGGACTGCTGGCACTGGCCCGGTACCCGGCCAGATGATTGAAGACGACGCTCTTGCCAATGTTTGTGCCACCGACAACTGCCACAACCAGCCATGCACCATTTCCAAGCTGCGGTAACAATTTCTGACGCAGCAGGTCATACCATTCACGGCCAGCCAGAGGAGCAACCTGAAGCAGTCCGGCCTGCTGCTCCAGCGCAATCAGATATTTTTCGAGATGTGCAGTGACCGATGCGCTTTGCTGGAAGATTCGAGTTTGTGAAATTTCGGCCGTCATTACTTTACGAGCACTTCGTGGCAGAAAAGGGATGAACCCCGGAAATTCATGGTCGCTGATCAGGATCTGAGTTCAAAATCCGGCCGGACGACGATTTCATCAGTCTACAGACGCTGGCTGCTGACTGCGAATCCATTTATGTGATGTGTGTCAACGAAGATCAATTTCTTTGCCGTGAGTCCATCCGCGGCTGCCATAGCGGGACGCAGAATCGTTTCGATGGTCAGAATTTGGCCATATTTCCTGCGATTCGCAGTTAACCAGGCTTCTGCAACCCAAGATTTTCGGATATTCGCGCCGCTTCGTTCCTTCGGTGTTTCAAACGCTTTCCGGCGAAGACTTGAACCAGACTGTCGACTTTTTTGTTGTGATCCCCCCAAAAACTGCGATAAACTGGCTGATGATGCTGCTGGAATAGCGTTTTCTTACCGGTAACTTCGGTTGCCTGCAGCATTGGCTAGTCTGCAGATCCATGGTTCCGCGTGTGCCTTCAGGAGCTGATTTCATGAAAATTTCTCGTGCCGCCATTGGATGCTCGCTCATTTGCGCAGCGTTAGCGGCAAATGTTGTTGCCGTGTCAGCCACTGTTCAGGCTGCATCGAAAAAAGCGGAAGCCCGCAAGCCCGTGATCACGAATCCGAAATTCGATCCGACTGCGGATCGAGTGGGTTTGTTTAAGGGGGTAGAAGAAGGGCAGCTGGAAACGAAATTCGTTCCCAAAGGCTCCGCCGGGGGATTTGTACTGATTTCGAATAAGACGGATCAGCCCCTCACGGTCGAACTGCCCGATTCGTTCGTGGCAGTTCAGGTGCTGAAACAGCTGGGCGGCGGCGGATTTGGTGGCGGTGGTTTGGGCGGTGGTGGTCTGGGCGGCGGTGGTCAGGGTGGCCAGGGCGGCCAGAATCAAAGTGCTGGCGGCGGGTTTGGTGGTGGCGGTCAGGGTGGTGGAGGTCTTGGCGGTGGCGGCGGTCTTGGTGGTGGTGGCGGCGGCGGCGGACAGGGATTCTTTTCAATCCCCCCTGAACGCAGTGTGCGAGTACCATATGTCTCAGCCTGTCTGGACCATGGAAAAGCCGATCCTTCTCCGAATCTTGAATACAGACTGATTCCCGTTAACGAATACACTCAGGATCCGGTACTTGCACAGCTGATTCGAATGGTTGGCAGCGGCAATGTTGATCAGCATTCTGCTCAGGCCGCCATCTGGACTCGGACTGACAATATGAGCTGGCAGCAGCTCGCGTCCAAAGGCACTCAGGGTATTCAGGGACGCGTCAGTTATTTCACATCAGTAAATCTTCAGCAGGCTCAGATGATTTTGTCTGCCGCAGAAGCTCGGGTACGTGAAGAAGCTTCGAAGAAGAGTGAATCGGACGTGCCAAATTCAGAGCCTCGTCAGGTCAGTCGACAGTTGCGTTAACATCGCAACGTTCTTTACGGCGCACAACTGAACGGCGATCTCGAACAGAAAAATCTGAAAGCTCGAGTGTTCGGATATCTTTCCGACATTCGAGCTTTTTTTTGTGATCGCGCCACGTACCGGCGTCTCTCCGAGACGCCGGTCTTCGCGAGTCTCGGAGAGACTCGCCTACGTGGGGGTTGGATGATTTTCGGGGAGCAGCCAGACCCAGCTTTTGCCGAGTCGACCACCGTAATTGCCTGCTGTGATCCTGAGCACGCCTTCTACGGGTGCGGCGGCGGAAATCGCTGCCTGAGTTGCTGCGGCTACAGTTTTCAGGTCTTTTCCGTTGATGATGATTTCCATTACGGAGGTGATTCCGGCAGGCAGCTGAGTCTCTGCGCCTTCACGGTTTACCAGCGTTGGGCAAAACGGGTGATTCGTGCTGGCGAATAGAAACTTATAGCGGCTGCCCGCTTTCGATCCGCTCGCGGCAACTCCGCCGGGAAACGGCGTGATCACGCCTGGAATATTCTGGCAGGCTTTCACCGCCAGTTCGGCGGCGAGCAATGATGCGTCTTCTGACGTCGCCATAAACCAGAGATTTCCACCCATAACACCATCTCGCCATGCAAATCGCCGGTCGATGCAGAATTCACCGCCCATGGTGGGAAGGACCCACATTTTGCGTCCGAATCGTTCTTCGATACGTTCGAAGCCGTCACCAAAGAAGGCAACTTTGCGACCAAGTCGGTAGGAGGGAGGTGTTGCATCCAGTGAGAAGCAGCGAGCCGTCGGACATGTCAGAACATTCTGGCTGACTCTGGCCAGCAGCGATCGTTCCAGTGCTTCGGTTCGATCCTTTCGGAAACGGGGCACATGCAGCTGGCAGATCGCCCCCGGCCTTCCATCCGGCGTTTGTATGGATTCGATTCCGCCTGGGCCGATATAGCGGTCCACACCGGCTTCACAGTCGCACAGGATGGAGGACGAAGCATGTCCTGTAGCTGCCTGAACGGCATGATCCAGCCATTGCCGGTCACGTGCCGTGATCAGAAACTCCACGTACAGGCTGCGAAATGCCTCTGCATAAGTATCTTCAATTTCCGCCGTCATCAGTGTCACGCTGCGAACCCTATTTTCGACCGCGTCCGGCGATTACCCGGTCTTCTGTGATGATCATGTCCATGAAAATGTCATGCCCGGCAACCGGGATTTCTTCGAACATCTGGCACTCAAAAGCAAGTGCAACCAGCGGAGTAGAAGAACGAGCATGTTCGAGAAGCTTGTCGTAATATCCCTTGCCGTGACCCATTCGAGCGCCGCGTGCATCAAAACCAACTCCGGGAACCATAATGAGGTCCAGGGATTCCACATTCACCTGCTTTTCAGGAAGAGCTCGAAGTGAAAGCCGGGGTTCGAGGATTTTGTACATTCCGAGCTCCAGTTCATCCATTGATTCCAGATGGAAGAGCTCAAGTTCTCCTTCAGCGTTGCACCAAGGGACCACGATTTTTTTGCCGGACTGAAGCGCGTACTCCAGATCGTTGCGTGTCCGCACTTCGCTGCGAACATCAATGTAAAACATTACCGTGGATGCGGTTGCATATTCCGGCAGCGCCATGAACGCACCGACAATCCGGCGACTCAGCTGATCCTTGTTTTCCTGAGCGTTGCGACTGGCGTGTGCCTTCTTTCGCATCTCATTTTTGCGTTCCTGAACCGAAGCATCCATCGACATACACTGACTTTCACAGAAAGTGACGAAGCGTTCTCTTTCCGGGAAAAGCTTTTACCCGCTGATCAATTCCGGTTCAACCGGCAGCCGACTTCGTGTTTCACTTCCCAGGAATCAGAAGTGCCCCGGGAATCCGAAGTTGCCAAATCTCAGATCCAAACTTCTCGACCAGCACGGAAGAACATACACTGAGGCGTTGATTCGACACTCAGCAGAATTGTCTGCGTTGTTGGGAAGTCAGGATTTTTGCTGACAAACTCTGCGTTCTGATGCAGGCCCGGTTCCGCATGGAGGAGTTGGCCGTGAAACAGCTGGAAGACATCGGGAAGACCCGCGAAAAAAATTCGCGGACAGTTGCCCGTTCATGGAGGAAGCTGATGCCTCTGATCGTGCTGCTTCTCACTGGAGTTACCGCGGCTCTGGTTGTTTTGTCCAGCACGAATTCACCCGCAGAAGCAGCTCCGCCGGTATCGGGCGTGGAAGTCGTACAGATATTCCCGCATGATTCTTCTTCCTTTGTTCAGGGACTTGTGGTGTATCAGGGGGAGATACTTGAAGGAACCGGTCAGTATCAGAAGTCCCGGCTAAGGAGACTGCAAATCCCCGGAGGAGCCGTTGTTAAGGATATCGCAGTCCCGGACGATGTGTTTGGAGAAGGGATCACTGTCTGGAACAATCAAATTCTGCAGCTGACATGGAAAAATGGTTACCTGATTGTCTACGACGCGGAGACCTTTGAGCGAAAGGGTTTCGTGCGTTACAGGGACATCGACCCGTCATGGCGGGAAGGCTGGGGAATTACTCACGATGGAAAGCATCTGATTGTGAGTGACGGCACGGCCACTCTCCGGTTTATCGACCCGGTCCGTTATCAGCTGATTCGAACAGTGGTCGTGCGTAACGGCTGGCAGTCGCTGAAGCAGTTGAATGAGCTGGAATTCGTCAACGGCGAAATCTTTGCGAATGTCTGGTATCGCGACGAAATTGCCCGGATTGATCCGCAAAGCGGGGCCGTAAAGGGCTGGCTGGATCTGGCTCCGCTCAAACCCAAAGAGGTGCGATTCAATCGTGAAGCTGTGCTCAATGGCATCGCATGGGATCCCGCCGGCGATCGGCTGTTTGTCACTGGCAAGAACTGGCCCGCCCTGTTTCAGATCCGGATTACGGATTCGAAGACGCGGCCGCAGCGAAGATAGTGGTCGATCACCGATTTCCACTGAGCAGACGGATTTTCTAAGCATTCGTACAGCTGCAGCGGGAATTCCCGGGGATGGGACCCTCACGAACGGTGCCCGAAATTGACTTTCGAATCGATTGCATGGTCCCGTGAATTGCAAAAACACAGTCATAATCGCAGCCTTGCAAATAACTTAGGCTAAGTTTGCTGTGTGGTATTTTGTCAACATTGCCACAAATCCATTTAAAACCGGTACCGGCAGGCCGGGCAAACACAGCATGCCATGCTGATGGGGCCTGAAACTTAACCAAGACAGTCAGCGGGCGGATGATTCAGGCGGCCAGAAAATTTGATGCGCTCCTTTCAAATCGCTTTGCGGCGAATTTGCTTGGAGATCATTTTGTTATCTGGCAAAGAACGAATGAGTGGTCCCCACTGAACGACGATCTGCAGGGACTCAGACGCATCACTGTACCTCGATCAGAAGTTGTGCGAGTGATCGAAGCAGCGGTGCACGCCGGTCATCCCGTTCTTCAGTCGCTGAGTGACGGACAAATACTCTGGGTCGTTCCGGTCCCGGATTCAATCATTCCGTCCGTAGCCGTTCGTTTTTGCAGTTCTGATCCGCAGGAGCTGTTGCGACTGCTGAATCGAACATCCGAATGTGCATGGACTCGGGAACAGAGTCTGAGGGAATCGGAACAGACAATCCATCGCCAGGAACAGCAGTTGTCAATGTTTGCCGATCAGGTGTCCGCTGATCTGGAAGAGCTGACATGGCTTCGACGACTGGCCACAAATCTTGAAATGACGGAATCCGGCAACAGTACCGATCAGATCGCTCAGAGCGTGCTCCCGGGACTCTGTGATCTGATTGGTGCGAGGTCGCTTGTTTTCATGAGGGATCATACTCCTGACGACCATGGCACACCCGGGCAGGCGATCTGGCAGACAGGACGTACTCGGGTTCCTCAGCAGGTATGTCTGGAAATTGCATATGAACTGGCCGGACGCAACAAAGGTCTGCCGGTCGTTGTGAACAACTGGGGAAGGCGATTTGAATGTGACGGCTTTTCCGGGGTCAAATCGTGTATTCTCGTACCTGTTGCCACTCAGTCCCTGCGTCTGGGATGGCTGATTGCCGTGAACAAGGAAATTGACTCACGCAGCCGTATCCGCAGCCTTTGCGGCGAAGTCATTTCTGATGAGCAGCAGGCACTGGACTTTGGCTCGTTCGAAGCCAGCCTGATGAGCGCCACAGCGGTGATTCTTGCGGCACATGAACGTAACTGCTCGCTGTTTCAGGAAAAGGAACTGTTGCTGCGGGGAGTCATTCGATCGCTGATCAACGCCATCGACGCCAAGGACTCGTACACCTGCGGACACAGTGACCGGGTTGCAGAGCTCTCACGCCTGATTGCCCGATCACTGAACATGGACGCGGCTGAATGTGATCAGGTCTATATGACGGGACTGCTGCATGATGTGGGGAAAATTGGTGTTCCCGATGGAGTGTTGCAGAAGCCAGGGCGACTGACTGATGAGGAATTTGCTCTGATCAAGCAGCATCCGGTAATTGGTTATGAAATCCTGAAACATCTGGATAACTTCCGCTACGTACTTCCGGGTGTACTTCATCACCATGAAGCCATTGACGGGTCGGGCTATCCATATGGCCTGAAGGGCGAACAGATTCCTCTGGTTGCCAGAATTCTGGCAGTCGCCGATGCCTATGATGCCATGACAACCAATCGTCCATATCGTCGGGGAATGCCGTCGGAGCGAGCCGAACAGGTGCTGAAGGATGGTGCCGGACGTCAGTGGGACGTGCAGTGTGTTGAGGCATTCTTCCGCAATATTCATGGAATTCGGCTGATTTCCGCGCAGCAGGCGGCTCCTGAACCCCAGTCCGGTCTTTAAGCCGCGGTCATTCCGTTCCATGTCATTCCGTTTAAAACATGTCATCCCGTTTAAAAACAGAGAGACTGTAGCGGAATCTCCGGTGGCTTTCGGCCCGGGATTTCATCTCACGCTCCGCATCGATACCATACACCCAGTTATCCGGACTATTGCCCCATCGCCCCTCGCATTACCACTGAATCCTGCTCATGATCGTTCGAACACGCTTTGCTCCCAGTCCCACTGGCTACATGCACATTGGTGGCATGCGAACTGCTCTTTTCAACTGGCTTTGGGCTCGCCGACATGGCGGCCAGTTCATTCTGCGAATCGATGATACGGATCAGCAAAGAAACAGAGACGAAGCACTGGCGCCAATTCTGAGTGCGTTTCGATGGCTGGGGCTCAACTGGGATGAAGGCCCGGAAGTGGGAGGTCCCTGCGGACCGTATTTTCAGTCGCAGAGACAGGCCTTTTACGACAAGGCCCTTCAGCAGCTTCTGGATACTCGGCAGGCTTACCGCGACTTTGAGAATCCGGAAGACACGAAGGCACAGCGGGAAACGGCTGAGAAGGAAAAACGTCAGTACATCAGCAGCCGCTCATCGCTCGAACTGTCAGATGCGGATATCAGTCAGTTTCTGTCTGAAGGCCGTGCTCATGTGATTCGCTTTCTGGTTCCTCGTGACCAGAAAGTTCAGATTGAAGACCACGTTCGCGGCCATGTGGAATGGGACTGCAGCCTGATGCCTGATCCGGTGATTGCACGAAATGACCGTTCGCCACTGTATAACTTTGCGACGGTCGTCGATGATGCCGAATTCCGGATTTCACATGTCATTCGAGCCGAAGAACATCTTCCAAATACTCCGGTACAGGTTCTGCTGCATCAGGCACTTGGTAATGAACTTCCTCAATGGGCACATATCCCGTATGTCGCTGCGCCCGGCGGGCGTGAAAAGCTCAGTAAGCGACGAATTGGCCAGTATCGCACCAACCCGCAGTTTCAAAAACTGTTTGAACTGGGAGACCAGGTGCTGTCGCGTCTGGGAATCGATTCTGCGGCTGATGCGCTGTCACCCGTTATGGTCGAATATTACCGTCGAGTCGGATTCCTGCCTGAAGGCGTTCTGAACGCTCTGTTTCGGCTGGGCTGGTCGCTGGATGATCATACGGAATACATTTCCCTGCCCACAGCTCAGCAGAACTTTTCGCTCGACAGAATCATTCGCAGTGCCGCCGGACTGGACGCCGACAAACTTCTGAATTTTCAGTCCCACTGGATGAGCCAGCTGTCGGCGGAAGAGAAATTGAATGGATGTCTGCCGCTGCTGGCGGAATCAGGGCTGATTGATTCAACCGATGATGCCGACACACGTGATCGTGTGAAGCAGATTATTGCTCTGGCCGGTGATCGGCTGCGAGTCTTCGGCGATATCTTTCAAATGGACGAGTTCTTTCTTCCGGACGACCAGCTGACTGTTGACGAAAAGAATTTTCAGAAGCGAATCGTTAAGCCGGAGGCGGCCGTGGATCTGCTGCGAGAACTTCGCAGACGTCTGGAGGCGACGGCAGACTTCTCCGCGGCTGCATTGCATGAACTGATTCAGGGGTTTGTTACGGAAAAGGGAATTCGTGCGGGCGATCTGTTTCCGGCCATCAGGCTGTGCGTAACAGGTAAGGCACAGGGGGCTGATTTGTTCGAAACACTTTCTCTTTTGGGACAGTCGCGAGTACTCAGCCGCATGGATCGTGGTATTGGACGAGCAGAATCCCTGCGGGCAGAATGAATTCTTCCTGCCGAGTTATCGAGTTATTTGGCTGGTGCGACACTTCCGGCCATGGCAAACACAGATGATTTTTGTAGCGGAAACAGTTCACGTTTATCGAGGTAGAGGGATGTTGATCCTATGACAACTGTTCTGGTAACGGGCGGTGCAGGTTTTCTTGGCAGTCATCTGTGTGATCGGCTGATCGAACGTGGTGATGAAGTCATCTGCGTGGATAACTTCTTTACGGGTTCAAAGGCGAACATCCGCCATCTGCTCAGCCATCCTCGCTTTGAGCTGATTCGGCACGATATCGTGCATCCGCTGTATGTGGAAGCCGATCGAATCTATAACCTTGCGTGCCCGGCTTCTCCGGAGGCTTACCAGTCCAATCCCATCAAGACCATCAAGACTTCAACAGTTGGAATGGTCAATATCATGGGGCTGGCGAAACGCTGCAATGCTCGAGTCCTGCATGCGTCCACATCAGAAGTGTATGGAGACCCGCTGGAACATCCTCAGACAGAAGACTACTGGGGTCATGTGAATCCTATCGGGCCGCGCAGCTGTTACGATGAAGGGAAGCGAATCGCCGAATCTCTGATGATGAATTACCACCTCGCGCACAGGACGGAGATTCGCATCATCCGTATTTTTAACACCTATGGGCCGCGGATGGCGCCTGATGATGGTCGGGTGATTTCCAACTTTATTACTCAGGCGCTTCGCGGACAGGATATCACGGTCTATGGCGACGGACAGCAGACACGTTCGTTCTGCTATTGTGATGACCTGATCGACGGCATGATGAAGCTGATGGACAACAACGAGCATACCGGGCCGGTGAATATTGGTAATCCTGTCGAAAACACAATGCTGGAACTGGCTCAGGCGGTAATTCGGGCGACCGGCAGCAAGTCCAGGATTGTGCACAAGCCGCTGCCTCCGGATGATCCCAGAAAGCGGTGCCCCGATATTACTCGTGCCAGAAAATGGCTGGGCTGGGAACCTCGAGTTTCGCTTGCCGAGGGACTTGATAAGACGATTGCATGGCACGTGCAGACCCAGACGCCTCAGACATCCTGACAAAGAACTACTTCCTCTTCAATTCCCGGTTCCGCAGCTACAAAAGTTTTTGAAATCGATTCCAGACATGGCACATATTCTGGTTACCGGCAGCGCTGGCTTTATTGGATACCACACGGCAGCCAAACTGCTGGAGCGGGGCGATTCAGTCGTCGGTCTGGACAGCATTAATGAGTATTACAATCCTCAGCTGAAACGCGATCGTCTGAAACAGCTGGAGGGACGTGCCGGGTTTGAATTCGTGCAGATGCATCTGGAAGATCGCAATGCCCTGCAGAAGTTATTTGAACAGCACCGGTTTGACAGTGTCATTCATCTGGCTGCTCAGGCTGGCGTCCGCTATTCCCTGACCAACCCGAATGCATACGTTGATTCCAACCTTGTTGGTTTTACTTCCATTCTTGAGTGTTGCCGCCATCATCAGATCGGACATCTGGTCTATGCGTCTTCCAGTTCGGTTTACGGAGCCAACAGGAAAATTCCGTTTAGTGTTGAAGATCGTGTCGACCATCCGCTCAGTCTGTATGCTGCGACGAAAAAAGCCAACGAGTTAATGGCCCATACGTATAGCCATTTGTTCAGACTCCCAACGACAGGCCTGCGGTTCTTCACTGTGTACGGGCCGTGGGGACGGCCGGATATGGCTCTGTGGCTGTTTACCGAAGCGATTTTCAAAGGAAAGCCGATCGATGTGTTCAATCATGGACGCATGCAGCGAGACTTTACCTACATCGATGACATTACCGAAGGCGTTATTCGAGTGAACGATAACGTTCCGCGATGCAGTGTCGGCGAATCTGATGCGGCGAAGGAGGTGCCGAATCCGGCGAATTCCGACGCAGACTCCCGGTCGCCCACGTCCGCGCCCTATAGAATTTACAATATTGGCAACAATAAGCCTGTTGAACTCATGCAGATGATTCGGACTCTGGAATCCTGTATCGGTCGGAAGGCTGAAATGAGAATGCTGCCGATGCAGCCTGGTGACGTGCCATCAACTTTTGCTGATATCGACGCGCTGCAGCGGGATGTTGGCTTTCGGCCCGACACGCCAATCGAAACGGGAATCGAACGGTTTGTCTCGTGGTACAAGTCGTATCATGGGGTTTGAGCGGCAGCGCGGCCCGCGCTGAAAACAGGCGCGGAACCACCCGCGTCGCGGCTCACGCAGGTTTTGTTAAGGGTTCTCACGTTGTCCTGACGATTCCGGAGTCAACTACCGCTCCAGCGAAGATTTTCCAGCAATTTTCCAGCTGGATGCGTGTCGGTGCTGCAAAAACGGATGCGCCGCCGGGAAGGAAATCCTGGTCGCAGGAACGCCTGTTCAAGCTTCCGGAATCCTCATATACTCAACTGAACCCATTTTTAACGAACTTGTCACCCTCTTGTTGACAGCTCGTGTCATTGCATGGGACCGATCTGCGAAAAAACAAATCACCAGTGAGGCCTGCGGCGGCCCGGGCGTTCGGCTCGGGCATTTGTCCGGACCTCCAGGAAGAAGTTGAGTGAAATGTCTGACGAGCGAAAACTAAGTAAGGTGGAAACGCTGAAGGCTGAAAGCCAGCAGCTGCGAGGAACACTGGGCGAGGAACTGAAGAACGACCAGCCTGAGTTTACTGAGAACGCTGCCACCATTCTGAAACACCATGGGTCCTACCTTCAGGATGACCGGGATTCGCGAAAAGCGAAGAATGACGACGGTACACTGCGGGGAAAACAATATTCCTGTATGGTGCGCAGTCGAATTCCAGGAGGTCGGGTCTCAGCCGCTCAGTTTCTGGCCGAGCTCGATTTGTGTGATCGACTGGCCAATGGGACCGTGCGAATTACATCTCGTCAGGGATTCCAGCTGCACGGAGTGCTGAAGAAGGACCTGAAGGAAACGATTCGTGCCATCAACGATTCCAAACTGACCACGCTGGCCGCCTGTGGTGACGTGAATCGAAATGTGATGTGCTGCCCGGCCCCGTTCCGCAACAATCCTGTGTACGACCAGATGCAGGCGCTTTCTCAGCAGCTGGCCGAACACTTCAAGCCTCGCACCACGGCCTACTACGATCTGTGGCTGAAGGATGAAGACGGCAACGAAGTGGACGCGACCGAGTTTCGGCCGGTCGAAGAACCAATTTACGGGGCTCTGTATCTGCCTCGGAAATTCAAGATGGCCATCGCACTGCCTCATGATAACTGCACCGACGTTTATTGTAACGATATTGGACTTCTGGCGGTTGTCGAGAACAACCGGATCGTTGGCTACAACGTTCTGGTCGGCGGTGGTATGGGAAGAACACCCAGCGCAGAAAAGACGTTTCCCGCGATCGCTCATCGTATGACATTTGCCTCGCCGGAGGATGTGGTTGCGGTGTGCGAAGCGGTAGTAAAGGTGCAGCGAGACTTCGGAAATCGTGAAGACCGAAAACGAGCCAGACTGAAGTATCTGATCTCGGACTGGGGTTTGCCGAAATTTAAGGCGGCCGTCGAAGAGTATTTCGGAAAACCGCTGCCGGAACCGCATCCTTCCGATGTGACCGGTGTGGAAGACCATATCGGCTGGTTCGAACAGGGTGATGGAAAACTGTTCCTTGGAATCAATATCGAAAACGGTCGTATCAAGGATGAAGGCAGTCTGCGCATTAAGACGGGCCTTCGAGCCATCCTGTCAAAGTACGGAATGAACACCCGGCTGACGGCGCTGCAGAGCGTCATTCTGTGTGATATCGATCCTGCAGATCGCGATGATATTGATCGAATGCTGACTGAGCACGGCATCCGCCATGCACATGAGTTATCTCTGTTGCGACGATATTCGATTGCCTGTCCGGCGTTTCCCACGTGTGGATTGTCCATTACGGAGTCGGAACGAGCGCTGCCCGGCATTATTGATGAGCTGGATATTCAGATCGCTCGACTGGGGCTGCAGTCGGAAAAAATTGCCGTGCATATGACGGGATGCCCCAACGGATGTGCTCGCCCCTATACACCCGATATCGGACTTGTGGGACGTGCTGTTGGAAAATACACCCTGTTTCTGGGCGGGAATCCTGAAGGAACTCGACTGGGCTTCATCTACAGGGACATGTTGCCAGCCGAAGAAATTACATCCACCCTTGTTCCGCTGCTGACCGCTTACAAAGCGGAGAAGCAGGCGAGCGAATCATTTGGCGATTTTTGTACACGACGTGGTCAGGCCGGACTTGAAAGTTACGTCGCCTGACTCATGGAGCAAGACAAGTGATTATTACTGGAATTGACGTCTGTCCGTTAACCGGTGCAACAGTTGACGGCGGGTGGCCGCAGGGACATGAGCCTCAGGAAAATCTCCACACTCTGCTGCTGGTCCATACGGATTCCGGCGAGGTTGGATACGGCAGCTGCTTCACCTCCGGAAAACTGGTCACCGGTGCAGTGGAGCTGCTATGGCCACTGCTGAAGAATGAATCAGCACTGGAGCCGGAGCGAGTATCCGAGAAACTGCATCAGTCAACGTTCTGGCAGGGACGCGGAGGGGCAGTAACGCATGCCATCAGCGGAATCGACATTGCCCTCTGGGACCTCCTGGGAAAGGCATGCCGACAGCCGGTTTCCCGTTTGATGGGAGGTAATTATCGCAATCGGATTAAGCCGTACGGCTCGATCCTGTTTGACGAACCCGATGCGCTCGCACGCAATCTCGAAAGCGTTGTGGCCCGAGGTTTTAGAGCGATCAAGATGGGCTGGCGACCATTTGGACGCCGCAATCGCAAGTTCGACGAATTGCTCGTCAAAACTGCCCGGCAGACCGTGGGTGATCAGGTTGAACTGATGGTGGATGCCGGAGGAAGTGAACAGTTCTGGCCGCATGGCACCAACTGGGCTCGAAATACGGCGGCAATGCTGGCGGATTATGGAATCGTGTGGTTTGAAGAGGCACTTCCGCCTGATGATCTTGAAGGCTTTATTGAGCTGACCAGAGTATCACCCGTTCCAATTTCCGGTGGCGAAGTGCTCACTCGCCGACAGTCGTTCCAGCCGTGGCTGGAACGAAGAGCCTTCGACATCATTCAGCCGGACTGCACAAAAAACGGCGGGCTCAGTGAGTTTCGGCGCATCGCCTGGATGGCTCAGGATCACAATATTCAGGTGGTTCCTCACGGATGGAATACGGCAGTCGGGCTGGCCGCTGATCTGCAGATTTCTGCGTTCATGCCGGTCGCCCGTTATGTCGAGTACCTGACCCCATGTGCCTACATCGATCAGCTGACCGTCGAGCCCTTCGTGATCGATAGTGAGGGCTGCCTTGAGATCCCTGTTCGGCCCGGGCTGGGAATTGAGATTGATCCGGTACGTCTGAAACAGTTCTGCCCCACGCCTGTTCCGTTCCGCTGAGGACGTCGTCCGCCCACGAGCTTGCATGTGGCACAACGAAACTGTTGAACGCGAGCCGTTCAATGGCTACCTTATTGGAGTCACGACTGGTCGCGACGAATCCACGACTGGTCGCTACGAATTGGAGTCACGACCGGTCGCGAAGAGAAGACCTCTCGATGGCAGCACTGTCGTCCATCGTGTTTTACTGTCATTGCGCTTCGCAGTCAGGTTCGGTTTCCGGACCGAACCTGTTTCACTTTTTTTGGAAACGAATCGAGGGTATTTAAAAGAGGTGGAAAATGAAGAGTCTCACGGTTTTCCTGTTCCTTGTGGCTGGCAGTCTTTCCGGCCAGCTAAACGCCGAAGAGAAGCCTGCTGACGCTAAGCCTGCTGAAAATAAGCCTGCAGATGTGGTGGAGATTCCTGATGCGGGTCTGAAGGCGGTGCTGCTTGAGAATATGAAGAATCGACCGAAGGATAAGGTCGATATCACGAAGGAAGATTTGCGAAATGTCTGGTTTCTGAATGCGGAAGGCCGGGATATCTCGGACCTGACAGGTCTGGAGTTTTGTTCAAATCTTGGCGAGGCCCGACTGGGGAAAAACAAAATTCAGGATGTGTCGCCGCTTGCGAAGTGTGTAAACCTTCAGTCTCTAAGCTTGCAGCAGAATGCAATTGAAGACATTGCTCCGCTGGGGACTCTGGCGAAGTTGCAGTATCTGAACGTTGAACACAATAAAATTGCTTCGCTGGCCGGAATTCAGACTCTGCAGGCTCTGACATCACTTTATGCATCGCACAATCAAATCGAATCGCTCGACGGCGCAGAGAAGCTTGCACGCCTCTGGACCCTGTCACTCAATCACAACAGGGTGCGGGATATTTCTCCCATCTCCGGACTGACGCGTCTGCAGTCACTTGGGCTTGCGCATAATCAGATTGAAGATGTGTCAAAGCTTCCTGCCGGAAATACGATCTATTCAACGTATCTTCAGGGAAACAAAATTCAGGATCTGACGCCGCTCACACAGCTGGCGGAAGCCGATGCAGCAGGTGCAAAACGCTTTTCCGCGTTCTGGAATCTGTACCTTGCCGGAAATCCACTCAGCGAGAGTTCAAAAGAATCTCAGGTGGCGGCTCTCAAAGCCAAAGGTGTTCGAATCAACATGGAATACGACAAGTGACGGACACATTTTTTGCCGCGGTGGACAGGAGCCGGTGAGTTTGCAGACTCGGAGGGACCGCCCGGCCGGAAGTTCGTCGTGAACAACGGTCAATAAAAACAGCCAGCGCGATCTGATCGCGCTGGCTGTTACTTTTTTGAGTCATTCCTGAGGCGTGCCTGAAGAATGCAAACCCTGTCAGCGGGGCAGCAGACCAGGTCTATTTCATGAAGAAGTCTGTGGGACCTCTCAGAGTATAGTACGGATACTGTACCATCGCCGGTGCCGCGTTTTCCGGCGGATACATCAGCCCCTGAGGAGCTGAATATGTGTGGAAGTTGCGATGCACAGGATGAAACGGAATATTGCAGTGGCCTGCGCCGTTGCAATGACCATTGTGACAATGTCCGCCAGGAGGACACTGTGAAGCATATCCGGAAGGACCGGGATAGCACTGTCCGTTCGGACACCCGGCTCCGTTGGAATTGTCGTAGCCCTGTTGTACGGGGCCTCCGAATGAAGCAAACGACGGATTCGGACTTTGTCCCCGAAATGTCGGTGTGGTTGATGCGCAACCGGTGGCCAAAAGTCCAATCGCCCCCGAAAGCAGCAATGTGAGTGCACGAGAATGCATCGAAGTCTCCCTAACTTCCCCCGCTGAAGAACCCGCTTACGAATCGAGACGGGTGTTCAATGTGAGCCATGTGACTCACGTCATATTCGTTATCGGCAATAAGACTCCCCAAACATGCAAAATCCCTACAAATCGTCCAGATGTTGAACCAGGAAGATTGGATGGTCTTGCGTAATTTGGCCGGTGACAATACAGTCATCTCATCCAAACGGATGGAAACCCGGGCAGTGATTCTCGCTGTAAGTATCTGTCAGGAATTAGTTTAGGGCCGAAAGGGAGTAGTCAAGTGCATATTGCCGCTTCAACGCGAAGTCTCTGGGATTTGGCGTTTCCGGCAGCGTGTCTGCAAATTCAGGATCTGGGATTTGACCGCGTTGAAATCTGGCTCAGCGAATCCTTCGATCAGCTGAAGCCAGCCATGGTCGCAGGAAACCCGGATGTTTACGCTTCCCAGGTTCGCGAAGCCAGCCGCGTTTCCCCGTCCGCCATCTTCCTCGAAACTGACGTGGACATTGATACCTTCAAAGCGATCGTGGAATTTGCCAAGCTGCTAAAGATTGCGCAAATCACAATCGAAGCGTCTCCTCGCGGAACCCCGTTCAATACAGAGATTGACCGACTGCGTGAACGTTGCAGTCATTGTCATCAGGAAGGCGTCCGTCTTTCGATTCTTACCAAAACGGGTTTGCTGACGGAAGATCCTCACACGGCGGTGGAATTGTGTCAGTCAGTGCGGGGACTGGGCGTGACTCTGGACCCCAGCTATTTTATCTGTCGACCCAACGGCAAAGTGGATTTTGATGTTGTGTTCCCTGAAGTCCTTCATGTTCACCTGCGAGACACTTCGCTGACAGAAATTCAGGTCCCCGGCGGGCTGGGTGAAGTGGACTACAATCAGATCATCACACGACTTCGCCAGTGTAATTTTCAGCGCACTATTAGTATCGACCTGTTGCCGCACACTCTGATGGGCGATGAACGGTTGCTGGAACTGCGGAAACTGCGCCTGCTGCTGGAATCGCTCGTATAGAGGCCACCCCTGATTCTGTCTCTTATTTCTGAGCGAGCCCTTAGGACCTGGAAAACAATAAGTGACCGCCATAGTCGCCTTTCGCTCCGCGAAAGAGCATCCTTTTGCGGAGCAAAAGGCGACACTGATTGTCTGACAGCGCCTTACTCGGGCTTGTACAGCAGTGGGAAGAATTGTCCGTCGAGTCGCTGGCCGGATCTGACCGGCGGCACGCCATCCAGCAGCGGTGAATCGGACGCGCTGCAGACTCCGTCACGCACCATGTTAACAACGACGGCTCGCCGAGGATTCACGGTACGATTTTCGAAGGAACCGTGAACCGTCAGTGGATGATGAAAAACACAGTATCCCGCTTTCAGTTCCACGGGAACGGGATGCTGAAATTTCTCCCACTGATCTGCAGTCAGCACTTTCTGAATTGCCGACATGTCTCCTGCCAGTCCGGTGATGGGAAGCAGGTTCCACTGATGGCTGCCGGGAACGTAGTGCACACATCCGTTTTCCACGGTACTGTCATCCAGGCCAATCCAGCAGGTCAGATGCGCCATTGGCTGAGTGCGAGTCCAGTACGAGTAGTCCTGATGCCATGCGACAACTCCGCCATGCAGCGCCGGCTTGCAAAACAGCTGATCGTGCCAGAAACGTACGGCCCCGCCCAGCAGCTGGCTCGAAGGTGTCGTCAGCGCAGCGTTCCAGAGAATATCATGGAATCCCGGTGAAATTCGCCAGGCACCCAGCGCATGAAACAGCACTCGTCCGGGATCCGCCGATTCATTGGAATGGTACTCATACCAGTACTCACTTCCCGGATGCCCTGGCTGTGTCAGCACAGCCAGTTCGGACCGCAGCTGTTCAATCTGTTTCGCATTCAGAATCTGTGGTCCGGCGACAAAGCCGTTTTCGTCAAAAAACTTCAGTTGCTCAGGCGACAGCATCCACTGCTGACGACGCTCAGAGTCAGCAGAACACTCGAAGAGATCATTGACCGGCTGGTGAATCAACGACAAATCCGCAGATACAGACATGGAACTCCGCTTCCATCACAATGTACGACATCACAATGTACGAAAATTCAAAAGCCGAAAAGACCGGCACCGAAAATCACAGAGTAATCACAGATCGATCACAAAACGAAGACGAACACCTGCTGTACTGCCGCGAGTCACAGAGCAGCCGCCCGTCAGCCGCCCATCGCTTCTCTGGCGGCTTCATTCAACGGACCAATATAGACAAGCATGACGATCCGGAAAATGAAGAAGATGATCATGGCAGCCACCATGAACCAGATCACATGGCTGAAAATTGAACCAAGTCTGTGCAGTGCCCGAGTTGCATCTTCTTCAAAATGCCGACTCATTCGATCGAGCTGTTCCGGAATCGTACCTGTTTGCTCGGCAGTCTCCACGAACTGCAGATATTCGGCGGGAAACAGTTTGGACGCGGCCAGAGCATCAGCAAAGGTCTCACCCTGATGCAGTTCGTCCCAAATGTAGGGTTCTGCCATAATGAATGCTCCGTTGGCTGTCGCTTTCAGACTGCAGTCCAGCGAAGGCCTGATGGACATGCCAGCCTGCTGCGTCAGTGCAAAGCACCAGGAAAAACGAGAAATGGCAAATGCTCGCATGCAGCCACCAATGCCGGGCACCTGCATCATTACGGGATGCAGAAACATCTGACCCGACAGATTGCGAGTTGTCAGTTTCCAGCCAGCGTAAATCGCAGCGGCAGATCCAAAACAGAACGTGTACCAGAGGATAGCGCCCTTTGTACCGACAAGTCCAAGACCCAGGATGTCGATTGGCGCACTGCCGCCCTGAGATGGCAGCATTCCGAGGATAAAAATCAAGAATCCAATAATCAGAATGGCGGCGACCAGCTGAAACATTGGCCACGCAATCGCCGATCGAAAATCCCGCAGCTGCTTGATTCTGGAATCATAGTAGCGAGCCAGTGATGCAAACACCTCCGGCGCAGCTCCCGTTTGTTCTCCCACATTTACAAGATCACGAAACAGCGGAGGAAATCTCTGTTCATGCTTCTTAATCGCATCCGTGAGTGTTGCTCCACTGGCAATACTGCGATCAACCTGTTCCATAATTGCAGGCAGACGCGAATCGGGTGACTGGCGGGAGGCTGTCTTTAATGCTTTGCGAATATCCACGCCCGCTTCAAGCATCTGTGCCATCGAACGACTGAAATTCGCAAGGGCCTGCCACGAAATTTGAGGATTGCGAAGCATAAATGCGTTCTGCAAACAAAGTTTTAAAAACGTATGCCCTGAAATACACGCGTCAGCGACATCGCCCGTCTGACCCACGCCCGAACCGGCCATACATTCATCATAACGCCCTTTTCGGCCACCGCCCAATGTGCTGTGCCCCTCAACGCCCGGATTTTTCACCACGATGATTCTCAGGACTTGTCCATAATCAACTTCGTGTTTTGCGCTGACGGAATCTCCACCGCTGCAAAATCCCGTCGGCGGAGCGACGGGTGTACTGTACACCCGTCGCTCCGCCGACGGGATTTACTCGTCGTTTTTAAAAAGGCGATTTCCGGCTTTTGGACGGCTGCGACGAGCCAGATCGCCGGTCCTGTCTTGTGAGGAAAACAGGATTTCGCGAGAATTCGACGATGCGTTCACCATCTGAAAAACTGACTGAGCTAGTGTCGAAACTGCGATTGTGTTCACCTCAGGACCTGCTTGCCTGTGAGAAGCGTGTCAGGCGACTCTGCCATGATCTTCCGGACTTTGACAGCGTCTGGCTGGATGCCCTTGTTCAGCAAAGACTGATCACGCCGTGGCAGGCTGACGCCCTGCAGTCAGGCAGTCCTGACAGAATTCGAATTGGCAACTATTTGCTGCATCAGCCTTCCGGTACTCACAGCTTTCTTGGATTTCACATGGACGGAGGACAGGCCTTCGTCCTCCGGAGAACCGATTTGGTGAGGCCGACGGATGGTTCTGCGGATGCAGGTCGACGCCTTCAGGAACTGATTGACGTGCTCGCCCGTTCCGGCCAGAAAAGTCCGGCTTGCCTCCTGCTGCCTCGCGAAGTCGTCTTTCCGACGGAACTCGGACTGTCCGGTGAGCAGTCGACAGACGTGTCCGGGACACCTTCAACTTTGTCGCTGGCATCCGCTGAATCATGGGTGGTCAGTCCACATGTCCCGGGATGGTCTCTTGATGAACTTCTGATTCGAGGCGGTCGGCTTCCGTGGCCTGTCGTCTCGGAAATCGGCAGAGATCTGCTGACGGGCCTCGCATGGCTCGAATCGGTTCGACTGCTGCACGGCAATGTCGTGCTGAGAAATGCACGGCTCACGCCTCAGGGCCGCACGGTGCTGCTTGCCCCATTTCTGAAACGAATTCAGCATCCCCACGTCATGCTCACCGAATCACTGACGCTTTCGGACTGCGAGGGAGTGGCGCCGGAACAGGTGGGCACCGGGCGTATGCCGGATACCAGAAGCGAACTCTACTCGCTGGGATGTCTCCTGTGGCAGCTGCTCACGTGTCGGCCCGTCGTTTTGTCGGCCGACCCAGTATCCCGACTCATGAAACAAAAGGAACAGGATATCGCGGACGTTCGAACGGTCGTTCCGGACTGTCCGGAATGGATGGCCCGTATCATTCAGTCCATGACTCGACGTTCGCCTGAACTTCGTCCAGCATCTGTGGAAGAGGTGTTGAAACTCTGGAAAAGCAACTCCGGAGGTGGCCACAGTCAGGCTCGCGCGATCGCACATGAAATGCCGGATCGCACTCCGCGTCAGAAGCGTCCGGTCGCACAACGAGCGGTTCGGGGTAAAGGATCTCCTGGCAGAAAGGCGGTATTGTCAGCGGTTGTGATGAGCCTGCTGGTGATTATTGGTGCGACTTCCGGAGTGATGCCGATGACCCTGAGACTGGGGCCACCGTCATCATGGATTGCGAAGTTACAGAGTCCTTCGATTTCCGACTCCGATGTGAACTCAACTGCGGCTACGTCGCCCGATGCTGTACCTGCGAACGAAACGAATGTGCTGCCTCCCGAAACGCCCGGCACACTGCTCAGTTTGCCCGCACCAGATACCTCTGGAAGAATTCTGCTTCGGGCGGGACACACGTATCGTGCGACCAGCATTCAGCTGGACTCTGATTTGAATGTGTCGGTCGTGTCTGACAGAAACACTGGTCGCCCTCAGGATCGAACGTCAACAGCTTCTGAGCCAGTCAGGACTATGGCCGTTGTCCAGACTGCGCCGGGAACTTCGTGGAAATTGTCGGCACCAAAGATAGAACTGAATAACATTACCGTTCAGCAGGAACCTGACGATCCTCTGCGAACACAAGTCCGGAGGCCAATGAGCTCGGCCCCTGAATCGGCCGAATCAGAGGCAGGCCGTTCCGCGACGACAGCCATGGTTCAGATCAATTCCACTGAGCTGCACATTGATCACTGCATTTTCCAGGCCTCGTCGGAGGGATCAGCCGTCGCATGCATGGAATGGCATTCGCCAAAATCCAAACCCGAGAGGCTGGAGTTTCGGAACTCGATTTTCTCAGGGCGAGGATACGCGATTCGACTCAGCCATCCGCCAGAACGATTGCAACTGAACAACCTGGTTCTGGGAACTCTTGCCGCCGCGCTGCGCTGCGATTTTTCTGAACGAAACAATCGACAACTGAGGATGATTGTGACCAATGTCTCACAGAGAAACGGGACCAGCTTCATTGATGTGGTTGTTCCGGACAGGCGATCAACAAACGTGGCGATCGCCATTCAGTCCGGGGAATCAGTGCTTGCACCTAAACAATCACTGATTCGAGTAGCAGCTCCCGAGGGATGGCCAGTATCACAGTTTCGCTGCAATTTCCTGCTGGCACCCGCTGGAAACGCCACCATTGTTCCGCCTGGAATTGAATGGGGCCTGTTTTTTGATCCACAGTTAAAGACTTTTGTTCGCCTGCCGGAAAAACAGCTGGGAACAGAAAGCCTGCTCATTGCCGAACCTGTCTTTGCAGACGCTGTCTCTGATGAGGACATTCGCTCCGGGGCTGATGGATCAGGAAACGATTCCGGGGTGAACCAATTTCTGCTCAGTGACTATGAAGGACCAAAGCTAAACACCGTGATGCCCGGAGTCGTCGTGGAGAAGTTGCCGGTCGGCTGGAAGCCGGACTGACACTGCCAGCAATGGAATTCCTGAAGTCTGAAGCAAATTCTGACAGCCAGGTGGCCATTCACAGGTGAGCTCGGCGCTGCTATAGTTTGCAGCTGTGGCAGTCCTGTAAGTGGCGGCGGAAAAATCGTTTTTACCGGGAGTCGTTTTTACCGGGAGGGCGAGGCTCCTGCCGAGCCGCAAAATCGTTTTATCGGGAGGGCGAGGCTCCTGCCGAGCCGCATAATTGTTTTTACCGGGAGGGCGAGGCTCCTGCCGAGCCGCAAAATTGTTTTTACCGGGAGGGCGAGGCTCCTGCCGAGCCGCAAAATTGTTTTTACCGGAAGGGCGAGGCTCCTGCCGAGCCGCAAAATTGTTTTATCGGGAGGGCGAGGCTCCTGCCGAGCCGCATAATTGTTTTTATCGGGAGGGCGAGGCTCCTGCCGAGCCGAGAGCCGAGCGTTTCTCGGCTCGGCGGGAGCCTCGCCCTCCCATGTGCTGCGCCCTCCCATGTGCCGCAGCCTGGTATTTTTTGATGCCGGTCGCCTAAACCGAATGTGCCTGCATCCGCAGGCAATTCGCCAGATCCTTAACTGACCTGTTCTTTGCTCATGCTTGAAAACCTGCCACTGCATTCTGTTCGCCATAAGGCCATGACGATCGAGGGCTATTCGCGAGCAGCCGTCCAGAGTTACTGGCGAATACCTGAACTGAAGATCGGCTTTGAGCTGGGAGGCAGCCCCTGGTCGTTTATGGGCACTCCCACATTCTTTGTTTCGCACGCTCATCTGGATCATCTTGCTGCGCTGCCCGTGTATGTTGCTCGTCGCCGCATGATGAAGATGGAGCCGCCCACAATTTATCTTCCGGAAGAGGTGGTGGATCCGGTATGGCAGATGCTGAAGGCGTGGCAGCGACTGGACCGCGGTCAGATGAACTGCCAGCTCATCGGGGTGAAGCATGGTGATATGCTGACTCTGACGCGTGAACACAAAGTGGCCATCTTTCGAACAAAGCACACGGTTCCATCTGTCGGTTACATCATTTATGACTGCCGAAAGAAACTGAAGTCCGAGTACTTTGGGCTGACCGGCGATCAGATTCGTGATCTGCGAATGGGAGGCACGGAGGTCACCAGGGAAACTCTGACGCCGCTGATCTCCTTTACCGGCGATACTTCTCCGGCCGGGCTGGATTCTCACCCCGATGTTTATACATCTCAGGTGCTGATCACTGAGATGACGTTTTTTCGTCCCGACCATCGTAAAGAAAAGATTCACAAGTTTGGTCACATGCACCTGGACGACATCCTGGAGCGAGCTGACCGATTTCAGAATGAGCTCATCATTCTGTCACATCTGAGTACTCGTACAGCCGAATTTGAGGCCCGTCGTCGGCTCGACCGCAGCCTTCCGCCCGGCCTGCGCGAGCGAGTCGTGCTGTGGGAAAGCAGCATCCTGAATCCGGATCCTGAAGGGAGTGCACCGACACTCGCGGACGACGAACTGCCGGTTTAAACTCTACGCAACACTCGTATGGTAGTTGAGCCATGAAACACGATGTGGAAATTCGGGTTCTCGGCAGCAATGATGCTGCGCTGATGCGTGAAATGCTGTCAATGTTCGGAGCCGCCTTTGAGGATTTCGCAACCTATACCGGTAACCAGCCTGATGACACATATCTGACCGGACTACTGTCCGGCCGGAACTTCATCGCGATCGTGGCATTACGTGAAGGCCAGGTGATTGGAGGCCTCACTGCGTATGTGCTGAGCAAGTTCGAACAGATGCGATCGGAGGTCTACATCTACGATCTCGCAGTCGAAGAAGATTTTCGGCGGCAAGGCATCGCAACTGCGCTGATCCGGGAAGTTCAAAAGGAGGCCCGGACGCGAGGCGCCAGGCTCGTCTTCGTTCAGGCGGATTGCGAAGACGAGCATGCCGTCGCACTGTACTCGACTCTGGGAACCGGAAAACAGGTTCTGCACTTTGAAATCAGGCAGCCCGACGGGGCTGCCTGACGAATATTGGTTCGGAAGTCAGTATTCGGGGTGCACGCGCGATGGGCAAAGACGCTGCATTCTGTTACCCGGCGGCAGGAACTCCTTTGGGGTTTTTACCACGACCTTGTCGACGAAGTACGAATCCCACAGCGACCATCAGCGCGAGGATGCCGAACGTCCCGGGTTCCGGAACTGCTGCGGTACTTCCTGACACCGTCATGTTGTCAAAACGCCAGGTGCCTGCTGTGCCGTAGTCCCCAGTTCCAGTCCCCCCTCCTGATGTAAATGATGCCTGAGCGTTGGCACGCATATAAGCCGTATTGGCCGCAAAGTCACCAAGGGGACTGTTCTGATCAAACGCCTGAGGTGAAAAGATGGAAACAATGCGAAAGCCGAAATCAGCGTTATTGGACGCACCGGTGACACTGCTGAAATCCACATTAAACGAATAGAATGTATCGTGCGGTGATAAACCCCCGGCATTGTTCCAGAACCCGGTTACCCAGTTTCCACCACCATCCAGGGTATAATCGACCTGTGCCCAGCGGGACGATGTTCCACTGGCCCTATGGTCGAAGCTGACGGAAATTGACTCAAACCCGATCGTACTCGCCTGGAACTGCACGCCACGCTGTCCGGACTCCGTGGACTGACTGGCATATGTGGACGTGTTCCAGCCCCTGCCACCACCATTGCCATTGGCGAAAGTTGATGAAGTGCCGCCAATCAGACTTGCGATTCCCGTACCAGTCGAAGGCGATGAGGTGTCCCCTTCAAAGGTCCACTGAGTGATAATGTCGGCCATCGCCAGATCAGCCGAGGCAAGGAGTAACAGCCACGCGAGTAATACCTGTTTCATTACTTCTGGTCTCTCTGCAAAATGCTGGCAAACGGCGCCGGATGTCGGGGTCGGAATTACGCCGTTAACCAATTCGGACTGCCGCAAACTCCAGACAGGAAAGTCAGCAGATCTGCAACCGCTGATTGCCACAGGGCAGTCACAGCAAAATCACGCCACTTCCCCAAAGCTACCTATCAACCCAATCCAGCCATACACCGCAGGCATCTCATTCATTGAAAATTAACGAAAACGTCTTCGAGGTGAACTGCGGAATCAAAGTGATTCGAACTGCATCAACACGGTTTCGATTTCGGATGAGGATAGGAGAACTGACTTTCGCCCGGGGACCGTTGGAGGTTAATTGGACGGATCGCACGAGTACGAGCAGGACCACTCCATGACGCAACCAATCGGCAGCTGTCGCAAACCCTCAAACTGTCCCAATTCGATTTTTCGTACTCGTACTCAGGGCAACGGTACTCGTACTCGATTGAGTGCTGGAGAACGAACCGATTTTCAGCTGTCGACGATTGAATGATTAATGCAGGGTTCGTTCGAGCACGAGCACGAGCGGGGCTTCGCGATGGCACAAGCATTCGGAGTCTGTGGCAAATACCGGACGTTCCCCGTACAATTCATTCAGGTCTGCCTCGCCCCGAAAGAAGTCTCTTTATCCAAAAGAACCGGAGACAAGCATGCGACTTTCGATACTGCTGTTTCTTGCTTCAATCGTCATTAGCAGTGCCAGCTTCTCCCAGGAAGTTCAGGACACTCAGGACGTCTCAAAGAAAAGTGGCGAACTGCTAAATGTCCGGGTTGTTCAATTGACCGAATTTCGAATGAAGAAGGCATCGGATGTGCATCTCTCGTCCAGCGAGATCGTCAAATCGTTTGAGGAAATGAAGGCCGACGGAGACATCGAAGTTATTGAGACAATTCGACTTTCAGCATTGCCGGGCCATGAGAGCATGATGCAGATTGGGAAAACGGCGACAGTGGTTGTGGGCGTTGCAAATGCACCCGGTCGCGGCCAGGTTCGCCAGAGGCAACAGCAAATCATTGGGACAATGGTGCGGTTGACGGCGGAGCCGATCGACGGAAAGGTTCTGCTGAAACTGTCATACGAAGCATCTCGCTTTGAAGGCGAAGGCTCGGATGATGTCCCACCGGACATGAAGACCTTTCAGGTCAACACCACACTGGTTTTGGATCCATCACAAACGGTTCTTGTGGGCGGAACAAGTGCTGAATCGTCAACGTTCCTGGCCGTGGCTGTGAAATAAATTCGAGCACCCTGGTTGGTATCGTGGCGAAGTACATTCTCGCCGTGTTGCTCGCAGCAGCCGACGTCCGAAAACTCAATGGTGGTATGACGATGTGCCAGATGGCGAAACTCCCTGGGTACTCTCCATTGGAAATTCGCGCGGGCGACTTTATGGAGGTATGGATCAGGAATTGTGGTCATGGAATGGCACGCGTGCCAAAATTCATCAGGAAAGAAAACTGCTACATTTCCTGATGGATAACAATCGCAACTCCCAATTCGCTTTTTCGTCTTTCGTGCTCCTGCTCCTGCTCCTGCTCCTGCTACTGCTCGAAAGAAACTCGACCAGCGTAACGCTCGTTGATTGCCAAATACATCGGTCAAAGATTGCTTTCCACGAAGCCCGTGACGTATAGCCAAAAGCCCATGTAAAGCATTGTGTGGCTGCTTGCCGATCACTTTCGGGGTCGCTGGAATGATGCGACCACAGATGACACAGATTTTCACAGATTACTGGGGTAACCGCATTATTGTTTTATCTGTGCCTATCTGTGTTCAAGTAAGCCGCCGTCTCGGCGGGGGTTACTGTGAGCGAATTCTGAAGGGAAAGTCTGCCGTTTGCTATAGCGAACCGTTTTTCTGACTGTTGTTGCAGTGTCAATGCGGCGCTCTGCTCTTCAGATCTCTCGTCAGAGCAACCCTCTCATGGATCGCAGTCAACATTCGCCGGATCACAACGATCACAGTGACCACAGCCACAGCAAGCCCAGCGTGGCTCGTCATTCGAAGACAGGCCGGAACATCGAGCCGACTCGCGCGGCTCCTGACACGCCGCGAGGACACACGCATTCGCCGTACTTCAACGGTCCGCTCTAATCCCGTCACCCAGCCCCCACGAGCTCGCCTCGTGGGCTCGCCGGGCCTTTGCGCCAGGACCGAGCCTGCGGAACAAGGACGTTCGAACGCACTCCGCCTGGCGCATAGGCGAGGTAAACCCACGAGGCAAGCTCGTGGGCGTCTGGCTGTTTCGAGGCTGTGGCTCCACAGTCCGAACGTGTTCAGAGCCGGATTCGCTGCAAATATTGCGGAGGGTTCAACGGACCTCAGATCCTGGCCGGTGATGGCCTGCTGAGTTCGCGTTCGGTGTTGCTTGCCGTCCTCGTCCTTGAAGCCGCGATGGCGATTTATGTGCTCATCGGGAATCCGTTTCGAGCATGGTGGCTTACGCTCGGCATGTTCACGGCGTTTGCTTTGTCGGCTGGCTACGCACTGGCGACCGGGCAGGATTGCAACTGCATTTCCAATCACGTCGGGCCGCGTTTCATGTTGCCTCTGGATCTGGCCGTTGTGGCGTTTGCCATTTGGCTGCGACCGGTGGCTGGATGGTGCTGATCGTTCGCTCGGACTGCGATCACTGCGACAAATTGGTCAGGAATTATTTTGCCGATCCGGCATGGCATCGTCCGGGGGAACGGACGGCAGTGTTCGTCGCGGGTGAAGACCGCTGGCCTTTCGAACTGGATGGAATCTCCCTGGAACCGGATGGCCGAACTGTTGTTCGTTGGGAAGAAGAGCCGTTTGTGGCAAGCCCGCTCGTGTGTTTGATAGAGGATGGGATTGTCGTAGATGCGGCCGACGGCACCGGGACAGATGAATTCATGTCGCAGCTGCATGTGTCGGCTGTAAATGCTCTGAAAAGTATAGACGAAAACAGTTCCTCAATTCCGCAGTCAGAGTATCTGTCAGCCGACTGCGACGTTATGATCGAAGAGGGATTCAACATGGAATGCCAGTTGTGAATGCAATTCGTTTGTTTCCTGGGTTCAAGGCGATGGTCCATCCTTTCAAGTTGCACAGGAAGGATGGACCACTTTTGACGAGAGGTCATTATGATTCAGCTCAGAACAGCGTTTCTTCTCGGTCTTGTTGTTCAACAGGCTTTATTGGCAGGTGAGGATCCCGCGGTCGACATTGAGACGGTGTCAATTGATGAGTTCCGGTCGATGGATTTCGAGCACCAGACAGCGACGCTTCGGGCCGCGTTTGAACGGCGGCTTGAGCACGGCAGGAATATTTCTTACGAATCTACGATGCGCCTTAGAAACCACGAGCGGGATGGCGAATCCATAGGAGAAGTCGTCTGGGAGGGATTTCGCTATGATCACAGGCATTGGAAGCTGGGTGATTCCTACCGCATGGACACAGATCAATACGGGCCAACCTTTCCCAAAGATCCTTTACAGTTCGTGCAGTCGGGTTTCGATTCCGGAGAAGGCGTGGGGCGGATGCGCGTACAGGGAAACGGCTCCGAAAAGATATATGGTCGCATCGATACCCGTCATGACAGAATCATCGTTGACAACCGCTATTCATACTGGCTCGACGGCGAAGATGTTACCGCTGCGGATTTTCTGATTCCGTATTTGGTGAAACATTCCGACAAGTACACGATTGGATTTGCCAAGGAAGAGCCACTGATTGAATTGACAGTGCCATGGATGCCGTTTCACAGCCGGGACAAAGCACTTGGAGTTCGTCACTTCTGGTTAGATCCGACAAAGGGATTTTTACCGGTTAAAGGGGAGGCCCGGTGGGATGATGGACCGGAGTCGTGGCGAACCGAAAGATTTACTGTTGAAGCGTCGAGACTAGTCGGCGATGTGTGGATGCCCACAAACTTAAAAGAGTTCATCGGTTCCTCAAGCAGTATGGTCGGCGGGCGGGCGGGTGTAATTAACGTCTGGGAGACGACCATTCTCAAGATCGAGCACGGCAAGGTAACCGCTAAGGATCTAATCGTGGATTTTCCCGCAGGAACAGAGGTTGTCGATGCCATAGAAGGCGTGACGTACATTCTCGGTAAAGACGGGAATCCGGTCGGAAAACGGGAGTCGCTAATGGTCGGGGCAACAAGGACACGTCCCGAGTTGAGCGAGAACGATAAAAAGGGCTGGCCATGGCTGATCGTTCTCAACATCGTTTTGCTCGCTGTCGCAGCGCTGTACTACTTCATACGTCGAAAGAAGGCGGCAGGCTGAGTTGTCTTCCACAGTTGCTCAATCCGCCGTTAGAGTCTGACTCTGTTTCATAATCGCACGATGCGAGAATCATCGTGCCCCGCCACTCCGTGGCGGGAATCACGCCACGGAGTGGCGAGGACTACTGATTGCGGCTTCGCCGCGATCAGACGGTATTGCCTGCCATTCACAACAGGATATTGATAAGCCCGGAGCGAGTGCACCCGGCGGCGGCCGGTCTGGCCGTGGGGTTTTGAATGATTCAGACAGCCGACGGAAGTGCAGTGCGGTTTTTTCTTTTGGCGATGCATCATGCTGTTCCAGGAATCGCTCAGAACAACCTTTCCTTATACTGACTGGCTGCCGTTGCCGCTGCTTTCCATCCATGCGGCATTGCTGGTCTTTTCCGCCCACTGCCATTCGCCGGTGTGGGACGAAACTGTCAGAATTCAAGCCGGTTGCATTCACTGGCAAACCGGAGACATCAGTCGCAATCCAGGGAACCCGCCATTCAATGATCTGATCGCGTCCGCTCCGATCATGCTGTTTGCTAACGTGAACGAGCGGGATGACTTCACCCGGAGATTCCTGAATTCCAGTCACGTTGTGAGGTTCGTATTTCTGGGGCGGTTAGCTCTGATTCCGTTTTCGGTGCTGGGTGGCTGGATCTGTTTCGCATGGGCTCGCGATCTCTTTGGGCGCACAGCAGGTTTGCTGGCACTCCTGCTGTGGTGCTTCGATCCCCTGATCCTTGCGCACGGATCGCTCATCACGGGAGACATGTTTTCCACAGTGGCGGGAGTCGGTGCGGCCTACTCATTCTGGAAGTGGATGCAGCGGCCGTGCATGTCGGGTGCCGTGGTCTGCGGAATCACTCTGGGGATCGCGCTGCTTTCCAAATATGTCTGGGTCATCATGCCGTTGCTGTGGCTGACGCTTTGGATGGCGCGGCGGTTTTCCGCTCCGCGTCCGGCTCAATGGCCCTTAGCACGCCAGATGGTGGTGATGGTCCTGATGTCTTTATACGTGGTCAATGCCGGGTATGGACTTGGGGGATCCTTTCAGCCGCTGGGTGGGTTTAAACTCACCAGCGAGACTCTTAAGCCGTTTGCGTTTTGGCAGGATGTCCATGCGACGTCCGGACTCGGACGCTGGATGAGACAGATTCCGGTTCCGCTGCCGCGAAACTACATCATGGGGATCGATCAGATTGCAAACCATGTGCAGATTCTTCCCATGCGAACGTATGTGCATGGGGAATTCGTTGCCGGGCATGTCTGGTACTTTTACCTGTATGGCCTGCTGGTGAAGATGCCGCTGGGAACCTGGACGCTGCTGGCCGTCTCGTGTTATGCGAAAATTACGGCACATGATGGTCGTCCCCGAAGCAGTCATAACGACCTGGCACTGTGGCTACCCGCTTTAACGGTCTTGTGCTTCGCGAGCTGGGTGACATCCTACAAGTTTCTCCGCTACATCCTGCCGATGGTACCTTTTGTGTTTATCTGGATGGGCGATGTGGCTGTCTGGGCGAAAGAAGGCGGATTATGGCGAAACTGTGTGGTGTGGGGCGCGCTGGGGTGGTCGGTCGTCAGCAGCCTGGCGGTTTATCCTCACAGTCTCTCATACTTTAACGAAGCGGCCGGAGGAACACGCAATGGTCATGCCCACCTGCTTGGTCCAAGTTATGACTATGGGCAGGACTTCTTTTTCCTGAAGGACTGGATCGAATCACATCCTGAGGCGGAGCCGCTCTATGTGGAGTGTAATAATTGGGTCGATCCCAAAATCGCGGGCATTCAGTCAACAAGACGAATGCCACGATTCGGCCCCGAAGCGGGGTGGTATGTCCTGAGTACGAATGTGCTGCGGGGTTCGCTGCGGCTGCAGTATCCGGTCGAAAGTACCGCCCGGTCGGAATTTCAGTACCTTGAGTCATTCCTTGAAGAGACACCCGTCGCGAGTGCTGGTTATTCGATCCGGATCTATCATCTGGAATGCTGGAAGGCGAACGCGATGCGAGCCAGGCTGGGGCTGGAAGCGATCGAATGTGATGGTGCGAAGTAATTCGCCCAGGCTGCCGCTGCATGCGGTCAGCCGGTCCGTTGAAATGGAGCAGGAACAATGTGCCTGACACGACAAGCACGTCGTGGATCGAAGCACATTCCAGTGCCGATCCTCGTGCTATTTCAAAGAAGCGATTCTTGTCCTTCAAGCTTTGCTTGCCGTTTGGGTGCAAAGGGGCTGGTCATGGTGATCGGCCCTACGCAGAATCAATCATGAGCACTCGGCGCTGGCTGCCAGTCTTCCCATGGACTGCGGCAGCCTGCTGCCGCTTTCGAGTCCACAGCCTGCTGTGGACAACTCCTTTCAACCTGAACATCACGGGCACATGCCCAGCAGGATTTCCCACCCCAACCGACCTTGTGTCCAATGGCATGGACTTAGTGTCGCCTTTCGCTCCGCGAAAGTAGCGTTTTCGCTTTTTTTCGCAGAGCGAAAAACGACTATGGAAGCCCGCACGATGCTTAAGTCCACGGCATTGGACCCTGTGTCGGTTGAGCCCAGGTTTGGCAACTACAGGAGTTGGATCAGCCGTCTGAAATCATTGCGCTGAACCTGGATAGTGTAGTTGCCAAACCTGGGCTCCATCGGCACAAGGCCGATGGGGGCCGATAGCAATACCCTTGCATCTGTAGTTGCCAAACCTGGGCTCAACCGGCACGAGGCCGGTTGGGGCCGGGCTGCAGATGATCCCGCAGCAGCGGAAAGTTCTCTTTTTCAAACAACACAGAACCGACTGATTCTCCGGCTCGATCTGCAGGCGGTGTGATTGATCCGCGGTTCATATCTAACCGCGGATTTCGCGGATAACGCGGATGGAACAGGGCCTGCTCAGGGGTGACGCCCACACAGAGATTCGTTAACAGGAATGCTGGACTTCGTCTCACGGAACAAAACGTCGCCTTTGTCCCACTCCCAATTAATCAAAACATCACATGGTCTCGTGCACTTCAGTTGTCGTTGAACCTTTTTGAAACCACAGATTACACAGATTTTCACAGATAACAGCGGCGACCGCGTTTGTGTTTTATCTGTGCCCATCTGTGTTATCTGTGGTCAAAAAATGCGACTCAAAGACAACTCATTGGTCTGGATCAGCATTCGAGGTTTGTCCGCACCGGTCGCACCCATGACGTTGCAGACCAAAGGAAGAATTGGCAGAAAAATTTCAGGGCAGAAAAATGAATCGCAGATGACGATCCACGGGATGGCGAAGACTTCACCGTGGCCGTCGACAACGCTCTGTCACCGAGTTCTTCTGTTTCCCATAAATTTTCTGCCAAAGAAATCTTTCTGCCAACAAGTCGTCATTTCGCCCGGACAGAAGAACTCTGTATGTCTTTCCCTGCGGAACTCGGGACCACCGCGAATCACCCTGTTGCAATTCTACAACGACCCATGTGCGGGAGGACGGACCGACTTTCAACTGTTCGCGATTGAACAGTTATTGCCGGGTTCGTTCGTTCATTCCTTCGTACGAGTACGAGTACGAGTACGGGGGGCTGCAAAAACTGGACAATGAGGTGGAAACCGGCCGTTTGCGGGGCGAGGGGGATTCCATCATTTTCAACCGAATTTACGGTACGTACAGCCGGACGGAAAACATCAGGTTGTGAGATACAAGGTCAGCGAGGTAGTCGCCGGATGATCCGCCATCCAGCGCGATCGATGCGGTTCCCATGTCAAGAAATCGATATCCAAGGTCGATCTCAAAATTGTCGCTGACCGGGACGATAAACCCTGCTCCAGCCTGCCATGCAAAATTCGACGCAGTTGTCTCACCGGAAACTACGTTGTCCGTTACTGAAAGATGCATGCCGGCCGCCCCAATCCCGCCGCCGCCATACAGCCAAAGATGTTCGGCAATCGGAGCGTCGAGCCACAAATTGGCCAGAGTCGACCAGTTATCCGATGACTGTACGTCGTAAAAGAAGGAGATGGGTCCCGGAGGCCCGGGGAAGCTGTCTGTGACGTATCCCGCATCCTGCCGCCACATTGCTTCAAACTCCGGACGTATGCGGAACGATTCGTGTTCCTTCATCAATCCAAATGTTCCACCGAAGCCAACATTCGAATCGGTATCGTGATTGGAGTTCGTAAAAAACCCTGCAGTGTTAAAGCCTCCGCTGTCAAGGTTCGTGAAGGAACCAGTAAAGTTCGCCTGCACATAGGGATTGTAATCCCCAATTCGAAAAACTTCGGTGACCTCAATCGCATCCGCTCGACCGCTGTTCAGGATGACCAGGACAAGCAAACTCAGCCCGCTCAGTCGCAAATATCCAGGCACTCGATGACTCCTTCTTCCAGTACCAAAAACAGAGCAATCCGTTAGTGGGAAGATCGTCTGAGGTGCCTGGCTTCATGGTGTGCCGGGGCAGCAAAAGCAGCTGCATTTTCGGTGCAGATTCCATGAGCACCAGATATTCGCATATTACGGAAAATCCGTCACACACCGAAATGCTAACGCAGTCCTGGCAGTTGCCCGGAGTATGGGTGTTTCTGCCTGGAGGTTATTCAGACCTGAGTGGTCAGCACGTGCCTGCAGGTGTATCAATTTCAGTCCAGTGCCGCTGCCCGCTCTTAACTGAGAATGTCACGGATAATATTGCCATGGACATCGGTCAGACGGAAATCACGACCCTGGAATCGATATGTCAGCTGCTCGTGATTCACTCCGAGCGTGTGCAGGATGGTTGCATTCAGGTCGTGGATATGAACGGGCTTGTCGACCACGTTGTAGCTGAAATCGTCCGTTTCGCCGTAGACCTGTCCGGCTTTGATTCCTCCGCCAGCCAGCCACATGGTGAAATTGCGAGGATGATGGTCTCGTCCATAATTGTCGCGAGTCAGCGTCCCCTGACTGTAAACGGTGCGACCAAATTCACCACCCCAGATGACCAGAGTATCATCCAGCATCCCTCGCTGTTTCAAATCCTTCACCAGTGCGGCACTTGGACGATCCGCCGCAGGAGCCAGCTGTCGAATAGCGCCGGGAAGGCCGCCGTGATGGTCCCAGCCTCGCAGGAAGACCTGAGTAAACGGAACTCCGCGTTCTGCAAGACGTCTGGCCAAAAGACAGTTATAGGCAAAAGTACCCGGTTCCTTCACCTCGGGGCCGTACATATCCAGAACGCTCTGAGGTTCATCCGAGATGTCAGTCAGGTCCGGAACCGATGTTTGCATCCGAAATGCCATTTCATACTGCGAAATTCGGGAAGCAATTTCCGGATCACCCACGGTGTCAAGCCGCTGCTGATTCAGTTCTGACAGACCGTCCAGCATTCGCCGACGTGTCGCTGCATCAACTCCGTTGGGGTTGGACAAATACAGCACCGGGTCACCGACAGATCGCAGTGCGACACCAGCATGCCGGGTCGACATAAACCCGCTGCCCCAGAGCCGAGAGAACAGCGCCTGCGACTGAGATCCGCTGGGCATTCTTGAATGCAAAACGACAAATGCCGGCAGATCTCGATTCGGGCTCCCCAGTCCGTACGATACCCATGCGCCCATACTCGGTCGTCCGGGAATCTGACTTCCGGTCTGAATGTACGTAATGGCAGGGTCGTGGTTGATTGCTTCCGTGTTGACGGTCTTAACAATGCACAGATCATCCACAATGGAGCCGATTTCCGGGAGCAGATCGCTGATCCACGTGCCCTGCTGACCGTGCCGTGAAAATCGAAAGACTGATGGCGCGACAGGCAATCGAGTCTGCCCTGAGGTCATCGTTGTAATTCGCTGGCCCTGCCGAATACTCTCCGGAAGATCCTTGTCAAAATACTCGTCCAGCTTCGGCTTGTAGTCATAGAGATCAAGCTGCGATGGAGCATCCGCCATAAACAGCCAGATCACTCGTTTTGCTGTTGGAGGATGATGCAGTCGACTCAGAAGGGCGTCCTCTGACGACTGTTCCGCACCCGCCGCATTGCTGGTCAGCAGGCCGGGATTCATGACAGATGCGAGCGCAGCGGTACCAAGACCAGCAGCACTTCGGCCAAAGAAATATCGCCGAGTTTCCTGAAGTGCGTGTTGCCTGAAAGCATTCATTTCGATGAATTCCTGTTCCCTTGTACTATTCTCGGGTAATTGTTTCGTCGAGATTCAGCAGGAGGTTGCCCATCATGGTCATGGTGGCATACTCAACGGCGTCGAGAGTTGCATTTTTGGGCGATGCACCCGTTGCGAGCAGTTTTTCCGCTTCCGGTACACTGGCCTGATAATGTTGTCGATGACCGTCGCAGACTCGCTGCAGAATCGACTGTTCATGTGGCTCCGGCGATCGTCCGGTACAAAGCCGAAATCCCCAGGCGAGCCGACTGCTGTCATTCTCGCCGCCCTCAGTCAGCATCCGTTCCGCAAGTCCGCGGGCCGCTTCCACATACTGTTCATCATTCATCAGCACCAGAGCCTGCAGAGGAGTGTTTGTCCGAGCACGGCGGGCCACACATGTTTCGCGGGACGGCGCATCGAATGCCATCAGTGAAGGTGGTGGCGATGTTCGTTTCCAGAACGTGTACAGACTTCGCCGATACAAAGCATCTCCCGCATCCTGCTTGTAGAACTGAGTTGTGCTGCCAACGAAGGCAACCGCTTCCCAAAGGCCGGCAGGCTGATAGGGTTTTACGCTGCGACCTCCCAGTTGTTCAACCAGCATTCCGCTGATTGCAAGGGCACTGTCGCGCACCACTTCCGCGTCAAGCCGGAATCTCGGACCGCGGGCCAGCAACTCGTTTGCAGGATCCGTCTGCAACAACTCGGGACTTACGCGGGAAGACTGTCGATATGTGGCAGAAGTCAGCATCAGTTTATGCAGCTGCTTTATGTTCCAGCCACTCTCCACAAATTCAACTGCCAGCCAGTCCAGAAGTTCCGGATGAGTGGGCCAGGTTCCCTGGGAACCAAAATCTTCGGCCGTCTTCACAATACCGCTGCCGAAAAACTGCTGCCAGAAACGATTGACCGTCACTCGGGAAGTCAGAGGATGCGATGAGTCGGTCAGCCAGCGAGCCAGTCCAAGTCGGTTCTTTGGTGCGCCGTCAGGAAGTGCCGGAAAAATGGCAGGCACACCTGGCTCAACTTTTTCGCCCGGCTTATTGTACTCGCCTCGCTTCAGTATGAATGTCTCTCTCGGCTGTGCCAGGTCTTCCATAACCATCGTAACAGGCACGGCGTTATCTGTATCGGTCCGTTGCTTTGTCAGTTCATCCACCTGCTTCTGAAGAGGCTGAAACGTCAGCCTGATCTGCGGATGCACATTCTGCACAAAGTAATTTCGAATCAGTAGTCTTTGTTCTTCGCTGCGTTTGTCCGTTTCAACTCGAATCGCATCGCGAACTGGCTGAGGAACGCCCGATTTTTCAAGTGTCTTTTCTGCTGCTTCCCATGCGAGCTGAGATTCAAACGACTGTTCTGCCTGCGGTGTTCGAGTGCGAATGCCCGCATGATCCCAGTAGACAGTTCCTCCAAACTGAGTGAACGCCCATCCGTTCAGTTCTGAACCTGGCTTCAGGCCGACCGAAGCAGCACTGACTTCCAGTCTGACCCATTGGCCGCTCGCGGGCAGATCCCCCAGCCGGCGGTGATTCTCGTTGTCGCCCGAACCCCACTCGATCAGATCTTCACCCCAGAAGGCCCGATGCTCCCAGCTGCCGTCGTTGAACTGCAGCATAACGGTCCGGGGTGGATTCGCAGGATCGATCCGGCACATGGCGAACAGGACGTCGCCTTCGCCGATTTTTAAACCTGGAGCGGCTCCTGTGAAGAAATGCTGGCTGAGGCCAGGTGCGGTTCGGCGAGTCGCCTGAGTGCCGGAAAACACAGGGTGCTCGGGTGCCGTGACAAACTCCCAGGAAGTATCTCCCTGCAGCTGCGCACCAGCAGGTGCGGCATCTTCAATCCAGACAAAATCCTGTGGTTCCGATGCTGTCACTCCCGGCGGCAAACCTGGATCCGCATATTGTACTTCGGCCAGCGCTGTGGTGATGCGAGCCTGCAGATCAGTAATCTGCTGATTCAATTCCGCCAGCTTTGTGGTCTGTTCGGGCGAAGGTACCCTGATGACCGGCGGCGGAGCCAGCTGATTTCCATCCATCGCGGCATCTGCGGCCGCATTGTAAAATGCAAACAGCTGATAAAACTCTTTCTGAGTCACCGGATCAAATTTGTGATCGTGGCAAACAGCGCAACCGAGAGTCATGCCCATAAAAATTGTGGACATGGTTTCGGTACGGTCGACGGCGTAACGAACGAACACTTCTTCATTAATGGACCCACCTTCACTTGTCGTCACATTGCAGCGATTAAAGCCGGTGGCAATCTTCTGATCAATTGTGGAGTCTGGCAGGAGGTCCCCGGCCAGTTGCTCGATGGTAAACTCATTAAAGGGCTTGTTTTGGTTAAATGCGCTGATCACCCATTCACGGTATTTCCAGAGTGATCGTTCATTGTCCAGGTGCAGGCCGTGCGAGTCGCCATAGCGAACGAGGTCCAGCCAGTATCGCCCCATGTGCTCACCATATCGGCTGGATTCCAGCAAACGGTCGATCAGTCGTTCGTATGCCTGAGGTTCGGAATCGTTAACAAACGCGTCAATCTCCGCCGGCGTTGGGGGTAGTCCGGTCAGATCAAGAGTTGCCCGCCGAATCAGTGTGACTCGGTCCGCTTCGGGCGAAGCCTTCAGGCCAGCCTTGTCCAGTTTGCCCATTACGAAATGATCGATCGCGTTTCTGCACCAGTCCGGGTTGCTGACCTGAGGTTGTTCATGCTTCCCGGGACGGATGAATGCCCAGTGGCCCTGGTATTCAGCCCCCTGTTCAATCCACCGTTTCAGAACATCCACCTGAGCAGAGGTGAGCGTTTTTCCGGTGCTCGCGGGCGGCATCTGGTGGTCGCCGTCCGTGGACGTGACACGACGCAGAAGTTCGCTCGCCGCAGTATCCCCCGGCACAATTGCGGCGACGCCGGATTCCAGCCTCGCCGTCGCTTCGTCGTGGAGGTCCAGACGCAGGCCTGCCTTGCGTTCCGCAGCATCGGGTCCATGGCATTTATAACAGGCGTCCGAAAGGATCGGACGAACCTCGCGGTTATAGTCAACCTTCTCCGCGGACTCCACCACACAACTCAGAGGCAGAACGAGCCCGGAAAGAGCGTAAAGCCATATTGCAAAAGACTTTCCGCTGAAAAAACAGTGCTTCCAGACGAGCGATCGCATGCGACTTCCTCAGTGACGCAGTTTCCGTTGTCGGCGTCATTGACGTGACCCGACCTGTTACCGTCCTTCATTACGACAGATCAGGAGTCAGAAGTCAACGATAAGCCAGCGGGACTGAGAAGGTTTGGGCAGGCGGTGCACCAATTCGTGTCAGGATTGACTCGCTCGCCACATGACGTACATCATCTCCCGGCAAATCTGTTGACTTCGCTCGTCGTATGTTGCCGATTCCAGGAGGCTTCCGTCAGATTTCTTTGGATCTTCGTAAGGAATGGCGATGCGTTCGCTGCATCCACTCACCAGCGGGCATGCTTCGTCGGCCTGCGTACACGTCATAACAGCACAAAAGTCTTTGGATGGGTTGGGCGATTCGGAAAAGACTTTGGAAAAACAGGTGAACGAACGCTGATCCTGGCGAAAACTGACCTTGTAATGTGGGTTCGCAGCCTTTTCGTCTGCAGCACTCACTTGCAGTCCGGCACGCTGAATTGCCGCCACGGCACGCGGATTAAAGGCTGTTGCCTCAGTGCCTCCGGACCACGTCTCTACTTTGGGGATGCCGTAGAATTCCGCGGCGGCAAGTGCCCAGATCTGAGCAAGATGGCTGCGGCGGGAATTGTGAGTACAAATAAATACCAGGTGAGCCGTTTTGTCTGCATCACTGCAGGCCTTCACATGATCCGCCAGTTCCTGCAGCATCACTTTGCGTTCAGCCGGAATGTTCTCGAACTCTGCTGCACGCGCCGTCAGATATTTGCTGACTGCAGGAAGCAACTCGGTCGAAGTCTGGGTCGTCACTTCAGTTGAACGGGACATGATCAATCCCAGCAGGAACAGGGACAGGAAATTCATTGGATCTGACTCCGGCCGGACGGTGCACGATCGTAAACATCAAATACAGTGTTCTGCTTCCGAGTGGTTCAACGCTTCCGGTTATTCTTCCAGAGCAAAGCACAATCTCGTGCGGTGCTGAACTCAGCATACGAAAATTCGGGGGCTCTGTCGATTTCCACAGAAGAAGTCCGTCGTGTGGAAACAGCCGTTACCGCCTTCAGATCATACAGAGTCATCTGTTGCTGACGCCTGACCTTCATTCAACTTTCAGATCCAGCGACGTCGTGTCGGCGGCAACCTCAAACTGCCTGTCCATCGAACCCTGCTGGAAGCCTGCGGGAATTGCCTGAAAGTCTTTGGCAGACGCTCCTGCCGACAGATACCAGGTATATTTCCCGGGCGTCACAGGACTCTGGAAAGTCCCATTCACGATGGGAACGACCGCTGGCAGACCAGCTCCTGTTGGCTGAAAGTTGAAGTTTACTTTATCGACCGGTTTGCCAGCACGAGTGACTGTCACTTTAACGTCAACGGGAGCTGAATGCTGATCGATACTGACGTCCCCGCAACCTGCGGCAAAACAAATATTCAGCAGCAGTACGATTCGAAATTTCATTTGAACTCAGAGACCTTCGAAACGGAATTGCCATCGGATCCCTGGGGAACCCCAGGGCAACATAAAACAGACGGGCACAGGATTGAATGTCCTGCACTCCGTCATCTGTCGGCCTGCTGGGCCGGAACTTCCGCTCCGGCCCTCGCACGACCACGGCAGACGCACTGCCCGGCCACTGAGGCGTCGGGCAATTCACCAGTCACTAATCGACGCTAGCCACATTTCCGTCCTGAGACGCAGCGAGCCACTTCAGCAGCAATGTGTCCATGTTTTCGCTCAGAAACTTCACAGAACCATCTCCCATTACCGCCTGGCAGCCACCAATGTGCCAGCTGAATGGTTCGTCATTCGGTCCGCAGTTGTTAACGGTCCAGCGACATGTGTCGGGCCCACCCTGAGGCGTTCGGTTCTGATTGATTCCCATCAGCCTTGATGCAGGAGACAGTGCATTGCTTGGGCCAGAAAGTCCGTTCGTGGAAGAATCCGGATCGGCCCATGCATACATACGGCGACCACCTGTTGAGCCACCTGACCATGCCACACTGTCCGCAGCAATTGGAGCGGGACGAGTCGACAGCGATGCAAACTGTCCGGCATTCGGATGAGCGCGACCGGCATCTTCAATACACAGAATTGTGTTGGAAGTACCATCGGTCACACTGCCAAAGCCCCAGTTCCTGTCGCATGACAGAAAGCCCTGCTTTGTCATCTGGACTCGTCGAGTCGAATTCAGTGGACGCGTTCCGATGGGATCTGCCTGCCCGGCAATTTCCTCAACGTCTGACACAGAAATGAACATATAATCCCAGACACCGTACCCATCAGGTGCCCGTGTTTCGGCCGCAACAGGAGTGCTGGGGCAAATGAACGATGGAATCTGTGTCTTTGCCGCGGCGACTGTGTCCGGGAAATTCGGGTCATGATACAGAGCACCCAGTGAGTTGGCATGCAGAGCAGCGGGCGCGTAATTGTATGGAGCTGCCGTCATCTGAGCGAATGTCAGCTTGTGTTCCATCTTGTTGTAAACGTTGCCCTGCTCAATGTACGGCAAAAGAAGAGTCGGCGTCGACTGACTCATATAGATAGTTGATGCTCCACCAGTGCTGTCACACTGGCCAGGATGCGGCAGTTTCCGGAAGGTTGATTCAAAGTTGTGAACAGCCAGCCCTATTTGTTTCAGGTTATTCTTGCACTGCGTTCTCCGTGCAGCTTCTCTCGCCTGCTGAACGGCTGGCAGCAACAAAGCGATCAGAATCGCAATGATTGCAATAACAACCAGCAGTTCGATGAGAGTAAACCCGCGGCGAGTTTCCTTCACTGATGATAAATGACGATATCCCGATTTCTTCACCTGAAGAGACCTTTCAAAACGGTCAATGCTCCACAACCCTGCCTGAAAAATGGTTCGCCACAGCACAATGATTCCGGGCTGCCCAGCCTGACACAATTCTGTCACGGCTGCGCCAAATGCTCATACTGCCAGCGATTCGCTGCAATGGCAGCGAGGCAGGTTCGACTTAACCGTTATTTTGCGACACACTGTGAAGATTGAATGAAGGACTTGTGAAGTCTTTGTGAATTCCAGAGCACAATGGATTTCAGTGTCGCTCGCCGATTTTGATCGATAGAAACATTCGAGAATCCCATGCATAAAGATGCCGATCCGGCTCTGCTGAAGTGTATTCATTTTGACCTTCTCATGTCATTTCGATGACTCTCCTGATGGGTGTATATTGGGCTCGAAAAGCGTTATCCTGTTATAATTAAACATGTTACGTCGATCGATCTGGAACTGGCATTGAAAGTGTACTCAAAGGCAGGCATGCACCAGAGAACGGTGCACAAGAACCACTGACAAAACCTGCGGGTACCGCGATGTTTGTGGTTCTTAATCAATTGCCCGATTCAAGATGAGGAGGAAACAGAGCCATGATTTCAAGAACAGGAAAACAACTGACAGCGATGCTACTGCTGTTCAACATGCTGACTGCAGTTCGCGCCAATGACATCGAAGACGTATTTAAGGCGTTGCGTGGCGGCACGAATCGGCGACCGCCGCAGGTGGCACAGATCCCGGTGGGGCATGACCGTGGCCGAGGCTATTCCGGAGATCACTCAGGGTATGGATATCCGGGTCGTCAGATTCATCCGCATGGACCGGGCATGCATTCTGCAATGAGCAGTCGGGATATCGCACAGCGGCAGCAACTGGCTCGCCAGTTCTCCGGAATGCGTGGCGATGGATTTCGGGGCTATCACGATGACCACTATGACCTGAGAGATCGATACAACGACGGTCGACATCATCAGTCTGGATACCGCGGGGCTGGATACGGCGGGGCTGGATACGGTAGTCCGCGTCACGGCGATTCAGGATACCATGCCCACAGCCAGGCAATCTCATCCCGGCGTCGCTCCGGATCTATCGTGTCGTTCAGCGTTAGCAGCAACGCACCGGTTTTTTACGAAAATGGTCTGAATGACCTGAATGACCCGGTATATGGCCCAACTCTCGTTCCGCAGTATCCCGTGGTGCCTGCCGTTCCATCCGCTCCGGCGCATTCACAGACACTTCCCTGTCCTCACCAGCTGGGTGAGATTGTGACGTATGCGGTTCCAGTGGCCACATGCATTCAAATCGAAGATCCTGAAAACATAGCGCCTCATGCTGTCCCTGTCGTCGTGGCAGTTCGCGATCCGAATTTGGGTGCAATTCATACATGTGTCGAACAGGTGGTCTATGTGGAAGTGTGTGTACCTCCCTGTCCGATGCGAAGGCTGACAGTGTCCCCATGCCGAACCCGTATCCGAATGGACTTTGGCGAATACGAAGTCGACATTCGATCTCATCGAGGCAAGGTGGTCATCGACTACGATAACTGAGGCGAAAACGAACGTTCCGACTGGATCAGCATTCCAGTCGGAACTTTTGGGACTGAAAATCGCAGGCAGCCGAGCCCATTCGCTCCACGAATACCGGGGCGAGCGTCTATACTTCAGCACTTCCGCCGATACAGGCATTCGTTTCTGAATGCCTGTATCGGCGGAAGGTTGAGTGCTGATCCTGCCGGAGCCATTCCGGAAGTTTAAGAATTCTTCGGAGTGTCTGCTCATGCATCACCTGCACAATATGATCCGTTCAACTCTGCTTTGCAGTATTCTGGTGCCGTTCTGGGTGTCGGCCGCTGTGGGGGATGACGGTTCTGCAGGACTTGCCCGGCTGGAAAGATCGAATCCATGGTATCCCAGCCTGAATCTTCCTGCACTGACAACTCCGAAGTGGATTGCAGAAGACGGCGTTGAGGCGGTCGTGGTGCTGGCGATCGATGATATGCGCGATCCCGCAAAGTATGAGCAGTATCTTCGACCCATTCTGAATCGACTGAAGCAGATTGATGGCCGAGCGCCCGTCAGCATCATGACGTGTCAGGTCCGGCCGGACGATCCTCAGCTGCAGAGCTGGCTGAGCGAAGGGTTAAGCATCGAATGCCATACCGCTGACCATCCGTGCCCGCTGCTCCAGGGTGGAGATTTCGCGAAAGCGAAATCAACGTATGAACGCTGCGTTGAGCTGATGAACCAGATTCCGGGCAACCGGCCGGTGGCATTCCGCATGCCCTGCTGCGATTCCCTGAATACTGTCAGTCCCCGGTTCTACTCAGAGATCTTTAATCGCACGACGGACAAACAGAATTTTCTGGAGATTGATTCATCGGTTTTTAACTTTTTCACATCGGATGATAAGTCGATCCCCAAAGAACTGGTCCTGGATGCGAACGGCAACGAACGATTCCTGAAGTACATGCCCAAAGCAAACAAGTATGGAGGAAATGTTCATAATCACTTTGTCAACTTTATTCGCAACTATCCCTATCCTTACGTAATCAATAATTCCTGCTGGCAATTTCCGTGTGTTGCTCCCAGTGACTGGTCGGCTCAGCATCTGCATGGTGTGAACAATCCTCTCACGGTTGAAGACTGGAAAGCCGCAATCGATATCACCGTCCATAAGCAGGGTGTCTTCAATCTGGTCTTTCACCCGCACGGCTGGATCAAAGCCGAACAGGTGGTAGAGATGATTGACCATGCCGTATCGAAGCACGGGACGAAAGTGAAGTTTCTGACATTCAGGGAAGCGGCCGAACGACTGCAAAAGAGTCTGCAGAACGGAAAGGCCCTGCGAGACAGTTCAAAAGATGTTCAGGACAATTTGAGTCACATTCCGTTTCGTCAGGCCCATCATCAGGAGAATGACCTTAACGCACTTTCGCCGGAACTGCGGGAAATCGTGTCGACCGGACGATCCGAAAAGCTGCTGCCGATACTGCGACCCGATGGAACAAGTAACGGACTCTTCATTCATGACCAGCATTTCTGCTGGCAAAATGAAGACACAGCCGGGCTTCCTGATCTGATCCATCGTGTGTCATTTGAAGAAGTGCTGTCGGAAAAACGTCGTGCAGAGGATCGCAGTGATATTCCGGCCGTGCCGATTGGTGCAGCGGTCGTTGATATCACTCCGTCTGTTCCCCTGCGGCTTACCGGATACGGGGCTCGCAAACAGGAATCCGAAGGTGTGGCGGAAAAGATCCATGCACGAGCCCTTGTGTTTGGCGGTGATGGCATCCCTGGCAATGACGGACAGCAAAGCGTTCTGGTGACGGTCGATAACTGTGGAGTGGCGGCCGAGATTACGGAAACGGTATTCGCGAAACTTGCCGAGAAGCACAAACTCGTTCGTGAGCGTTTTGTCATCTGTTCCACTCACACGCATTCGGCTCCTGCACTGCGGGGATTTGCTCCCAATATCCTTTCTGATGTGACAGCGGATCAGGCCGCGCGTCTGAACCAGTACGAAACGGAACTGACTGGCAAACTGGTGGAGGTGGTCGATCAGGCAATTGCCGCTCAGCGTCCGGGATATCTTTCCACCGGATATGGTGAAGCCGGGTTTGCCATGAACCGCCGCAATGTGGTCGACGGCAAATGGGTGGGATTCGGGGCTGTCGCGGATGGCCCCGTCGACAAGCGAGTCCCTGTTCTGGCGGCACACGATGAGGAGGGTCGGCTGATCGCCGTGCTGGCAAACTACGCATGCCACTGTACGACCGAACCGGGCTCTTTCAATCAGGTGAGCGGTGACTGGGCGGGCTGTGCTGCCGACTTTCTTGAAGCCGATCATCCAGGTGCAGTCGCTCTGATTGCCATCGGATGCGGGGCAGACGCTGACCCGTCTCCCCGGGGGACGCACGAGCTGGCAAGGCAGAATGGTCGCACGATTGCGGATGAAGTAAATCGACTGCTGGCGACCTCTGCAAACAATGCCGGCCCATTGTCAGAAACACCGGGAAATCGAATGCAGGCCGATTTGAAACGGATCCATCCGAATTTGTTGTGCCGGATAGACCGAATCGATCTTCCTCTGAGTCCGCTTCCACCCCGTGAGGAACTTGAGCGGCGAGCTGCTCAGAAGGATGTGACCGGCACACATGCTCAGCGGTTGCTGAAATTGCTGGACGACGGACAGACCGTACCGACTACCATTCCCGGGTACCCGGTCCAGATCTGGTGTTTTGGTGACGATCTTGCAATGGTTTTTCTGGGCGGCGAAGTGGTCGTTGATTATTCGATCCGCCTGAATCAGATGTTTGATGATTCACGATTGTGGATTAACGCTTACAGCAATGATGTGCCATGCTACATCGCATCAAAACGATTACTGCGGGAAGGTGGCTACGAAGTCGATTCATCCATGGTTTATTATGGGCGTCCCGGCCGCCTGGCTCCCGAAGCTGAGGATCTGATTTGTGATACTGTGCAGCGACTGATGCCGCATGAGTTCTATTCAAAGATGCTGCAGACGGATTTTCCAGGCCCGCTGTCGCCGGAGGATGCTCTGGCATCAATGAAGACCAGGCCCGATCTGAAGGTGGAGCTGGTCGCATCGGAACCCCTGATCCACGATCCGGTGGCATTTGACTGGGATGTCAATGGCCGACTTTGGGTTGTCGAAATGGGAGATTATCCTCGCGGAATCGAACCGAACTCCGGGAAAACGGGGGGACGAGTGCAGGTGCTGGAGGATACCGACAGCGACGGTCGATACGACAAAGCCACCACATTTCTGTCGGGAATCCCTTTCCCGAACGGCATTTGCTTCTGGCGCAACGGAGTCATCATCACTTCTGCTCCGGATGTGATCTATGCAGAAGATACAAACGGCGACCTGCAGGCGGACCTGCGAAAAACTCTTTACACGGGCTTCACTGAGGGCAACCAGCAGCATCGAGTCAACGGACTCCGCTGGGGGCTCGATGGATGGCTCTATCTGGCCAATGGAGACAGTGGAGGAGAAATCCGGGCTGTTGCAACTGTCGACGGCATTGCAGTTTCCGGTGCGGATGCTGCGTCCGGCAGCTCGTCATCCGGTGTAAACATACGGGGGCGGGATGTTCGAATTCAGCCGGACCTCGGGCTCGTCGAGGCGGTTAGTGGGCAAACTCAGTTTGGCCGCGAACGCGATGATTTCGGAAACTGGTTTGGTAACAATAACTCCAATCCCATCTGGCAATATGTACTGGAAGACGCATATCTGAAACGTAATCCTCATGCAGCCGCACCGACGGTGCGGGGTGAAGTGGCCGAGATTCCGGGAGCAGCTCCGGTTTTTCCAGTCAGCCGCACTCTGGCACGATTCAACGATTTCGGTTCGGCCAATCGTTTTACCTCCGCCTGCAGTACGATGATCTATCGAGACATTCGACTGGGCCAGCAATATTACGGGAATGCTCTGACAAGCGAACCGGTTCACAATCTGGTCTCCCGACTGGTGCTGAATCGCACTGGCATTACATACCGTGGACGCCGAGCGGAAGATGAACAGGCATCGGAGCTGCTGGCGTCCGGCGACAACTGGTTTCGGCCAACAATGCTGCGAACCGGTCCCGACGGTGCCTTGTATCTGGCGGATATGTACCGGCAGGTCATTGAACATCCCGAATGGATTCCACCGGAATATCAGCGCCGAATGGATCTGCAGGCGGGCTGCGATCGTGGTCGCATTTATCGGCTGGTACCCGTTCAGGATTGCTGCACTCCTGCTTCCGAGTCGCTGTCCCCATCGGACAGCAAGGCACCGGCACCATCTCCCAAACCGGACACCGGGGATCTGAGAGCATGGTTTGCACAAAAGTGGGATCAGATTCCGACCGAGCATCTGGTGACTCGTCTGAGCAGTCCCAATGGCTGGTGGCGGGATACGGCACATCGTATTTTGCTGCACCGCCAAAATACAACCGCGATGGAGACTCTGACGAATCTCGCAAAAGATCACTCTTCGCCTGCTGTTCGACTTCAGTCCCTCGCTGTGCTTCAGCATCTGAACGACGATCAAAGTGAACTCAGCAAGATTCTGACGGACGCACTTGTCGATGCGTCGGCTGAGGTTCGCTGTCATGCCATTCGACTGCTTGAACCGTATATGCGGAATCCAGCCGCTCGACTTCCTGAGCAGCTGACAGGTCTGGCTGGTGATCCGGATGATTCGGTTGTTCTGCAGCTGGCTTCATCGCTTGGAGAATCAAAGTCTCCGGAAGCGGCTATACTACTGGCGAAGATACTCAGAAGACAGCCTGAGAACGGCTGGATCACGTCTGCAGTCTTCAGTTCGCTGAATGCCGGGAACGTTGCCGACGTTCTGCATGCATGGAATGCGGCCGAGCAGGAGGAAAACGCAGCCCCCGGGAACAGCCGGAAGACAGATCAGTCGATGGCAGTTTTCGGTCGACTCATTGGACAAGCCGCCGCTCTGCAGCAGCCAGACGCGGTTCGCCGACCATTTGTCGCAATGCTGACGTCGCTGAATACGGACAATGGCCGAATGAATTCGGCTACGTGGCAGGCGACTCTGGAAGTGATTCGAAATCTCAAACGCTACCGTGACATGGAGACGGCAATTCGCAAATCGGCGGATGTGGCATCTGCCTGGGAAAGTGCGGCCGAGCACGCGATGACGATTGCCCTCGACTCAGATGCTGACAATGAACTTCGGTCTGTGTGTGCGAGATTCGTGCTTTCAGATGGTTCGGTGACACACGAGCAGGTAATTCGGCTGCTCGATCTGCTGCAGCCTTCCACTGCGATTGAAGTGCAGCAGGTCATTGTCGAGGCTGCCGGGACAACGGGTGACAGTCAGACTGCCATTCAACTGATACAACGATGGAAAGGCGTGGGACCGGCCGTGCGCAGCGGAATTCTTGATCTGCTGCTGGCAAAGAACTCATGGACGGAAATCCTTCTCTCATCACTGAAAGACGGTGCACTCGCCGTCTCTGACATTGATGCGATTCATCGGGATCGCCTGCTGACTCATCGGAACGAATCCATTCGTCAACAGGCTGAACAACTGCTGTCAGCTGGCAGCAGCACCAGTCGAACGGCCGTTGTCGACGAATGGAAAAATAAAATCACGGGTATGACCGGGAATTCGGCTGCAGGAAAAGGCGTTTTCGAAAAACGATGTTCCGCATGCCACCGGCTGCAGGGGATTGGAAAGTCCATCGGAGCAGATCTGGAAGCACTGAAGGACCGTTCTACGGACGCTCTGCTGACCGCGATTCTGGACCCGAATCGCGCGGTCGAAACAAAATTCCTCAGTTATACGGCTGCGTTGACGAACGGACTGACGATCAGCGGAATGCTGCTGAATGAGACGGGAAACAGTGTCACCCTGATCTCCAGCGACGGAAAGGAACATGCTGTGGCCCGAGCTGACCTCGAAGAACTGACTGGCACCAGTCGTTCACTGATGCCCGAAGGGCTTGAAAAGGATCTTTCTCCGCAGGAACTCACCGACGTCATGTCTTATGTGCAGCAGCACAGCATTCCATGGAAGCAGGCTGAAGGCAATAACCCTGTGCTTGTCCAGGCAGATGACAATGGCGTGATCACGCTGCCTGCCTCGGCCGCACAGATCTATGGCCCGCAGCTGACATATGAAAAACAGTATGAGAATCTCGGGTGGTGGGCAACCGCTGAAGACTATGCCGTATGGACCTTCGAATCAAAGCGTTCCGGGCATTATACTGTCGAGTTCGAATATGCATGCGATGACAGCACGGCAGGCAATTTGATTCGCCTCTCCACCGGTACCCGGTTGCTCAGTGCACGAGTGCCGGGCACTGGCAACTGGGAGACTTACCGCCGCTGGACGGCTGGTACGCTGGATGTTCATGGAGGAAAAGGGAGACTGATTGTCACAGCCGCCGAAAAGCCATCAGCGTGGCTTATCGATCTTCGCGTGATTCGACTGATTCCACCGGGAAATGGCAAATAACCACAGCTCTCTCGATTCCCATTCGAAAAGCCTGGAACTTCGCCTTTCGCTCCGCGAACGAGCATCCTTTTGCGGAGCAAAAGGCGACACTTATTATCTGACTGCGCCTTAGCGGCAGAAGTGGAGGGTATGTAAAACTTTAACACCTAGTGTGTCATGCGTAGTGCATCCCCGCATTGGAGCGATGTACAGGCATGGTGTGTGCGGCGGGTTCCCTCAGGAAACCTGTGTAGAGAACTTTCCTACCTCGTAACAATTGTTCCGTCGAGGGTCTCTGCGGGATACAGGAACGGTTGAATTCCGGCAACACAAAAGCAAATGCTGTTGTCGGTTTGTCATATGGTTGAATGGGAACATCACCACATTGAGGTGATTCGACACCACAGACAGGAAATTGTTACCTGTCGACTCAGCCTGATGCCAAAAACCGTTCGCGTCGGAACCTGTTCATGTCCCTGCGGAGTCAAATCGCGATTATCCTTGCCTGCCTGTCGCTCCTGCAGGCCGGGGCAACGTGGGCTGTTCATTTCTTTGTGACGATGCCCGCTTTTCTGGGAATTGAACGCGAGTTTGCTCAGCGAAATATGGGGCAATGTCTGGACGCTATCGAAGGAGAACTGGCCAACTTGTCAAAGCTGGCCAACGACTGGGGAGCATGGGACGACCCTTACCAGTTCGTTGTCGATCGAAATGAGGAGTTTCGGCGAAAGAATCTGATGGAGGAAACGTTCGTCAATACAAGCACCAATCTGTTGTGCTTTTTAAATAACGATCGCGAAATCGTCTGGAGCGACTGTCGCGATATTCAGACGCTTGAGCAAGTTAAAGTTGATGATGTTTACGAGCTGATTCGGCGTGAAAATGGCCCGCTGACATCTCACCGTCATGCGGATGATTCGAGGCAGGGACTCATTGTCACGGCCCGGGGACCAATGCTTATTGTTTCGCGTCCGATCATTCCAACTCGTCGCGAAGGCTCCATTCGCGGGTCAGTGGTCATGGGCCGTTTTCTGAGTGCCGAGCAGACCCGGATTCTGGCTCGTCGCCTGCATATGGACCTGTCCATAACGGAAACTGGCAGAACCGGAGTTCCCGAATCGTTACCAGTCAGTCAGTTGCTGCTGAACAAGTCCGTTCTGCTTGAGAACGTCAGTGCCAGCCTGATGACTGCATCGGCAGTTCTGCCGGATATGTTTGGACACGCAGCAATTCTGGTGCAGCTGACACTGCCTCGAAAGATCACCGCACTGGGAAGTTCCGCAGCATGGGCGTCAAAAATCTGTGGATTGTTCTGCACGATTCTGACAATGCTGGGAATCGCCGCATGCCTGCATTTCCGCATTCTGCAGCCACTGCAGGCGCTGTCTGCACATGCAGCAAGAATTGGCCACAATGACGACCTTAAGGCACGACTCAACCTGCGGCGTCGCGACGAAATTGGATCGCTGGCTGACCGATTCGACCAGATGGTAGAAAACCTGGCCGTTTCCCGATCGAAGCTGCTCGAGGCCGTGCATCGAGCCGGTATGGCGGAAAGCGTTTCGGAACTGCTTCACAACGTCGGAAATGCAGTCAACTCTGCAGGATGCTCAACCGAGCTTCTCGAAGAACGACTCAGCTCATCCCGAATTTCAGGTCTTGGCAGGGCAACAGCCATGTTGCAGGAGCAGAAACCGCAGGCGGCTGACTTCTTCTCTGCTGACGCTCGCGGCATGCAACTTATTGACTATCTCATCGGCCTTAATGAAAAGCTGCAGGAGGAACATGTCAGTAACCTGAACGAGGTAACGAGGCTGCATGAAACCATCCGTCACATTCGATCGGCGATTGCTGAACGGAGAACTTTTGCTGCCGGAGCCGAATTCCGTCAGGAGACAGAACTGAAATCCCTGCTGAAGGAAGTCATTCGTCTCAGTGAGCCCGAACTGAACACAGTCGCCGTTCAGGTACGTCTTATTGTACCGCCACTCCCTCACCTGAATCTGAACACAACACGCATGACCCAGATTCTGATGAATCTGGTGAAGAATGCCGTGCAGGCTATGAACAGCACACCTGTGGGGCAAAGAGTACTGACAATCGCCGCCCGGTTTCTTCCGCCCCATGGTATAGAGATAGACGTGGCTGACACCGGCTGCGGAATCTCGCCGGAAGTTCACGAGAAACTTTTCCGGCATGGCTTCACGACACGGAGCGACGGACACGGTCTGGGACTGCACTACTGCGCCAACGCCATCCGGGAAGCCGGTGGTGACATCTCCGTTTTCAGCGGAGGACTGCATGGTGAAACAACGTTTCGAATTCAGCTTCCGAATGTTTTTCCGGAAAGCATAGCGGTTGGCGATTATGAGGACGATACGGCGCAGCCTTCTGCCGGGTTTCGCATCAGAGAACATCCAGCTCTTTGTTCATAACAAGTTTCGGAATCGAAAAAACAGTCATTAACTGAGACAAGAGCCTCTGCGGGAGTTACGCCATGAATCCTTTATCAGGCGAGCAACATCGAATCCTGATTGTAGACGATAATCCGTCCATTCATCAGGACATTCGCAGCCTGTTGCAGTTCAGGGACTGCACTTCCCTGGACGAATACGAGTCCGAGCTGTTCGGTGTTACCGGCCAGGGTGTCCCGGCATGCCTGAACGCGGATCGCTTTGAGGTGCAGTCGGCCTTTCAGGGACAGCAGGCCCTTCAGATGCTGCGAGATGCCATCAGTGAAGGCCGACCTTACAGTATGGCCGTTGTCGATATCCGAATGCCGCCCGGATGGGACGGCCTTGAAACCATTCAATATCTCTGGGCTGCGGATCCGGACCTGGAAGTTGTGATCTGTACTGCGTTCTCAGACTACTCGTGGCGACATATCGTCTCCTGCCTCGGGCAGTCTGATCGATTTCTGATTTTGCGAAAGCCTTTCGAAAGTATCGAACTGCGTCAGCTGGTCCTGACGCTCACAACTAAAGTGAGCATGAGAAAACGTCAGGCCGAACATCTGCAGACGATGGAAAGAACGCTCGCGGAACGCTCCGAGGCTCGTGATGCGGCAGAAAAGGCAAACCGTGTTAAAAGCGAATTTCTGGCCAACATGAGCCATGAAATTCGTACGCCACTGAATGGAGTTATTGGCATGCTTCAGCTGCTGCAGGAAACTCGGCTGAATGAGGCACAGAAACGCTATGTGGGTGTGGCCGCCTCATCCGCCGACTATCTGATGAGTCTTCTGAATGGTGTTCTGGACTTTTCGAAAGTCGAAGAAGGTCAGCTGGAGCTGGAGGATGCAGATTTCTCGCTGACTAACCTGCTGCATGAAGTTGTCGAGATGCAGGCGGGCAGCGCGAAGCTGCGGGGCCTCGAAATCTGCTGCGAATTGTCTGCCAGCCTTCCGCAGACTGTTCGCGGGGACCGGTCCCGGCTGCAACAGATTCTGCTGAATCTTATATCGAATGCAGTTAAGTTTACAGATCATGGTTACGTGACACTGGCTGCGATACCGCAGGAGACCAGCGACCAGTTTCATCACATCCGGTTTGAGATTCGGGATACCGGCATTGGAATTCCGCATGACCGTCGGCATCGTCTTTTCCGAATGTTTTCCCAGGTTGATGCATCCACGACTCGCCGCTTTGGAGGAACAGGACTGGGACTCGCGTTGTGCAAACGGCTTGTCGAGCTCTTTGGCGGAGAAATTGGGGTGGAGAGCGAGCCTGAACACGGATCCACATTCTGGTTTACGGTTCAGCTGAAACGACCGCTGTCTGCTGAATCAGGAATGGATTCAGATACTTCGGAAGGTGTTTCAGATTCCCGCCCGCCGCTGGAAGCAAAGGGCGATCTTCGAGTACTGATTGTTGACGACCATGAAGTCAATCAGACTGTCATTCGTGAATTTCTGAAACAGTTCGGATATCAGTGTGAGATTGCTGAGGATGGTCAGAAAGCCGTCGAAAAGGCAGAGTCCCGAATGTTTGACGCTGTTCTGATGGACTGTCAGATGCCCGTGATGAACGGCCTGCAGGCAACAGCATCCATCCGAAGATCTGAAGCGGAGCAAAGTGGACTCAGTCGTACCGGGCGCAAGCTGCCGATCATTGCGCTGACTGCCAGCGCGACACAGCAGGACTTTGCTGCGTGTATGGCGGCTGGAATGGATGGGTATCTCACCAAACCGGTGAACTATGCGAACCTGCTGGAAGAGCTGGGGAAATGCACGTCCGGTGGTTCAGACTTGCCGCCCGCACCTTCACCGTCATCAGGCAAATTCAGCAATGGCCGAAACGGCGGAAATCGCGCTGTCGATTTCTTCGAAAGTGTTCCAGTATCCAGGGCTTAGACGAATCGCTCCTCCCCACGGCGCCGTACCCAGAACACTGTGTGTCATTGGCGCACAGTGAAGGCCTGGCCGGCACTGAATTTCAAATGACTGCTCAAGGATTGTGGCTGCTTCACGGCAGTCCATATTCCCGATATTGAAGGCGATAATACCGGTTCGCTGGGCTGATCCGGCATCAGCAAAAATTTTCACGGACGGAATGTCACGCAGCCCCATCCGGAGCCGCTCCGACAGGTCTGCAACCTGTGAATGGACCTTCTGTACGGTAACCGTCTGCAGCCAGCGAGTCGCCGCGTAAAGGCCAGCCAGACCGGGCATGTTCAGATTTCCGCTTTCAAACCTGCCAGGCATTGCTGCAGGCTGCTCCGGCGATTCGCTCGACGTCCCTGTCCCCCCACAACGAACGGGTCTGATCAGTCCTTCCAGTCCTGGTCGAACCGCCAGCACTCCGGTACCAAGCGGCCCGAGCAGTCCCTTATGCCCGGCTGCTGCCAGAAAATCGATCTCCAGTTCACGCATATTCATCGGAAAATGGCCGGCTGTCTGGGCAGCATCAACCAGCAGCATGGCACCAGCAGCATGAGTGATGTCCGCCAGTTGCCGGACCGGCTGAACAACTCCAGTCACATTCGAAGCGTGACTCAGTACGGCCAGTCGTACCGGTGACAACTCAGCCTGACGCTGGAATTCTGTGACACTGATCTCTCCTGACTCCGCATCAAACGGGACATAGTCCACCTGCAGATTCAGCTCTTTGGAGAGCTGGGTCAGAGGACGAAGCACAGAATTGTGTTCGAGCTGAGAACTGAGAACTCGATCACCGGCATTCAGAATCCCCCGCAGCAGCAGATTCAGACTGTCGGTACAATTGAAGGTAAAGACGGTCGCTGACGCCGATTCAATACCGAGCAGGGCCGCAACCTGACGCCGGCACTGTTCAACCAGATCTGTTGACGAACCGGCGGCCGCATGAATGCCGCGGCCGTAAGCCGCGCCGTTTCCCCTCATCCACTGATCCACTGCGTCGTAAACGCCCGGGGCCTTGGGAAAACTGGTTGCCGCATTGTCCAGATAAATCAAACTCATGACATCAGGCCATTCTCACCGGTCGTACTCTGAGAGCTCAAATGGGCTTTGTGCCTCTCAGACAACGATCGTCACGACCGTTACTGCTGGCCAGGCAACCAGAGGCTGCCTCCCCCGCCCTGCTCTGCTTCACTTTGTGGAGTCCACAGACCACCGGAATTCTGAGCACCAATTGATACGGGCAACTCCAGCTCCTGCAGAAGGTGTTCGCAATGAGAATCCATCAGCTGCCCCTGAATAACCTCACCGATCTCCGGCAGCTTCCCGATGTATCGGTCGCGAATTCGATGCAATAATACGATCAGTTCAGGATCGGTCGGATCATCCAGCCGCATCGCCAGCTCGCGGATTTCGATCTCAAGCAGCTCACGGAAGCTTTCGCGGCTTACCGATGCCGTTTTTCTCGCAGTCTGCATACAGGAGGTGATGGTGTCCGGATCGCTTTCCGTTCGGGCGATGGATGCTCGCATCAGGCAGGCACGAACGACGCCAAACTGCTCCAGTGCAGCCTGGCGTCGAAGCAGTTCGTCCAGCCCTTTCTTTGCCAGGTCCGCAAATCCCAGCATTGATACTCGATTGCAGTACTCAATCAGATGCTGATCGTTCAGCTGAATACAGTCCAGCCGCTGGAGGAAATAACAGGGGAACGCTGCACAGTGCTGACCATCCGAAAGCGAAGTCGGGGCGGGGTCGGCGATCTGCAGCTTCCGGCGGAGCAATGAAACATCAAACGGTCGTTCATAGTAGCGAGCATTAACCGAAAGTGTGAGAACGGCAGCCGCGAGTACCACCTTCATGGATGGATCCTTTGCCGCATCAGCAGGAGTTTTTCCGCCGAGCGACAACAGTGGTCTGTTCATCCAGCGACTGGCAAGCTCGTCATTCCATCCACGGACGATTTTTCGATACTGGCTCTTCGTCACATCGTCAGGACAATAGAGTCTGCAATCAAACTCTCTCGCATCTCTGGGATGCAAAATCGCAACGGATGGCTGCTGTTTGTCGTCCGAAACCGGCAGCAGCAGATCCCCGCAAACTCTTCGAAGTTCAGCGAGCACGGCTTCGGCCTGATCCTCAACTACCACAACCCGCAGTATCGGTGTACTGATGTTGTTCGCAGCGGCAGCGGCCTCGTCAATAATATCCAGGAGTTCAACGTCAGCGATTACTTCGGAGAGTTGCGAAACATCCGTGATCGCGTCGGCGGGACTGGGACGATTCAGCAGGTCAAACATGGCAACAATGTCCATGCCCGGCGGCAGGGTCGACTTCTCAGCGTCCTCCAGATCCTCATCTCCGTAGCGGATCAGCGCCTCCATGTCTTCAACAACGGTCAGCAACTCCGAGCCTGACCTGACGGGCAACCGATACTCGTACAGCGCATAACTTCGTTCAGGAAGTTTCTGATCGAGCAACTGTGCAAGCGATTCCGCTTCCGCTGCTGTATCAGGATCCGTGAGTAAGGTGGCCGCTTTATGCAAAGCCGCGGCTGCATCGGCAGATCGCCCATCCCATGCTCGACAGAGACCCAGGTTGTGCCAAATGGCACCATTCTGAGCATTTGTTTCGCTGAGCCTGGAATAGATAATGGCGGCCGGTTCCCAGCAGCCAATCAAACTCAGCTTTCTCGCTCGAAGATCCTGCTGCATTGTTTCATCACTGCCGGAAACTGGCAGCAGCGAATGCGGAGTTCTCAGGACAACCGGTACAATGTTGTCTGCTTCCAGCATCGCCAGGTTCATCAAATACTGGCGTCCCTGTTCAGGTCCCGCCAGCCGGGCAGACAGAGCAAGATGCTCACGACCTCCCATGTATTCCAGGTCCGAAATCATGTTCAGACCGATCAGATGGGCCAGCTGTGCCATTTCCAGCGGCATCGTCCGGGAACTGATCTGAAATGTTCGATGTATCAGACGTCGCGAAGCCTCAAAGCCGTCTAACGTCAACGCAAGACGAGACAGCCACATTAGCCCTCGGGGATGGTCAGGATGCTGTTTGAGAAAAGCTGTCAGAATTTCGCGACATTCCTCGTCCCGGTTCATTTGTCGCAGAAGATCGCACAATTCTGCAACCAGCACTTCACGGTTGGGGAATTTCACCAGCAGGTCTCGTAACTGCTTTTCCGCAGCTTCCGGCTGATTCTCCTGCAGGCGACTGATGCGCTGCAGATCCGGCAGAATATCGCTGCAGCAAAATTTCAGCTTCTTCCCGCTTCCACAGGGGCAATTTGAATACGGATTGTTGCTCATTAACCTGGACCTGTTCTGAATATTCTATTTTTCAACCTGCGCAACTTGCGCGGGATCGATACAGTTTCAATCAGCGTAATCGTCACACGCTGTTACCCGCTTCATTCGTCTGACAATACCTAAAGTGCCGGACAATAAACCACTTTCCACGAGGGAACGCCCGGCAGATGGACGAAAGTTGACACCGCGCGACGTCCATTGTCCAGTCACCAACTCGATTCACCGGTGATTCTGTACAGTGCAGTCGCGACCGTAGTCCCCGACAATCCCTGCAAGGGTTTCCGAATTTCAAAAATCGCTTTTCCGACAGCTCAGGATATTAACAGGATTGCCATAGATTGGCAGGTCTGTCTGAACAGTCCTGACGGCACCTGCCAATTGGCCGTTTTTTACGTATTTAACCCTGTTTTTCCTGAAAATCGTGTTTTGGATGCCGCCAGCACTGAATCTGCGAGAAACAAAAAAATCGTCCGGCAGTCCATTTTTCCGTGGGCAGTCGATTCCGTCAGCTGTTGAAACCACCCGACTGAAACTAGACTTCCGAAAGCGTAAATCGTCGCTTTTCGAAAACTCTGGCAACAAAAACGGCTATGGCAAACGTTCATTTTCAATTGGTTGATGTGGATCAGCAGGTTTTCGACTCGGAAACAATCATCACTCCTGCTTCGCTTGGACTGCAGAGCAATCCACAATCCGACTGGTCCATCCGAATGAATCGCCTTCATGGTGGTCTGTCCGAAGGCGTTGATGTGATCTCGCTCCATTCCGGTGGCCTCCAGCTGGAGGTCCTGCCAACTCGCGGCATGGGGATCTGGAAAGGATCCGCAAACGGAGTCCCCCTGGGCTGGAATTCTCCCGTGCAGCGTCCCGTACATCCAAACTGGGTGGACCAGATGCGTCGAGGAGGTATCGGCTGGCTCGACGGTTTTAACGAACTGATCTGCCGCTGCGGCCTTGGATGGCATGGTGCTCCGGGGAATGACGTCATCTGCGATTCTGATGGTAAAATTCTTTCCGAACAGTTTCTTCCCCTGCATGGCCGAATTGCCAATCTGCCCGCCCACAAGGTGTCAGTGTCGGCCTCTGACGACGGCCCCGGTCGCATCGACATCACAGGTGAAATCGATGAAGCCAGCATGTTCGGCGGTCACCTGCGTCTTCGATCGACATTGTCGGTCGTCCCTGGTGCCTGTGAGTTTCGTATCACCGATGTCGTTACCAACATGGGAAGCAATCCGGCAGAAGTCGAAATGCTTTATCACTGCAATATCGGCGAACCGTTTCTCGGTGAAGGATCCGAATATCACGGCGCCGCCACAGAAGTGGCGCCTCGAGATCCTCGTGCGGCCGACGGGATCAATATGTGGAATATCTTCCAGGGGCCAACTCCCGGTTACTCCGAACAGGTCTACTTCACAAAACCTGTCGCTGATGCCGACGGTTTTGGTATGGCCGTTCTGACCAATGCAGAAGCGACCGCGGCATTCTGCGTCAGATTCGACACCTCCACACTTCCGTGGTTCGTCCTCTGGAAAAACACCCAACCCACAGCCGACGGATATGTGACCGGCCTTGAACCCGGCAGCAGTTTTCCAAACCTTCGTTCCGTTGAACGCAAAAATGGTCGGGTGATTCGACTGGAGTCCCAGGAGGAAGTCGGATTTGACCTGAAATTCCAGATCGCAACCAACAGACAGCAGGCCCGAAAATTGCTGGACGAAGTCACCAGCCTGCAGGTCGCCTCTCCCCGAACCATCCATTCGAAGCCGCTTCCGGGCTGGAGCAGCTGATGTCCGATGTGGAATTGCAGAATTCCCGATCGTTTACACCATGAAACAACTGCCCGGAGAACTCTGATCGCTGTACGATAGACGGCCGCCCCACTGGCATGTCTGTCATTTCTCAACTCTGTCGACTGGTTCTGATCCTTCACGTGAACCCCGCAATACCGCCATCTGAACTCGTCAGCATAACGACCCACATCAGTCCAGCTGTGGACGTGAGTCCACCCGCATTTTCCGGTCATGTTCCGGATCGCCGAGCGATTCTTGAGCTGACGCCGCAGGAACTGACTGACTGGCTGGCTTCCATCGGTCAGCCACGCTTTCGAGCAAAGCAGATTCGCAAGTGGCTGATCAAAGGACGAATCAGCCATTTCGATCAGATGACGAACCTGCCTGTCGAACTTCGACGTCAGCTCAGTGAAGAGTTTCGATTCTCGTCGTTTGAGTGTTCCGATCATCTGACTGGAAGTGACCAGACCGAAAAGCTGTTATTGAAATTGCAGGATGGTGAGCTTGTTGAATGCGTACTGATGCGTGATCCCGGTCGCCGTACGGTCTGTATCAGTACCCAGGTCGGCTGTGCGATGGGCTGTATCTTCTGTGCCAGTGGTCTGCTGGGTGTAAAGCGTAATCTGACTCCCGCTGAGATTTTCGAGCAGGTACTGGTGCTGCACCGCCTGATGCGAGCTGACGAGCAGATTACGAATGTTGTGGTTATGGGAATCGGAGAACCGCTGGCCAATTATCGTGCGCTGATGGAGGCATTGGACGTACTCACATCGGAAGAAGACTTCGGACTGGGTGCTCGACGCATCACGGTCTCCACGGTCGGGCTGCCGGAGAAAATTCGCGAGTTTGCACGGTCCGGCCGACAATTCAACCTGGCTGTTTCACTTCATGCTCCCAACGACGAGCTGCGGACGGAAATCGTGCCGGTTAATCGCAGTATTGGCATCCAGGATATACTCGCCGCTGCCGACGATTTCTTTGATGCTACGGGGCGGAGGATCAGTTACGAATATGTGCTCATGTCCGGAATTAATGATCAGCCTGAACACGCGGAACAACTGGCTGCTCTGCTGAGAGGTCGGAATGCGCATGTGAACCTGATTCCCATGAATGGAGTCAGCGAACTGGTGATGACCGCACCGGGAGAACCGGCAACTCAGCAATTCTGCCAGATACTGGAACAATGGGGCGTGCCGGTGACCGTTCGGAAAAGGAAAGGTGCGGACATTGACGCAGCCTGCGGCCAGCTCCGTCTGAACCGGCAGACGGCGAGTCCCGTTCACACGGAAAACCTGCCACAGCAGGTTGCTTTGCTGGCAGTTCCTGTCAAAGAATCAGACACCTGATGAAGAGATTGTACGGTCGTCGCAAAAACCGTATCCACAGATCGAAAAACATTGTAGGCGAGCTCCCATGAAACATCTGCCCCCGGCTTCCTCGTTATTCCGGCACCGCATACTGCTGCACTTGATGTCCTTTTTTGTGCTGGCGGCAGCAGCATCTGCCATGGCAACTGCCGATGAGCTGGCACCCGTGCAAAAATTCCTTTCCGAAGGGCGACTGACAGACGCATCCGATCACTTTTCCGAACTCCTGAAGACTAACGAAGCGGATCAGCAGGCTCGCTTTAGTCTGGGAGTTGTCCAGTTTCTTCAGGCCGTCGAAGGTCTTGGATACGACCACTATCGCTACGGACTGCTCGGCGATCGGCGGCGTCAGATCACCTTTATGCGATTACCTGTACCAGAGAATCCATCCCCGGAAAAACTGAACTACGAAAAGGCCCGGGCAATCATCAGCGGTTTCGTGGAACGACTGGGCATTGCCGAGAAAACTCTTGCGGACGTCAAACCCACCGGAGTCCTTCTTCCACTGCAGGTCGGAGCGATTCGACTCGATCTGGACAGAAATGGAAAACGAACGAATGACGAAACTCTCGGTGCGATTATCGACAGCCTGCAGGGGCCCCGATCGGGCGCAGCAGCCGGATCGACGGCCGGACTGACGATTGCCTTTGATGATGCCGATGTGCTCTGGCTGCGGGGCTATTGTCATGTCATGTCAGGGCTTGGCCAGATTGTTCTGGCCTACGACTGGAAGGATCAGTTTGAACGCACCGCACATTTGTTTTATCCAAACGTCGAAACTCCTTATTCGTATTTGCAGGCTGAAGGTCCCGGCGTTGCTGCCGGCTTCAACCTTCAGAATATCACCGATCTGATCGCCCTGATTCATACAGTGAACTATGAGGTCACTGAGCCTGCCAGAATGCAGACTGCTCTGCAGCATTTCGAAACCGTCATCACGCTCAGTCGTGAATCGTTCAGGCTGATCGAAGCCGAAACAGACAATGACCGGGAGTGGATCCCGAATGAGAAACAGACCAGCGCAGTGGGACAAATGCGAGTCGGCCAGGGAATCGTCAAAGGCTGGTCCAGCTTTCTCGACGAGATGGAACTGATTCTTCAGGGAAAGAAGCTGCTGCCATTCTGGCGAGGTGCCAAAGGTGGTATCCCAATATTTACGAACTCCCTCGAACAGGTGCCTGTGCACCCGGAACTGGGGATCAATGTGCGGCGAATCTTTACTGAACCAAAGCGATTCGATGCGATGCTCTGGCTTCAGGGAACCGGTTTGCATCCCTTCCTGGAAAAGGGTCCGCGGACCGATCAGAAAACATGGCAGGGAATCATGTCTGAGTTCGACGGTGACTTTGTCACTTTCATGTTCTGGTTCAACTGACAGGTCGGAAAAATGAAACTGCGTCGACTTCCGGAGGATTTTCGAGTTGAGGAGAAGACATCTCTGCAGCCGGGACGAGGCCCGTTTGCCCTTTACCGGCTGACGAAAAAGTCGATCGGAACTCCCGAAGCGATCGCAGCGATCGTTGAACGCTGGAACATTCCCCGACGTCGTTTCAGCTATGGCGGACTCAAGGACCGCCATGCCGTGACCGTTCAGTATCTGACAATTCATCAGGGACCACATAAAGGCCTGCAGCAAAAGTCTTTTGAACTGCAGCACATTGGCCAAACGACAGCACCGTATACATCGAACGAAATTGTCGCCAACCATTTTCAGCTGGTCCTGCGTGACATGACCGCCTCCGAAGCACATCGTGCAATGTCTGCTGTGGATGAAGTTCACGCCACCGGGCTGCCAAACTACTTTGATGATCAGCGATTTGGATCTCTGGGAGAATCTCAGGAATGGATTGCCCGCCCGTGGTGCCTTGGCGACTACGAACGCGCGTTATGGCTGGCGCTGGCTGATCCTCATTCGGGAGATTCGGCCGAAGAAAAACGACAGACTCAGATTCTTCGCGATCTCTGGGGACGCTGGCCCGAATGCAAACAGGCTCTGGGGCGATCTCACCGCCGCAGTATCATCACCTATTTATCCGACAAAATTCAGGCAGGGAAAACGGCCGATTTCCGAGGTGCATTTGCGCGAATCAGTGTGGATCTGCGAGGACTCTATCTGTCCGCCTGGCAGTCAGCACTCTGGAATCGTCTGCTCACCCGTTTTCAACAGGCCCGCCTGCCCCATTCCAAACTTTTGCCGTTTGAACTGACGAGTGGTCCTGGCCTGTTTCCGGGTTGCCCCGAGCCCAACACGTCCGCACTTCATGATCTGGATGCAGTTCGCGAAGCCGAATTACCGCTGCCTTCCGCTCGAATTGATCGCCCCGAAGGACTGATTGGTGATCTGCTGGATCAGGTTCTTCAGGAAGAACAGATGGAACTGAGGCTGCTGCGAGTGAAATATCCGCGTGACAGTTTCTTTTCAAAGGGATCCCGTCGAGCTTTCATTCGCCCTGCGGAACTTTCCGCATCGATTGAAGATGACGAAATGTATGCCGGTCAAAAGAAAATGCTGCTGAAGTTCCAGCTGCCGCGAGGAAGCTACGCAACCATTCTGGTCAAACGACTGACAGAATTCTAACGCAGGAAATCTCCGTGATGCAAATCTGGGTCGACGCAGATGCCTGTCCGGTGGACGTCAAGGAGGTTCTGTACAAGGTCTCCAAACGCCTGAAGATTCCCGTGATTCTGGTTGCCAATCAGATGATGTGGATTCCGAAGTCCGATCTGATTCGACTGGAGCGAGTGGGTGCCGGTGCCAATGTGGCCGATGAACGGATTGTGGAGCTGCTGAGTCCGGGAGATCTTGTCATCTCGGCCGATATTCCGCTCGCCGCAAACGCCGTCGCTCGCGGCGCCATTGTGCTGGATCCTCGCGGGGATGTTTTGAATGCCGACAATGTGGGAAGTCGACTTGCGGCCAGAAATCTGATGGATGAACTTCGGGGGACCGGCATGGAGACCGGCGGACCAGCCGCTTACAGTGCTCGCAACCGACAGGATTTCGCCAACCAGCTGGATCGACTGCTGACCATGCTGATGCGCAAGTCGCCATAGCACTTTGCCGGGCATGGTCCCCGGACGGAGCCGTTCACGGCCTCAGCCATTCAGCAGAGAGGGCGTGGGCTGTTTGCGGAGCTTTGCTTCAATGGAAGACTTCAGAGATTCGAAGAAGCTGCGTTGTTGTTTTCGGCATGTGGCCAGAGCAGTCCACATGCGTTCGTGAGAGCTTGTACCGGCCGGTTGACACCGGGCCGCTCGCCAGATCGCAATGCGTTTTGGCGAGCGGGATGCGTCAGCTTCCCGGTATGCGATTCCCCCCGGGTTTCGGTGGTCAGACGAACGCATCAGTGGATGAGCCGGATGTGACGGTGCCGCGTGGTTGTACCGGCCGGCTGACACCGCCCGCTCGCCAAATCGCAAAGCAATTTGGCGAGCGGGATGCGTCAGCTTCCCGAGTATGCAATTCCCCCCAGCCCAAAAAGCATCGGCGCTATTCTTTACGAGCGGCCTGAACGCGGCATTCCGACGACTCGCCGCAGAATAATGGAAATCAGCAGACCGGCTTCCAGTGGCCATCATCTGCTGTCTCCAGAGGCTGAATCGTTGTGCCGATTCGATCACCTCAAATCCAGGCCCAACGACTGCTTAACCAAAATATCACAGATTGCCCAGTGTGGCGAAATCGCCCTGTACCCGCACCCAACCCATTTTCTTCAACGCAACGTTACTTTGCGGGTGGGCTGGCATCCTCAATCTCTATACCCAAGGCATTCGAGGCCCATTGACTTCGGTGCAACGCATACATTTGCATGTCAATGAATTGCTGGCCGTTCAAGGCTGAAACATGTCGCGCCGGCAACGGCATCCCAGTTCGTCTGCAATAGAGCATGCTGAGCAGTTCCGCGCCCGCTGGAGAGTAAAACTCTGTGTTGGTTCCGGGCACGGAACCGTCAATTGAGAATCCAGTAGTACCAACTCCAATGCAGAATGTCCCTTTTGTGGTTACAAAAGTCAGTGTGCCGAATAAATATGAGCCGCCGACGCCACCCTCCGATCCGATAGGAACGATATTTCTGAGGCAGTGACTACCTGCAAAGCTGTATTGAAGCATGGCTAAAAGTTCTTTATCGACGGACACAATCTTCGTGTATTGGTTCAGCGTAACTTGTGAAATGGGTGCACGAGAATAACACAGACGTGTCGTGAGGCGGACAGAGGAGAGATTGGATGTTGGTTTGGCCATTGCATGGGGGCCAGCTTCCAAACGCCAGGATCAATCCCACAGGCCATTAACGTCTCATGCGTTTCAATGAATGAACCATTGCAACCTGCCCCAACGGGGCTCAGTGTGAAAGCCTGGGGCATCGCCCCAGGAATTGCACACAACAATGACGAATGCCCTGAAAGGGCCTAATGAACCAAGCGTCCATTCCGCCCCGTTGGGGCTTTTGTCGTTGATGATCTACGTTCCCAGGGCGTTGCCCTGGGCTTTCACCTTCCGGACCTTCGGCCCCGAGTTCTGACGTACCGCTCATTTTTTTATCACACAAAAGATGTGTGGTACGATGAGGCTCATGGGCGAGCAATCGTGTTTGCAGCCCCCCACGAGTTCACCTCGTGGGCTTGCAGGGCCTTTGCGTCAGGACTTGACTGCGGAACGCGGACGTTCGAAGGGAGTTCCGCCTGGCGCTGAGGCGAGGTAAACCCACGAGGCAAGCTCATGGGCGAGCAATCGCGTTCGCAGCCCCCACGAGTTCACCTCGTGGGCTTGCAGGGCCTTTGCGCCAGGATTTTCCTGCGGAACGCGGACGTTCGAAGGGAGTTCCGCCTGGCGCAGAGGCGAGGTAAACCCACGAGGCAAGCTCGTGGGCGAGCAATCGCGTTCGCAGCCCCCACGAGTTCACCTCGTGGGCTTGCAGGGCCTCTGCGCCAGGACTTGACTGCGGAACGCGGACGTTCGAAGGGAGCTCCGCCAGATCGAACGTCGTGCAGGCCGTTTACGCAAGTGAACGTCAGCACTACGGAGCCGTTGTCAGCCAGCGGCAGGGATCCGCGAGCACATTCTGCACGCGGATGCTCTGGGAACCACACATTTACTAACCTGGTGTGCGGGAGCGTCATCGGACACGTACCTCTGCCTGCAGGAGCGTGGTAGTGTATGGAAATGAGGAAAATCCTATCGCCGGACGCTCCTGGTTGTGATAAACTATTCCGTCATGGAAACAATTACACGTCAGGTCGGCGAGTTACAGGCGAATGAGCGATCCGCTGCGGAACTGCTCCTGGGGCACCGTCTGCGCGGGAATGAGCGGCTCATCCTGCAAGTACTGGAACGGGACGTTGTACTGCCAGCGACACAGGATTCGCGACCTGCTCAGACACTTGAGGATTGGGCTCGCGTCTATGACGGACTGAATGATGAAGAAATCGAAACGATCGACGCGATCGCAAAGACCAGAGCCAAATTAGCTCGTGACCTTCCATAGTCATGGACGCGGCATTCCGACGACTCGCCGCAGGATAATGGAAATCAGCAGACCGGCTGCCAGTCCGACAATTCCGGCAACGAGAGCCGTCCATGTCAGCGCACTCCGGAGAGCACTCACGAAGGGGTTCTCAAATGGATTGCTCGACACCTGAAGAGCGGCCAGCTTCCACTGCCCTTCAGTGCGGACGACGGTTGCCGTCCAGCGAGTATCCAGAGTAAATGTACTGCCACTGGCAAGTTCATAGTTGTCGGCTGAACTCCCGAAGGCAACTCCCGTGTCGTCTCCGTGCAGAATGGTGAGCTCATCGACCGTGGCATTCACCTTCAGCGATTTGACGCCGGGATTCGGGCCGGTCAGCAGCCGTTCCATATATTCACGCACACCCTCATGACCTCGCATGGTCTTCAGAAGACTTCCGTCCTGGGCAGTCAGCACAACATCCGGATGCAGCGACTCCAGCAGCCCTTCAACATTGCGATCATTAACCGCCTGCAACAGCCGGTCACGCAGCCCGCGAATGGAATCATGGATCGCCTGCGAATCACCGGCTTCCGCAGGCACGTCCTGCTGAGCACAAACTGAAGACAAACAAAAGGTCCCGACAATCGCTGCTAACGCCATCAGATTCCGCACGATATCCGCTCCCAGTCCACAGCTTCTGAAATACTCTCGAACGCGGATCCTACGCCGAATCGTCCGTATGGTCTATTGTTCGCAGGACCCTTCGTTTAGGATCCGGATGCTGGGGCAAAAGTACCTACAGTTCAAAGTGGATCGTGGTTTCGGACGGCACGGCAGGAAATCGACCGGTTCGCAGCCAGTGTTCGATCGGACCTCGCAGAAGATCGCCGTCCCAGGAAACAAAATCCGCACCTCCAAACTTCGCAATGTTCTGCTGCTGGCTATGCAGTATGTTCTGATCCTGTTTCAAAATGCGTCGAAAAAATGGGGTCAGCAATCCGCGTTTGACCCAGATCGGGACCCGAGTTCGTCTGATGTAAATGCGGGAAAACACATTGAGCTTTGACGGACCGGCCGGAGTAAAATGACTGTTCAGTACAAATTCGGTTCCGGCCGATGACCGATATTCCAGCTCCGCCGTACACGGCGGCAGGAAACGCCCAAAGCTCTGCTGACGTTCGCGTTCAAACAGGCGGGACACCCAGCCGTTTTGTTTTCCCTCCCCCAGATATTCGGCCTCTGCACAGAATTCTGAAACACGAACTGTGGCCGAGAATCGCTGAGCTTTTCCCTGACTGCGAACCAGCCCGGAATGCACAAACGGCGTGTGAGTTCCATCGAGCAGGTTTTCGAGCGCATCAGCCAGCTCCGCATTAACCTGACTCTTCCAGAGAAAAGACCCAAATGCAGGATCGTCATCCCATTTCTGTAAACGCGGGCTCGACGTGGCCGGCAATGAGCTTAAACAGACCCAAACAAGTCCATGTTGCTCCACAACCTGAAACGCCTGGACTGAGTTGTGCTGTTCCGGATTATCGAATGCGACTGTCACTCCCGGACGTACAACACACGCCCCGTGACCGTTAAACGTCCAGCCATGGTAGGGACATTGCAGACCGTTCTGAATCACCTTTCCTGCTGACAATGGAGCGTTACGGTGGGGACATCGGTCAAGGAGTCCACAGACGCCGGACGAGTCGCGAAACAAAACCAGTGGGGTATTCAGTATTGTCACTGACAATGGCTGATGTCGCAAATCTGAAGATCTGCAGCCGACAAGCCAGTTCCTGTTCAGAACCGAATCATAAGTGAGTGTATTCAATTCGTATCGTTAACCCCCGGCGAAATCCGTGCAGGCCAGCCGGCATTGTCCGGTGTGCAGGCAATGCTTTATCGGACGTGGCAGCTTACCCGTTAACCATTACCTTCGACTGACTGGGAGAGGTCTGAAGACCGGACGTATTGGAACTTGTTCCGTTCTGCATCGTGGTGCAGGTCTGATAAACACACTGCTGACCTTCAATTTTCACCTTAGTGGCGCCCTTCATGAATGTCACTTTCTGAATAAAGGTGCCAGACTTTACTCCACCTGAGACGCCTGCCTCATCCCCCGAACTCATTGAGATTTCCGACATTTTGTGAATTACCGGACGCTGGCAAAACGTCACTTTCGTGGCCGTCTTTGTGGCCATGGTGCACTGCCCCATGTTGGGATAGGGAATCGGGACCGGCCCGGCAGGTGACGGCGTGTTGCAGACATCGGGTACAGTCGCAGCACACATCCCGGAAGCATTCGTTGAAGCTGGAAACATGGGAAGATCCTATTCGACGGCCCGTTGAATCAGGCACATGACGTGAGCTGGCATTTTATCTGTGGTTACACGCATGCGGTTACACTCATGATGACAAACAGTGAATCATTGTCCGTGAACGTCAGCCAAGTTCCACATGGCTGCCATCAATATGAACTGTTTCTTCAGCGCTGATATAAGCCGTTTTTGAACGAAAATGGCTGAGCCCTGACACATACGTTCTCAGACGTCCGGTTTGCAGCTGGAGCAGTTCCCTGACAGACTGATAGACGTTGCCAGCACGTTGAATAATCGTTTCCGCATCAATTTCGATTTTGCGAGAGCTCAGCTGGCACTGATCTGCAGCAACGGATAATTGTTCTGCAGCAACGTCCGCACTGTCGATTTTGATTTTTCCCTTACGCGAAAATACTTCAATATCCTGAATACTCGCATGGAAGCTGTGCGGAAGCAGCCTGAGCACAGATCGAACGGCAGCAAGCCCCTGTGCGACAGTCATTGTCAGTCGGTGCACCGCATTCATTTCAATAAACCGGCCTTCAATGCGGACCGTATGGCCGGACCGCAGAGTCAGATCACCCTGACCAGCCAGAATTTCCAGTGATCCCTGAGGTACTGCGAGGCGAGTTATTCCGGCTGACGGATCCGCTTCAAACAACAGCTCATTGCCGGGAGACAATACTCTCAGCGTCTCGTGACCATCGGCATTTGTCCCGCATTCGGCGCAGATACCGGAGGCCGTTTCCAGTCTGACTTGCCGAGCCTTCTGCAATGCGGTCTGATCCGTCCGGGATGTTTTTCTCCGCACTTTCAGACAACCAATCACATACAAGTCATCCGGCTGCTCCCCGAATACCAGCACCTCATCACCCACTTCCGGACTGTATTCGCCGGGGATGGCCAGACGAGCCCACGTCTCAGCACCGTCCCAGCTGCCCTGTCGGCATACGCGAACGTACTCACATGCCTCATCCACTTCCAGCACTTCAGCGGGCCCCGGAACACCGGATCCGGGTAGTCGAATCGAACTGTGTATCACCGACATGTTGTCGTTCCTGTTCATGTAAACAAAGGAGAAATAATTCCGTTTCGGAAAGTTTTCCGCCAGCGCCGGCAGGGCGACCGCCATTCAGGATGTTGCCGGCGGCTCCGGAGGCCGCCAGTCTTCAGCCATTTTCCGGTCAGCGTTAGTTTCACGAATTCTGTTCCGTTTTGCCGCCCCCCACTTCGTCCCCTGATCCTGTATGCGGTGGATATTTGCATCACTGAGGTCCGAGTCACTTAAGTCAGCTTCATTCAGACAGGCATGCGAAAAGTCGGCATAGTGCAGCACGCACTGAGCAAACACGGTCCGGGTGCAAACAGTTCGCTGCAGACTGGTCCTTTGCATTCTGGCTCCGTCAAAACGAGCGTCAGACAGATCCGCCCCGTCAAACTGACATTGTCGCAGATCCGCTTCTCGCAGATCCGCTGCCCTGAGATTGCACTGCTGAAAATGAGCACTGAAGCAGTCTGCCTTTTGCAGCGACGCGCCGCTCAAATCAGCTTCACGGAACAAAACCTGCCTGCACGGAACCCCATCCAGTCTTACGGAACGCAAACGAGCCATGATCAGACTGGAATCATTCAGTTCGCAACCACGCAGATCTGCTCCATCCAGAGAACACTTCATCAGAACACATAACTGAAGGCGGGCAGCCTGAAAATTTACCTGAGTAAACTCGACCTTTACGAATTGGCTCTGTGAAAACTCTGAGTTGCTCAGATCCATTCCTGCTACGATGGCTTCTGAAAAATTACAGTAAGTCCCCCTGACCTTTGCAAGGCAGGCACCACTGAGGTCTGCGGAGTTAAAAAGGCATTGCCGCATTGAGGCTCCGGAAAAAATGGCGCCCTTAAGACGGGCTCCCGAAAAATCCGATTGAACCAGATCGCAGTTTTCGAAATTGGCGCCGTCCAGCTCTCCGCTGGCGAAATCCATTCCACTCAGCTTATGACCACCGAATCGGCATCCCGTCAGATTACATTTCCGAAGCCCTGTGCCGGAAAACGCAGCCGTACGGAAGTCCACTGTTCGCAGGCTGGAACTCACGAACTTCGTTCCTGTCAGACTGCAGCCTCCAATCTGCACACCATCCATCTGACATTCTGAAAAGGCGGCCTTGTCCAGGTCACCCTCATTCAGGTCCATGTACTCCAGCCGGCATTCCTGGAATTTGCAGCCGGTCAGCTGCTTCGGAAAATCGTTAGCCTCAGTGAGATCGACCTGCTGAAACTGAGCCATTTCAATTCGTGCATTTTTGAAACCGGATCCTTTCAGACAGCAGTTTTTGAAACGACTGACAGGCAGAGCAGATCTGTCAAACGACACGTCGGACAGATTAGAATTTTCAAATCGGATTCCTTCCAGCCACGCATCAGTCATGCAGGCACGCACCATTGAACATGACTGAAAGACGGGGCCGTTGACAACAACAGATTTGAAAATGGCGCCGGATAAATCGACAGCATCAAAACGGGTTCCCGCCAGCTTCGCTTCTGTAAGATCAGCGCCAGCGAAACTACATACTCCGGGAATAAAATCGGCAGGATCTGGTTCCGGAACGTCATTACTCAGATCCAGCTGGAAGGGATCCTTAAGGAAGACAGGTTCAGCTCGAAAGATCGTGCGTTGTAAAATCGAGTGTCTCAGATCCGCATTGGACAGGTCCGCATTACTGACCACAGCATTTTCCCAACTGCTTCCATACAGTTTAGCCCCCTTCATGCTGACCTGCACGAGGGTTGCATCATCGAAGCAGCCACCTGTCAGATCGGCTCCGTCAAGATTAGATTCGATCAGAGTGGAGCCTTTGAAGGAAACGCCTCGCAGTTCGGCGCCGTTAAGGTTCATCCTGAAGACTGTTATCCCGTTCATCGGCTCGCCTGCCTGAACCCGGCGAATCAGTTCATCAGCTGTAAACCACTGACCGAGGTTCCTGAACTCACGGGCATCTGCGGAGGATATTGGTGCTTCGTCAGCCATTAAGCTCGCCCCTTTTTCGCCATCTCATCCGCCAGTTTGGTCATATTCCAGTTAACGCCGTCGCGTCGCGTTTCATTCCAGACTGCTCCAAGAACTTCTGCCCCGTACAGATTTGAACGGCTGATGTCCGCATCGGTTAAATCGGCCTGCAGCAATCCGGCTTCGAACAGATTCATGTCGGTCATCATGGCGCCCTTCAGGCTCGCCTTTGTCAGGCGTGCGCCCCTCATGCTGGCAGCAAACAGTTTTGCACCTTCAAGACTGGCTTTAATGAAATTCGTTCCAGGCAGGTCAGCATGCGAAAAGTCAGCAGCATTCAACAGGGCCTTTTCCCAAATGGACTCAGCACCTCGTATCTGATGAAAACGAGCGTTCGAAAAGTCGCTTCCGGCCGCTCGCATTCGTGTCAGATCAGCCGCATCGAAACAGGCTTTGTGCCCGGTCGCAGCCTGAAGATTTGCATCTGTCAGAATGCAGTTTCGGAAATCGGCTCTGGCCATCCGGGCATCCATCAGGCTGGCCCGGCTGAGTATGGCAAACTGCAGGCAGGAGTCTGTCAGATCAGCCTTTGAGGCGAAGGCACCCGTCAGGTCAGCTCGCTGCAGTGAAACGCCCGTCAGCCAGGACTGGGCAAGTATCACACCGTGGGCATGTACATCATCCAGCACCGCCTGATGAAGAACGGCGCCGGTGAAATCAGCATTATCGAGCACAGCCCCCTGCAGTCGAGCTCCACTGAAATCAGCTCCTGATGCATTCACAAAATTCATTTTTGCATCGGTCAGCAGACTGCGACAGAACCTGGCTTCTTTCACTATAGCCTTCTTCAGATCGGCGCCGCGGAGATCCAGGTCAGCAAGGTTCAGCCCGGACAAATCCGCCCCGGAAAAACTTCCACCAGAGGCATGGTGGGCTATAACACGAGCTCTTGTCCATGTTTTCTCCGAATGTGCATCGTCAGCCTCAGATGCTGGCTCCGGCGGTACGTCAATCAATACGTCGGGGAGACTAACCGGTGGCTGGCCTGCAGCAATCTGAGCCGCCTGAATTTGCTGCTTCATACGCGTGTACTCAGCATTGACTCTTGCTGCCAGAATCGTGGGAGGCAAATCGCTGCCCACACCAAGCTCACGCAGCAGTCGCGCCTCTTCAGCCCTGACCTGACTGTCAAAAATCCCCGGATCAACACCCGCGGAAATCTGTGATTCCCGGATTCTTGCCTGCACCTGTGTCATCTCATCGGCAAACTTCTTCATTTGTTCGTCCGCCGCCTGCTCTTTCGAACTCTTCACGGCGGAAATCGGAACAGCCCCGGCCGGTTGCTCTGCCACAGCCACCGCCTCCCGTGGCTTTTCCGGCGGTGGATTGAATCGGGCATTTCGTCGAACCAGTTCGTCCAACAGCAGAGCGTGACACTCATTTACCGACAATGGCACTTCGTCCAGTGGCTGGGAAATGACAAACACATGGCGAATATCCTCACATTCATCAGACATAACGGAGGTATGGCCTCGCCAAACCAGCACAGCCTGTTCGGCGTCGGCGTCGATCCATAAGGTATCCAGATTTGTGGGAACTTCGCGGAATTCCCTTCCAAGGGGATTCACGAAACAACGCAGCCGAATCCCGGGCAGCTGACTGCAGTATTCGGCATGCTTCGGATGCAGATTGGTGAGAGTCACCAACTCGTCCCCGCGCAAATAGCCATCAACCTGCAGATCCCGGGGAGCCACATTAAAATGGTCCCAGACGAAATTCTCGGGGAACCACGGAAATCGCTGACGCTCCCAGGCTTTGTCATAAGTCCCCAGCTGCTGGCGTCGTCGACCATACCATTTGCCCAGCGGACCATACCCGGCCGGTTCAGTGACGTCGTCAGGCGATTTAAGCAGGGCCTCTGGTGCTTCGATGAGAGGAAGTGGCAGCGGTGCGTTTGAGCGTCGCTGCTTCGGGATGGTATAACCCACCCCCACAGGATTCGCTTCAAAACCCGGTCCGCCGAAACTGTTTGCATAGCTCAGATTCAATGACGTAAAAGGTTCTTCATCGGTCGTCTTCCACGCACCACGTTCCTGAAACCAGAACCGTTTCCCAAACACCTCCAGCCGGCGGGAGTATTCGCCAACCTGCAGACCAACCTGCAGGCGTCGCACCGGCTGCCCACCCGGAGCATGGCAGTGTCCGACCAGCAGAATATCAGCGCGAGGTTTTCGGAAAGCGAAATCACTTTCATAACGAGGTGGCCGAACAGGGTCATCATCCCCTTCGTACGGAAGACTACCTTCAGGAAAAATCTGCGATTCCGCAGGAACTGCGATTTGGCCGGGCTTCAGCCGGAACGCACCGCGCACAATTAAGGTCAGCGAATGTCCGGGAAAATCAATTTGACCTGTCAGGGGAGCCAGTTTAAACGGTGTGGAATTGACAATCTGGAATCCACCAGCCCCCTGTCTTGCCTGCTTACGGAGTTCCTGATTGAGAGCGATATCAATTGATGTCTGCTGAGCAGGAGGTCGACGTGAAGGCTGTTCAGCAACGAGACTGACAACGAACCACGTGTGCCCCGCCCGAATTTCATCCCCATTCTGAAGCAGAAGATTGTGCATCATCTGCCCATTCAGAAATGTACCATTGGTACTGTTGAGATCACGAAGTCGACAGTCACGACGGCTGCATGAGAACTCAAGATGTGCGCCCGACATTTCGTTATCAGCAGGAAAACAAAGATCTGATCGCTCGGGCACGCGGCCCGCAATCACAGTCTCTCCCGGAAGAATTGTCGTAAAAAGACGGCTTGCCTCCGCGCTTTCCGATTCGGCAGTTCGTTGAATGATCTGCAACTGAATGCGCAGCGGCTTCCGGGGTGAGGCAGCCGTAACCGCAGCATTCGGCGGTCCATTTACAGAATCGACGACCGGACCCTCTGCAGCTCGCGAAGCCGGCCGGACCGTCGCCGTTCCCACTGAGCTGACAGAACGAACGGGCATCAAAAGAAGCTGAACCACAAATCGAGTTTCCCCGGCGACAATATGATCACCGTCACGCAATTCCGCTTCGACGATTCTCTGTCCATTAATCACCGTACCATGTCGACTTCCCAGGTCCCGGAGTTTGCATCCTTCCGGACTGCAGTCGACCTGAAAATGTGCAGACGACAATGCAGCATCCGACTCAATCAGAATGTCGGCATGAAACGGATCCCGACCGACAGTCAGCACCTGGCCATTCCTGACCAGATGGCGTCTTCCTGAAATGGCAGACGCACCGACAGGTTGCGTCAGATGGTCTTCAATGATCAAAACCAGTTGCATTGCCGAATGCCATTAAGTGGTATACTGTCATCAGGTGGAGCACACAGGAGCAGGTGACGAGTGTGACTTTAATTCATTCAGATGCGGCTAAAGCAACATCGGCAACCTGTTCTGCAATATGGGTAGCCGCAGCTAAGGCTGCATCAGCAACGAATTCTGCTACCGCACCGTTTGCTTCACCCTGAGCAGCAGGTGCCGCTGAGGGGTCACCAAGATCTTCTATGTTGGGAGACGTAAATTTTCCCTGAACGTTCAGATCGCCCGACATGTCAGCTTTCGCTGCCAGCACATTCACGGCTCCGCCAGCAGTCAGGTTAACATCGCCTGTGGAAAGCAACAGCACCTCAGTGTCACTGTATAATCCTCCGAGGCTGTCGTTAAGGATCATCTGACTCTTAGGCGCAGCATGCACCGACTGTTTCACCACGGACCAGGTTTTCGCATAAGCCTTTAACAGTGCGCCGGCTGTCGCAGAACCTGCAATCGCCCCAATGCCGGACGCAACCGCTCCGCCAGCATAACCGTCGAATTCGCCCTTTTCCGAGGCCTTTGCTCCGAGGAAGGCGGTCGTGGCGGCTGCGGCAATTCCGAGCGTGCCCGCGATTGAAGCACCAAAGACACCCAGGGCCAGTGCCTTAGCCGGGTTACCCTTAAATGCAACATCAGTCGGCCCGAATGATGCCACGACGCGATCGCTGCTCACCATCACCACACCGTTATTGGTGCCGCTGCCACCTGCAATCATTGTGGATTCATGCGAGACAAACTCGGCAGCGTTTTGAAAGGCAATCTGCCCGACGGAATCGCCGGCATTCACAAAATTCCCTTTGGCATAGCTGAAACTGCCTCCGAAACTTGCATCATATGAACCTCCCGCAAATACAGATGACGACATCCCCACACTCAGATCAACGGACGCCGCCAGTCCAATTCCCAGAGACGCACCCAGATTAAACCCGAGTCCACAGCCGAGTGTAATGCCCAGGTCCATCCCTGCAGTCGCTGAAATGCTCTCGCCCACCGTCAGCTCAAACTTGTCCTGTGCATTTTGTATATCCACCCGCATCTCATCGGCATCAAGCGCAATAATATTGCCCACGTCGTCCTGTGCAACAATGGCGCGATTCTTCTTGTCCGGAAGTGTCTCCGGCGGCATATTGTCAGCATTGTACACGCGTCCCGTAATCAGTGGGCGATCCGGGTCACCTTCCAGAAAACTGACAATCACTTCGTGGCCGACATGGGGCAGCAAAACGCTGCCGTATGAACTTCCGGCCCACGCCTGAGACACCCGAATCCAGCAGGAACTCTCGTCCGTATTCGTCCCGACACGATCCCAGTGAAACTGCACCTTCACCCGGCCATATTCATCTGTGTGGATCGTCTCTCCATCCGGGCCGGTAACGATCGCCGTCTGTACGCCCCGCACAAACGGTCGAGGAGTCTGTCGAGGCGGCCGAAAAATCCGTGGAACAGTCGCCGGTATACACTCGAAATGATTCTGATAAAGCATCATGCTGTCTGAACGCACCCCTTCGGATGCTGCCGATGTCTCATGCTCAACCGACGTAATCACGAACTCCACCCGCTCGGACAGTTCCGGATGATTCGCGGGAACAAATCTGGCACCAGCGACAAAACACGGAGAAATGCCATCCGCACGAATAACTTCGAATGAAGCCTCCTGTTCCTGCATTCGCAGGCCTGCATAAGCATTTCCGTCTGCGGTCGTCTTATAGCCGCCCGGATAATCGTAGAGCGTTGTGGCGTCAGCGCCCTGAATGCTCAGCAAGCTGTTACTCGTGGCCGTCAGATCTGTGGTGGGATTCTCAAAGTCGAAATCCCGGTAAGTGAACGACCCGGAACGAAATGCATAATCATGTTCCCAGCTCTGAATATGATCGCCCGTGGAACCAGTACTCGCGTTACCAAATCGCACGGCCGTTTCTTCACAGGCAAAATATCCCGTGACACTGTCTGCCAGAACCATTTCATAGCTGTCTTCCGTGTGCCGGAAATAGTAAAAGATCCCGCTCTCCTCCAGCAGTCTGGAAATGAATGCGAAATCCGACTCCCGGTACTGAACGCGAAATTCGAAAACCGGATATGAGCCTGAAACGGCCTGCTGATTCACCGTGCCGGCGTATTCTCCAAGAATCTCACCAACAATTTCCGGGATCGACTTTCCCTGAAAGATTCGACAGTTCGTTTTTTGAGTCAGCAGCCATAGCCACGGCACAATCTCGGCCCGGTATTTTTTCATATTTCCCGATGCATTTCCCGGAGCAGCAACCTGGCCAAGGTATGTAAACCGACTGACAATGCCATGTACATATCGCTCACGCTCAACGTCAGAACTCGACGCCTGCTGCCAGATACGAATCTTCGCTGACTTGTTCATCAGTCCTGCGACCGTCAGCGATTCCGACGAGAGGAATTCAACCTGAAACCGGAAGAGTTTTGAAAGTCCTTCGGTTCCCTTCAGCCAGGTTACACCGAGCGGAGCCGCGTCATTCAGTGTAACTTCGATATTGGTTTCACGGCCGCTGGCTGCCATCTGTGGTTCTCCCTTCAGGACACTCTGACGTAATGGAATTTTGCTGCAATCTTCAATGACGTTGAGCGAATCAGAATGTATCAATCCTGTTCAGGAATAAAATCCAATTTGGTGTCGCCCCTCACATTTCCGGCGTACGCAGATTTCTATTTTTCGAAACCACGCACGTGGTTTATACTCTCTCCGCTGCTGGGAAGAATTATCCGCAGACGCACTCCGAAGGCGATCGAAACACTGGTCCGAAACGCCGCCTTTCCTTAAGGCGACCGGCATTAAAAAAAATACCAGGCACCGCAGCAGACGGGAGGGCGAGGCTCCTGCTGAGCCGAAGACGGGAGCCGAAGACGGGGGCCGAGAAAGGCTCGGCAGGAGCCTCGCCCTCCCGGTAAAACTTTCGCCGCTCGCCTAAGAACTCTTAACAAAACCTGAACTTGTGAATTCGCAACCGATGCGTAAGATCCGACGACAAGACATTTTCCTGAACGGATGTTGTGGGGCAGGATACCGTGGACTACTCTAAGACCGCAGTTCGTCATCATCAAAGTGACGACGAATTTATCGATGAGATGCTTCAGGGAACCAGTCGAACGTTCGCCCTGGCGATTCCGCTGCTGGCTGAGGAACGTCGTCGGCAAATTGGTCTGAGTTATCTTCTTTTTCGAGTTGCCGACAGTATTGAAGACGCCCCGGAATGCGATGTAACGTTAAAAAAAGACCTGCTGACAGCTCTGAAGAACAGCCTTTCTGTGTCTGTTCCTGACTCTTCACTTCATTCCGAATCTGCAGGCTCAGACACTTTGAGTTTCGGAGGCTTATGGCCCGCTCACAGTGCGACCGAAAGGCTTTTGCTGGAATATCCGCGACTCAGGGCAATTTTTGCTGAACTGCCTCATGCAATCTCACTGGCCACAGGAAATGCGCTGACATCAACAATTCAGGGGATGATTCGCTTTATCGATGCCTCAGCAAATTCTCCGAATCAGATTCACATTCAAACGATTGGCGACCTTCGTCTTTACTGCTACGCCGTTGCCGGAATCGTTGGTGAACTGCTGACGGACACCTTCGTCTTCCATCATCCCCCAGGCCTTGCTGATCATAAGGAACTTCGCCAGCGTTCGACTGGCTTTGGTGAATTCCTTCAGCTGATCAATATACTTAAGGACTCTGCGGTCGACGCGACTAGTGGACGAATTTTTATCCCTGTCGAAGCCTCTCGTGAAAGCATTTGTGAACTGGTCCGGTCGGCCCGTTCCGATGCTCTCATGTACATCCGTTTGCTGGAAAAGACAGATTTCCCGGCTGACATCAGATCTTTTTGTCGGTTTCTCTATTTTTTAGCAGACGCTTCGTTCAATAAGCTGCTTCACGGTGGAGCGGGCAGCAAGCTGACGCGTGGCGAGGTGATGCAGATATTTTCAGGCATCAGAGATGAATCGGGCATCATGCCTGTAACGTGAGGCATCAGACGGCGATTTCCCACAACACGGCGATTTCCCAAAACACGGCGATTTCCCAAAACACAGGACTCGCATTGTGTGAATCGGGAAATCGCTGAATAATGCTTCGTTGGTTAAATAAGTCCCTGAAGTAACAGGATACGCAATGGCAAGGATGCCAGCGAAAAAAAGGAAGAAAGTTTGCATCGTCGGAGCGGGCCCGGGGGGCCTGAGCAATGCCATGCTGATGGCGCAGGCCGGTGCGGACGTCACTCTGTTCGAACGCGCGGATCGCGTTGGCGGACGTTGTGCGGCGATTGAATCGAATGGATTTCGATTTGATACCGGTCCAACGTTCTTTCTTTATCCTCGGGTACTCGAGGAAATCTTCCAGTCGGTCGGCCGCAATCTTTGGCGCGATGTTCCGATGACCCGGCTGGATCCTCAGTACCGACTTGAGTTCGGTGCAGGCGGTCGAATTGATGCAACCCCGGATCTGGATCGGATGCGTGCGGAGATTGCCCGCATTGCACCACGTGATGCCGACTCGTTCGTTCGCTTTATGAACGAAAACCGAACCAAGCTGGAACGATTCCGACCGATTCTGGAGTCTCCGTTCAACAGTATGCTCGATCTGCTGCGTCCTGCGGTCCTTAAGGCGGCGCCGTGGGTTCGACCGTGGCGATCTGTGGCAGATGATTTGAGCAGACATTTCTCGGACCCCCGGCTTGTGACAGCCTTTTCGTTCCAGTCCAAGTATCTGGGTATGTCACCCTTCCAGTGCCCAAGTCTGTTTACGATTCTGGCATTTCTGGAATACGAATACGGTGTCTTTCATCCGATCGGTGGATGTGCGACGGTCAGTGAGAAAATGGCGGAAATCGCTCGCGACATGGGGGTCGATATTCGGCTGAGCGAACCCGTTGAACAACTGCATTTTGAAGGTCGCAAAGCTGTCGGCCTGAGAACCCGCAGTGGCGACCAGACCTTTGACTCGCTGGTCATCAACGCAGATTTCGCTCAGGCAATGAAGACCCTGGTGCCCGATCATCTGAGAAAGAAATGGAACAACAGAAAGCTGGATCGCAGCAAATACTCGTGCTCAACGTTCATGCTCTATCTCGGCATTGAAGGGCGTTACGATCATCTTCCACACCATACGATTTACATCGCCAGAGACTATGAGCGTAATCTTGACGAGATCGACCGGTTGAAAATCCTGTCTGAAGATCCGTCGATCTATGTTCAGAACGCCGGCATAACAGACAGTTCGCTGGCTCCTGACGGAATGAGCACTCTCTATGTGCTGGCGCCTGTGACGAACCAAAGTCCGCATGTCGACTGGAAATCGCAGACGTCCATGTTTCGCAGAACGGTCCTGCAGCAGATGGGGAAGCTCGGCTTGCAGGATGTTGAAAAGCGTATCCGCTTCGAAAAAATCGTGACGCCGGATGACTGGCAGCACACGTACCAGGTTTTTCGAGGCGCCACGTTTAATCTGGCCCATAACCTGGGACAGATGCTGCATGCCCGCCCCGGCAATCACTTTAATGATCTCCGGCAGGTGTATCTTGTCGGCGGCGGAACTCACCCCGGCAGCGGTTTGCCCGTGATCTACGAGTCTGCTCGCATCTCCGCGCGATTGATGTGCAGCGAGCTGCAGCTTGAATTTCCGGAAGCTTCTTCTTCGCCAGCCACAATCCCGCTGGCCCCGGCCGCTCAGCGGAGGGCTGCGTGATGAAGCCAGCCGCAGCGGAGACAATGACGGGAGCTGCAGCGAATCGGCTGCGACTGCATTCTGCCGAAACTGTCAGTGAGGCATCCTGCCGACTCATTGTGGGTGATGAACTTGCGGTACAGGTCCGATCGCAGCAGGAACGCGCTCGACTTGCTCAGCCTGCATGGGCTGATGTACCCATGCAGGATCGCATCAGGATTCTGAAGAAATTACGTTTGGCAATTGCCGGTGATCCGCGAGCCCTGGCTTTGACAGTCGATCGCGAGAACCTTGCCGAAACTTTGGCGGCCGAAGTTCTGCCCTTACTGGATGCGTGCCGATTTCTGGAAACTGAAGCGCCCCGTATTCTGCAGGAAAAGCGGCTCGCCTCACGTGGTCGTCCGATGTGGCTTTGGGGCAACTCAGTCGTATTGTGCCCTGAACCGCTGGGTGTTGTGCTGATCATCGGCCCGTCGAACTATCCGTTAATGCTGCCCGCCATTCAGATGCTGCAGGCGATCGCGGCCGGAAACGCTGTTCTGATCAAGCCGGCGGCCGGATGTTCGAAGTGCGTTGAAACATTGATTGCCATGGCGAGGTCGGCGGGCGTGCCCGAGGGGCTGATTCAGCTATTGCCGGAGTCCCCGGCAGCAGCAACTCTGGCGATTCTCAGCGGCGTCGATAAAGTCTTTGTCACCGGCTCAGCTGACACCGGCAAAGCAGTCAGCCGTGAACTGGCCGAATCGACGACGCCATCGGTTATGGAGCTCTCAGGCTGCGATGCGGTGTTTGTTTTGGAGGATGCCGATCTGCATCTGGTCAGCGACTGCCTGGTGTTTGGACTGATGTTCAACAACAGCCAGACCTGTATGGCGCCGAGGAGAGTCTTTGCCAGCAACCATCAGGCGGACGAGATTCTTCGCCTCCTGAAAGTGAAACTTGAATCGAGGATTCGAGCGCGGAACGATGAACCGCATGGATCGGCCAGGCCAAAGAGCAGTGCCGTAACGCTGAAAATTCGCGAAGCAATTGCCGATGGTGCGAAGCTTGTCTGCGGCTCAGTAACCGACGATATCCCATCCGAGCTTTCCGGGGTTGCGGTGCTTGACCACGTTAACTCTGACATGGCGGTCACTCAATCGGACATTTTTGCTCCGGTGTTGTCGTTCATCCGCGTTGAATCTGACAGCCAGGCGCTTCAGGAAAACTCGAAATGCCCGTATGCACTGAGTGCCACGGTGTTTGGTTCCACAGCTCGCTGCCAGCAGTTTGCTCTGCGGATTGATGCAGGATGTGTCGTGATCAACGACATGATTGCGCCTACTGCTGATCCCCGAGTACCGTTTGGCGGTCGCAGAATGAGCGGCCACGGAATGACCCGCGGCGAAGCAGGTTTGCTGGAAATGACACAGCTGAAGGCGATCGTGGAAACTCGAAGCTGGTTCAGGCCACATTTGCATCAGCCGACTTCGGCGGACGAAGACGTGCTGGAACAGCTCATTCGTCTGGAACATGCAGCCAGTCCGCTGCAGTCACTGAGGGCTGTGCCAAAAATGATCAGAGCGACGATAAAACAAATTCAACTCAGGCGAAGTCAGCGAACATGATTTCGCCGAAACCCGCAGGCCCGGCGCTCCGTCGGCGGGAAGGCGGAATTCTCCAGTCGGGCAAAGGAACGGAACATGCAGACTCAATCAGACGTGATCGTCATCGGCAGTGGTTTGGCCGGGCTGGCCTCAGCCTGCACACTGGCCGCACGAGGCTACTCGGTGACTGTTGTTGAAAAGAACGAATGGCTGGGCGGTAAAGCAGCTCTGCTGGAAGATCAGGGCTACCGCTTTGATATGGGACCAACGATTCTGACTCTTCCTTCTGTCCTTCGACGCGTTTTTATGGAAGCAGGTCGAAAGCTGGAAGACTATCTGAATATGGTTCGACTCGATCCGCAGTGGCGGTGCTTCTTCGACGATGGAAAACAGTTCGATCTTGTCGAATCATTGCCCGAGATGAAGAACCGTCTGCGGGATTTCACCGGCGCTGAAACAACCGGTCGAGGCTATGAGAAATTCATGGCAATCTCAAAAAAGCTGGATGAAGTGTCCGACAAATTTTTCTTCTGGAAGAGCGTCGGCGGAATCGCCGACACGATGAATGTAAAGGAATCGTTCTCTCTGAATGTCCTGCGGGATGTCATGAGCCTTCGATTCGGCCGGACTGTGGCCGGGCTGGTACGGTCACATATTCCGGATGCTCGCATCGCTCAGATGATTGATCATTTCACGCAGTATGTGGGCTCATCTCCGGAGGCGTCACCAGCCGTGCTCTGCGGGATCGCCCATATGCAGACGAACGAAGGAATCTGGTATCCGATGGGCGGAACCAGAGCAGTCCCGGAAGCACTCGTCCGACTGGGCCGCGAACTGGGCGTAAAATATGTAACCGGACATCAGGTGAAGTCGATCGATTCGAAGTCCGGACGAGTGACCGGTGTGACTCTGGACAGCGGCGAGTCGCTAAAAGCGGAAACGGTTGTCTCGAACTCTGACTGTGTGCGAACGTGCGAAGAGCTGTTGCCGAAACAGGTGGCCGACAGGTTCCTGTCGAAAAGAAAGTTCGAGGCCGCGTGTTCCGGAGTCGTTCTGTATCTGGGTCTTCGAAAAAAATACGACCACATTCTGCATCACAACTTCGTCTTCAGTCGGGATCCGCACGTTGAGTTCAGCGAGATCTACAGTAAAGGTGAACCGGCAGCCGATCCCACGTGCTACGTTTGTGCGCCGTCGCTTTCAGGCGACAGGGTTGCTCCCGGAAATGGCGAAGCACTGTATGTTCTCGTTCATACACCGTATCTGCGAAAGCATCACGACTGGAACAGAATGTTTCCTGCCTATCGCAGTGTCATCATAAACAAATTGAAGACGACAGCCGGCATGGAAGACATTGAAGATCGGATTGAAATCGAACACGCTCTGACTCCGGCTGATATCCATCGTCGTTATCACGTGCTGAACGGAGCGATTTACGGACTGGCAAGCCATGGCCGATTTATGGGAGCATTCAAGCCTGCGAATCGCGTTTCGGAAATGAAGGGTCTGTACCTTGCCGGCGGTTCGGCGCATCCGGGACCAGGCATGCCAATGGTCATGATGTCCGGCTGGATCGCGGCGGATACAGTCGATCAGGATCTGAAGGGAGCGGGGGCGAAGACGGAAAAGAGCATGCAGGCGCGAGCTGCATAATGTGAACCGGGTAGTAGTGGACCTTGCTAAAGGTCCGGCAGCCAGGGATTGTTTAGCAGGATTCACGACCTCCAACCCGAACTCTTTATCCTGACGGAGCATTGGTATGATGATCAGCCACAAAGCGTGATTGTCGTTCCGGCTGATGTGTTTGGAGTACATCAACGTTATACGCGGAATTGCCATGTCCAGTCTGTCTTTAAAAATTCTGAACTGGGGGTTTCGTCGGTACGTTCGACGTTTCGTACAGAAGAATTTTAATGCTGTCCGGGTTTCTGGAACAGAAATGCTGGCTGATACGCATGGCAGGCCAGTCGTCTGTTTCATCAACCATCCCGGCTGGTGGGATCCAATGACGGGCGTGCTGATGACGGATCTGCTTTTTCCTGGCCGCCGATTCGCAGCTCCCATGGATGCCGAGGCCCTGCGGAATTATCCCATTCTGGAGCGACTGGGATTTTTCTCTGTCGAACGTGACACCGCCAGCGGTGCGAAGGACTTTCTTCGGACCAGTCGCGATCTGCTGAAGAACTCGAATACAATACTCTGGCTGACTCCGGCAGGTAAATTTCATGATATTCGACAGCCAGCATCATTCATGAGCGGCCTCAGTCACCTGGTCGACACTGACTTCACCGGAACCGCAATACCAATGGCGATTGAGTACACTTTCTGGAATGAGCGATCGCCGGAGTTACTTGTTCAATTCGGTTCTCCCGTTGCCTGTGCTGCACTCCCTGATGATCGAGACGCTCGGACGCATGAACTGGAGAACGCTCTGGCGACAACTCAGGCATCACTGGCGGAACTGGCGATTGCTCGCGATCCAAAAGGGTTCACGACCCTCGCGGCAGGCCGGGCCGGTGTGGGCGGACTCTACGACCTCTGGCGACGTGCAATCGCCAGTTTGCGCGGCAGAAAATATCAGGATCGACACACCAGCGAATCGTTGGTCTCAGCCAATGCCGTTCGAGGAGAACTCCGATGACCGCGGTCTGTGCGGCGATTTTCGTCTGGACAACTTTTGCAGCCAGCGTTTTCGTCTCTTCGATGTTCCTGATGAACCTGTTTTTCTTCCGGAAGGCCCGTCGTTTCAGCGAAACCGAGACGTTATTCGTGCACAACTCTGTCAACAGCCTGACAGATCCTGAGGCAGATTCCGGGAAAACGTCATTGCATCACGCCAGCTCCGCTGCCCCTTCCGAACCTTACAATGTTTCGGTGCTGATTCCCGCTCGTAATGAAGCACTGCGAATTGGGCCGCTGCTGGAATCTGTTCTCGCCAGCGAAGGCGTCGACTGCGACCTTTGCGTTCTTGACGATGAAAGTCAGGACGGCACCGACGCGATTGTTGAGACTTTTTCGAAGCGGCACGACAATGTGCGATTGTTAAAAGGGATACCTGTCCCTCCAGGCTGGAGTGGCAAGCAGTTTGCCTGTTACCAGCTGGCTCAGCAGGCGAAGTACGACGAGCTTGTATTTCTGGATGCCGATGTCGCTCTTTCGAAAGATGCATTGCTGCGAGCGGTCGCACAGCGGCGACAATCACGCGCCGATTTGCTGAGCGGATTTCCGCGGCAGAGAGTCATCACAATCGGCGAACAGCTTCTGATCCCTCTCATTCATGTAATACTTCTGTGCTTTCTTCCATTCGGCCTGATGCGATGGACGCGGATGACCGGAGCAGCCGCGGGCTGCGGACAGTTCTTTCTGACGACAAAGCGCGCTTATGAACTCAGCGGTGGACACTCTTCGATCCGACAGTCATTACACGACGGTATTCTGCTGCCTCGTGCGTATCGAATGTGCGGCCTGAAGACGGATCTGTTTGATGCGTCTGATGTCGCGACGTGCAGGATGTATGCGTCCTTCGAAGAAACATGGTCGGGGCTGATGAAAAACGCGGGCGAAGGTTTCGCAAAGATGCCGCTGCTGCCAGTGATGACCATCCTGATGCTCTTATCGTTTGTCTTCCCTGTCTTCAGTCTGGCTGCAGTGTCGGCAGGGTTCATCAGCAAAGACTACATGATGATCGCCGTGACAGGCTGTGTTTTGAGTTATCTGCCCAGAGCAGTCTGCTGCCTGAGGTTTGACCGGGCATGGCTGGCCTGTTTGCTGAATCCACTTTCAATCATTCTGTTCCTGATCATTCAATGGACCGCGCTGATTCGCAGGTTGCGGGGAAAAGGCGTGCAATGGCGTCAGCGAAGTTATGAGATGGCGACATCATGACGGAGTTGTCGGCCACAAAGACATCTCCTGTGCTGACGCTGCAAAATGTTCGCAAAACCTATCGCGGACGCGAAGCGCTGAAGGGGATTTCACTGGAACTGCGTGCCGGAGAACTGCTTGGATTCTTCGGACCGAATGGCGCTGGCAAAACCACGATGATCCGCTGCATCAGCGGGCTGCTTAAACCCGACTCAGGCAAGATCATCCGACACCCGTTTGAGGATCCGGAGGACGATGAACCTGTTCGACTTGGCCTTGTGCCGCAAACCCCTGCAATCTACCAGGATCTGACAGTTCAGCAGAATCTGGAGGTCTTCGGACAACTGGAAGGCGTCAGAGGGAGAACATTGAAGCATCGAATTGGGGAAGTGCTGGAATGGGCCGCTTTGAAAGATCGCACTCGATCCCTGGCGCGAACTCTGTCAGGAGGAATGCAGCGACGACTCAACATTGCCTGCAGCGTACTTCACGATCCCGATATTCTGCTCCTGGATGAACCGACTGTTGGTGTGGATCCGCAAAGTCGCGAACGCATTTATGAGATGATGCGGCAGCTGACAGCAGATGGAACTGCAGTATTGCTGACCACGCATCAGCTGGAAGAAGTGGAAACTCGCTGCGATCGCATCGTTATCATGGACCACGGCACGATCGTTGCTGACGGAACACTGAGCGAGCTTGTCAGCCGGACCATTGGTCAGCCCCATCGAGTCATCCTGAGATTCGATCGTCCATATCTGAATGCAGTTGAGTCGTTTGTGTTCGACGAACCACGAACCTCGGCGACGTGCGCCCTGGCATCCATGAAAGAGCTGCCTCAGGTCCTGCTGGTGCTGAGGCAGCTCGATCAGGAACCCGCCCGGATTGACGTTCGGAGTTATGGGCTGCAGGACGTGTTTCTGGAACTGACGGGAAGGAGTCTGCGGGAATGATGCTGACGATCCTTCGCATACTGTTCCTTCGCCTGCGTAATAATCCGCTGGAGCTGATGCTGGTATTCGTAATGCCGGTCGTTTTCTTCAGCATCTTTGCAGCCATATTCAGCAACGGAATCGCAACAGGCAGCGATAAAAAGCTGCGAGTTGGCTGGATCGCCAGCCGCGAGACCGCGCTGGGGGTTGAGTTGCGTGCCTTTCTCGAATCGAATTCGTCACTGGATTGTACGCCGCTGATTTCAGCGCCATCGAGTGTCGACGAAGAAGCTGAGCTCCAACAGGAACAACTCGATGATGAAACCACCGACAAAATCATCGCCGACGCGCAAAGAACTGGTCGCTATGACCTGATTGTCAGGCTGCCGCTGGATTTCCCTTCGAAACTGCTCGATGGAGAAGACTCCGTACCATGTCCCGTGCAGTTGGTGACTGACGGGCAGAATCCAATGGCCGTCGCGATGGTGACATCCGTGGTAACGGGATTCTTTGCTCAGAAGAAAGCCTCAATGGCAGCCGAACAGTTGATGGGTCTTGTCTCAGCGGCAAAGCACGCCAACGGATACGGCAACCCGGTAAACGCCGACCAGTCATCAGCCATGGACGGGAACGCTGCCGCAGTTGCACAACAATCTCGCGGAGTTCGGTATTTTAGTCCTGTGAACGACCCGTCGAAAATCTTCGGGAACGATCCGATGAGCGAATGGCTGATCAGCGACCCATCCGGCGTGACTTCGCTGAATGGTGTGATCGGTATTCCGGAAGACTGGGCGATGACTCCGGAGAAATCAGAACAGACCACAGCGGAACTGATCGAACAGGCGCTGGCGGAAAAGCCGGTCTCTGAAATCTCAGACACAGTCAGTATCAGTGTCGAAATTCCTCAGGCAGCCACGCAGGAGAATCCTCGCATCGCCATGTACGCCGCCGGAATTGCAGTATTGTTTCTGCTGTTTTCCTCCACTGGTAACGCAGCGGCACTGCTGGAGGAAGCGGAATCAGGAACTCTGGACCGAATCCTGATCAGCCGGGCGGGGCTGTTTCATATCGTCGGTGGCAAGTGGCTGGGCATACTGCTTTTGGGTTGTATGCAAATCACCGTGATGTTTCTGTGGGCAGAACTTGTTTTCAGAATTCAGCTTGCACGACATGTGCTCGGATTCTGTGTAATGACATTCAGCACTGCAGCCGCCACCGCAAGTTTTGCGATGCTGCTGGCCACTCTCTGCAAATCCCGCGCGCAACTGAACGCTGTTTCTGTCGTCATAATTCTGAGTATGTCGGCCGTTGGCGGAAGCATGATTCCACGCTTTGCCATGAGCGATCGAATGAAAGAGATTGGTCAGTGGACGTTTAACGCATGGGCTCTGGATGGCTACCAGAAAGTGTTCTGGTATCAGTCTCCGGTAACCAGTCTTGTCAACGAGGTCTCCGTTCTGCTTGGCAGCGCCCTGGTCCTTGGTCTGCTGGCTTTGGTGTTCTCACAACGCTGGAAACGCGGGTGACCAACTGGACGTACTCATGAAAACAATCAAATCGCCCGTTGTGCTTTTGCTCACGATCATGGGCCTTGCGAGCAGCTTCCTGCTGCTGCAGAAACCGATGCAATCCCCGCCTGCAGCGTCAGATGACAAGCTGAATGAACCCCGAATCACGCCTGCCGAATTTGCAGTGACCGCCCTTCCGACTGCTGCACGGCCCGCTGAGTCTATGGACTTGGGTGCCGAGTCTGATTCGAAGACAGCTTTCATGAACGCCAGCGGAACCGCGATGGGCGACTCCGCTGACACAGCTCCCGCTGCTGTTCGCAGGATTACTTTCTGCGTCACAGGTTTGACCGCGAAAACATCCAGCCTTTATGTTGCTGTATTCGAATCAGAAGCTGGATTCCCCAGGCCGGAAAGCAGCAGCAGGACGACCGTTGTCTCCGCGACAGAAAATCCGGTTCGATTTTCACTTGAACTGCCACAAAATCACCCTGTGGCTATCGCCGTTTTTCAGGACATTGATGGAAACGGAAAGCTGTCAAAAAACCAGATCGGTATTCCCACGGAACCGTACGGATTTTCAAACAACGCGAGAGGACTCCTTGGACCACCTTCGTTCCGGCAGGCAGCTCTCAGGATCAGCGATGACGATAACATCGCTGATCCCATCGAGATCAAAGTGCGATAGAGCCTGCTGAAGACGAGTCAGTGCTGCAGGTTTTTGTGCTGCGTCAGCATCAGATTACTGGTAAACGTCTGACCACACACGTCACAGACAGCACTCTTCTTTGCGGCTGCGGATGCGACGGGTTTGGGTGTCAGTTCCCGTTGTCGTTTGGCTCGATCGGCGGCAATATCGCCTCGGTTCTTTGCCTCCGCCACCCTCACACGAATATGGGACTCCAGCGTGCTTGCAGCAGCGTCCCCCGCGAGCAGCTTCAGCAGAGTCGGATTCAGGATCTGCAGCTCCTTGCATTCCACATCGAAGAGCTGCCAGTGATGCTCCGACTTAGCTCTTGAGGAATCATCCCACCAGTATTTTCGTGTGATTACAACCAGTGCAAGAATATTATGCGGGGGGACTGCATTGAGGCTCCGTTCCGGAAACGGATCCTTTCCGGCAATCTCCTGAAAATGTTCCGTATGGTAGCCTTTCATTGCGACGCTGATTCGAACTGCATAAACCTGTGTATCGTGTTCCAGGAATTTCCCCAGAGGGTCAGAGCCAACCCTCGCCGTGTGCCCCTTTGCGTTGACAACAACCGGACTGATCCAGGTGGGATCAATTGGCCCCGCAGGAGGCTGATAAAGTGAGTAGTCAGTAAAAATTGGAAAGTGCACCAGTTGCTTGAAGTCCGTCCCGATACTGACAGCCGTATGCAGACAGTTATCCCGATTCATTCCCTTTCGCAGATAAATCGCACTTCGATAAACATCCAGCGAGTAAGGATGCCAGGGCTTATTCAGGCTCCATTCCGCATTGACACCATCCTGCCGGGCACGCGCCTGAAAACCTTCCACGCAAAGATCTTTGTACGGCCTCGCATCTGATCGCCAGCCGATTTTCATTGGAGCAGGAGAACCGCCGGAACTTGCAAAGTTTACCACTTCAGTAAACAGCGACGCAGCATCGGTCGCCGGGTTCATACGATATCCCTGAGCCCCCCCGGGTTCATACGGCACTCGAACAAAGCCAATGTGCAGCAGATTTCTCAGCATCTTCAGACGATGATAATCCTCAGTTGCCTCCGTATCAGTTCGCAACTGCCAGCCGCCCGGCCCTTTCTGGAACACTCCCTGAAAGGTTTCCACAAGCATCTGTTTGTCGGCGGTGCTGAGATCCGGAACTGTGATTGCTTCGTCCCAGAAGTAATTGAACCAGAAACCAAACCCAGGCCAGTCGTTGACGGCAGGACCTCGCAGACCACTGACTTCATTCCAGTCGGACTGCGAAAATCGTGTGGTAGCATCCTTTACAACAAGCGGAGTCGGGACCTTGCCAATGACCATAAATCGGTGTCCTTTTGAGTTTGGGATTTGAGGCCGTCAGATTACTTAAACGCGATCCCGAATCAACTCATCCACGCGGTGATTTGAGGGAAACGTGCTCCGGATCTGTCCGGAAGCCAACGGAATTCACGGATATCACGGTCAAATGGCACGGCCGTGTCTCGCCAGGGACTAAGCCAGGACAACTCAGAGCACAAAGGCCGGTATTACTCAAAATTTTTATTCTGGCATGCTGATTGCCTATACCTGTTCTCTACCAGTTCAGAACGCTGGATGTTCTGATTCTTCGCTGAGTAAAGAAAGGTCAATGAAATGTTGAACGAGGGGATTTCGAGACGTCAGGACAGCCGCCGGAACGGTCGCCTGAGGGGGTTTACTTTAATCGAACTGCTGGTTGTCATTGCGATTATAGCAATATTAGTTGCATTGCTGTTGCCTGCAGTTCAGCAGGCACGGGAAGCGGCACGAAGAATTCAATGCAGAAACAACCTGAAGCAAATCGGGCTCGCGCTGCACAATTACCATGACACTTACAACACCCTTCCTCCGGGGGTAGTTCATAAGAGTGGCAACCAGAACGTAGCGGCGCTGGCATCTTACGGCTGGGGCACATTCATCCTGCCGCAGCTGGAGCAGGCGAATATGTTCCAGACGATGCAGGCCAACGGCACTGATCTCGATCAGCTGCTGCGGCAATCAGCTAATCCTGCCGTACAGGCTCTGCCGCAGCAAAAGCTGACTGTCTATCGTTGCCCCTCAGATACTGCCCCGGATCTGAATTCAAAACGAGAATGGGATGTTCCCTACAGCCCGTTCTTTGGAGGACGCCCGGTCCACCTTGCGACATCAAACTACGTCGGTGTTTCCGGATCTCGATGGTCCACTCCTGAAGAATGGATTGTTACTGGAAGAGACCCGTATGGCACATTCTGGGGTGACAGTAAAACGCAGTTCCGTGATTTCACGGACGGCCTGTCGAACACTTTCATCGCTGGTGAGCGTGACTGGCAGCTGGGCTGGGCCGCAAACTGGGTTGGCCAGAGAAACTATACCGGCACCGGCATCTGGGGTTCACGCCAGAACCTCGCGATCCTCGACGTAAAGATTAATGACCCGGTGCTGCAGCCTAATGGAAATCCCGCTGTTACACGCGGCTTCAGCAGTCGACACACTGGAGGAGCACAGTTTCTCTTTGGCGATGGCAGTGTGCATTTCCTCAGTGAAAACATTGAATTTAACAACGTCAATCCGAACCTCGCGAGTCCTGCCGCAAACATTGGTCTGTTTCAAAAACTGGGACGTCGAAACGACGGGCATGTCATTGGCTCTTTCTGATTTGAAGTGGAATTCTCAGAATAAGAAGGATAGTTTGCACATGTCAGAAAACGGTAGACGGATTCTGGGCCTGCTGCTGATGATCGGCGCGGCAGCAGGTTGCTCGGAAGGACCGGAGCTTGGTGAAGTGAGCGGAACGGTGTCCATGGGCGGGAAGCCGATACCGTTTGCCTATGTCGTATTTCAGCCGGTCGATCCGCCCGGCACGTATGGCTCGGCCTATACGCTGATTGACGGGACATACGAGATTCAGTTTTCACAGTCCCGTTCTGGTGCAATGGTAGGACAACATAAAGTCTCCATCCGCACCGCGGGGCTCGATGAAGTTGAGGTAGAGGATAAGAAAACAGGGCTTATGAAGAAGCCTGATCTGCCAGAAGGATATAAAGCTGGTCTGGAACTGGAATTTGACCGGGAAGTCAGGTCGGGCGGAAATGTACATGACTTTGAGCTTCCGGCAGGTGGTAAATGAGACGCATATACACGATAAAAACTGTTCCGGAACGCCGCCGTTCTGATCAACGAACCCGGAAGAATGCACTTAAAGGTCGCTGGAGAACGCTCATGACGACACTTTGCGGAGGAAATCTGTCCCTGAGTCTGAGGACGGCCCTGACGATCCTGAGCTGTGCAGTGATAGGATCATCCTCACCCGCCGCGCTTGCCTCATCGGCGGACGAACAGGATGCAACACAGTCAGCCCGACTGGAATTCTTTGAAAAGAAGGTTCGGCCGCTGCTCGTTTCTCGTTGCTATGCGTGTCATTCGGCAGATACAAAACCAGCGGGAGGGCTGCGTGTTGATGACCTCAATGGTTTGCTGAACGGCGGTGAAGCCGGGGCAGCCGTTGTTCCGGGGGACGTCAATACCAGTCTCTTGTTGCAGCGAGTCTCCGCTGAGGCCGGAAAACGCCGCATGCCGGCAGAGGGCGATCCGCTGACGGATGAACAGATTGCTGACCTCCGGCAATGGATACAGGACGGCGCTGTCTGGCCAGCGGTGGCTGTGCCGGAGTCCTTTGGAAAAACTTATGAGTGGTACGGTGATGTTCGGGCGAACCACTGGGCCTGGCAGCCCATTCAGAAGCCACAGGTGCCTGTAACACAGTCTGCGGACTGGGCTCGCGGCGACATTGACCGATTTATCCTTTCCACTCTGGAGGCTCAGGGCCTGGCTCCGGCCGGAGAAGCAGATCGCTCAGTGCTGATTCGTCGAGTGACCTACGATCTGACGGGGCTCGCTCCCACTCAGGCCGATGTGGATGCTTTCGTCAGTGATACAGCATCCGATGCGTTTGAACGAGTTGTGGATCGGCTGCTGCAGTCAGAAGCATTCGGTGAACAGTGGGGTCGTCACTGGCTGGATGTGGCAAGATATGGGGAATCAACAGGCCCTTCACGAAATATTCCGTACCCACACGCATGGCGATATCGTGATTATGTGATCGACGCCTTCAATGCCGATGTGCCATTCAATCAGTTTATCCGTGAACAGATTGCCGGCGACCTGCTGCCAACAACTTCTGATACCGAACGAAATCGTCAAGCGATTGCCACCGGTTTTCTGGCCATCGGAGTTAAGGACGTCAATCAGCGTTTTAAGATTCGCTTTGAGATGGACAATGTGGACGAACAGATTGATGTTGTTTCCCGGTCTGTACTCGGACTGACGGTCAGCTGTGCTCGATGCCACGATCACAAGTTCGATCCAATACCCACCACCGACTACTATGCTCTGGCGGGTATCTTTACAAGTTCTGAAAACGCCTCCGGTCTTCGAAATCAGATGGGCGGCAGCGGACTTGCCTATTATGTTCCCGCAAATCTCGTGCGTCTCAGCGGACATGAGATCCCTGCTCCTCCGGCTGAGAAACTGGCGGCTCTGGAAGCAAAGGTGGCCGAGACGAAAGCGAAATGGGACACGATTCGCGGGACCCCGGCCGGTCTGAAGAAGCAGCCCAATGGCCAGCCTGTGCAAAGAAAATTCCGTGTACAGTATGACAAGGCTCTGGCCGACCTGAATGCACTGAAAGACCCTGTGGAAAACGGAGGTGCCGTGCATGGAATTCGTGAAGGCAAAGTCGCCGATACAGCCGTTCGTCTGCGGGGCGAAGCGGAAAAACATGGGCCAGTCGTTCCGAGAGGATTTTTGACGACATTTAGTGTGCCTGGCGCTGCCCCTGTCGATGTTCAGCAAAGCGGACGACTGCAACTGGCAGACTGGATGACCAGCGACAATAATCCGCTGACACCGCGAGTCGCCGTTAATCGCATCTGGCATCACCTGTTTGGAAGAGGGATTGTCTCCACCGTTGACAATTTCGGCACCACGGGAGATGTGCCCTCTCACCCTGAACTTCTTGATCACCTGGCGGGTGGGTTCGTCCACGATGGATGGAGCGTCAAACGGCTGATCCGGTCCATTCTGCTGTCTCGCACCTATCAGCTGTCATCAGAATCTTCCGCACAAAACGTGGCTAAGGATCCTTCCAATCGCTGGCTTTGGCGGCACTCTCCGCGAAGACTGTCGGCCGAGGAGATCCGGGACTCGATGCTTGCAGCTTCTGGAAAACTGATTGAAAGCCGCCCGGATGGTTCACCTGCCCGTGAACTGAAAATGATCGAAATTCGAGACAACGGACCAGAGGCCGCTCAGCTGCACGCTAAAGCAGCGAAAAGTACATTTCGCAGCATCTATCTGCCGTTGCTGAGAGGTGTCGTTCCGACAACTCTGGAAGTATTCGACCCGGCCGAACAGACACTGGTCACCGGAAATCGTCAGACGACCAACGTTCCAGGGCAGGCTTTGTTCATGCTGAATTCATCCTTTGTCAGGCGTCAGTCGCTTTCGCTTGCTGAACTGGTGCTTGGTCGGCAGGATCTGGACGATAACGGAAAGCTGACACTCGCATGGCAGAAGGTTCTTGGACGTTTGCCGGAAGAGTCCGAGCGACAGGAGGCGATCATTTTTCTGGCGAATCTGGAAGAGGCGGAACGCGAGCGGCTGTCACGATCATCGGATCTGGCTGCAAATGAAGGCGCGGCAAACACTGCAGTCACAACTCCTGCAGCTCCCGAAGTTCCTCCACTCGATCCGGATCAGGTCGACCAGACCGGAGTCGCCATTGCGGAAGACAACGTTGTCAGCAGTGATCCTCGCCTGTCCGCATGGATGGCACTGAGTCAGGCTTTGTTCGGTACTGCTGAGTTTCGATATGTGCGGTAGGAAATGGAATCTGAGCCGGACGACTGGAAACACGGATTATTCTTTTAAAAGGATCAGTTTGTATGCTGCCACAGTATCAGACTTCGCGACGTGATCTGCTGAAGTCAACAAGTGCAGGATTTGGCATGCTGGCACTCGCCGCAATGCTGAAGAGTGATCGTGCAAAAGCGGCAACTGAAAGCGCGAAGAGCTCCTTACAGCCGAAGTTCGCACATTTCCCGCCCCGGGCTAAACGCATTATCTTCGTGTTTATGCAGGGGGCGGTTTCTCAGGTCGACACTTTTGAGTACAAGCCACAACTTCAGAAGGATCATGGCAAAACCGGTCCTGAGGGCGGCAAGCTGGTCGGCAGCCGATTTCGATTCCGTCAGTACGGAGAAACCGGTTCGTGGTTTTCGGAGCTGCTGCCAAACCTGGCCACCCATGCAGATAAAATGTGCTGGCTTCGAGGACTGCATACGGACACGCCAGCTCATCCTCAGGCTGTCGTGCAGTTGCATACAGGAGCCGCAAATGCAACGCTGACACGCCCCAGCATGGGTGCATGGATGCTGTATGGACTCGGCACGGAAAATCAGGATCTGCCGGGATATGTTACCATCAATCCACCACCAAACTTTGGAGGTGCGGTTAACTTTGGCAGTGCGTTTCTTCCGGCCCACTTTCAGGGAAGCCGTATTAACGATCAGGGGTATCTGCCGAATCTGAAGGCCCGGACGGACAGCGGAATACAACGACGGCAGCTGGATTTCATTCAGAATATGAATCAGCGTTTTGCCAGTTTGCCGGGTACTCCGGCTGACGTGGAAGGTGTGATTCAGTCGTATGAACTTGCATTTCGCATGCAGGGGAAGGTACCGGAACTTCTCGATATCTCAGATGAACCCCAGCAGGTACTGGATGCTTACGGCGTTCGTCCAGGCCCGGCCGGCTCGTTTGCCCGGCAGTGTGTGATGGCGCGTCGGCTGAGTGAAGCGGGTGTTCGTTTTGTTGAGATCTGCCAGCCAGGATGGGACCACCATAACAATCTTCACAAAGGTCTGATCGACCGATGCCAGTCTGTGGATCAGTCAACAGCTGCTCTGCTGACCGATCTTGAGCAGCGTGGGCTGCTGGATGAAACTCTGGTGTTGTTTGGCAGTGAGTTCGGCCGTCAGCCGACGTCACAGGGCGAAGACGGACGCGACCACAATATCACGGGATACCCGATGTTTCTGGCCGGTGCCGGAGTGAAGAAGGGATTTGTCTACGGCGGAACGGACGAATATGGCGTGCGGGCTGTCGAAGGCCGAATGCATACCAATGACCTGCATGCAACCTTGCTGGCACTCATGGGGCTCGACCACGAACAACTGACATATCCGTACGCAGGCCGGGAATTCCGGCTGACGGATGTGGCCGGTGAAGTCAAACGAGAGATCTTTGCCTGAGCAGATACTGTTGCAGCTAACCATATTAAAGCAATCACCCCTGCGTCATTCGACGCAGGGGTGATTTCATGTTCTGTCAATGCCGAGGCCGCTGTCTTGACTTACGCCACGACCATACCCGGTTTATGGACAGTGCCACTATTGCAGGATGCCACTATTTCAGCATACTGCGACGGCGGAAACCCATTGCCCCTGCGGCAAGGCACAGGCCAAACACCAAACCGGATGCCGGTTCCGGAACTGCCGTGACACCCGCCATTGAGGCATCAGGAGCAAAATCCGGAATAGCAGCATTGCCAGTGATTCCGGCCATGCGTGGCCACAGATTCCATGTGTAAGCCAGTGGTGCGAAACCTTTGGTCGGAAACAGTGCCAGATTTAAAGCCTTTGTCCCAATCGACGCTCCGCTGATCAGTACAGTTCCTGCTGAGAATACAAAGTTGTTTGCAGGCGTAATCAGGTCATTAAACTGACCGGTTCCATTTGGCCGCAACTGAACAACCGAGTCAAAAAAGACCCCGGCGCCAACTGGAAGTCCACCCGTATTGAATCGCTCAGTACCAGCACCACGATTCAATCCAAAGACATACGTTACTCCTGTGGTCGTGCCGATGTCAGCGGCCATCGTCGAAAAGAACTGAATCGTACCAGCACTGGTGTTGACTCTGACTTCTGCGGCAAGCACGTCCAGATCACCGCCCTGAGGCCCCGTATAGCTGGCCAGAAAATCGCCGCTGGGATCCATCACAACTCCTGCAACGCCGGAAAGCGGAACCGCCATCCAGGCAATCAATACTGCCAGCACTCCTGGCACAGAAAATACAACTGAGCTTCGCATAATTAATCGCTCCCTTCGTCTGCAGATTCTTTGTCCACAGACACTAACATAGAAATGAACATCGAACCGAAACACTAAAACCAAATAGACAAAAACGGGGTTCCGAAAATGACACCCTACCGACTTCTACACCAATCCACGTTTTATTGCAATTTCATCTCCGTTGTTTAAAGCCAACCGCATTAGGCCAGTGGCGAAATTGTCTTTACCGGGAGGGCGAGGGAATTGCCGAGGTTTTTACCGGGAGGGCAAGGCTCCCGCCGAGCCGAGCTTTTTACCGGGAGGGCGAGGCTCCCGCCGAGCCGAGCATTTTACCGGGAGGGCGAGGCTCCCGCCGAGCCGAGCATTTTACCGGGAGGGCGAGGCTCCCGCCGAGCCGAGCTTTTTACCGGGAGGGCAAGGCTCCCGCCGAGCCGAGCATTTTACCGGGAGGGCAAGGCTCCCGCCGAGCCAAGCATTTTACCGGGAGGGCGAGGCTCCCGCCGAGCCGAGCATTTTACCGGGAGGGCAAGGCTCCCGCCGAGCCGAGCATTTTACCGGGAGGGCGAGGCTCCCGCCGAGCCGAGCATTTTACCGGGAGGGCGAGGCTCCCGCCGAGCCGAGCCTTTTACCGGGAGGGCG
>JALHMY010000025.1 GCA_022843805.1 Fuerstiella sp.
GGCCTGACGGCCGACCCCTCCCACTTCGCTGCGCTGCGCGGGAGGGGAGGTTTTAAAACCTCCTCTCCCAGCGTAGCTGGGGGAGGTCGATCGAGCGTCAGCAAGATCGGGAGGGGGCCGGTGAACATCGGGTTTCGTGTGTTGTTGGTACGTCGTTGAGTGCAACCCTGCGGCGGGCCCTCCCCCGGCCTGACGGCCGACCCCTCCCACTTCGCTTCGCTGCGCGGGAGGGGAGGTTGATTGCGGGACGCGAAGGCTTCGGCGGCTGGACAATGAATCGGGGTCTGAGATCATGTCAGCGGATGGCATCCTGGCAAAGCGAACGGCGATGCCCGCGTTTTAGAACTTATGCGTTCGCCTGACGAAATCGAAACACTCGCACAACCGCGGCTAACTCATCTGCTCCAAAAAAAGTTTGTCGGTCGCCACTTTCCGCTACGGGTTAAACACGAGGACGTTATCCTGATGATTGAGCTTTTTACGATCGCAAATTCGGGTGATTTGTCAGGGTCCGGGGACTTCACGATTTGTCGTCGAGTTGAGTTGCAGGGCTCAGCCCTGCGGAATCCGGAATCGCTGTCCGTACGTCAGTTTTTGTCGGACCGGAAAACTGCCGACGGAATCGCCGTCGGGCTGCATTCAGATCGTGATTTGCTGCGTGAACAATTGCAGATTCTTCGAACTTCGACTGGTGGGACTCTGGCGGAAGGCTCCGTGATCATTCGGTCTGGCAGCATCGTTTCCACGGTGATGTCGGAGTTAGTCGACGAAAGACTCGAAGTATTACTGCAGCCGCTGTCGCTGCGAGACATGATTTGCCTGTCCGAACGTGATCTGCTTTCCGCTGCGACTGACGAGACTCTATGGTCGCTGGCAGTTGCGAAAGTTCAACGGGTCCGGTCGGTTGACTGCCGTGTCTGTCCCGAACAGTTTCCGGAAGCTGGTCCCGGATCCGCCCGAGTCTCGGCGGAGCTTCTGCAGCATCGTATCGAATCGGTGCTGAGCTGTTTTAAGCTGGGGCGGTATCAGCATTCGTGTGCGCTGGCAGGGATTTTGCTGTTGTGGGACCATTTGGATGCCAGTCACGAAATCTCTCAGTCACTGGAAGGCAGAGGGTCTCCCCGAACAGCAGATTACTGGCATGGGATTATGCATCGGCGGGAACCTGACCCGGGAAACGCGGCCTACTGGTTCCGAACCTTAGGCACGCATCCAGCGTTTGCAGACCTGTACGAGAACTTGCCAGGATGGCTTGAAAAGATGGGAGTGGACGGAGGTGCCGAATCGCTGATCGGCGAGCAATTGTTGAATCAGTCCACATGGAATCCATATCGCTTTATCGATCTGTGTCGGATTGCTCTGAAGCAACCGAATGGACCGGCCGATCAGGCAGTGCGTATTGTGCAATTCCTCGAAATGCTGAATTTAATTAAATTCTCAATGAACGATTCTCAGCGGTGATTAACGACGACGAGGTCTGGCGGAATAAATCGACAGAAACACTGGCTTTTGTGAAATTTGGGTGTGTAATGTTGTTTCGCAGGCCATGGCAGCGGCAATTTGTCGGCGAAAAGGAAATTTGCCGGCGAAAAACAGAGTGGTGGATTAAGTCCGGACGGAACATTAATTGAAAAGCACAATCCAGACGGTTGCCGATAGATCTCCTGTACGGAAGGATTCGGCCGACAGAACGGCCGACACCGTGACCCTCATCAAAGCTCAAGTGTAAATCAACGAACAGCATTTCCGTGCTGTACCATTGTGACAGTGGATCAACAACAACAACCGCAATCCAGTACAACTGATATCGCCATTCCGGGATCGGACGAGGTGACGGGTGGCATTACAGATCCGATTCGCGTGGACGAATTGCACGCATCGGAGGGAGAGTTTCGGCGTCAGTTTCCAGTTCTCTGGGCGTCAACTCTGTTCGGGCCGATGGTCCTGACTCTGCTTGCCGTGGGTTTTTTATGGTTGTTTGCCGGCGGCGAGTTTACTCGACGTCTGCTGATATCCACAGTCCTGTCCCTGTACCTGCTGGGGCGTTTTGTAATTCTGAACGGCTCCGACGGTCAGCTGGGGGATATTGACGGTGCTCTGTCTTCCGAACACCTGTTTTTGCTTGTGATGTGGCTGGACGTCATGACGGCACTTGTGCTCGCGTTTCACATCGGATTCCTTTTCCGGTTGCCGTTTGTTGGTTCGCGCATTGCTGCACTTGTAACCGATGGACATTTCATTCTGGATGCACATCCATGGATGCGCCGGGCAACATTTCTGGGGCTGACAGCATTTGTGGCATTTCCGCTGACCGCCACAGGAGCGGTCGGTGGTTCCATTTTTGGCCGTCTGCTCGGGATGTCCAGACGGGCAACATTTGTCGGAATACTGCTCGGCAGTATTGCAGGCAATGGTGTTATGTACGTGTTTTCCGAATCCATGGCTCGCTGGCTCGACAAGGATCATCCGGTCATCAAGTATGGCGGGTTCATTCTGATTGCGATGCTTGCAATTATTCTCGAGCACAGATATCGAACGCTTCGTCGGCAGTTCGAATCGAAATGAACGGCAGCTGGACGATTCACCGGATGCACCCGTTGCGGTCACTCGGGCTGGATGCACCAGTGACGAATCAGCTTCTCGAAAAGAGCAGTTCCGCGTTCCAGCTGTTCCAGAGAAATCCACTCATCGTCGGTATGTGCCTGTTCAATGCTGCCTGGCCCCAGTATGGCCACATTCTGCAGTTCATTCAGAGCGACACCATCCGTCCCATACGCAACCGTCGTTGCATGCGAGTTGTTCGTCAGGGAAAGCAATTCCCGAATGAACGGAGAATCGGGGTTGGTAAAGACGGGTGAGCCGCAAAAAACAGTTTCGCACTGCAGTCCATTCAGTCGGGCCAGTTTTTGGATCCGATCGACAGTACCATCAGTATCCTGTCCTGGCATTGGTCTGAAGTAGATCATCACGACACAGCGAGGGGCTGTAATATTCAGAGCACCACTGTTATCCCGAATGGTAATATTCATTGTTGGCGTGGGAGGCACAAACCTTTCATCACGCCAGGCAGGACTGCTTTCCATCTCATCGTGCAGTTTGCGAATTTCGCTGAGGAACGGAATCATCGCGAGATTTGCGTTGAGCCCCTGGCCTGTACTTGAATGAGCTGCACGGCCATGAGAAGTAATGCGTAACGCACAACCGCCTTTATGAGCGTAGACGACCTGCAGCTGGGTTGGTTCACCGACTAGTGTGCGTGACTGTGAGGCAACAATTTCACGATACAGCGACGAGCGGCTGACGATTTCACGTGCGCCCCGCATACCGATCTCTTCATCAGCGGTAACAGCAATGTAGACAGGAGCATGCAGCTTCTTTTCCCGCAGATTTTCTACTGCCGCAAGCATGCAGGCGATGGAGCCCTTCATGTCGCAGGAACCCCGGCCATAAACCCGATCCTCCGTCAAATGGCAATCCCAGGGCCCGGCCGGTGCAAAGCTCCATGAGTCCACAGGAACGACATCGGAATGGCCAAAATAGGCAAGGCCGCTGCCCAGTGGGCCCTTTCGGGCAATCACACAGGATTTGTCAGTTCCTTCCTCATCCTGGTAGTCCAGCCGCTCGGTTTTGAACGAGAGATCGGTCAGCCATCGCTCAATACAGTCAGTGATCGCTCGATTCGACTGCGTACTGACGGAAGAGAACTGAATCATGTCATTCAGATAATGCAGACTTCTTAAGACCATTGGGAGATGACTTTCTGCACCGGTTCGAAAAACAAATCCGTCCTGATGTGTGATGTTTTCTGCAGTTAATCGACTCAGAACTATCCGAGCGACCAGTCCCCGACACATATCGTTCGAATCGAGCCTCCGGCCCCTCCCTGACGGAAATCATCGCTCAATCCGATGCGACGCCAGCACATTGAATGGAAAAAACAGTGACGTGTCTTGCGGTCTGGCTGTGTGCTGGCGACACTGCAACACCTGCTGGTGTGCGGAACGATGTCGCATCCGTGCAGGAAACGCAAGTCTGCCGTGTCGAACCATTTACAGGCGTCTGTAAATCACCGGAAAAACTTCACGACTCTGGAAAATATGTACATGTCGGGCACACTGATTCAGGAAATCCTTCAGCCTTTGGAACAGCTGAGGCTGATTGATCCGCATTCTCACATCAACCCGCACGCGGCCGCTTCAAAGACGCTGGCCGACATTTTAGGGTATCACTATTACACAGAGCTGGCCCATTCCGCCGGACTTTCACGACAAAAGATCGAAGAACCGGGGATTGAACCAAAGGAAAAAGTGGCCCGTCTTGTACCGTGGCTTGCAACGATTGAAAATACGGCTCAGTACAGCTGGCTGCTGGAAATGTGTCAGGTTTTCTTTGGATTCTGCGATGATCGAATTACCACCGCAAACTGGGAGAAACTCTACGACGCAGCTCAGGCAAAGATGCAGCAGCCCAACTGGGAACAGTTCGTGCTGGAGCGAAGCGGACTTGATCAGGTCTATCTGACAAACGATTTTGACGATCCACTGCAGGGTTTTGATACTCAATTGTACGTGCCATGCCTGCGTACCGACGATCTGGTATTTCATCTGGTAAAGCCGGAAGTGCGAGCAAGACTGGCAAAGGCGTCGTCGGCCGACGTGCATGACGCCGCGTCGCTGAAGTCAGCGCTGAGTCACCTGTTTTCCCATTTTGTCACCAATGGGGCTCGAGCCTGTGCAATCTCACTGCCGCCCGATTTTTCCCCGGAACCGATTTCCGTTACAACCGTTAATCCGCTCATTGCCCGAATTTTCGCTGGACAGGAGATGTCTGCAGATGAGAGTCGAACGGTCAGCAATTTCGTGTTCTGGTCGCTCGCCGAGTTTTGTGAACAGTTCAAACTGCCGTTTGATCTGATGATCGGAGTCAATCGACGGGTTTATGAATCAGGTGTGTTTCAGGGGCAGGATCTGTACGATAAGCGTACGTCTTTAATTCAATATAAAAAGCTGTTCAATGCATTTCCCGGAGTGACATTCCCGGTCTCTGTTCTTTCTGAGACCAGCAATCAGGAACTCGTCAGTTATTCATGGATTTTTCCGAATGTAGTGACCAGTGGACACTGGTGGTATTCGAATATACCGGTGTTCATTGAGAGGGATACGCGGGGACGTCTGCAGGCAGTGCCGATGACGAAGCAGATTGGGTACTATAGTGATATGTATAAGCTGGAATTTGCTCTGCCAAAATTTGCCATGTACCGCAGAATACTGGCGAAAGTGCTGGCCGAGGACTTTGTGATGGGTCGCGGATGGAAACCAGAACGTGCCGTGGAACTGGGGGTTCGGATTTTGCGGGGGAATGTGGAAGTAATCTTTGGCGGCAGGGCTGAGTAGCAAAATTTCTTCAGCCAGCAATTTTCGTGGGCAAGTCAGGGGTCGGAGCGGGCATTTCGATGGCTCGAATTGTATTACTTAAGGACGGGCAGGCGTTCCCGTGGGAGCTGAAGGATTTTCCTGCACGTCTGGGACGGCACCCGGATTGTGATATTCAGCTCGATTCCAATATGGTCTCCCGGTTCCACGCCCAGGTTTTGCGAGTCGACGACCGCCTGATGCTGGAAGATCTGGGAAGTGGTAATGGGACATTTCTTAACGGCAAGATGCTGGAACCGAATGCTCCTCAGCCACTGAAGAATGACGATCGCATCAAGCTTGGGCCGATCAAGTTCCGTTTCGAAGATGTGCCGATACCGTCCGCCGATCCCAATCAGGTTCAGGGTATCGAAGTGAATGACGGAGCCACTTCAACGATTATGGGATCCGCATCCGCCCGCGGCTTCGGCATGTTCGAAGTGCGGCCGGAAGAAAAGCTGAAGGGCATTCTGAAGATCAACCAGAGCCTGGCGGGCATGGTGGAAGTTCAGAATATTGCTCCCAGAATCCTCGACACGCTGTTCGAGATTTTTCCACAGGCCGATCGTGGCTCGATCCTGATTCGCTCAGAGCCGGGTAAAGCTCTTTACCCGGCAGCTCAGAAACGTCGTCGTGAGAGTGATGATGAGTCCGTTCGACTGAGCCGCACGGTTCTTGATCGTGTATTGCATGACAAAGCAGGCGTTCTGTCGGCGGATGCTTCAAATGATACAAGATTCAGTGCCAGTGAATCCATCACTGATCTGACAATTCATTCCATGATGTGTGTGCCCCTTTTGTCGATTGAAGGCGAACCGTTCGGGGTAATTAATCTGGACAGCCAGACTGCCAATAAGCGATTCACTGACGACGATCTGGAACTCTTGCTGGCCGTTGCCTCGCAGGCCGCCCATTCCTACGAAAATGCACGGCTGCTGCAATCGTACCTGGAAAAGCAAAAGCAGGACAAGGAAATGAAGATTGCCAGTGGGGTGCAGCGGGCTCTGCTGCCTGAAAAGCTGCCTCAGGTTAACGGATATCGATTCTTTGCTTCCTATGATGCGGCTCAGGAGGTTGGCGGAGATTATTTCGACTGTTTCATGATTGGCGCCAGAAAGGTGTGCATTTCATTTGGCGACGTCGCCGGTAAGGGCGTGCCAGGCGCGTTGATCATGTCGCGAATGGCAAGCGTTGTTCAGAATACGATGAGTTTCACAGATGACGTGGCGACCGCCATTCACCGTATTAACTCGCACATGTGTCACAACATGGTTGAAGGCCGTTTTGTCACCTATATTCTGGGCGTTATTGATCTGGATACTCACACAATCACTTTGGCCAATGCCGGGCATATGTCGCCGCTGATTCGTCGAGTCGACGGCAAGGTTGAGGAATTCGACGACTCGTCGATCGGAATTCCTGTTGGTATTATGGATGATTACCCGTACGAGGTAACGCAGCGAAAAATCAGTCCGGGAGAACTGTTTGTTCTTGTGACAGATGGCGTCGACGAAGCCATGGATCAGGATAATGATCTTTATACCAAAGAGCGCGTGCGGGAATTTGTGCGAACAGGATCTTCCGATCCGGAGGAACTTGGGAAAGCTCTTCTGGCTGATGTTCGCCGACATGCCAATGGTCGGGAGCAGAACGATGATATCACCATCATGACCTTTGGACGTCTGGCAAACTGACACGAGCGGGACTGTTCCGGAGCCCGACGGAGAATTCCATGCCACTTGTGCTGGACGACACAATCGCAGCTCCCGCTTCTCCTCCGGGGGCCGCGGAGCGCGGCATTATTCGAATCAGCGGACCACAGATGCTCAGCATTGTTCGCAGCGTCTTTCGGCCGGGCTCAGGCTTTGAACAATGGATGAACGCGCGTGTGCCGAGTCGATTTCCCGGAGTGGCCGATATTCCGTCGCTGGGAGTGCCACTCCCCGTTCAGCTGATGCTCTGGCCGACTCGTCACAGTTTCACCGGTCAGCCCATGGCAGAGTTCCACTGTTTGTCTTCGCCGCCGCTGATGGATGCTCTGCTCGAACGTCTGTTCGAATGTGATGCCCGGCCGGCTCAGCGCGGTGAATTCACGATGCGAGCTTTTCTGGCGGGACGAATTGATCTGCTGCAGGCGGAAGCCGTACTTGGTGTGATCGAAGCAACCGATCATGAGGAACTGCAGCAGGCGTTAACTCAGCTGGGCGGTGCCATCACTTCAAGACTGGTCAGTCTCCGGGCTGACCTGATTGCTGTTCTCGGAGACCTCGAAGCGGGACTGGATTTTGTTGAGGAAGACATTGAGTTTATCACGCGAGAAGAAATTGTCCGGCGGCTGAATATCGCCCGGCAGACCCTGCACAGTCTGCTGGCCGATGCAGAACAGCGACTGCCGTCTGGCTGGAAGCGTCGAGTTGTACTGGCAGGTTTGCCCAATGCCGGAAAGAGTACTTTGTTCAATCGGATGGTCGGGAGCCATAAGGCAATTGTGTCTCCCATTCCTGGAACGACGCGTGACTATCTTTCGGCCTGTGTATCACTTGTCGGTGGTTCTCAGGAACTGGAAATCGAACTGATCGACACGGCTGGCTGTGAAGATGCTGCCGATCTGATCATGGATCGAGCTCAGCAGATCCGTGGCCAGCAGGTGAATTCGGGCGATCTGATTGTGTGGTGTCGTTCTCTGCAGCTGAATTCCCAGGAGCTGGCCGAAGATGAGCAGCTGCGTCGCAGTATTGAAACTCGCGGACTGCCACTGCTTCACATTACAACGCAATGCGATCTGGCCACGAAAACTGCCGCTCATCCGAATCACCGGACTGGATCCGGCGATACGATAACTCAAAGTGACCTTGCGGTGAGTGCCATGACCGGCGAGGGAATCGATTTGCTTCGACAGACGATTATTGGCCGACTGATTGAGCAAAAGTCGGCGAGGGGCGAACTGCTGGCAACCACAGCAGTGCGTTGCAGAGACAGTCTGACCCGCGCCATTTCGGCTATTGAATCTGCAATCATGTCGGCTTCTGCAGGCAGCGGTGATGAACTGACGGCGATGGATCTCCGTGAGTCACTGCATGAACTGGGAGTCATTCTGGGTGACGTCTGTACTGACGATATTCTCGATCATATCTTCAGCAGGTTCTGTATCGGCAAATGAACGCGGATGCCGTCACCCCCGCGCATTTCTCCGGATTATGAAGCAGCAGGTGACGCAGCTTTTTCCTTTGGTTCTTCAGCCTTTGAATCATCGACATCGGTTTCGTCGGTCTTTGTGAAGATCAGAATATGCTGGCGGGGAAGAACATTGATTGTCTCTTTCCATCGCAGATTCAGGCCCGGCTGTTCCACCTCTTTTTTTACCTGTTGCTGTGACATTTTATGCACCAGCTTAATCGGAACGGACGGGTCTTCCATTCGGTATTCAACAAACACCACTCGCCCGCCGGGTTTCATGGCTTTGGAGATCTCCTGCATCATCTCGAATGGAAATTCGAATTCATGGTAGACATCCACCATGATGGCCATGTCCAGGGAGGCAGGTTTGAGATTTGGCGATTTCTGATCGCCTTTGACTGGCGTGATGTTGCTCACGCCAAACTTTTCACAATACGCCTTCAGTCGTTCCAGCATCTCATCCTGAACGTCGACTGCCATAATGGTGCCACCTGGAAGTACGGCTTCCGACATCCTCAGTGAAATCACACCGCTGCCGGCACCGATATCTGCAACGACATCCCCCGGTTTCAGCTGCAGTGAGTTGACCAGCAGAGTGAGTCGCTCCTCGCGCTCACGAGTCGTTCGTTCCAGCCATGCGGCCCCCTGCCCTCCGGGTCCAAATCCCATCACATGAGCGATTTCTCGCCCCATGTAGAATTTGCCGATTCCGTTGGGGTCATGTTCTGACTTCCATTCGTAACGTCCGTCTTTTCGATCGGCTGGAAGTTTTTCTTCGTCCGAGAATGCCGGCACTGGCAGCAGGAGCTGGGCTGTGCATGTCAGCAGCAAAAGACCTGCCTGAGCGAAATTCAGACTGCGCATCGGAATACTCCTGCCTTCAAACGACTATGGTTTTTTATCAGGATCAGCCAGCGATAAGTCCTGTCCGGGGATCTCTGCCGGCCTTTTGCATGATATTACCCCAGACCTCCGGAGTGAGCTGCTCAGCCTCATCAACAAGCAGGCGGGGAATATCTTCAACGACCGGAAATCGGAGACGTGTTTCAGGACTGGTGCTGACGAGAAAAGTGCCGTCCAGCACCAGTTCACGTTTCGAGCGGGGGCACACGAGAATGCTGCTGATTTTCTGAAACTCAAAGACCATGGGGCGACCTGCATTTCTTTAATGAACTCAGAACCCGCGGAGTTCACGGATATCCGCAAATGTTCGAAGATTGTAGTCAATGCCCGCATAATCGAGGGCCGAACAGAGAACTCGAACGGCGACACCCATACCATCCGGGCCGCTGAATCCCCCAAATTGACCGCCTCCCTTGAGGTGCGGTTCGGTTTCGAGATAAAAGCCGGGAATACCCAGTTTCTTGAGGCGTTCCTGAATTGCCGGAAGCTGCTCCCTCAGATGTCGGAAAATCAGTTCGTGGCCTGCGTCACCTTCATTGGCTGGCACAAAGTTCTTCAGCCGCTCCTCATCCACAACCCCGGTCCATTCCAGACTTGTGTCGACCCGATAGTCTTTGACATGCATCCAGCCCAGCCAGGGGACGGTCACCTTATATTCTTCAAACACCTGGACCGGATTTTTGTTCTGGGCAGCGACGTTTCCACCGTCAAAAATCAACACCATGTTGGGGTGGTCCACGCGTTTGGCCAGTTCGGCCAGCAGCGGACCAGTTTCACCAACAAGATTGGGCTCAATCTCCAGCCCATAAACCAGCCCCTCCTTCGCGCAGGCGTCTGTGATTTTGCGAATCTGGTCTGCCGCCTGCTCCAGATGGTCATGGGCTTTGGTACCACGAGGATGATAGAAGGAGAAACCGCGAATCAGGCGAGTGCCGAGTGTTTTCGCGACCTGGATTGTTCGAGCAACCTCGCCCTTCAGATAATCTTCAAATGGCACGAACTTATTGTGCGAGCCGTCGTCAACATTCAAAAGTTTGACCTTGCCAACTCGTGCACCAATGCTGGTCACACTGATACCGTATTCCGCATGATACTGTTTTAAACGTTCCAGCTTTTCAGGGCTCAGGTCAACGACATGTTCAATCTGTCCGTTGCCCAGGACATCGATAAAACGAGGGCTGTAATTGCGAAGCCCAATTGCGGATAAGGCCGTCATTTGCTCCAGCGCCGTTCGGTAATTGGCGGCTTCATCGGCAAATGCACTAATGATAACGGATGGCTTGCTGGCCATAGGCGGGGTCGTCTCCCAAACGGAATAATGGCAAAGAGGACGTCATGAAATCTGAAGTGGGCCGTTGTCTGGCCATCTGCATCAATGCTGATGCTGGCACACATTGTTCTTTGGATAGCCTCGCGATACAAGCGACACCGAAGGGAATGTGGTCTGCTCGACATCGCCCGTGGAAATCCGGGAAGAACGTGAAATCCGGGAAGAACGCAAAGCAAAACGACAGGGATCCCGGCGGGCGGCATAACGGGACCGTTTTCGCTGCGGACAATTCTCACTACAATGCGCACCTCGTTGTGTGCGTTATTCCGCAAAACTCAACCGGGGCGTTTCAGACGCAGAGAAGCGATGATCCCCCGCATCAGGGACTTGAAATGAACAGCAGCAGCAGCCAGCGGCTTCAGCTTCGTGCCGGTATGGTCGGAATGGGAATGATTTTTGACGAAACGTACCGACCATTCTTTGAATCAGCTCATGTCCGTGGGATCTACGACCGCGTTTTCGGTGATATCGACGTTCCACTCGTTGCTGTGGCATCGAAAACGGGTAAGCGGGCCGAGGCTTATAAACGCTCGGCCTCCGACCGAATTTCCGACTTCCGGAATTTTCATGGCGATGACGCGGTTACACAACTGCTCGGGCAGAATCTGAATTTCGCCTGCGTTGCAACGCCCGATGATCGACACTTTGAAGCAGCAAAGGCCGTTCTTGAAGCGGGCGTGCATTTGCTGGTGGAGAAACCATCAGTACTGTCACTCAGGCAGCTGGATGAGCTCGTTGCGATTGCTGAACGCAACAAAGTGCTGGCCCGAGTCGTTTATCACAAGCTGCTGGATCCGGATCACAAAAAACTGCGTACTCTGGTGCACGACGACGTGCTGCAGCATGTAAACAACGGGTACTGCTCTCTGCTGGAACCCAAAGTGATTTCCGGATCGCAGTTCGGCGAATGGATCTCAGGACGCAACCCGGGAACCTATGTGGCTGTGCACTATATTAAGCTGATCGATTTCACATTTGGGGGCCGACTGAAAACCGTCAGCTGCTCCGGACAGCGTGGAATCGTCGGGCCGAAAGACGGCAATACATGGGACAGCGTTCAGCTGCGACTGATCTACGAATACGGTGATGGTCGCGAGGCTGCGTTCGACATTCATACATCGTGGGTCACCCCCGACAATTTTCCAGGTTATGTTGAACAGGAAGTTCAGTTCCGGTTCGACAATGGTGTCTGGAACGGACATTCCCGCAAGCGTGGAGTTGAATGCACGGTGGAAGGTCTGACGCCCATGAAGATGAAGACCACCATGAACAACCACTACAATGGCACTTTTGTAGAGCCCTGGGGCGATCGTTCTCAGCGAGGATACGGGATTGAAGTCATTGACCGCTTCGCCAGGGAAGTCGCGTTCTTGGAATATGGTGGTTCGAAAGCTGACCGCGACCAGAGACTGAGCAGCGTTCGCCAGCTCGCGTACGCTGATCTCAGCGCTGATCGCCAGGTTGTGGCGGCTGTGGAAGCCATGGAACTGATTCTGGAACAGCACGCAAAGGGGAACCCGGATTGCGTCGTACGATGCGAAGGTTCCTCCCTGCGTTTGTGCCAGCTGAAATAGTGCTCTGCCGGGATCCTGCGCTGGCAGGAGTTCCCGGCTCACGGATTGCAGCTCACGGATTAACTGGTGCGGGCAGTCGGCAGGACTGCCACGCCAGAAATCGCCACTGGCCTTTTTCCTCCCGCCACACGGCGAGATAGCTCAGAACACTGTCCATTTTTCCGGAAGCGCTTTCTGTCTGAAAACGCGCCTGCCCGGAAACAAGCGCAATCCCTGGGGCCGGAATCGAGATGTTTCGTTCCTTGTGGTCGTACCCCAGATATTTTGTTTTTCCGGCGACCAGCAGTTCAACGAAAGAAGTCTTCGTATCAACAACACCGTTGGAGTGTGCGTAACGCAGTTCGTCGGAAAAAATTGCCGTTAATTTCTCACGGTCCGGCGAACGCATTGCCGCGATGCGAGCGTCATCGGCCGCCTGGACGGCAGCGATCTTCGGGTCTTCGGGCTTAGCGTTCTGCGCCTGTACGTACGGTGAAATTCCGAATACAGATGCAAGTACAAGACACAGCGATGCGGTCGTTTTCATTTACCTGATTCCTTAATCCTGTTAATAAAGTGGGTGTGTTGGCTGGGAACGATGACCTGGAATTAGGCGAGCGGCAAAGTTGTTTTTACCGGTAGGGCGAAGGTCCTGCCGAGCCTTTTTCTTTACTGGGAGGGCGAGGCTCCCGCCGAGCTTTTTTTATCGGGAGGGCGAGGCTCCTGCCGAGCCGAGCTTTACACGGCTCAGCAGGAGCTTCGCCCTCCCATCTGCTTTTCACGGCTCAGCAGGAGCTTCGCCCTCCCGTTTGCTTTTCACGGCTCAGCAGGAGCTTCGCCCTCCCATTTGCTTTTCACGGCTCAGCAGGAGCTTCGCCCTCCCATTTGCTATTCACGGCTCAGCGGGAGCTTCGCCCTCCCGTCTGCTGTTCACGGCTCAGCGGGAGCTTCGCCCTCCCGTTTGCTTTTCTCGGCTCAGCAGGAGCTTCGCCCTCCCATTTGCTTTTCACGGCTCAGCAGGAGCTTCGCCCTCCCATTTGCTTTACACGGCTCAGCAGGAGCTTCGCCCTCCCGTTTGCTTTTCACGGCTCAGCAGGAGCTTCGCCCTCCCATTTGCCGCGTTGATTGGTATGTTTTCAACTGCCGGTCGCCTTTACCAGTCTACCACTGACCCGTCAATTGGATCGAAAGTTTGTTTGTTCTGCCAGTCGTGACCGATCAAGTCTTTCAGGGCATCTTCGTCGACTTCGATGCCCAGACCGGGACCGACCGGCACATCAATGTAACCGTCGCGGACTTTAAAGGGCTGTTTCAGATATCCTTCACCGAGGCTTACCTGTTCCTGACACAGGAAGTTGGGAATGGCCGCGGCGATCTGCAGACCGGCTGCGAGGGAGATGGGGCCGAGAGGATTATGTGGTGCGATGGCCGCATAGTAAGACTCGGCCATTCCCGCGATCAGACGCACTTCAGTGATTCCTCCGGCATGACACAGGTCAGGCTGCAGGATTGAAGCGGCGCCTTTTTCCAGAATTTCCCGGAAGCCCCATTTTGTAAAGATTCGTTCGCCCGTTGCGATGGGCAGATGAGTTGAACGGGCAATCTCGGCCATGACATCGACGTTCTGGCACGCAACCGGTTCTTCAATAAACATCGGCTGGTAAGGTTCGTACGCCCTGATCAGCAGTTTGGCGTTCTGAGGGCTGATGGCACCATGGAAATCGATTCCGATATCCACATCATTGCCGCCCGCTTCACGCAGGGCGGCAAATGCATCGACAGCCTGAGCGATAAAGGCGGGAGAAGCGACGATACCCGACCGAGTCGAATTCTGCACGCCCGTCTTGAATGCTCGAAATCCTTCGGCCTTTCGCTGCTGAAGCATCTCCGGAGACCGAGCGTGAGCATACACGCGAACTCGTCCTCGGGTCGGGCCCCCCAGCAATTCATAGACGGGCACTCCCAGAGCCTTACCCTTGATATCCCAGAGCGCCATATCGATTCCACTGATGGCACTGGTCAGTACCGGACCACCCCGATAGAACGCATGTCGATACATGGCCTGCCAGTGATGAGTAATATCCCGGGGATCTTTACCGATCAAATATTCTCCCAGTTCCTCAATTGCCGTGGCTACCGTTTTGGCGCGGCCCTCAACAATTGGTTCTCCCCAGCCGACGATGCCAGCGTCGGTATGGATTTTCAGAAACAGCCATCGCGGTTTAATGAGCATTGTCTCAAGCTTTGTTACCCGCATTTTATCCCGATGCATGGGCATCGTATTGACGATTGATGGCTCAATCAGCAGAGGCTCCGCTGCACCATACGCAGGCCCCTGAGCCGGAGGCTTTTCCTGCCCCGTCGCCATCAGAGCCCATCCGCCCAAAGCTGATCCGGTTCCTGCAATTGCCGTTTGCAGAAATCTGCGTCGGTCACGATGCGGACGATGAGTAAACGTCATTGAGTTTCTCCTGAGCACGGGAATTCAGAGGCGAAAAGGATTTCCGTCGCAATGATCAATAGGTCGTTTTCGACCCCCGCAGATCATATCCTGGCAATATGTTCAGTGACAAATGGTCAGCGCCTGTAACACGGGCAAAAATTGTCCTCACCTTTCCGATGCGAGCAACAGGGGTTGCAATGAATTGTCGACAGCAGCGGTGTCGACCAGCGGAGTGGCGTGGATCGTGTCCCGGATGCCGAGACAACCGGCAAACGACTGATTACAATGACCGGGGACAAATGTTCTGATAGTCATGTGTTCCGGTTTAATTTTTGTCTGTCTTATGTCCGGTTTCCTTCACCTCTGAAACGCAAAGCACACTCGATGAATGTTTCCAATCGACCTCTGCTGCTGCTCACCGCAATCATTATTCTTGTATCAGAAGCGACCTGTCTGGCTGACAATGCGACGAATGGCCTGACCGAAGCGGAACGCCGGGGCGGCTGGAAAATGCTGTTTGATGGTCAAACAACCAGCGGATGGCGCAACTACCGAGCTGACCGGATCAGTGATGGCTGGAAAGTTGCAGACGGTGTGCTCAGTCGCATTGGCGAAAAGGCGGGCGACATTGTCAGCAGTGAGCAATACGAGAATTTTGAGTTGTCGCTTGAATATCGCATTTCAAAGGGTGGCAACAGCGGGCTGATGTTTCATGTGACGGAAGATCAGCCGCAGCCATGGCACAGCGGTCCGGAAGTGCAGATTCAGGACAACGTCGATGGGCGAGATCCGCAAAAGGCTGGCTGGCTTTATCAGCTTTACAAACCGGTCAAACCCGAGTGGGCCATTCAGTTTGAAAATCAGGTTGGTTTCAAGGGAAGCGACATGGACGATGCGACTCGTCCTGCCGGAGAATGGAATCACCTCTATCTGCGAATCTCACCTCGACAGTGCGAAGTCGCCGTCAACGGTGTGAGCTACTACTACTTTCTTAAGGGCAATGACGAGTGGAATCAGCGAGTTGCTGCAAGCAAGTTTGCTGCATTCCCGCAGTTTGGCAAGGCGAAGAAAGGGCACATTTGTCTGCAGGATCACGGTAACCCGGTCTCGTTCCGCAATATCAAAGTACGAGTACTGTCTGCTGATGGGGGTGTGACTGATCCGGTTGATGGTCAGTTGCCGCTGAAGGGACAGCTGGCCTTTCCTGAACTCAAATGGGAAGGTTTTGAGGGTGTTGATGAAGATGGACGGATCGTGACGCTGCGGCCCATGGTGCTGACTCATGCGGGTGATGGCAGCAATCGAAATTTTGTAGCCACACAGCGAGGAACCATTTACGTTTTTCCAAATGATCCAAAGGCCACACAGGCTACGCTGTTCATGGACATTCGCAGCCGCGTTCACGACTGGCGAAAGGATAACGAAGAAGGGTTGCTGGGTTTCGCATTTCATCCTGACTATTCAAAGAACGGCCGGTTCTTTGTGTATTACAGTTCGGCTGCTGAGCCGCGAATGTCCATCGTTTCTCGCTTTAACGTCTCAGCAACAGATCCGAATCGAGCGGATCCGGACAGCGAACAGATCATCATGAAGATTCCGCAGCCGTTTTCGAATCATAATGGTGGTTCGATAGCCTTTGGAAAAGACGGTTATCTGTACATTGCTTTGGGTGACGGAGGCGGGCGAAACGACCCCCTGGGACATGGTCAGAATCTGAGCACCTGGATGGGCTCTCTTCTTCGGATTGATGTTAATCGACAGGAGGAAGGCAGGAATTATGCGATTCCAGCCGACAACCCATTCCTTAAGCGGGAGGGTGCACTTCCGGAAATCTATGCTTATGGGTTCCGAAATATCTGGCGTATGAGTGTCGACCGTAAAACGGGCGATATCTGGGCGGCTGACGTTGGGCAGGATTTCTGGGAAGAAATCAACATCGTCCAGAGTGGCGGCAACTATGGCTGGAGCATTCGCGAGGCATCGTATCCGTTTAACAACAAGTCATTCGAACCGGCCGATCCGCCCCTCTCACCAGTTTGGGAATACGATCATCAGATTGGCAAATCCATCACGGGCGGCTTTGTTTATCGCGGATCGCGGCTGCCGGAAATGGAGGGGATGTATGTGTATGCCGACTTTATCAGCGGGAAGATCTGGGCGCTGAAGTACGACGATTCGACTGGCAAAGTGACATCGAATCTTGGAATTGCCACAACCGGTTTCCCCGTGCTGGCGTTTGGGGAAGACGAGCAAGGCGAATTGTATTACACGCTTGAGACCGTTGATGGCAAAGGGATTTATCGATTTGTCAGGGCGGAGCAGAAGTGAAACCAGCATGCAATCTGACGGAGGATCCATTAAGATGTCATGCGGGTAAGATGCCATGCGGGCCAAAACGTTGAGCTCGACTGTGCGTCGACTGCGTGTGTCGTTCTTTGGGTTAGAGCTGCATGTTGCCAATGTCCTCCGGTCTTCTGAATGACGGTCAGCGGGCTGCGCGGGAATTTGCGGTCGACGTTGTAAAGAGGCTGCGAGCAGCGGGATTCGAAGCTCTGTGGGCTGGCGGATGTGTGCGAGATTCGTTGCTGGGGAAGATTCCCAAAGATTACGACGTCGCATCGTCTGCGACTCCCGAGCAGGTAATTGGCCTGTTTGGCGTGCGTCGCACAGTTCCCGTCGGAGCCAGTTTTGGCGTGGTGATGGTACTGGGACCAACTGCACTTTCCGGTCAGGTTGAAGTCGCTGCGTTCCGAAGTGACGGACAATATATTGACGGCCGGCGTCCGGAGTCAGTGCGATATTCCACTCCGGCTGAAGATGCTGCGAGGCGGGATTTCACAATCAACGGCATGTTTTATGATCCGCTGGCAGACCGGGTCATCGACTATGTGGGAGGACGTGAAGATCTCGCGGCGGGAGTTGTGAGAGCGATCGGCAACCCTGCAGATCGATTCGCTGAAGATAAACTACGGATGCTGCGAGCCGTTCGCTTTACCGCCGCCTTTGGGTTCGAAATGGATTCGGGTACAGAAACTGCCATTCGGCACTGCAGCCGGCATTTGAATCAGGTCAGCATTGAACGCATCACGCAGGAGCTGCGGCGAATGCTGGCACATTTTAGCCGCGAGCGATCTTTTCGGCTGCTGCATCAGACTCAGCTGCTGCCTGCCATTTTCCCGGCTGTGTTTGGAACAGAAGCGGGCTTTGAAAACGGGGATTTGGGAGTCACCACTGAAGATCGGGAAACTCGCATCCGGAACGCTTATCAGCTGCTGGCCAGTCTTTCGGGCGACGAGTTTGAGCCTGCATTGTGCGGAATTTTACTGAGTCTTTATCAGGCGGGAGAAAGGGACAGTCTGCGGGTAAAGCGGATTCGTGAACAGTGTGTGCGGCTGAAATTGTCAGGAAAAGAGACGGACTTCGTGACATGGCTGGCGGAATCGCAGCAGTTACTGAAGAATGCGTCCACCCTTCCTCTGCACCTGCTGAAACGCATTCTGTCGGATGAAAGGGTGGAAGGTTTGCTGAATCTGATCAGTGCAATTGCCAGATCTTCCGGCGATCCGCCAGTGGACGCCGAGTATTGTCGGCGATACCTTTCCGGGGTTTCGAGGGAGCGACTTTGGCCGGCTCCGCTTTTGAATGGTCGGGATCTTAAGGAATTTGGTGTCGCAGAGGGGGCAGAATTTGGAAGGATTCTGCAAATCATTCGCCAGGAGCAGCTCGACGAACTCCTGCTGAACCGAGACCAGGCGCTGAAGCGGCTGGGTGAACTGATTCAGTCGAGTGAAAATGAAATGAAATGATTAATTGAGCGAGTTGATTTCAGCAGCAAAGATACGCTGCCAAATTCGGCGTCGTTCAAAAATGAGACATTGGTTCTGTGCAGAGTAGCAGGCGAGGAGCGTTGTTGGCTGGCTGATTCAGACTCACTGGATCAGCATGAAATTTGCATCATCAGGTGTTTGTACGAAGGTATTGTCAGAGATATGCCAAGTCACGTAAGAATCGGAATTGTGGGAGTTGGTGCAGTATCGGATTTCCATCATGTACCGGGAATTCGTATCGATTCCCGAGCGTCACTGACTGCCATCTGTGATCCCAACGAAGGATTACTGAAGCAGCGGCAGACCGAGTGGGGAGGGATTGCCGCGTATGCAGATTACAGGCAGCTGGCCGAAGATCCGAATGTGGATGCCGTTATTATTGCGACTCCCAATTTTACTCATCACCCCATAGCGCTGGAGTGTATCCGGCATGGGAAGCATGTGATGTGCGAGAAACCCCTGGGGCTCAATTTCACCGAGTCTGCCGAAATGTACCGAGCCGCGCGGGATGCCAATGTTCGGCATATGACAGCGTTTACCTATCGGTTCGCACCATCCATGCGGTATGTGCGTCATCTCGTCTCGTCCGGTGCTCTGGGAACACCTCGCCATTTTCGCAGTCAGCGGTTTCTTGACTGGCCGGAAACCAGCTGGGGCTGGCGGCAGATTAAATCGCTCGCAGGGGCGGGTGACCTGTTTGACATGACAATTCATCGAATCGACTTTTCTCAGGATCTGCTGGGACCGATTCGTTCGATATGTGGCGCCGTGGCTCAGTTTGTTCCACGCGACAAAACAGCCGACGGAAAGCCGTGCCCCCCTTCTGAAGTTGACGACTGGTCTTCACTGATTGGGTTGTTTGCATCGGGAGCTGTTGGAGTCTGGGAAGGCAGCACTCTGATGAAGGGATACAACAACGGCGGAGTGGGCTATGAATGGGCTGAGGTCAACGGCAGCGAGGGATCTGCTGCATATCAGCTGACAGACCCCAATAATGTTTTGATTGCGAAAAATGGCAGGGACATGGAAAAAATGCCTGTGCCAAAAGAATTTCTTGTATTGCCCGGAAGTCCTCGTGACCCGTCGGAGGGTAAGCCCAGCACGGTATTCCGCTATGACCTCGTCTGGGAGTTTGTCTCCGCGATTGTGGAAGAGCGAGACGCGGTTCCAGGATTTCATGATGGAGCGAGTGCTCAGGCGGTTGCCGACGCAGTACTGCAGTCTTTTGAGGAGCGTCGCTGGATCGATGTCAGCAGTGATCCCGGCTAAAAATCTGTCCGGGTAATTCTGAAAAACGTATCTGTTCCAGATCAGGCTCGGAAGTTCCTCAGTGTAACTTTTCAGGCGTCCAGCGGGAGACTTTGATGAGTTTTCGTATCAGCATTCTGTCCGTTGTCTGTTCGATCCCGATCCTGTGTGCTCAATGCGAGGCACAAACCTATACGAATCTGCTGTCGGGCGCTTCACTGTCTCACTGGATGACTCCGGGCGGAGATGCGGTTAAGGAAGGCTGGCAGATCGAATCGGGCAACGTGCTGCATCTTTCAGGTCGCGGCGGCAACATCATTACACGGGAAGAATTCGGAGATTTCGATCTTTGGTTTGATTATCGAGTCGAAGAGAAGGGCAATAACGGGATCAAGTATCGTGTTTTGAAGTATGGCGATTCTTTGCTGGGACTGGAGTATCAGATCCAGGATGATGGTGGCTTCCCGGATATGCACGAGAAACACAAAACCGCCGCGCTGTATGACCTGTTTGAACCCTCATTGCCGATTTTTGAGCGTCAGTATAAGCCGCTTTCGGAATTCAGCACCGGTCGCATTGTGGTTCAGAACAATCGAATACGGCACTGGATGAACGGACAGCTGATCATTGATGAGTGTTCGGATTCCGCAAGATTCAGTGACGCTGTTCAGAACAGCAAGTTTCGTGACCGTGAGGGATTTGGACGCAATCACAAAGGCCGTCTGATGCTGACTGATCACAACAGTGATGTCTGGTTTCGCAATCTCTACATTCGCAGGCTGGATGGCTGCGATTCAATTTAGAACCCCTAACAAAACCTCCGTGGCCGCGTTGTGTCGAGAGTGGTTGAGCTGCAAGGAAGAGCGACGAGGCGACAAATGTCATCGAGGAGTGATGACGCCGCAGATCGACCGCTCTCGACACAACCCTCCGGGACGTTTGTGGTTTTGCTCAACGCTTATGACAGAGTGAGAGATCATTCTCTGAATATTGCCGACTGTCTCAGTGCCGTAAAAAAGCCGGTTTGAACTCCATATCGTTTGTTTGTCGTTAGTTGTACGGCTTTCGCGAAGCATTCAGTGCCACACTTTCGTGCCTTTTCCGCCTGAAGAACGATGGTCATTCGGCCAGTGATGCACTCACGGCGTCCAGATTTACAGCTGGTTTTCTCAGAATTCCTGTGAGATTCTGCAGACTGCCGGATATCGTATCATCTGTGGAGCGGGTCCGAAAACTCGAACCGGACATGTTCAGCGGAGGCGGCCGAATGTTGACACGGATGATGGTACTGGCGACATCGTTAATTCTTTTGTGGTCATGCGGTACCACTGGCCCTGTCATGGCGCAGGGCGGCAATCAGGGGGGGAATGGTGGAACGCCTCCTGGCGGTATTCTGATCGATCCTGATGGTTCGATTCGGCGGAATGAGTCGGAGTCGCTTAGCTCTTCCCGATTAAAAAAGCTGCTTTCTGATGCAAAGAAGAAAACTGCTGGTGAAGTGGATCGGGTCAGTTCCCTTCGCTGTGTATCGTTGCAAATGCTGGAAAAGGAATGCAATCGCCTGCTGACTGCCGGGACAGCCCTGCCGGTTGAGATCGCCTGTCTGGCCGGACTGACTCGGATTGATTACGTCTGCTTTGTCGGGGACAGCGATAGCAGTTCCGGTGAGGAAGCAGACGTTATTCTGGCCGGACCTGCCGAACCTGTTGCGGTTTTGCCAGGCGGACGGGCTGTGGGGACGGAGTCCGGTCGGCCTGTGGTGCTGCTGGATGACTTTTTGGTTGCATTGCGCAACGTAAGGAACTTGCAGCCGGTCGGATGTTCATTTGATCCTGACCCGCAGCGACTGGCCGCATCTCAGCAGTACCTGAACCAGAATCAGCAGCAGAACAGCGTCCGGGCAGGCGTAAAAATGTTTGAACGGATGGCAGAGGTGCTTGGCAACTGGAAGATCTCTGTGTTTGGAGTTCCACAGACCAGTCGCATGGCTTTGGCGATGGTTGAAGCCGATTATATGCTGAAACAGCTTACGCTGGGTCGTGAGAATCCTGGTGTTCGAGGATTTCGAAGTCAGCTGATGCTGCTCAAGCCTGGTGAAGACATAATGCGTCGCTGGTGGTTTGTAATCAGCTATGATGCGATTGAAACAGATTCCGAACGTCGATGTTTCCACCTGTCCGGTTCTCGCATTCAGCTGAAAGGTCAGGATGAAGTGACTGACGCCAGCGGCAATCGTCGGGATGCTGATACCAATCGAAAGAGCACAGAACTCTACGCATCCCAGTTCACCGAGAAGATTGACGAACTGGCAGCAAAGGTGATCGCATTTGCGGATCTTCAGAATCTGATCGATGTTCTGACCGTCAATGCGATCATCCGCCGGTCACGTGACGAAGGCGTCTGCCAGTGGAATCCGGGACTTTTTGCTGATGAGACCGCACTGCCTGCAGCGCAGTTTGCCGCTCCGGCTTTTGTTCCGTCACTGTCCAACGCGCGAACTGCTGGCCGTGGTTTTCTGGTGGGACTCGTTGCAGGCGGGGTTTCCGTGGATACTCGAACAGTTCTGGATCCGGCACATTTGGTGACGGCTGATCGGGAATTTCCCGTGCTGCGACCAGTAAGCGTCACACCAGCCCGCTGGTGGTGGGACGTGTCACAGGAAAAGCCTTTGGACAATCGGTAATCTCGAGTGTTCAGTCGTGGAATCGTATTGCACGCGAAGCCGCGACGGCACTTAAAGGCAGTCCCCGCTACCGCTCGCCAACACGCAAGGCGAGCGGAGCGGCGTCAGCCCTCCGAGGTTCGCGGATCGTCGATTCGTCACTCGGTCCGAGGTGACTGCGCCGCCAGTGTCCTGTGCGAAACCGGAGGGCACGGTGCAGGAAGCAATCGTACTCGGTGGGCTGACGCCACACCGCTCGCCAACACGCAAAGGCGAGCGGAGCGGCGTCAGCCCTCCGAGGTCCGCGCCTCGTCGATTTGTCACTCGGTCCGAGGTGACTGCGCAGCGAGTGTTCTGTGCGAAACCGGAGGGCACGGTGCAGGAAGCAATCGCACTCGGTGGGCTGACGCCACACCGCTCGCCAGCACGCAAGGCGAGCGGAGCGGCGTCAGCCCTCCGAGGTCCTCGCCTCGTCGATTTGTCACTCGCTCTGAGGTGACTGCGCCGCCAGTGTCCTGTGCGAAACCGGAGTGTCCTGTGCGAAACCGGAGGGCACGGTGCAGGAAGCAATCGTACTCGGTGGGCTGACGCCACACCGCTCGCCAGCACGCAAAGGCGAGCGGAGCGGCGTCAGCCATCCAGTCAGACCTGATCCAGAATTTCGGCAATCGATGTATATCGCACGAAATCCGCGTCTTCCAGACTGTCAGTTCGCGCCTGAACGTTCGTTGAGGCCGTTGTCGGACCACTGCCCTGGATCAGCAGCTGAGTGTCACTGGTAATGCTGGCGACGTTAAAGGTCTGACCGTTGATGGAGATGCGGCTGCGGGAATTGTTCGGGTTCGAGAGATTCGTGTGAAGTTCCTGAGTGAATCGGGTTCCAACACCGGTAACAAGGCTGCTGTTGGCTGTTGTTGAAACGGTGCCAGTCAGATTCTGATCCAAAGCCACAAACGGATTTCGAACAGGCGTATCGGTTAGTGCTGAAATTCCGGTGACATCCACAAGGCTGGTTCTGGAAACGGCAGCAATCTGGTCAACCACCGTCATGCCATTTCCGATCACGCGACCAAATACGGTATGCGGGACAGCATCCAGATTCGACGTGGTTCCACTGCCATTGTTATTCGCGGTATTGACGAACCACTGGCTGGTCCCGCCATTGATATCAGATGGTTGCGCCATTGCGAGGGTGCCACGAATATTGGATGTGGCTGCATTGAACTCATTATTGACGGGGGCATCTGTTGCGACTGCCGTTATGCGTCCGCCTGCAACCGTGAATCCGCCGCCCTGAACAATGAATCCGGGAATCGAACGATGAATAATCGAGTTGGTGTATCGGGCTGAATATCCGAGGAAGTTGCTGACGGTATTTGGAGTCAGGTTATCAAACAATTCGACTTCGTAAGTCCCGACATTGCTGATCATTCGCACGACAGAGTGTCGAACGAAATCAACCCTGACGCTGGCCGAGCGAATTACGCCGGCAACCGGATCAAATGATTCAAGTCGAATTGTCTGAAGACCATTCAGCTGGTCGTTTGGATCAGTGTCCGACGTGTCGAGATCTCTTCGGGTGAGTCCCACGGTGACGGAGAATGCTCCGTTGGCATCTGCCGTGACGCTCCCATCGTCAAACTGGCCATCTCCATCACTGTCAACCGAAACGGTTGCATTGGCGGCGGCAGTTCCTTTGATAACAAAATCCTGATCTCGCGTAATCAGGACATTGCCGGTTGACGTGACAGTTTCGTTTTCGCTGGTGTCGATTGTCATGGCCTGAGAGGATGCGTTCAACAGGTCAGAGAATACTTTATCGGCGGCGTCAGCCAGCGCAAACACTCCTGTGGTCGCGTTGTCAACAAGGGCTGTCACGGTTGTCGGCGGGACGGTCGTCAGCTCGTGTCGGCGAAAAGACCGTCCGCCGGTAGTTACGCTTGTCGTTGAAACCTCAATGGCATCACCATTCAACCCCCGGTTTTCCTGCCCGTCCCCCCCATTAACTGAAAGTCGACCAGTGAAGGTATTGACCTGTCGAATGAGAACATTGTCAATATTCCGTCCTGTATTGATGTGAGTGGTGCTGCGAAAGGTGTTGCCTTCCAGCACAACCATGTCTTCATTCTGCCGGGTTCTGATTTTGACATGTCCGTTCAGTGTCGAGTTTCTGACGGCCACGATGTCGTTATTCGCTTCCGTATGGATCGAGGTTTTGTCTGATACGGTCACATTATTCAAAACAACGTTGTCATTACCTTTTCCGCTTTTGATCTTCAGTCTGCCGTTCACGGTGACGCCATCAAGACTGACGATATCATCGCCCGTTTTGGTCTTGATCCACAACAGTCCGGCAACTGTTGTATTTGAGAGACTGATACTGTCGTTACCACGTCTGCCGTGAATCTGTACTCCACCCTGAAACGTTGCGCCGGTGGACCCGATCGAATCATTGCCAGCACCACCGTCCACAGTCGTCAGGCCTCCCACGGAGACATTTCGACTGAACATGACAGTGTCGTTTCCGTCCCCTGTTCCAATAGAAACCGAGCCGGGAATGGCGGTTGAATTGCTGACGGCAATAAACGCGGTGGTGCTGCCATTGATCGTCGTATTGTTCAGGCCACGAACAATTACGTTGCCCCCGGCGGCAGTGACTTCAATCGTATTATCCAGGCCGTCTCCTGTCACTGACAGGTTACCGCCACTGAAACTGACGATTGCATTGCCAGCCAGAAGTGTGCGTTTTTCAAGAGACTGTGACTGGGCATCCACCGTTCGATCGGCCGTCCGTGCCTGTTTTACGCGTGATCGCCTTGTGGATGAGAACCACATTCGCCGCACTCCTTCGACCTGACCCTGCAACCCGCCCCTGAACACAACCGCCTGTCGTTACGATCGTCATAAAGGGAAATACCGGTCGAATCTAACAGCCTGCCCCAACTCAGAATTGACAAATTGTCAAAATGGGCAAGGCCGTGGTTGGGCTGTGAAGCGGTGTGGAACGGCCGATCAACCCCTGAGCAGGCTTCTGTCGAGAACTTCGCGTGCCTTTGCGAAATAGTCTTTCCACTCGATCTCCGGGCGCCCATCTCGCAGGCAGTCTCTGACCTTTTGCAGCGTATTGAGTGCCATATGAGGACAGCGGTTACACGCGCAGGTTTCGCCGGAACTCGCCATGATTCCCGGCACCGGAACAAACGTATGCTGAGGAGCCGCCTTTTGCAGGGGATGGATCATTGCGGACTCTGTGGCTACCAGAAATGTTGTGGGTTTTTCCACTGACATCACATATTGTCGCATTTTCTCCGTACCACCGATCATATCCGTGATCTCCAGAATGTTCTGTGGGCATTCCGGATGAGCAATAATCACGGCACTGGGATTCTGGCGTTTGGCGCGAATCAGGTCCTGAATGCTGAAAACCTCGTGAACCATACAGGATCCCGGCCAGAGGATCATTTTTCGACCGGTGACTTCGGACAGGTATCGGCCGAGATGCTGATCGGGGACGAACAGGATTTCTTTGTCGGCAGGCACCCGGTCAATGATTTCCCTTGCATTGCCACTGGTGACGATCCAGTCACACAGGCTTTTGACCGCTGCCGAAGTATTGATATACGCAACCGTCTGAAACTGACGGCCCGCTGATCGCAATTGCTCCTGAAAAGCGGCCAGCTGATCAGGCGGACAGCTTTCCGCCAGTGAACATCCGGCATGCAGGTCCGGAACCAGCACCTTTTTCTGCGGATTCATAATCTTGGCTGATTCGCCCATAAAGTGAACACCGGCGAACACAATGGTGGATGTGGTCACTTGAGTGGCATCACGAGCAAGTTTCAGACTGTCACCCGTGAAGTCAGCGATATCCTGAATGTCGCCATCCACGTAGAAGTGTGCCAGTATGGTGGCATCTTTCTCCTTCCGCAGCTGATCGATTTCGTCCATCAGATCCAGAGGATCTTCATATTTTTCCGGGGTATCAGAGATCAGGGGAAGTGATGCAGACATTTCAGTTTTCCTGGGCATGCGACAAGGTTATGAAAGGATCCAGAGCACCCCTGTGTCGATTTTCAATCATCGGGCCACAAAGTTTTGAATCGAAGTAAATACTGAGTATCGGCTGTCCAAACGCAGTCTTTTGCTATGCGGACCAGCGTCATTCGAGATTCCTCAGAAATTCTGAATACCGACGCCGGATGGATTCACTAATATTATACACGGAGCACGTCCCGCGTCGGAGTGAGTTTTTCCAATGTCTGAAGTCTACACATTTTCTGTTCTGAACCGCGTTACAAATGAAAGAAAACAGTCCGGAATCGTGCGCGGATTTTCTGACTCAGTTTGCTACTTCAGAACGGCCGTCCGAAAACGCGAATGCGGTCCCGCAGCCTGACCGGGACGAGGCGAACCTGCCTGCTCAGCAGAAGGTAATTGGGAATGCCGATCACAACAGTGAGCCTGCGAATTTTAAAAGGAACTTTGCTGCGCTCGCCTTGCATCAGGTCATCTTTCGGGTTGCCTGGATCTTCAAAACGGAAAGCGTCATCATGCCCGCCTTCCTGGACAGCATCGCTGATTCCGGATTGATTCGAGGTATGCTCCCGCTGCTCAATCGGACGGGACAATCGCTGGCACCTCTGCTGGTTGCGGATCACATTGCCAGTTCACCGAAGAAGTCCGGATGGCTGTTTCGATCAACGCTGTGCATGAGTCTTCCGTTTTTGATTCTGGCTGGGACTTTGCACGCGTATTCGGGAGAACTGCCGTCGTGGTACTGGGCCGTTTTTCTGGCTATTTACCTGACATTTTTTTGCTTCCATGGGATCAATGAAACGTGTTTCAGTACGGTCACAGGAAAACTGATTCCGGTACAAAGACGTGGTCGGCTGATTGGTGAGTCCGGAGCAATCGGTTCGCTGGTCGCTGTTGGGCTTGCATGGTGGCTCCTCGGTTCATGGCTGCAAAACGATGGCCCGGCAGCATTCGAAAAGATCTTTCTTTTCGTCGGTCTGGTGATGATGTCATCCAGTTTTGCCACGATGTTTCTGCGGGAAGACCCGGATACCGGGGACACACTGGTTCCCAGGCGGAAGCGTCGTCATTTTCATGAAGCCATTCACCGTATTCGGCAGGATAGTACTCTGCGAGGCCTTTGCCTGACGGCTTCGATGTTTGTGTTCTCCCAGTTACTGTTTCCGCATTACCAGCGACTCGGAATGCAGCTGAGCGGCGCGACCCCCGTGCTGCTGATGGTCTGGGTGATCGCTCAGCATCTGGGGGCCGCGACCTTCAGCACTGTCTCAGGACGGATGGCCGATCGGCTGGGAACTCGCGCTGCTCTGCGATTCCTGACGGGAGCTGCCTGCCTGGCCCCGCTGCTGGCACTCTCCCTCGCTGCATGGGCTCCGGTAAGTTATTACTGCCTCGCATTTTTCTGGATTGGGATTGTCCCGGTCACCTTTCGCATGCAGGTTAGTTACACTCTGGAAATCGTTCCTCGAAGTCAGCATCCGGCGTACATAAGCACGTTAACGCTGTGTATGGCTGTTCCTTTTCTGCTGTCGCCCCTGATTGGAGCGATGGTCCAGTGGCTTGGATTTACCTTTCCATTCGTGGTCGTCGCGCTCATTGTGGGGCTCGCCGCCAGACGGACGTGGACCATGCCGGAACCGCGGCATCCCGAGTTTCAGACAGGCTGGAAGCCCCATGGCAATGTGTGATGACCTGTCATTCCTCTGGACTCTCACAAGTCCCATCCCATCCCATCCCATCCCGAAACGCTGACCGTGTGAACTTTTCCTGTCGGCCCGGCTCTGGTCAGCGCGAGCCCGCTGATCACTGTTGCACGCCGTTTTCTGACTTTTCGGCAATCTCGCCAAGCAGTTGTCGAAGTGCCGGGAGAATTGTATTCGCTGAGGACTCGGCCAGTTGATTGTGGCCAATTCTCTTCAGCGTGATCCAGCGTTTTTCGATGCCGTTCCCCGATGTTTCGGGAGCTGCCTGAAACAGGCGTCGTCCAAATTCAATGGGGACAACTGTGTCGAGATCTCCGTGAATATGCAGAATCGGGCAGGTCACACTTCGGATGTCGTCGGCCGAACGATACTGATCGACCAATATCCATCGTACCGGCAGCCACCAGTAATGAAATGCGGCGACGTCGGTCATGGACGAAAATGATGCCATAATGGCGAGCGCTGCGGGAGGTGTTCCATTTGTTGTCGTATGATGAGCCAGACTGACGGCGACAGCGCCACCCAAAGAGACGCCCAGGATCGTTGTTCGATGGTGTGAGTAACCCAGTTCTTTGATCGCAAAATCCCACGTGGCTCGAGCGTCCAGCTTTAGTCCGGCTTCTGACGGCGATCCCTCAGAATCTCCATATCCCCGATAGTCAATTGCGAGTACGTCTACTCCCAGTTTCTGAAAGATCTGATACCAGCTGATCCGCCACGAACGGTCGCCTGCATTGCCGTGAAACATGATCAGCAGCTGACGCTCGCTGGCCGGAAGAGTGGCCTGATTCGGATGCTTCATATGCCATCCGCCGACGGTCAGGTTGTCTTCCGTGGTGATTCGAAGCGTCGCTGAATCCGGATAGAGTTGCGATAACTCCGGATGCGCGCTGATGGAAAAATCTCCATCAGTCCGCGGATGGTAAATCAGCTTCCGCTGCAATGCCGCAAGCATGGCAAGAACCGCCAAATAGAGGATCAGCAGAATCACGGTCCATCGGCGTGCGTACATCAGCAGCTTCGGCACACGTCCGGTTCCGGGCGAAGAGTAGCTGCGGGGCGTTGTGTCTCGCAAGTCAGTTCGGCTCACAGAGAGTATCCTGGACTGCGGCAGCCTGCTGCCGCTTTAAAGTCCACAGCCTGCTGTGGACAAAGAGCCTGCTGTGGACAAATTTCACCGGCCGCAAATTCTGATTGCGTACGTATGAATTGTAGTGCACTTGCCGCCGCAGGCAATCCAGGCAATGATCACCAGTATCTAACGCTGAAATATTGGTGCCGACTGCTCGGTGTCGGGAAAGTACAGAAAGTGAGTGGCTCCGCCTCATGACTCCAGGTGACAATTTTTATGATGAACTACTGTCGTTGCGCCGGCGCGCGGCACTTTTGAGTTCCTGCGGTGCGGTGCTGAATTGGGATCGCGAAACGTATATGCCTGAGGGTGGAGGAGCACATCGGGCCGAACAGCTGAGTCTGCTGGCCGGGGTGTCTCATGAATGGTCCACGCTGCCGAGGATCGGCGAGTTGTTGTATTTGCTGCAGGATCATGGTCCTTCGAACGCAGACAGTGTGGATGTCGCAGCAAATATTCGCGAGATTGGGCGGACCTATCGACGTGCCACCTGTCTTCCAAGGCGGCTTGTGGAAGAACTGGCTCGGGTTACTGCACTGGCTCAGCATCACTGGTCAGAAGCTCGGGCATCGAAGTCCTTTTCAGCATTTGAGCCATGGCTGAGTCAGATCATCAGCCTGAAGAGGGAAGAGGCTGCCGCAGTTGGGTTTTCGGACGAGGGAGAGCCTTACGATGCTCTTCTGGACGAGTACGAGCCTGGGGCCTGCAGTTCTGAAGTCGCCATTGTTTTCGAACATCTGCGACAGGAGCTCGTACCACTGCTGAATGCGATTCGAGGATCGCGGCGAGTTCCGGATAAGAGTATTCTGCATCGCTATTATCCCGTGGAAGCTCAGAAGAAGCTGGCTCACCAGGCGGCTAAGCTGATTGGATTTGATTTCCATTGTGGCAGAATGGATATTACGACGCACCCATTTTGCAGCGGCTTTGGCCCGGGGGATTGTCGGCTCACGACGCGTTATGATCCTCAGTTCTTTTCCTCGGCTTTTTTCGGCACCCTGCATGAAGCCGGACATGGAATGTATGAGCAGGGGTTGCCAGCGCAGGCGTTCGGAACGCCGCTGGGGAGCGCCGTTTCACTGGGAATTCATGAATCGCAGTCCCGGCTGTGGGAGAATCTGATCGGAAGAAGTGCGGCATTCTGGAAATACTTTTATCCCGAAACACAGAAGATGTTCCCGGACGCGCTTGGCGGTGTTCATCCGCATCAGTTCCTCGCTGCGATCAATACTGCAGGTGCCTCGTTTATCCGCGTTGAGGCGGACGAAGTTACTTATAACCTGCATATTATGCTGCGATTTGAACTTGAGCGTGACTTAATTACGGGGCGTTTGCAGGCCGCGGACGTTCCGGATGCCTGGAATGAGCGATTTGTTCGCGATTTTGGCATCCTGCCCGAAAACCACGCTGTGGGCTGTTTACAGGATATCCACTGGAGTGCCGGCCTGATGGGGTACTTTCCAACGTATGCACTCGGGAATATGTACGCCGCGCAGTTGTTCGAAGCGGCAAATGTTCAGTTGGGTAACCTGAACGAGTTGTCTGAAAAGGGTGACTTCAGGCCCCTGCTGGAATGGCTTCGCATTCAGGTCCATCAGCATGGTCAGCGATACACGGCGTCCGACCTGATTCAGCGTGTGTCCGGCAAACCGCTGTCTGACGAACCGCTGGTACGCCATCTGCGGTTAAGATTCTCTGAATTGTACGAGATCTGAACAATCCTGGTTTGCGGTTCAATTGCCGGATTTGGTATCTCGTGGCAAAATAATGCGCACTCGGCTTTGCTTTGATTAGAAATGTCTATCGGAATGTTTTCATGATCAACCCGTTTTCTTCACCGCATCGACTATTTATCGCGACATTACTTTTGTTGTGTGGCTGCTCCGGAGCCAATCAGGATAAGACACCCCCGGTGATGACGGCACTTGACACCATGGAGGGGATCCGAAAGGATGCCATGGCTCGTCGGGAGGAAGATGTGGAAGCCGCGATGAAGGAAGCGAAAGCTGCCAGCGACGCGGAAGAAGCTGCCGTTCAGAAGGAAGGAAAATTTAAGGCCAAATTTGAAACGTCGGCCGGCGATTTTATCGTTGAAGTGAATCGTGAATGGGCGCCAAGGGGAGCGCAGCGATTCTATGATCTGGTCTCGGCGGGCTTCTACGATGAATGCCGATTTTTCAGAGTGGTTCCCAACTTCATGGTTCAGTTCGGCATTAATGGAGACCCTGCGATTCAGGGTCGATGGGAGAGGGAAATTCCGGACGACCCTGTAAAGAAAAGCAACAAACGGGGGTTTGTCACATTTGCAAAAACAGGCCGGCCGAATTCTCGTACAACTCAGATTTTTATTAACTTCGTGGATAACACTAATCTTGATTCCGATGGGTTTTCACCATTTGGTGAAGTCGTCGACGGTATGCAAAATGTCGATGCCATTTATTCCGCATATGGAGAAAGACCTGATCAGGGTGAAATCACCTTTCAGGGAAATGCATATCTGAGCAAGAGCTTCCCCAATCTCGATTATGTGAAGAAGGCCACGATCATCGAGAACTGATTGCAGGACTGGTCCGGCCGCTGGTGCCGCCGACACGAAGTCGTGACACAACGGATTTTCACCTGAAGGGATTCACATGACGGTTGAACCAACCGACGCCAGTATTCTGATCTTCGGAGCATCCGGAGATCTTACATCACGTAAGCTCATACCGGCACTCTTTCAGCTCTCACGTCAGGGCTATCTGAAACCTCAGAATCCCGTTATCGGCGTTGCTCGCCGTGAAATGACGGATGAAGTGTTTCGCGAGGAAATGAAGCAGGCGGTCGCTGCTCGATTTAGCAGGGAGCCATTTCCGGAAAACGAATGGCTGTTATTTGCGCAGCAGTTGTTTTATCGCCGAATCAACATCAGTGACGCTCAGGATTATACTCAGCTGAAAAACGAAGTTGCTTTGCTGGAAAAGAATCTGCGAGGCGCTGAGCATCACACAAGGGTCGTTTATCTGGCGACGACCCCGAGTTTGTTTTCTGACGCGGTGGAAGGTCTGCATCAGTCAGGAATGATCCCGCCCCGAGGCTCCGACGAGCGCCTTCGCGTTGTTGTGGAAAAGCCGTTCGGGCATGATCTGGCGTCTGCACAGGATCTGACTGCTCGCCTTGCCAGTAAGCTGCGGGAAGATCAGATTTATCGAATCGATCACTATCTGGGAAAGGAAACCGTTCAGAATATCCTTTTGTTTCGCTTTGGCAATGCGATATTTGAGCCACTTCTGAACAGAAATCACGTCGATCATATTCAGATTACCGTGGCCGAATCTCAGGGAATGGAAGGTAGTCGAGGCGGCTATTACGACACTTCAGGCGCCCTTCGCGATGTGCTGCAAAACCATGTTTTGCAGCTGCTGTGTCTGATTGCCATGGACCCACCGTCACTGTTTCAGGCTCGGGAAATTCGCGATGAAAAAATGAAAGTGCTGCAGGCTCTGCGTCCCGGAAAAACAGGCCCGGTTGCCAACTGGGCGGTTCGGGGACAATATGCCGCAGGCCTTGTCAATCGGCAGCCTGCTCTGGCGTATCGGGAAGAAGAACGAGTCAACCCGAATTCCAACCGAGAGACATACGTTGCGATGCAGGTCGCCATTGATAACTGGCGCTGGGCCGGGGTCCCGTTTTATCTGCGTACCGGCAAGCGATTGCCGAAACAGGTGACTGAAATCGCAATTCAGTTCAAAAATCCGCCGCTCAATCTGTTTTCCACCGTCGAATGTGATGGAGACCTCTGCGATCTTGTGGAAACTCGCCCCAACCAGTTAATTCTCCGAATCCAGCCACAGGAAGCCATTTCACTCAGATTCTCTACGAAGCGGCCTGGCATGCAGTATCAGATCCAGCCCGTCTCGATGGACTTTGGGTATGAAAGTCACTTTTCCGTTCAGCTGCCCGAAGCGTATGAGCGGCTGCTGCTGGATGTGATGCGAGGAGATTCAACGCTGTTTACTCGCAGTGACGAACTGGAAGCGGCATGGAGATTCGTTACACCAGTTCTGCAGGCATGGGAAAGCAGCAGCTCGCCGCCCGAGTGTTATCCGGCGGGTACGTGGGGCCCGGCAGGGGCGGATCGACTGATCGCTGAATCCCGCGCTCGATGGCGCAGTCCTCATTAATTCTCGTCAGGAATTCTCCTCAGGGCTGTGAACTCATGCCTGGCGTATCGATTGTTGAGAGATCGGGATTCCCAATTCACCTGGTTTCCCTCTTCGTGGTGATCACACTGGTCGTGCTGTTCATTGGGTTTGTTCTGCTGTTACTGCGTGGTTCCCGCAGGCTCAGAATGAAAATTGCGTTGCTGACGTGTTCGCTGCTTCTGACAACCGGGTGCTGCGAACTGATGCTGAGATTGCTGACGGTTTATCCCGTGCATGGCAATTCGAATGTCATTGCTCACGGTGAACTGGGCTACGTTCTGGATCCGGCGCTACCGGATGTGGACGACAATGGTTTTCGGAACTCCGCGGTGACGACAGCGGTACAGCTTGTTGCCATTGGTGATTCTCACACACAGGGCTTTAATGTTGAATCGCAGAATTCCTGGCCAGTGCAGCTGGGACGAATGCTGAACAGGACTGTTTACAATTTTGGAATCGGCGGCTACGGGCCTCTGCATTATGAACGACTGATTCATCGGGCGTTAACAATGCAGCCCGAGTTGATCGTTGTTGGTTTGTTCCTGCCCAACGATTTGTCGGACACAGTGGACGGGATACATCCGCGTCTCGCTGAACCACCACCAGGTCGCAATGTGGCCTACTGGCTGCGAGATCGGACGGCCCTCGGCAGTATGCTGTGGCAGATCATTCAGCGATCCCGTTTAAACTCGACGTCCGGCATCACTGTCGACAATCTGCAGACACCCACATTTCTGGATGCTCGTGCGATCAGCTCCATGAAGAATGGGCTGGACCTGAGCCGACCGGAGATCGCCGCCGCCTTCGATCGCACTCTGCAGATTATAAGAGACGCCGATACATCATGCCGCAATCAAAACTGCCGATTGTTCGTTCTGATCATTCCGTCCAAAGAACGAGTTTACAGTAAGACACTGGAGTCTTCGCTCTCGTCCCTTCCGTCGAGCGATCAGTTGGTTTTATATCGCACAATGGTTGAGCGAGAGCAGCAGGTAACGGCAATGTTCACATCGCAGCTGACGGAATCACGCATTGCCTGGGCAGACGTGTCCGACGCACTCAGCGAGCAGCTGAACAAAACTCCCCATATTTATCCTTCATGGAGCGACGGGCATCCGCTGGAAGCTGGTTACCGCGAGTATGCCCAGTTCGTGGCACGTGCACTCATTTCGTTTGATGACGTCGGCGTCGTCGGTTCAGTGCACCGCACCGAATAACTTCGCCAACGAATAACTTCTAAGCCGAGAAGGCGTCGTGCTGCTGGTTTCTACCGGTCAGAGCTGTTCGGGTTGTGCTTCGATTTCTCTGATAACCCGACAGGGATTTCCGGCGGCAACGACATCGGACGGCACATCCTTAGTGACCACACTTCCAGCGCCAATCACAGTGCGAGCACCGATTGTGACCCCCGGGCAAATAATGGCGGCTCCGCCGACCCAGACATCGGATCCGATTGATACGGGCTTTCCGTACTCCTGAGTGCGACGCAGCTTTGCATCGAGCGGATGGGTGGCCGCATAAATCTGAACGGCCGGCCCAAAGAAACAGTAGTCGCCAATTCTCACCGGGCAAACATCCAGCACAACGCAGTTGAAATTGAAGTAGACTCGCTTCCCAAGGTAAATGTTGGACCCGTAGTCACAGTAAAATGGCGGCTGCATCCATGCGGAGTCTCCTCCGCTTCCCAGCAGGTCCTGCAGTACTCGACGGCGAATCTCCGTGTCGCCTTCACGCGATGTATTTAAAATCTGGCAGAGGTCGCGGGCTCGTTCTCGTGCCTGAACAAGCTGAGGGTCGAGTGCATCGTAGAGCTGTCCATCCAGCATCTTTGACATTTCGGACTGCATTGGAACTCCTTCAGAAGCAACGTCTCTGGTCGTATCCGGAAGCCGCTGATATCCTATGGGACTTAGGTGCTGTCAGACAATAAGTGTCGCCTTTTGCTCCGCAAAAGGATGTTGTTTCGCGGAGCGAAAGGCGACTATGGCGGTCACTTATTGTTTTCCAGGTCCCTGGATTCCGCGCGATTTCCGAACTTCTTATATCGATCAATCTATGACCAGACCTGCGGCTGAAATTCGATTCCGAGAATCCGACGGCCGAAAATCACATTGCGTCCCGGCGATCGTTATAGCACTGCTCCTGGGTTATGCAGATTTCGTAATTTCCTCAGAACCTGACAAAGGCGCTGCCGGCAAGGTTGCTGTCGAACTGGCAGGTGGGGATGCCGGCGCCGGTGCACCGACAATTTCGGGGCTTACTCAGGCTGGAATCGTCAACGATGACAGAATCACAGAAGCCAGCGGACTTGCCGCTTCCGGCATCTTTCGCGACGCCTGCTGGATGCATAACGACTCGGGTGATGAAGCTCGATTGTTCCTTGTCAGTCTGGACGGGGCAACTCGCGCCGTCGTTGAGCTTGCCGGGCAGAAAGCATATGACTGGGAGGACATGTGTTCGTTCACAATTGATGGAGTATCATGGTTGCTGGTCGCTGATATCGGTGACAATGCCCGAAAGAGGGGAAATGGCAAAAAGAATGGTTTACCTGCGTGCCAGCTGCTGTTACTGAAGGAGTTACCGCTTCCGGGGCGAGCAAAGCCCGGCAAGGTGACCTGGAATGTGCATGCGACGATTGAATTCTCTTTCGAGGATGGGCCGCGGGACTGTGAATCGGTTGCTGTGGATACAACCTCTAAAAAGATACTGTTATTGTCCAAAAGTTTTCCGCTGGACTGTGGGCTTTATGAGCTGCCTCTGAATCTGCATAAAGGAAATGTGACACAAATTGCCAGACGTATCGCGAAGCCTGGAGTTCCTTTTGCCACAGCGATGGATATTTCGCCGCAGGGCGATCGAATGGTCATCGCATCCATGCTCACCGGAGCACTGATTGAACGGCGAGCGAACGAGGACTGGGCCGCCGCCTGCCAGCGGCCAGCCGTCATTCTGCAGCTGCCGGTAAGGAAGCAGGGTGAAACGGTCTGCTTTATGCCTGACGGAAATTCAATCCTTCTGAACAGCGAAGGTCGACAGCAGCCACTATGGAAGCTGGAGCTTCCGAAACGACCCTGAATCCGGACGAGAGGTCGCACCTGGGTTGCAACCCAAAACCGGACGTGCAGGATTTCCTCACCAGCGAACGAATCAGTGGATGAGCGGGATACGACGGCGCCGCGTGGGTTGTACCGGCCGGTTGACACCGGCCGCTCGCCGAATCGCAAAGCAATTTGGCGAGCGGGATGCGTCAGCTTCCCGAGTATGCGATTCCGCGGGTTTCGGTATTCAGACGAACGATATTGGACATCGTTGCCACCCCGCGCAGGCCCATGCGGCCTCTCCTCATCTGACAGATCATGAGTTATGTTTCCGCCATCCGCCTTTCGACCGCCGAGAGTCTGCCAGCGACTATTGGTATTGGGTTGCAGTTCTCAAAGCAAAAGGCGACCATATTCCGTGTGGGTGACCGTATTGCACCGAAAGTGAAACGGCTGACGGTGAGTGTCATCAACTGCATTTGCGTATTTCGATATAATACCTGACGCCTTTTCCGCCGGGAGTAACTTACCATGTCAGATCTTCCCGTACCTTCAGGAATTCAAACGACGGATCGTCGCTCATTTTTGCAGGCATCTGCCGGTATTGCTGCCGGATTGTTTGCCGGCAACAGTTTCGCAGCGGCAAGGACGGCTCAGGACAAACTGAGAATTGCTGTGATCGGCTGTGGCGGTCGGGGCGGCGGCAATCTTCAGTCGGTTTCGTCCGAGCACATTGCGGCGTTGTGTGACGTAAACCAGCGAAACCTCGATCAGGCGGCGGCGAATCATCCGAGTGCTGAAAAATCGCAGGATTTTCGCAGAGTTTTTGATCATCCCGAAAAATTCGACGCCGTGGTGGTCAGTACCTGCGAGCATACCCATGCATTCGCCACTCTGCCGGCTCTGCAACTGGGTAAACATGTTTATTGTGAAAAGCCACTGACATACAACGTTCAGGAGGCTCGAATTATTCGCGAAGCTGCCATGAAAGCCGGCGTGGCAACTCAGATGGGTACTCAGATCCATGCGGGTGACAATTATCGGCGAGTCGTTGAACTGATTCAGACCGGTGCGATCGGAGATGTCACTGAAGTACATGTCTGGGTGTCGAGAGCATGGGGCTGGCATGCCACGGAAGAGGAATCCAAACAGCACCGTGATATTGTGTTTGTGCAGGATCGACCGAAATCGGAAGATCCGGTACCCGCTGGCGTGAACTGGGATCTCTGGCTGGGTCCAGCCCCATTTCGACCGTTTAACAACGTCTATTTTCCAGGCCCGAAGTGGTACCGCTGGTGGGATTTTGGTAACGGCACCATGAGCGATCTTGGCAGTCACTGGATTGACCTGCCATTCTGGGCACTCAACCTGAAGGCTCCCAAAACGATCGAGGCTTCCGGCCCGGCGCCAAATAAAGAGCTCGCGCCGGCGTCAATGCAGGTTCGTTACGAATACGAAGCGTTTGACAAACAACCCGCTCTTTCTCTGACGTGGTATCAGGGAACCCACAAACCGGAGATCCTGAAATCGGGAAAGATTCCCGCGTGGGGAGATGGCGTTCTTTTTGTGGGAAGCAAAGGGATACTGTTGTCTGACTATGGAAGACATGTGCTGCTTCCGGAAGATCAGTTCGCTGATTTCAAGCGGCCCGATCCTTATATCCCCACATCGATCGGGCACCATCAGGAATGGATTCAGGCCTGCAAGACCGGATCCCCCACCACCTGCAACTTTGAATATGCCGGCTGGCTGACTGAAGCAAATCATCTTGGAAATGTTGCCTTCCGAACCGGAAAGAAACTGATCTGGAACGCGGCCGAAATGCGAGCAGAAAATGCACCGGAGGCTGATCGGTTCCTGAAACGTGAATATCGTTCCGGCTGGAAGCTGGCTTAGAACCGACTCGTTCTGCGAAAGGAATCCTGATGAGTTACCGTCAGCTGTTTCTGCTGATTCTGACAATCTGGTCAGCCGAAATTTTCACTCGACTGCTTTTCGATGCACTCATTCCCAAACAGATGGAATACCGTACCTTCTATCTGGAAAAGGATGAGGAGGGTACGTTTAAAGGCAGTTACATTCGGGATCTCGGTGACAAGGGATGGCAACTGGTGACGGCAGTTCCATCCCCCGATGACAAAGATCAGATGATTCTGTTCTTTCAGCGTCAGACGATTATTCGCAGAGCTGAATGACATCCCAAAGCCAGTTGCTGAAAGCCGCTTCAATCGATGCGGCAGTGCTGGTGACCTCGGCATGATCAAGCTTATTGTCTGCAAGCCCGGCCGCAGTATTTGTAATGCAGGAAACGCCGAGCACCGAAACACCCAGAAGACTGGCGAGCAGTGCTTCCGGCACGGTGCTCATGCCCACGGCATCAGCACCCAGGGTCCGCAGCATGCGGATTTCTGCTGGTGTTTCATAGCACGGGCCCGGCATCAGTGCATAGACGCCCTGATGAATTTGTAAGCTTGTCTCCACGGCCAGAGCCCGATCCAGAAGATCAGAACTCCATATTCCAGTGCCGTTCCGACATCGATAAGATCGGGACGACGTTTGTGCTGATTCACCAGTTGGAAATAAACCTGATGATGATGCCTGCTGCAGGCAAGCTCCAACGGAAGGCGAGATCAGATGTCCGTTGATCAGCATCAGATCGCCTGGTCGAAATGCGGAGTTGATACCTCCCGCGGCGTTAGTAATGATCAGATGCCGAATTCCCAGCTCACAAAGCACTTGCGTGGCAAACGTGACGGTCCCAGGCGAATGCCCCTCATACAGATGGCAGCGTCCCTGCAGCATCAGTACAGGAACTCCCCCGGCGTTTCCTGTAACAAGTCGGCCACTGTGTCCGGCAACGCTTGTGTTTGGCATGCCAGGGATCGTCTGATACGGAATTGACTGGCCGCCCTGACTTTCCAGGCGATTGGCTGCACATCCCAGACCGGATCCCAAAATGACGCCAATCATGGGGTTACGGGAGTTTCCGCCTGAAACTGAGGAGGGTGCAACAACTTCAGGAGCCATCCTCTGTATAAAACGGACTGCCTGTCGAACGTCTGGCTGAACAATGACAGAGCCTGCAGTGCATGAATCAGTGGGAAACGGCATAGGAGCTGATGGAGTCAGGATGTGTGGTTTGTCATTAAAGTGGGCATCACTGGCTGAGAAATCATCGCGGGGTACAGCTGTCAGCCGTCAGCGACATCGCCGGGGAAGAACTTCAGGATGCCGGAGCGGACTGTCGTTTCCATCCGACTGACTGAAATAGCGGAACATAAATTGATGGGATCCAAAGCCGATCTTCCGAATTGGCCACCGATGAATAGTTCAGCGGATGGATCAGTTCATCAGAATCTGATGTCAGATCAATGAGCCAGCGTGAAGCAGCTTCCCTGCGTGCCAGATTGCGAAGTTCGAAAGGTTCAAGCAGCAGAGGGTTCATTGCATCAAATACGCCCAGATGTCTGGCTCTTGCTTCGCGAAATGCTGCTCTGGCCATTTTCAGCTCGCGGTCATTTTCTGCCATCATCTTTGCCTGACCGGGAGGAACTATAGCCTTTTCAATCGATTCCGGTCTTTGCCATGGATTGACGTTTGGCCAGATGAAATACGGAAACGCACGTCCGCGTTCGAGCATACGAATATTATAGGTTGGAGGCCGAGGTGCGGGATGAGCGGCGGCTGGCTGATTGCGATTGATCATACACAGCAGTCTTCCGTAGCCATCCATGACTTCAAAACCAAAGTTCATGTAGTAGCGAAACGTTTCCGGAGACTGCTGCATCACTTCCATGTCTTTTTTGACCAGGTTTTGAAGTTCCGCACGTGCAGCTGCGGCGTGCTGAGCATGAGCTCTGGCCTGAGTGGCGCTGCATCGAGTCTGCAGCCAGATCTTTAGCGGCTGATGCACCGGTGTTGACATTGGGCCCCATCGATCGCTGAAGGGATCCGAAAGAAATTCGGTCCAGCGCGGATCTTCCAGTGCAACAAAACCGGATTTTTGCTGAGGAAACGTGAAACTGACTTCGGGTGTGTCAATGCCCAGCAGCCTCACACCCACATTGCCGTCCAGCTGTATGCTGAGCGTATCGCCGTCGTGAACCTGCTGTTCGACAGTCCCGCGTTTGCCGCTGAACAGTCCTGGCTGCGCAAATCCGGTGGTTCGATGATTTTCGGAGTCCGTACGAATGGCATTTGGCATGTTGTAATTTCCGGGAGCGAATAAATGATGCTCATACGGATGGTCTGGTAAACACCGGACCATTTCCGATCATCGTTCGATATCTGACTCTGTAAATTTTACATCAACCAATGTCGTAACACCATGACCAGAGGTGCGGTGAACTCCCTTGCGAAAGTGAACCCGCCATTCGTAACGATTTCGCGTGTCCGGGAATACGTTCATAATGGATTCATCACTGGCAACGAACGTTGTCAGCGTTTCATCCGGGGAAATGACAGCTCCGGCATTCTGATCCACAATAACGAAGTTGCTGTCTGCGCTTTGCAAAAAGTTGAGAACACGCAGTCCGTTCATATCAGGGCCGTCGGAAGCTGCATTCGATGTTTCGACCTGACCGTCGTTCCGTTGAAGTGCATCGTCTGTGTGGACCGTCAGGAACGAGTTGGCCCGAACGCTGGTGTCCGTTCCGTCGGGCGGTGACCTCCATGAATGCAGTGAAGCGTCATAAGGAGGAAAGCGATAGTCGTTCGATACATTCTGAAACGTCAGCCACAACTTCAGAACCGGTTCTGTTGTTTTATCCGGAGCTTCCCTGCCATTCTGGAAACCCACAAATCGCAGCGGTTCTCTGGTGACCTTCAAGGCAGTTACAATCACGTCGCCCAGTCGGCGAGATTCACCGAGTCCCAGAGCATGGCCATCCGGAAGCTGTGTGTCCTCAGGAATAACCTGGAATTCACCGGCGTCGAGCGGACGAATATCGGGCAGGCTCTCCAGCGGGTGCGTACCGAACAGGATGATCCGTCCACTGAAAGCCAGAATGGCGAACAGCACCGTCAGTATTGTGGCATAGAGACTGATGCAGGTACGCCATGTGAAGATGGATCGGGTGGTCGCTGCCGGTATTGCAGTTCCTGAAGCAGAAGTAACATTCGAATCGTCCGATCGAATCAGTTCGCTTTTCGTGTCATCCATGTGGAACGTCATATTGCGTTTGTCACCATCCGGTCTTCGCACCGGTCATGCGAAGATGTGCCCTGTTATTTGCGAAGTTCAACAAAAACGGCTGGTGTCGAACTGGCGGAGGAAGCCTCCCCCGATTCGCTTCCTGGTGAAGGACGATCTGCCGATGTCCCGGGCTTAATGATCCAGGGGGCCGCGGTTTTTGAATGATCGTGACCGTCGTAGACTCCAAAATCATTAAAAAGGAATCGCTTTGCGATGCGGTAGTACCAGTTCTTTTCAGGAATTTCCGAGCCCGGGTGATACTGGGATGTTCTCGGAATCATGGATTTGAGTTCCTGAAGGGCTGTACCCCGAGCTGTAGAATCTTTTGCTTCGTGTTTTTCCACAAGCTGCTGCAGAAGATCGGGGCGTTCCAGGACAATGCAGCCGCGGGTGGTTTCCTGAGCAAGTTTCCGGAAGTCGGCAAGATACTCTGACTTCGTAAACTTCTCGAAAAGCGGTCGGTCATCCTTTTCGGCATGAATCGACTCTTTGGAAAACTGTACGATCGGGCAGGGCTCTATATCGCCCCACGGATTGATGTGGTGACTGATTCCATTGGCGGCCGGGCAGAGTGCTTTGCCCTCTCCGTCGTAATAGGCGTCAATGATGACAATCGGTTTTTTCGCTCGCATATCCACAACAAACTGCCGTGCACGGCGCTGCTGTTCCGGGGTGAGGCACAGATCGGTGCATGCGTCGGGACCCATCGGTCGATACACGTGAAACCATGTGTAAAGCACGCCCATTTCAATAAGTCGATCGATCCATTTTTCCGTCAGCAGATCGTCGATATTACTGCGACTCAGGCTGGTGCAAACACCCGTCATAACGTTGTGTTTCAGGCAATTTTCGATCCCGGTCATGGTTTTGCTGAAAACCCCGGTTCGTCCCCGCCGTTCGTCACTGATGATTTCGTTGCCCTCGACGCTGATCAGCGGAGTCACATTTCCCAGCTCAAACAAACGACGGGCTTTCTCGTCCGTGATGAACTGACCGTTGGTGAATACCTGAAAATAGCAGTCCGGATGTGCTTCGAGGATCTGAAACAACTCCGGGTGCATGAACGGTTCACCGCCCACGATTCCAAAGAAAACATTTCCCGCCTGTTTTGCTTCCGTAATAAGACGGTTCATTGCCTGCAGATCGATGGTGTTTTGCGGATGGGCTACGTCCACCCAGCATCCCTGACAGCGTAAATTGCAGCTGTTAATGATGGAAATATACAAAAACGGGGGGAAAAACTGCCCCTTTTTCATGCGTTTTTTGTGCAAAAACACGGAGCGAGTGCCCTTAAAACCCATGTTCCAGATGAGTTTCCAGAGCAGCCGCTTGTTGGTTTCGAACAGCATTCGTTTGGCCATTCGGAGCGTGTACATGATCTGCTGATCCGTTTTCGAGGAGATATCGGTGACTTTTGTAAACAGTTTCCCTGGAAATTCTCTGTCTGTCGACACACTCGTTGACGACTTTTCCTTAATGCGCTAAAGTTAACAGTCGTTTGATTCCTCGATAGTGTGAATTCGGAAGTGTGCTTTGCAAGTAAAGTCAGAACCAACGTTTGAACAATTAGGGCTGCAGTCGTCTACCATCAAGCAGCTTTCACGAATCGGGTATCATACCCCAAGCCCGATTCAACTGGCATTTATTCCGGTGGCAATTTCCGGAAGGGATTGTATCGGACAGGCTCGCACTGGGACGGGAAAAACTGCCGCATTTATGCTGCCGTCTCTGGAGCGACTGGATCTTGAGCGCAATCGCGTGCAGGTGCTCGTGCTTGCTCCCACGAGGGAACTCAGCGAGCAGGTCTATGCAGAGTCGATGAAAATTGGCGGGGGCTCGCGAATAAACTTTGGGCTCGTCGTAGGCGGACGGCCCGTTCATCGGCAAATCGAAGATCTTCGCCGGGGCGTGCATGTTGTCATTGGTACACCAGGGCGAGTCATCGATTTGCTGCGTCGTGGTGTTCTAAAGCTCGATGCACTCAAAATCACCGTTCTCGATGAAGCCGACCGAATGCTGGATATCGGGTTTCGGCCTGATATCGAGCGGATTTTGAAGGCCTGTCCGTCGGACCGACAGACACTGCTGCTGTCCGCCACAATGCCACCACCGGTGGAAAAGCTGGCACAGCGGTACATGTCAGCCCCTGAAATGGTGGACCTTTCCGAAGACCGGGTTGTTGTTGACACGATTGAGCAGTACTACATCACTGTGGATGAAGATCGAAAACGCAGTTTGCTGATTCGAGTGCTCGCACAGGAAAAGCCCAGTCAGGCCATTGTGTTTACTCGCACAAAGCGAGGGGCCGACGCTCTGCTTGAGCAGTTCACGCGTCGTTTGAAATCCAACCGAATCGCCGCGATCCACGGGGACCTTCCGCAGAGAAAGCGTGACCGAGTCATTCGAGAGCTGCGTTCCGGGCAGCTGAGACTGCTGATTGCCACGGATGTGGTGGGACGAGGGATCGATGTCAGCGGGATTTCGCATATCATCAACTATGATATTCCGGAATTCTGTGATGACTACGTACACCGCGTTGGACGGACTGGCCGATTGTCGTCGGATCAGAACGGAAGAGCGATCACATTCGTCACCCTGGCTCAGGGCGGCGAGCTGACGAACATCGAAAAGCGAATTAACACAGTGTTGCCGGAGTACATTGTGGAAAACTTTGAAGCATTTCGCCGTCGTGATCAGACTCAGCGTACGATTCGCAAGTTTGGCAACTAGCTCGGACTGGCAGAAATTCGACCGGATCCGCACCATCAGCAAAGTCGGCGTTTTCAGAACAGAGCTGACTGATCGGTACTGATATGGCAGCAAAGTGCTGAACAGCAATGAGCCCGGTCATCGTTTTTCGCTGCATCGGGTGGCAAGTTGCGGGCAGACTCTTCGATAACGTTTTGTTCCTGAAACGTTGATGCCTGAGGCGCCCGGACATGACTCAAAGTGTTGTGGACCTGTTCCAACAGCTGGCTCGAAATGAATTCGGATTCTTTTCGAGGCTGCAGCGTGTTTCTGAACTGATGACGACCAGCATTCCCGTAGTCAACTCGGACTGTTCGCTGGGACACGCCATTGATCACAGGGATCCCCAGACCATCGGTTCGCTCGCCGTCGTTGATTCAACAAAAGGCGATTTGATTGGTGTACTGCGGCATTCGACAATCCTGAGATGCCTGCCACGCTATCTGAATACACTGAAGGAGGGGGATCGCGACCGCAGTGTACTCACGGCAAATGTCTGCGATCTGGTCACGCGCCGTTCTCCCACTGTCAGTCCGTCGTCCAGTCCGCTGGCGGCACTTGAAATCATGGTTCGACAGAATTGTGACTGGCTGCTGGTTTGTGACAGTCCTGATCAGTTGTGTGGTGTTCTGACACCACTCAGCTTTGCCAGAACAATGCTTTTGTATTATCAGGTCTATCAGCAGCTGCAGCCGCTGCAGCGACTGAGACTTGTGGATCTGGACAGTGATCTTTCACTGGATGAAATTTTTTGCCGGGGTGCACAGACGGCTCGGGATGTGATGAACGCTCCTGTTTCAATTGATTCACGTGAACCTGTGGCGATGGCGATTCAGACAATGCTTGAATGCCACGTGGAGCATCTGCCACTGCTGGATGAGAATCAGCGAGTAACCGGAATCGTCAGTCGAAACGATGTGCTTCTGGCACTTCAGCCTCCGGCACGTCCACATCTGCTGGACACCACAGTTCCGCTTCCGACTGTTGACGAGCTGCTTGCCGCTGGTCAGGAAAACGTGCTTTCGGAGCCCGTTACGGGCGTGGGAAGAAGTCGACTGATCAGTGTGTCTCCAACCTCACGTCTGTCGGAAACACTGAGTCGACTGGTAGAAACCGGTCGAGACGCTGTGGTTGTACAGGACGACCAGAACCTGCTGGGCATCGTAACCCTGCGTGATATAGTTCGGGTATTTCGCACACTTATGCGATTGCAGGCGTTGAAAGATCGCTGATGTGACTGCGCTGCAGATATCGCACTGAATGTGATTGCGATTCACTCTGCAAACCGGCTGATTTCGCAGTTATTGAAGCGATACGTGAAGGCGAAAACCGCTGCTCCCGGACAACGATTCGGCCGAGATCTCCAGGCGTTCAACCTGCTGACGGACCACGTCGATTCGTCGGTTCACTCGAAGAGGATCGGGCCTTCGGCTGTTTTGATCAGTATCCTTCAGCTCAAGATCACTGGCCCGGAGAATAGATTCGAGTATCAGTGACCGTGACTGGGGATGCCGAGGTGCTGGCTGTGCTTCACGGCTGGCTGCGACCAGCTGAATATCCTTTAGTGCTGACTGCAGGATTTGAGTCTTAAACGTCAGCCAGTTTTCGAGATGTTCGTCGGTGTCAACATCGAAAGTACCGCCTGCATCGGATTCTGTCAGTGGCATTCTGGAAAATCCATCTAATTGAACGATCACCCCGGAGTCCTTTCTCGCGAACATTCGACGCGGGGGCAGGCGGCTTTCGGCCAGTTCAAAGCGAATTCCACCTCCACCGATCAGGCGGTTCAGACGAGAGAATTCCAGCAGCAGCGACGCGATCATCGCCGGCCCCGCGGTTCCCGGCTGCATTAACAGGCGGATCGGATCCACACCACTGTCCCGGGCCGTTTGTTCCAGAATTCGACGTTCGGAAGCACGTTCCCGGGAAATGCCGGCCGAGGAAGACCTGCGTTCGACCGACCGTCGAGCAACGTCTGTTGTAACTGCCTTCACCGGCTGACGTCCGTTCGCCATTCCGGCCAGTTCTGTACGCTGCCTTTCCAGTTGCGCCATTTCTCGCTGCTGCTGCCGTCGCCATGCAGACTTTTCGCGTTCAAATTCTTCCAGCTCCTCCTCCAGCTGCTGGAACTGTCGTGAAAGGAACATCTCTGCGCGCCGACCCAGCCGGTCCAGGCGACGCGCCAGTTCCAGGACCTGTTGTCGCTGCTCTTCCAGCGACTCATTTTCTGCGATATTTGAAGATGCTGACGTAACCACTTTGGCTCTCCATGGGAAATACCGGGTTCCCATTCATTTTGAAAAATCAGGACTTCCTGTCGAGCAGACTCCATAGGCGGGCGATTCGGCCCCCCAGTTTGACTTCGGATTTTGATTTTTGTTCCTGTTCATGCATGTCCTGAAGATGCTGTCGAAGTGCTCTGAACTTAAGATTTGCATCGGTTGACTCATTCGGTTTTCCGTTCGTTGTCCGACTGACTTCAAGATCATGTCGAAGACGGGCCAGTTCTGCGCGTTCCTGTGAGAGTCGAATGGCCTCGTCGCGCAGATCAGCCTGCGGATTGTCCTGAAGCTCTTTACGAAGGACTTCACAACGAGATTCCGCTTCAGCAAGCTGCTGCCGAAGGGAAGTATTCTCCTCGCGTATTGCTGACAGCACCTTTTGTATTGCTTCCATCCTTGCACTATCCGTATCGGATGCAGCAATCACTTCTGCACGATTTCTCGCAAGCTCAAGCGATTGGATATTTTCCTTTAGCTGATTGCGCTCGGCCTGCCATTCCTGCTCACGAAGTCCAATCCGTTTTTCAATGCCGCTGACCCACTGATTCAGCTGTTTTCGTTCTTCCTGCTCGGCTCGATTCGCTTCTTCGGCCGATTGCAGCAGTCCTGTGAGCAGCGCGATGTGCTCGTCACGCTGAGTCAGCTCCTGCAAGAGAGTTTCAAGTCGTTCGATAAGTCGCTGAGCTTCAGCCGTTGTCAGGATATCGGCGTTGTCCGGTTCCGGAGAAACTCTCGATGGCAGGACGGCAGGCGATGTTGACTGGGAATGCATTGCCAGTGCGGCCTGCAGTTCCAGCACCTCGTTGCGCAACAATTCGATCATTTCGTCCCTGAACGAATCCTCGGAGCTTGTTGCATCCTGAGCCGTGAAGGACATTCGTTCCCGAAGAACTTCGAGTTCAGCATTGGCTTCACTGAGCTGAATCTTCAGCTCGTTCAACTCGTCGGCTGACACGCTATTGAATGTGTTCTGCAATGGTCGCGAATTCACTGAATTCCGGCCGGCATTTGGAGAATACAATGGATGCGTTGATTGCTCATTTACTGAATGAAGCACAACTGAGATCGTAACGCTGCCGACTCGAATGGTCGCACTCGACGAAAGCTGCAATTCTGAAACGCGCACCCCGTCGACGAATGTACCAGTTGCCGAGTAGCAGTCGCGAACCACAACCAGCCCCCGACGACCTCCGACAATGCAGTGCATTGAAGAGACATCCGGACATGCCAGCTGAATATCTGCATTGTCATCTGAACCAATCAGAATCTCTTCGCCATCCACAAGGCGGCGAGTCGACTGTTGTTCCCGACCCCGAAAGTTGAGTACCGCGAGCAAATCTCCCGCCGCCGGGCGATTGTCGAGCGGTCGACCATCAATGGCGACAGACATCAAGTGCTACTCCTGCAGATTCAAGAATACTGTTAATTGAGGACTTCGAGACGGTGTTTTGAGCCGGCGATGGCTGGGCTGATTCAGCAGCAGCTAAAGCAGCGGTAACAGCAGCAGCACCAGCAGCAGCAGCACCAGCAGCAGCAGCTGGTGGCGAAGACTGACTGACCAGCTCAAGTGTTTTCAGGAGGTCGGAACGGGAGTAATGGCGTTTGAGCAGGACTTTTCCCGAAAGAGAAGAACAGAGAGGAAGCGACGATTGTTCAGGAGTGACAATCAGGCCAAGGCGTTCACAGCCATTCAGCAATCCTGCCTGCGCGATTTTCTCCGGGAGGTTGAGTTCCGATGCACCTTCCGCTGTAATCAGAATGGCATCAGGCTTGCCACGTTTCAGCAGCAGCTGCAGTCCAAACAGGTCTCGAACAACGTGTCCGGTCCATGGATTTTCAGCGTCCGCGAAGACGGTTCTGGCAATACTGGCGCCCTGTGCATCCGGTTCAAAGATAATGGCCGTTTTTGCGGTCGCGGAAGAATTGGCGACCACGTGTTTCTGAGTCCATTCGGCCATTGCAAATCCATCGAAGACTCGCCTCACTTCATCACGTGCAAGGCCTGACTTTTCTGCGAGGAACCTGACGGTACGTGGTGCTGAATCGAGGCAGGACAACAGCTGGACGTGTCTGGCCGACAATCCGGTGCGATCGAGATTCTGCCCTCGCAGACCCTGACGCAGCCAGCCCGTTGAGAGATCGTCGGGGGGCAGTTCGCTTTCCGGGCAATTCAGTGATCCGTCAACAAGGATTGCAGCCAGACAGGCGTCAACCGCTGTTTTCGTGAAAATTGAAGGCGGATTGCGTTCCGGGTAGAAACTGAAGTTCCTGAGGCCGGTGCGAAAACAATAACGAGTCAGAATTGCTGCCTGATGACGCAGCAATGTTCGCAGCATGCGAGGGTCGATAACCTTTCGGTCCAGCAGTTCTGAAAGTCCGTCCAGCTGAGTCGATGAACCACATCCCATGGTAAATCGCAGCAGAGGCCCCAGTTCACGCAGAGATTCAGGTAGTTGTCTGGCTGCGTCCGCAACGTCGAAGGATGCTGAGACAACCGCCTGAACTCGTCCATCTTTAAGAAAGAAACAAATACGATTTCGCTGTGTTTCAACCTCCAGCATTCCGTGTTTTTCAGCGTTGTTCAGAAAGTCGATGAGTTCGCGAAGTCCAATCCATCGAAAATCTCCGGCGAGTGCCGCCTGCGCCTGTTCCCCCACGACCTCGGGAACCGCCGTTCCGTTGGACTGGGAGTCCAGGACCATCGCTGACGTTTCCAGAGCGTTGGCAACCGTCATTTTCAGGTGGTCGGGCATGAACGGCTTGGGCAGGGAGTCCACTACGTTTGGGACTTCCATGTACTCGATGTACGCCTTCTTCCGAAGCGTCGAAGAAACGACGAACGGTATTCGCGCACATTCGGGAAACTGCAGAATCTTTCGACAGACTTCGATGCCTGTGGTTCCCGGCAGCTGATGATCCAGAAGCACCAGGTCAGGAATCAGCTCACGCGCTCGCTCGATCCCCTCCTCCCCGTTGGGTGCCAGAATCACACGGTAGCCCTCCTGGCTCAGCGTGTTGTCAACCATCTTTCGAATGGTCGCACTGTCATCAATCACCAGAATTGTTCGAACGGTCATGGACGGCTGGCCTTCAATGTATTGAAAATGAGCTATTTCGCAGCTGCAGGTCTGATCGATTGCAGAACTTCAGCAATTGCAGAGATGATGCCCTCGGTCACTGGCTTACAGAAGACTTCTGCAGCCCCATACTTTTTCAGCTGGGCGATTGCCTGCGGATCATCGCGGCTCGTGACAACGACAACCGGAATGGTCCTTGACTGCCAGCCCGACTTAATCTCCCGCAGAAGTTCGGTTCCGTTCATTTTTGGCATGTCGATGTCAGTTACGACCGCATCAATGCCTCCACCTCGAATGAGTCGCATAGCATCCAGCCCCTGAGATGCTTCGACCGTTGAGTAGCCCAGGGCCGTGAGTCGTCGTGTGAGTATCCGACGTACTGTGACCGAGTCATCCGCGATCAGAACTCTCTGACGGCGACGTTCCTGTTCTCGTCCTGCCGGGAGTGAGTGGCCATTGTGAGTGGCGACCAGATCTGTTTTTCGGCTAAACTCGATCAATCCTCTGATATCCAGAAGCAATACGGTTTCAGCCCGCCCGGAAAGAGTGACACCCGCAAACAGCTCATGGCCCTGCAGCAGAGACGGAAGTGGTCGAACGACGACTTCTTCAACCCCCACCACAGCGTCAACTGCGATTGTTATTTCACTGTCTTTTCTCGGCACTTCACTTTTGATGCGGCGATCTCCCGAATCCCGGATCGTGAGGTGGCACTGTCTGTTTGGTGACACCTCATTCAGTCCCAGCAGCTGCCCAAGCGGCACTGCCGCACGCAGATCGAGATCACGGTCTCGTATTTCCGAGTCAATAACATCGCGTTCTTCATGCGTATCAACGGTTCCACTGATCGCCTGCATCGGAATCGCAAAAAGCTGCGTTCCCACGCGAACGAGCATCGAATGCTCAATGGCTGATCGAAGGGGGATCTGCAATCGGAACGTAGTCCCCTGACCAATTGCTGACTCCACATCGATTCTTCCCCGCAGTCTCCGTACCCAGCTGTCCACAACATCCATTCCGACGCCCCGCCCTGCCACCTCTGTGACCTGTGATCGCGTCGAGAATCCCGGCTGGAAGATCAGTTTTCGAAGTCGATCCCGACTCACGGGCTGTCCGGGAGGGAGCAGTCCCAGTTCACGTCCGCGAGCTTCCAGAACTTCGTCATTCAATCCGCGGCCATCGTCACGGACTTCGATATGGAGATATGAGGCACTTGACCAGGCGTCGAGTGTGACTTTGCCAACCGGCCGTTTTCCAGCGGCAATTCGGTCGTTTCGGTTTTCAATTCCATGACTGACTGCGTTTCGAACGAGGTGCATCAGCGGTTCAAACAACCGATCCTGCAATGAGCGTTCCGCCCGGGCTGCCTGACCGGCAAGCACCAGTTCCACCTGCTTTCCTTCAGCTTTCGCCGCTTCCCGAACAGCTCGATGCAGACGCTGAAAAAGGCCGGCGAGCGGAAGTCGCTGCAGTTCCATCAGATCCTGACGAAAGCGACCAATCAGATGCGATACGGCCGAGTTGTCAGCAGCCAGCGGATCACACACCTCGTTCAATGCGCGCGAAAGTTCCGAAAGATCGTTTGAAACTTCCAGCATCGAGCGAGTCAGGAGGCGGGCACTGGATTCTGCTTCGGTGCGTACCGCCGGAGATGAAAGGTCTTCAGGCTGAGGCAGTTTTCCGCCCAGTGGCAGCACTGCCGTTCGCCAGTCCACAATGGATGTCAGAGAACGTGCGCGGGCCGCGCATCCGTTTAATTCCTCATGTACATTTCGCAGCGATCGGACGTAAGTGTCTCTGCGGTTTCGGAGCATGACAAGTTCCGCCAGCAGATCCATAAGACGTTCAAGCCGGGATGCTTCGACGCGAACGTATTGCTCACTATCCGCCGGAAATGAACTTAAGGGGGTTCCAGGATTCTCTGATCGTGCAGGTGCCGGACTGGCTGGAGAAGACGCCGTCGTACCGACGGAAGGCATGTTCCCAGCGGATGAACCAGACGAGACTACAGTTCCCGCTCCCGTGCTCGTGCTCGTGCTCGTGCTCGAAGTCCCGCTGGTCGCAACAGAATGTCGGGGAGGAAGCGTCGGCGGTTTCGATGCTATTTCGCCCGCGCCGAAGGATGATATTGAAGATCCCGGCGGCGATGACAGATGTTCAAGCTGATCGCGTACTGCGTCGACACCTTTCAGAAGTATTTCCACATCAGGAATGCTTCCGGCTGCTGAGACTGATTCCGCCTGATTCTCAAGATCATGCAGAAAGGCGGCCAGCTGCGAAAGACCGACTGTTCCGGAGGCACCTTTCAGCGTGTGCAGCTGACGACAGAAACTGCGAAGTGCTTCAGTCTGATTCTGCCCGGATTCCAGAGTGAGAAGGCTGGCTTCCATCTCGGCCAGACACTGAGTTGCATCATCTGTGAAAGCCGCCACCAGTTCCGGGTCTTCAATCCGCTCGGGCTGCAGAAGCCGGGCGGCGACCGAAGGAGCCGACTCGCTTCGTTTTGTCCGATCGACAGTCGGCGGAACGGCAATTTTCGTTTTCGGCTCTTCCTGAGCGTCTTCTGGTCCCTGCAGGCTTTGCAGTGAATCGAGAATTCTCTGTATGTCGGCGGCCAGGTCGTGTGACGACTCCTGAAGTTCTTCAGAACCGGATCCAGTACCATCAGTGCTGCTGTCGGAGATCGCGCTGCCTGTATTGAACTCCGACTTCAGACGGTCGATATCGGAAAACTCGGACTGCACCGGTTGAAAGCGGTCTTCCGGCCCAAGCAGCTCAAGATATTCTCCCCAGCGAGTCAGAACGTCCTGTGCTGCAAGTCGTACCTGGTCGTACTGCAGGCTCGAACCGCTGGCTGCGTCTCGCAGCAGCGGCAAAGCCTGTTCAGCACAATAATCAGTTATGTCACGGAACAGGTCACCTGTTCCCGGCTCGTCACCGAGTGACGCAGCAACTGAAATCAAATCCACAAAGGTACCGGCAATTCCGGAAAGCTCCGTTTCAGATGCGTCCGCTGCCGCCTGTGCGAGCTGCACCAGCTCTTCCCGCAGTTCGGTGAGGACGTTTAGTGCCTGCTCGGAGCTGTGCCAGACGGTATCGCTGATCTTTCGAACACCGGGTACTTCGGGCTGATAAGAATCTGTCATCGGCTGCGATCCTCCGGAGTGCCACTCACTGCGAGAAAGCTGCTGCCTCTGGCAGAAGAATGGGCAAGTCTTGAAGTCGTCGGCTGTTCGTTTCGGGATCGGAAGTTTCGAACAGAATTTACACCTTCACCGCACTGGTACATCGGCGACAGACCTTCTTCAAGATCCTTCGAAGCGGACAGCAGGTCCGCCGTCTTGTTTCGTACCGCGTCGCTGTACTCGCTGACGCGGTCAACAAATCCGCTCAGCTGGCGCATCGACTGCACCATTTCGTGTGTTCGCCGCAGCTGATCGACAGCCGCATGGGAAATCTTTCCGGCATCTTCAGCAGCAGTTGCTGATGACTTTCGGATCTGGTCAAGAACTCGACCTGCCTGCTGCACTCTCTGGATTTCTTCCTGCACCTGCAGTCGTTCATCCTTCATGTTGGCAATCGTGCTCTGAGTTTCACTTTGTATGGACTCAACAAGGCCTGCAATCTGTCTTGATGCACTGGCAGTAGTCTCTGCCAGCTTTCGAACCTCTTCAGCAACAGCTGCGAATCCACGGCCCTCCTGCCCGGCTCGAACCGCTTCAATGGAAGCATTCAGTGCCAGGATGTCGGTTCTGGCAGAGATACTCCCCATCGTCTCGACGATCGAACCAATCTGCTGTGATCTTTCGCCGAGGGCGAGTACACGCTTTTCGCCCAGCTCAACATTGGATCGAATACGTTCCATTCCCCGCCGCAGTTCTTCAATCAGTGTCTGCCCTCCGGCAGCGGATTCCAGGGCGCCGGAAACGGCGCTTGCCGCAGAATCTGCACTTCCGGCCACGAGATCGATCTTGCCGGACAGATTCTCGAGCGAGTTGATCGTGGTTGTTACCAGCCGTCCCTGTTCTTCCGCACTTCGGTGAATATCATGTGAGCATTGTGCGATATCATCGCCCAGCGAAAGCACGCGGCCCACATCTTTTGCTGAGGAACGGACCACTTCCCCAAGCGCGATACTCAGCACGTATCGATCCGAATCCACTGATCCATTGGCAGATGATGTTGTGCTGCGTCCCATTCGGTTCAGCAACAGGTCCACGTCTCTGGTAATGACCCGCTGATGCTGTATCGCACTATGCAGTCGGGCGGCGGTCCGATCAAACTCGCGGTCTCCTGTTCGAGGAGTTTCAGCGGATCCTTCGAGCAGTGCGGATTCCATCTGTCGCATCGATCGGCTGAACCACCAGGAAGCCAGTCCCGCCGGGATCACGATCGCAGTTCCAAGCAGCACGAAGAATACTGTCTGACCATAGCTGTTCTGGTAGATTCCCAGCCACACCAGGTGCGCAGCCACGACGGCTGTAGCGATGTGGGTGATACAAAGACGAATGTAGTAACTCATTATCTGCCCCGGAACTGACTAAGTTGATTGCACTGTGACATGCTCTGGATCACAGTATCTCAGGCATTACGTTCTGCTCTGCGTGGCTCCTGCGCCACCGATTCCCGAAAGATCGACAACTCTTTTCTTGCCAGCCGGCCGATGCGCTGGGGATCCAGTACCTGAATGACATAATTGCCTTCAGTTGCCCAGCCGATGACTGTTGCACTCCACTCGTCCTCTTCGTTTTCCGTTTCTGGTGCGTCCGAGATTTCCAGCACGCGAAGTGATGAAACCTGATCGACAAGGACGGCCCAGTACCCCCCTTCATCCTCCAGAATCAGAAGTATCTCGTTCGTGCAGCGTTTTTTTCTTGAGAGGATGGGATCGAGCTTAATGACCGGAATAAACTCACTGCGGATATGGCACAGCCCGGCAAACATGGACGGGGTTCCCGGCACCGGCACAATCGCGGGCCGCTGCAATACCTCTCGAATACTAACGGCCGGCAGTGCAAACAGTGTGGTGCCGCAGCGAAACACACAGTGCGTAACAGGAAGCCCGGCAGAACGACTTTCAGTGTTTGAATTCGCTGTTAGTTGCGTCACCTGTTCACCTCGGCATTACTTTAAACGAGTCTGGGCGGATCGAATTCGAAGCTCTATGTTTTCAGCAAGCTCATCAAGCCGGCTTCTTGTGACAGTATCCGCAGCAGATTCAATTCTGGCCGACGATGAAGAATCGGGGTCAATGTCGTTATAAAATCGCTGATCACGTGATGTCGATTGCTGAGTATTGACAGGGACCGGCTCTGGCATGGACTGTGTTTCTGAAGCCCATGACTGCTCTTCCAGCTGCAGTACAATTCGTCGCAGCTCGTCCCAGTCCTGCTTAAAGAAGGTTTGAAGCTGATTGCGCCAGGAGGAAATGTTCTCTGCAAAGGAAACATCCAGATCTCCGTCGAATGCCGGACCGGATCGCATAGTTGACCTCGCCGCTGCCGGTTAACCGGCCACGCAGTACATCGAAACAGGGAAAGTGGTCGGCATTTCTGCTGAGCGGTGCTGCCGGCCTTTTTGATACGTTCGATACGATTGGTTGCACAGATACAACATGAAATGCCAGCAGTCAGCCCGGCTCCTGACACATTCTCAGGAACTCCCAAAGCAGCCTCTGCAGGTTTCCGCCTGGGGATCCTTTTTCAGCATAGGTCGCAAACCGGCAACACTTCTGAAAAATCAGAAACGCAGACAATAATGGCGTTTGACAGACACTTTCCCGGGTGTTGGCAGCGACCGACGCAATGGATCGTATCGGTTAATGGGGTTGCCACGATGTCTTGCGGCACGCAGTTCGGCCGACAGTTGCTGACGTTCGCTTTGAGGCCGACGTGTTTCAGGGAACATCAGCCAGCCGGGTGGGGTATTCGATTACTGAGCCTCAGCCACCGATCATTACCGTTGGGCAGCCCACAACAATAGTGCCGCCATGTGCCGTCATATCTCCCATCCTTGCTGCCGGCATTCCGCCGATCATCACTGTCGCTGAACCTTTGACAATTGTGTCGGGCGGCCCGACACAGACTGCCATGTCGCCAACCCGGGCCGCAGGCTTACCACCGATCATTACCGTCGGGGCGCCAAGAGAAATTGGCCCGCCCACGTGGGGCACAGGTGGAACAGACGGAGTCACCAAGGGACAGGAATGAAAGTCACCAATGCGTGCGGCGAGGGACATAAGTGATTCCTGGGACTGAATATCAAAGTGTTTAATGCAGGAACCTGGAAAATGCAAACCATCAATGAATCGATGATCTGCAGAATGATAACAAAATGGCACGGCTTGCGAAATGGCGCCAAATTGTGAGAATCCACACCTCCAGAATCCCGTCGTTTGCGTGTCATCGTTCAGTTCAGTTGTCGTACAGCAGGGAAAATCTACGTGCCGAGCTACAATCAGGAAAATCGACCTGTTGGCGTATCCACACCACTGGGGCCAAACAAGCTGCTGTTGCTGTCATTTCGGGGCACGGAGAGAGTTTCCGGACTTTTTGGCTACACCCTCGAAATGTTTTCCACCGAGGAGCAAATTAACGCCCAGCATATCGTGGGAAAAAGTGTCGATTTTTTTGTGCGTTTTGCGGACGGGACGGAGCGATTCTTTAATGGCATCGTCCGCAGTTTTTCTTACATCGGATCGCATGATCGAGGCCACCTGTACAGAGCGGAAGTGGTACCGCGGCTGTGGCTTCTGACTCGTTCATCAGATTGTCGCGTGCACGTGAGTGAGTCTCCGCAGACAGTCAAATATGTCGTGGAGAATCTTCTGCGAAGGCTCGGAATCACGGACTATCAGTGGAAGGTCACCGAGACTCTGAGAACACGGCCCTATGTGGTGCAGTACAATGAGACAGATTTCGACTTCTTCTCCCGGCTGCTGGAAGAGGAAGGAATCTTTTACTTCTTCAGGCACGAGGCCGGAAAACATGTGCTGGTCATGGCCGATAATCATTCCAGCTATTACGAAATGCCGGAAAGTTCAGTCACTCTTTCAGCAGATCTGTCCACCGCCAGCCAGCTCGACAGTCTCTATTCCTGGAGCGTGGAATCGTGTGTAACAACATCGGCATGGAAGGTCTCGGATTACAATCCGGACAGCCCCCTGTCATCGCTGATGGCCTCAAAAAATTCTTTGATGCCAACGAAACACGAGGGAAGTACCTGGTATGACTTTCCGGCAGATCATGAACAAACTGCTGATGGCGCTAGAACGGCCCTGCGTCGACTTGAGCACGAAGAATCCGGGCAGCAGGTTGCATCCGGAACTGGCAGTTGCCGTTCGTTTTCTCCCGGTGGCAAGTTCACTCTCAGCGAACATTACAATGCTGCCTGGAAGGGAAAAGAGTGGGTTGTGACGGAGGTGAGCCATGAGGCAAATCTGGGAGGAAGTTATATTTCAGGAGCGGGCGAAGGCGATCGCATCTATCAAAACTCCTTTCGCTGTATACCGGCACTTCGCAAATGCCGACCTCAGCGCATCAGGAAAAAGTCGCGGGTCTATGGAGTCCATTCTGCCGTCGTCACAGGTCCGACAGGGGAAGAAATCTATACCGATGCGCAGGGACGCATCAAAATTCAGTTTCACTGGGATCTGGTTGGTTCAAAAAGAGCAGTGGAAAGCTCCTGGGTTCGAGTTGCCACTGTGTCGGCCAGCAACGGCTGGGGCATGATTCGTATTCCACGAATCGGTGAAGAAGTGCTGGTTAGCTTCATTGATGGCGATCCGGATCGGCCGGTCGTGACTGGAATGCTCTACAACGCCGTGAATGTGCCACCCTATACTCTGCCTGAATTTCAAACCGTTTCCGGACTGAGGAGTCGCAGTTCTCCAAACGGCGACAGTGAGACATATAACGAAATTCGGATTGAAGATCATAAGGATTCTGAAGAGATCCGTATTCACGCCGAAAAGGATTTGACGACGGTTGTCGAACACAATGAGAGCCATTCCGTTGGTTACGATAAAGGGGAAGTCGGAGGTACCGGGGCCGAGGATGAATCGGCAGGTAAGGGAAATCAGATCGTAAAGATTTTCAATAGTCAGTCTGTGAAGGTGGGCAATCACAGAAATACTCTCATCGATCAGGGGAATGATGCCCTGACGCTGAATCACGGCAACCTCACGACGGTGGTGAAAGAGGGAAGTGTTTTCACGACTGTCTCCGCTGGCAACATGACGACGCAGGTGAACCAGGGACATACTGATACGACACTTGAAAAGGGTAATATGACAACACTTCTTAAGGACGGTAATGTCGATATTACTCTTGAGAAGGGAAAGATGACGTCTTTGCTTACGGAGGGTGCATTTGACCAGACACTGTCGAAAGGCAACATGACCATTGTTCTGAAGGAGGGCGATCTGTCGACGAAACTGGACAATGGCGCCGTGGAGTTTAATGCATCCAATTCGATTACTCTGAAGGTGGGTGAAAACAGTATCGTGATTGACCAGCAGGGAATTACCATCAAAGGCATGAAGATTGAGGCTAAGGCAGACGGTACCGCTGCACTAAAGGGGGCTTCGGTGGAGGTGTCTGGTTCCGGCATGACCGCCGTCAAAGGTGGAATTGTAAACATCAACTGAACTTTAAACTCAGTTCATCGCTCTCTCGTCGTCGTGCTGCGTGGCACTGTCGTTTAGGTATAGCATGTGAAGTCGTGCAGCTCGCCTGGTCTTTTTGCCGGTAAGTTGTTGACAAAAGTGATTGAGGGGTTGTGATCATGTCTGTGTTCCTGCTTGTTCGGGAAGGCCACAAGTTTCGAGATATTGCTGTGCTGGTGCCTTCGCGGCCTGTAAAAATCGGAAGGTCGGCTGAAGCAGACGTGTCCTTTCCCGAAGACAATCAAATGTCCGGCATGCATGTGCAGCTGGAACTGCAGGGAGGTGTATGTGCTGTTCGTGATCTGCTGAGCACAAACGGAACCTTTCTGAATGATGAAAGAATTAAGTCGGGGAGCCTTGGACACGGTGATTTCCTGAGATGCGGAAGTCGGGAATTTTGCCTCGACGTTCCTGAAAAACTCCGAACCACAGGCAATGGTGCCGCAAAACCGGTCGTCGGGGGAATAGGGACAGCAGATGCCGCTTCGTCATCGGCGATTCCCACGGTCCTGAAGCCTGTGAAGGGTTATGTTCATCCGCTGGCTCTGGATGTGTGGAAGGAGTTCTCACTTGGGGATGTTCTTGATGGTGATGCCATCCCCGGCGAACTGGAAACCCCGGAAGAATTTGCCTCACGACTTCTTGAGTCGGGCGTTGGTACAGACTGCATGAAGTTTCTGGCTTACGCTTTAAACAGACGCCCCGCTGTATGGTGGCTCATCCAGTGCATCCAAAGTACTGACTATCCGGCCTTTGAGTCGGATGGTGCGATGCTGAATGCAGCTTTGGCCTGGGTCCGGTCTCCATCCGATGAGCATCGCCGTGCCGCGATGGATCTGGCTGAGAAACTTGAGAAGTCCACACCAGCATGCTGGGCGGGAATTGCAGCGTTCTGGTCGTTCGGCAGCCTCGCGCCGATCAATTCTCCGGATGTTCCTGTTCCTTCCGGACTTTCAGGTCGTGCCGTTTCCGTTGGCGTGCAACTGGCTGCCGTTGTTCATTCGCCGATCAACGCGCCGCAGAGAAGACGACAGTTTTTTGAGCTCGCAAAGAAGGTGGCTTCGGGAGATCTTGGCTGGACGTAAACCTTGCTCTATGCCTGTGACGGGTAAAAGTTCAGTTGACCCAGTTGAACTCATCAAATGGAAACAGATCCGTGTTGACCCAGTCGCCAGGATTCGGATCCGGCAGTAATTTCGCCGACTGAGTGCTTCTGATGCATTCGCCCACCATATGTGCACCCGTGTATTTTTCGATGCTTTCCAGCCGTGCCTTCCATCCTTCAAGATCCAGATGAATCGGATCATTTGAACCGATCAGAAGTAAACCGTCTTCCATCTCAGCAACAAATGGAAATGCTCGACGGAAGGTGGAATGCGTCAGGGGAGTTGGTGACCAGGAACACATGTATCCACCAGGCCGCAGTCGTTTGGAACACAGCTGAAAGAATTCCAGTGAATACAGATATCCCGCATAGGAGCCGGCTGGACGAATCGCGTCCGCTTCGATGACGTCATACTGTTCAGCTTCGGTCATCAATACAAATCGGGCATCTCGTCCGTCAATTCGAATTCGTCGATCATTCAGCAGTTGAGCCACCTGCGGCCATTTCTCCAGCGAGAACGGGTGCTGCAGAAGCTTCACCTCGGGCGTGCAGATTTCAAAAATGCGAACATTTTCAGTCTCGTCCCGGCATGCAGCGGCCCAGGCAGTGTCTCCGGATCCAAGGCCAATGATTGCCACGGACTTCGGGGACTGATGCAGTGTAACAGGGAAGATTCCCAGCTTACTGTGGAAGCCGCCAAATGGCAGGAGACTTTGCGTTTTTCCATTCGCCCACATCCACCAGCTCGAAGAGTTTCTCTGGGGCGTGAGAGCACTCACTCCCGTAACATCCTCGGCAAACAGTGCGCCATCAGCCGGCTGCTGTCCATGCAGTCGCATCCACAGGGTATCGCTGGACGGAAGGAGAAAGGCCATTCCTCCCATGCACGCAGCCATCACCACAAAGCCAGTGCGAGATGACGTCCTGATGATTCCCGCGACGGCAAAAGCAGTTGCAGCTAACAGGATCAGTCGCAACGTGTGCATGCTGCCAAGTACGTTTAACAGCCACAGCCCAACCAGAAGACTGCCGAGTGTGCAGCCCAGAATATTGGCTGCCTGCAACACCCCCACGCGGTATCCGGAGTTGATTACATCTGTCTGTATGCCTCGCTGCAAAACACAAAAGCTGTACCCCATCAGAAATGTGGGTATTCCCATGATTATTAACGGAAGCAGCACATACAAATGGAGTGTCTGCCACCACAACTGCATCGACGGGCTCATCGGGTCTTCTGACGCCCAGTAACTGACATACCACGAGAGTGCCGGAATGTTCGAAGGCAGTACCGTCACCAGCAGCACCGTGGCCGATGCGATCAATGCGATCAGGCACTGAATATACAGGAAAGATGTCAGAGGATTTTTGATCCGGCCAGCTCGCCGTATGCCTGTCAGTGTGCCGAGCGCCATACTGCCCAGGTAAACTCCCAGCACTGTCCCAAAAGTATAAGCGGTCGATTTCACCGCAACATCAAGGATTCGAAACCAGACAATTTCAAGGCCGATTGCGACTGTCCCTCCAAGAAGATACAGCGTCGTCCACAGGCCGAATGTGGATGATCCTGCACGACCCTCTGAAGATTCGGCCGTATTCAAAACCTTCGGTTGTTCTGACAGCTCCTGGTTTTTGTCGGATATCTCCTGCGACTGAGAATTTCCGTTAATCCAGAAGGCCATCAGGGCAACCAGAAAATTGCATGCGGCGCCAGCCCAGAGAGCCCCTTTTGCTCCCGTCCATGCCATCAGAACCCACGGCGACAGGATTGCGCCAAAGGCTGCTCCAAGCATATTCATTCCATACAGGCGACCAATTGACGCTGCAGCCCCGTCGGCGCGGCTGACCAGCGCTCGTGTCATCAATGGCAGCGTCGCTCCCATCAGGCAGGTGGGAATAATCAGAACGGCAAAATGCAGCGCAAAGGCTACTCTCACGTCACCGTAAAGGCTTCCGTAACGCAGATAAAGCAGGTCATAGAGTACCATCGGACTGATGACAGCACATAAACCGATTGTCAGCTCCAGCCTGCCAAACCATTTTAAAGCAGAGTCTGCACTCAACCTGCGACTCAGCCATGCACCTCCCAGACTGCCCAGCCCCAGTCCAAGAAGATAGACGGCAACGATAATGGAAACCGATGTCGTTCCAACTCCGCTGTGCAGCACCAGAATTCGCTGCCAAACCGTCTGATAAACCAATGCCGGAACGCCGCTCAGGAAATATAGCCATGGCAGGCCTGCCAGTGTCTCCTGCTGATCCGATGGTGCAACCGACCTCCGACGCTTAACCGCGGCCATTGGACGGCCCTTAATCAGATGTTTTCCGGAAAAGTAATATTCGTTTTGAAAGGTTGTTTAGAATATTAGCGGCGGAAGCGACGCTGCTCAAGGCGGGAGTACCATCGGCTTGTGGAATTGAAGGAGGCAAACCCCGACAGTTTTCGGAATGGAGGGGAACTCAACGGCAGCGACCGACGATGTGATTCAAATGAAAAGTCCGCGGTCAGTTTCTGACCGCGGTTCTGACCGCGGATAGTTCACTATTTCACCGTGCTCCAGTCGATCGATTCTCCGCCATCTATCGAGAACATATTCATGATCGTGGTGCCATCGTTGTCTCGAGAAAAATATCGGACGGATCCGTCTGCCCGGGATCCCAAAAAGCCCTTCGACTCCGGACCAATGATTGATCCAACCGGATCCTTTTCATCGATGGTCAAATCGTCTGGCTTCGTCCAGATCACAGCATGTGATTCATCCGCCTCAACCAGCCAGATCGTGTTACTGGTACCATCCGTAATATTCGAGAACTTGACGGGAGGTCCGACGCGGCCCATTGCGCTGCCGGATGTCAGCGGACACACAAAGCGGGTTGTCCCCGGTTTCCCTGGAGTCCCGGCTGAGCGGAAGACATCAGGCATTTTTTCCACAAGCCGAAGATTGTGCTCGCTGTTCCATGGCTCATCCAGTCGGAATTCCTGGTAAAGTGCAGTCTGGTCCAGGTAAGGAAGTACCAGGACTCTCCAGCTGAGCAATCGCTTTCCCTGTGCGCTGACGAGTGACTGGGCAGGGAACGATCCAAATGCGTCATGGTAATTGTGTATGGCCAGCGCAAGATTTTTCATTGAGTTGGCAGAATCCGGATTACGCCCACCCCGCATCAGCGTCCTCGCCGTTTCCAGTTTATTCAGCGTGTCGTCAACTGAGTTCGCCTTCAATCGCACTGAGTTATCCACGACCTCGAGCCGAAGACAGGTTCCATCAATATCCGGTTGTGAGCTGCTGAGACGATTCATTGTCATCGCCAGTTGTTTTGCCGCATCCGGCGAATGAGTTTCGATCCGCAGCAGCATTGACGATGGCGGAATTTCACCCGAAAGAGTGACCCAGCGGATTGAAGGCAGGAGCGCTGCGATTTCTGTAAGAGCCTTTGCATAGGCTTCGGGCTGGCTCGCTGCATAGGCCATCATCATACCTGCGGCCCCGGCAACGACTTCTTTGGGACCCGCAAGTGAAATGCCATGTGGTCCGTCCATGAGTGAGATTGATTCCAGCAGCTCAGGAATCGCGTCGCCGTTCTTCTGTCGCAGTGATGAAACCGTCTGAGGCGTTGTTCCAATCAGACATGCGCCGTCTTCCTCAAAAACCGGCATTGTCGCCTGAGATTTTGTAATTGCTTTGAGCAGAATTCCGACCGCTTTCGGATTCGGTGTTGGAATGACCAGACAATCGGGTCCTCTCATCAGGCCGGCCAGATCACTGATCCAATAAATTCGCCTGACACCCAGCTTCTGCAGGGCGTCGCGTGTTGCCGTCAGCTCTGCCAGATCTGTGGGAGCCGAGTGTCCGAGTTTTTGCCGAAAGGAATCAAGTTCCCCGATGTCAATCCCTGAAATGTCGATCCAGCCAACGGCCACGGTTTGTGCATCGAGATACCTGGCGACCAGCGGGTCAACCGGCGATAGCTGCGCCGTCAGCTCCGCACCCATCAGGCAGAGAATCGCTGAAAGCACAGCGCGCATTCGAAGTGTATGAGAACTCATGAATTACTCCTGATACAAACGGACAGATAGGAATCGTTCAGGGTCGAATCTGGAATCGAAATTCCCGGTACATTTGAGCAGTCGCCGGCACATCTGATGTCAGAACAATGGTGAGTTTGTCGTCCAAGGTCTCAATGCGATATCCGAACGGCTTTCCCGTATAAGGATCACGCATCGCGGGAACCGGTGAAAGTACTTCGAGTGACTCCGGCAACTGACCACCATGAGTCGCGACGTGCATTCTGATCGCCTCAACCGTCATCAGCCGCTGCTGCGTCATCAGCTTGCGAACTTCTGCTTCCTGAGCCTGCAGAATTGCCGGAAAGAAGAACGAAGCAATCATCGCCGCACCGGAAGTCCATCGTTCCTCCTGCACCCATTTTCGAAACTTCGTGTCATTGCCTGCAAGAACTGGTCCACGCATGTCAATCGGCAGCAGGTATGCTCTGACCGCATCATCTGACATGCGACGCAGCTCCCTCGAAGTATCAATGACAACAATCTGCGTGGGCGGCATTGTGCTCAGCGTTTCCATCTGAAAACCGGAGTCGAGCAAACGCTGACGAGCCGGTTCCACAAGTCCAATCGTTGCCATAGCCAGAGCCAGAGTGACCTCCTGACCAGTTGCGCCGGAAAGTTCACTGAGCGGTTCAATCGAATCGACCCATTTCTGTCGCCAGACTTCTTCCGGATAGTTGCCGGTTTCACCTTCGTCAAGCAGTGGAATGATCCGTCTCAGAAAGTGCATTTCGAACTGGATTGCTTCGCGAATTCTGGACACCGGCCGGGGCAGACTGGCCAGCGCCCAGTACAAATTGGGACAGCCGGGCTTCTGTATCGCTCTTTCAACCGTTTCTTCCATCATCGAGGAAATTGCAATCGCCACCAGCTGCTCAATCAGCGTCTCGCCCGTCGCCACCAGAGCGGACAGGCGGTATCCATCAGAAATCGTCGACACGGCTCCCTCAAAGTCGTTGCGATCTATCTGTTCAATCGCACGCAATCGCAGAAGCCTCCCGAGGCTTCGAGCTTCCTGAACGTCCGGAAGCAGATAACTATAGAGTTCGATGCCTTTCAGGTTGCGAATGTGATGATCCAGATCAAATGATTCACACATGGCCATTTCATGAAGCTCGTTTAAGACACTCGACTGAGTGGCAACGAAACTTCGAACCTGCGTGATATCCAATTCCCCTGTATCGACTGTCGACAGTCGTTCAAACTGCTTTCGACTTTCTGCTGACTGTCCGAGCAGCAGGGTGATCGCTCGAAAGAAATGCATTTGAGCCGAGCCACTCTTTAGCGTCTGTGGACGTGGCCAGAACTGATATTTCAGTGCTGGCACAGGTTCCGCCGCGGCCGCCATCACGCGCGGTATTTCTGCTTTCTTTACCAGCTCCTCCTGCTTTCTCGCAGGATGCATCTGCTGGTCGAGTGTCGTTGTGGACCCTAAACCCCCGTCCGCTGCCGGAACGAACGCAGGAGGCGACGGGTCTGCCGGTGTCCCGGACGACGCTGATGGATTCTGAGCCAGAGAGCGGGACCCTAGCGTGGCTGCGATCAGAAGAATAAGGGAGTATTTCCTGGACATATTGCACCTTGATCAGATTCAGTTTCAGATGCTAAAGCGACAACTCGTTCAGTAACTCGCGGTTGATGGCTGCGGAACGTGGTGACAACAATTCCGGTTGCTCTGCCCCGGATACCTCCGGTCCCGGAGTTGCCCCGGTTGAAGGAGATTCATCAATTTCTGCCAGCCAGAGAATGCTGGGCGAAAGAGGCTGGAGTCGAAGTGGAAGGCCGTCGTGTTTTCGCATTCGTATGACATGTCGCCCTGACAGCCATTCACCTGGGAACAGAGACCAGATGAATTCACCCGTGACCGTCTGATCGCTATTTGCCAGATCGTAATCCGGTAATCGTGAAATCGAATGGAGCTCATCGGACATCAATACGTCGGCTGGCGAGTTCGCAGGTGTCAGATCCGGCTCGAACTTCACAACTGGCTGAGCGGGATTTAAAGCATCCGTTCGTACTGACCCTGCGGGATCAGGAGCTCGGAGCAGAACAAGCAGAAGTGGCAACATCCCACAGACCACACCACTGCCAAATACCTTCCAGTGTGCTGACGTCGAAATCCGCCGTGAGATCGGCTGCTTTGCGACCGCTGCCCTCCATCCGGCCTGATACAAAGTGTCTTCAAGCGAGCACACCACCTCAGCTGGACGAAAGCCGCTCAGATATGCTTCAACGTCACTTGAATCATCCTCGGTCGAATTCAAATTTTCTTCGTGCATGATGTATTTTCCAGATACTCTCTGAGGGTTCTGAGGGCCAGCTGATATCGGCGATGAACTGCAGACGGCGAGATGTCAAAGGCTTGTGAGATTTGTCGAAACGACAATCCCGCCCAGATATGAGCAACGACGATTTCCCGACTTTCCGGATCCAGATGCTTCAGACTTTCTTCGAGCTGGTCCGCGGCGGCCCGAGTTTCGCTCTCCGGAACCGGATTGTCGTTCTGAAACCATGGAATTCGCTCCCTGGCGACAATCCGTTCCCTGTGACGCCTGCGATCGTCTCGTCGATGCTGACTGATCGCTTCATTTCGAACAACTCGTGCCAGCCACGCCACCGGTTCCTCAGGATTCGGTTCAACGGCAGCCAGTCGCACGAATGCTTCCTGAACGCAGTCTTCAGCAATGTCGCAACGCGTGCGAGCAAGCAACTGCAGAGCCGCTGCGTGCTTCTTCCACAAACCAGCGATTTCCGATGCTGACAACACCAGGCTTGTACTTTCTTCAACGAATCAGCCCGGAAACTGCGACAGGTGACACGACAGACTGATGACGTCGCCAGTTTGCGATTGTCCCGCAAAAAAAGTAAAAGGGCAACGGCGTCGCGGAGCGACGATTGAATCATTTCGGAACCGGGCATCACCCGGCGTCCCGTCAATTGTCGCTCCGCGACAAGGTGAATTCCGGGCATTCAGTCCCGGCCTTGAAAGGCCGGGCTACCATCAAATGCCGCTCCGCGGCAAATCGCAAATTTGATTAGGAACCAACGGGTATGGCCGCATCCCCGGCGCACGGACCGAATGTTACCCTCCTCGCGGAGCGCGGTTTGATGGCCGCCGCGGGGCTCAACCCCCGGAAAACTGTCGGAGTCCGGCGAGCCGTTGATGCCGCTCTGCGATTTTGGCCTCAAACGTCTGAAAATCGGTCGCAGCCATCTGTTCGCAGTGTTCGAAGGACTTCACAAGCTCATCGATCTGCTTCTGTACTATACTCGCTTCGGCTTCCAGCCGCTGATATTCTGTGTTCATCTCTGAACCGCTCCCTGAAAAAAGATTGTTGCTATCGCCTTTTTACAGCGATTCAGTGATGCTGGCTCGGATCAGATTCATTCGGAAAATTCCCCGACAGATCGCGAATTCGCCCACCCTTATCAGTTTTGCCGCGAGACGCAGTCATGGATGCACTCAGAGTTAAGTCATTTTTTTCCTTTAGCAGAAATGCCCTCTCGGCTTTACTGGTTACAGCGAAGCCCCTTCGCATCGGTGTTCTGGCAGTACGTCTGGTGCTAATCTGCGGAGCGTTTACTGCTACGATGCTGGGCGATGAACAGGAGCTGACAACACAGTCAGCTATTCCAACCTGCGAAGAGCTATTCCTAAAAACTGAGCGGTTGGTTCGTGAACTCGCGAACGTCAGAGTGGTGGCAGCAGATCGCTCTACGAGCTTCGCTGCACCTGGCGTGACAACAGAAACATTAATACGCTGGCATAACATGTTTCTCAAGGTACATGAGGCCCAGTGTAGAATAGTTGCGTCACGACAGAATCGAAGTGATTGGTGGCTGGCGGAGGATTCGTCGCAAGTCCCGCTCACCGACAAGACCGTCGGCGAAATGGACGGATGGATACATTGTTTCCGTCCACATGGCGACTTCTTGCATGCAGAAGTGGGGCGCGTTCCATCATCAGAAAAACTACCCTATTCGGTACTATATGCTGCCTATTCTTCGCCGAGGGCGTTTGGAACATTCTGTCTTCCGTTTCTTTCGGTGGGACGAATGTGGAATAATCCCGGGCTGAAGGAACAGGAGAGGCGTTTGTTGGCAGATTCGTTGATGGCAACAGACTACAGAACGTGGAGAGTCCCCACACGTGACTCCTCATTGGGAAGGCCGTTACTACGAGTAATTGTGCCTAATCCTGTTCATAAACCGATTCAAGGTGTGTTGAAGAACCACAGCGGCAGCATAACGGCTGAGATTGTGTGGTATGCCTGGTTCTCTGATGACGAGCACAATTTTTTGCTCCGAGTAGAAGATGGAGTACATCACACATACAACGGTATGGAGGTACCCTTTCTCTTTAAGGGAATGGGACGCCACGGTGTCGTTTTCACCGCCGATGAATATACAGATCACGGCGACGGTCTGTTCTATCCGAATTCCGGGACCGAGACGATTTTTAGCGCAACAACTGGGCATCAGGCTGATGCGGATGAAATCGTAGCTGACTTTTTGAAAGCAGGCTCACATTCTGTTGATCTTGACTATTTTCCATTGACAACTCGCGAATGGAGAATCACAGAGCTGGAGCGGCTTCCTGATGACACCAATGTATGGATTGATCCACCAGCCGGTGCGTATCTCAACCGAGTCGATTTGGGCTCGGTGCAGATCGTTGGAAAAAGTGCAGAAGAGTCAGCGGCGATTTTGAAGAGCGGCGGCCGTATAGACGAGTCAGGTCTCGGTCAGGTAGTTCGGCATAGTCGTTCCAGATTGCTATTTGTCACCTTTAACGTCTTTGTGTTGATAGTATTTGCTGTTCTTGTTGCACGGAAACAACGATCACGTTAGGGCTCGCTCAACGATAACTTATCGATTTTCAGCTCAATTGCCCTGCCCCGGTGCTTCTGCAGTGACTGAATCCCCCATGCGTGACTCAACCTGTCAGAAATGCGGCCGGCCGCTTCGAGAGGAGCGTGATGTTTGCGACTACTGCCGAAAGACGCAGCAGCGTAAAAAATTGTACTGCGCCGTGACGGGCCTGTTTGTGTTGCTGCTGGTGGGGGCACCGTTTGCCTGGCGCGAATGGCAGCTGGTGGGACTGCCAGATGTCGGGCCGCCGTTTGATCTGCAGAAGTATGGCACGGTTGATGTGCCGTACGAGCAAAACGCATTTTCTCTCTACGCGTTTGTGCCGTCAATGCTGAATGGTCCATCGGACCGTTTCGAAGAAGTACTGCAGAATGGTTGGTCTGAGGTCACGCCAGAACTCAAAGCCTGGCTGGCAGCGAATGATAACAACCTGCAACTGTTGAAGGACGGTTCGGACAGGCCGTTGTCAGTGCTCGGGCAGCCAAATGAACAGTCGTTTCGCACTTTCGTCAACGTGACGACACATCGGTCGCTCTCAAGACTTGCGCGACTGAAAGCGATACAACTGCAGCATGAGGGACAAGTCAGGCAGGCATGGGAATGGTGCCGGATTGCATTTCGTCACAGTCGGCATGTCGGACGACTGGATGCCTCAATCAACAGGTCTGTTGGTGCGGCGCTGCACTCGAATGCCTGCGAGGCGGTTGTCAAATGGGCCGGCGATTCCAGCGTGGATGCGAAATTGCGACGTGAGGCACTGAGGGACGTCATCAACGATTACAAAATGACTGAACCGATCTCGACAAACCTGCGCAGTTCGTATTTTGAAACACTTCACAACATCAATGACAACCTGCCGTTCCGTCAGAAAGATCCGGAAACGGCGGTGCAGTTTCATCCTTCCGTTCTGTATCTGAATCATGAACCCGCTGTGGGTGCCCGTCTCATCAATCTGGTGTATGCGAACTGGCTGAGTGAAGCGGATGTGCCGTTATACGAACAGTCTGAACGCCAGGGCGGGTTTCTTCGCCTGTTTGAGTCATATGACAACAACGGGATTAGTCCACAGGAACTTGAACAGCGAGTAAAGAATTCAGTCGTCGCATTCGCGGAACTGCCGAATCCTGGCGTCATCGATTCTGTTCACCGCGAGCAGGCCAGGCAGGCTCGGCTGGAGGTTGTTCTGGCAGCCCTGCTGTTTCATTGTGAACATGCGCGTTTTCCGGATTCACCGCAGGAGTTCCTGGGTGGATATCTGAGCGAGTGGCCCTTCGACCCTGAATGCCGAGTGAAAACGCCCGTGGGATATCGGCTCAATCACGAGACCGGAAATGTGGTCGTGTGGACGGCCGGATACAATCATATCGATGATGGAGGCAACATTCTCGGGCATCCACGGGACGATGATTTTGATCAGGGGATAGTGATTGAGCCGCCGAAGTAGCCGTATACGGACGGTATGCGTAAAGTACGCAGGAAAGTGATTCCCGCCCGTCGATTCACGGCCGTACGCAGCCATTGTATGACCGCGTGCCCAGTGGGCTGCTTTACGATTTGTATACCGGACCGTGTCGCATACCAGCCGATTCGATCTTCGAGGGATACTTGAAGTATGAGTAACACGAGATGTTTCTTTGCTCTGCTTGTGCCAGTCATACTGTTTGGTTGTGATTTCAAGACAAGCAGTCCGGAAGCTGCGTCACAAGACGAAGCGTGGGCTAAGTTACGTGAGGCGGAGGATCGATTACTTGAACCCCATCGCTTGCTAATTCAAAAAGTCGAAGCAGTCGGTGGTACGATGAACGTGTTGTGGGGAGAAAACGCTTCCGAAGAACCATCGTTTGTTATTAACCTGCATAACAGCAACGCATTGGACTCGACATTGGAGGGCCTCATTCATGATGAGCGTCCGTTGCATTTACTCCTTTCGAATACGGAAGTCACTGATGCGGGAATGTTTCATCTTGAGCAAAACAGAGGAATTGTTTGGTTGTCGCTCTACGGCACCAGTGTTGGTGACGCTTGTTTAAAAAGCATTATTAAGCTCCCTTCCTTAAAATCCCTGAACCTGGGCAATACTGGGGTCACAGATCGCGGTCTGGAGTTGCTCAGCCAACTTGAAGGACTGGAGGAACTGCGTCTCTCCGAAAATCCTATCAGTGATGTGGGGATACACGCCTTGTCAGGGTTTCCCAAACTGCGAGTTCTGACACTGAAAGAGGCGTTGATCACCGATGCAGCTTGCGAGATATTAAAGAACTGTGAGAACATAGAGATCCTTAATTTAGACGGAACCAAAGTTTCTGATGTCGGAATTGAAATGCTTTCGAAATGCCAAAAGTTGAAAACGATTTGGGCTCGACATACCAAATGCACTCCTGACGGAGTTCGACAGCTGAAGAAGTCGATCCCGAATTGTGAAGTGAATCTTTAGCTCGTGCGAACCCGTAAATGGGTTTGAGAGAACAACAGTGCCATGGCTCCGGGTGAGGAAAATTGGTCAGGTCTGATACTTTGGTCGTCCCATTGGTTGGATTGTGGATTCAAGCCCAGGACGTACGGTACCGCTCCTGATCCATTGAGCGTCACCAAACGGGAGTCCACGTTTTACGCTTTTCACTAACGATTCCCACTCGGCGCCTTACTCGACTTTGTTCACTCACGAATGCGTGGGTCAACCTTCTTTCCGGACGACCTCGTCGCGTGAACGAACGGAACGAACGCCAGGAATCACGCTGGCTTGTGGTTTTGGCGACGCCTGATTCGCTGGAAGAAATGTTCCGGCGGCCCGGTCTGACGCGAGTACTGCTGAGCCGTCTGAACGAGCATGGAACTTGCCTGCGGAACGCGGACGTTCGAAGGAACTCCGCCTGGCGCAAAGGCGAGGTGAACCCACGAGGCAAGCTCGTGGGCGATTGAGTCGCGTTACCCCGGCCCCCACGAGTTCACCTCGTGGGCTTGCCGGGCCTTTGCGCCAGGGCTTGCCTGCGGAACGAGGACGTTCGAAGGGAGCTCCGGCGCCTGGCGCAGAGGCGAGATGAACCCACGAGGCAAGCTCGTGGGCGATTGAGTCGCGTTACCCCGGCCCCCACGAGTTCACCTCGTGGGCTTGCCGGGCCTTTGCGCCAGGGCTTGCCTGCGGAACGCGGACGTTCAAAGGGAGCTCCGCCTGGCGCAGAGGCGAGATGAACCCACGAGGCAAGCTCGTGGGCGTTTGAGTGCATCGACGCCCGTCATTACCGGACGGCTTGCGCCGTTCGGCTAATACCGCCTCTTATTTCTGAGCGAGTCCTTATCGAAGGTCCGAAAATTACGGAAGGTCCGTGGAACCCATCAGGAAACGATCCACTTCCCGGGCTGCTCCGCGGCCTTCGTTAATCGCCCACACAACAAGACTCTGTCCCCGGCGACAGTCGCCGGCGACAAAAACGTTGCTGACATTGGTCGTGTACTTTTCGTGATCCGCCGTGTACCAGCTCATGCCACCCCGGCCTTCACGAATATTGATTCCCAGCTGCTGAGCAGCCGGGTGTTCAGGGCCGAGGAATCCGAGTGCCAGAAAGACCAGATCGGCCGGATACTCTCGTTCCGTGCCAGGAATCGGATCAAAGGGGGCGCCACCTTCGGTCAGTTTTTGCCAGTCCACGTCACATGTTTTTACGGCGCGAACGTTTCCGTTGCCATCACCCAGAAACTCAACTGTCTGAATACAGAATTCTCTTGGATCACGGCCAAATTTTGCCTCTGCCTCTTCGTGTCCATAGTCAACTCGGAAGACACGAGGCCACTGCGGCCATGGATTATTGGGCGAACGTTCCAGCGGAGGCCGTTCAACAATTTCAAAGTTGACCAGAGAACGACATCCATGCCGCATTGACGTTCCCAGACAGTCATTGCCTGTGTCGCCGCCTCCAATGACCACCACATGCTTGTCTTTGGCAGAAATATACTGTCCGTCAGACAGTTCTGAATCGAGCAGACTGCGAGTGTTGGGACGCAGAAAATCCATGGCAAAATGAATGCCCTTCAGTTCACGTCCTGGAACCGGCAGGTCCCTCGGTCGAGTTGCCCCTGTGCATAGCACAACGGCATCAAAATCGGCTTTCAGTTTGTCCCCGGGGATGTCTTTGCCAATCTCTGTGCCGGTAACAAAAGTAATACCTTCCTGCTGCAGCAATCGAATCCGGCGATCGACAACTTCGGTCTTTTCCAGTTTCATATTGGGAATGCCATACATCAGCAGCCCCCCAGCGCGATCATCCCGTTCATAGACAGTCACCAGATGTCCGGCTTTGTTCAGCTGTGCTGCACATGCAAGCCCCGCAGGACCTGACCCGACAACAGCGACTTTCTTTCCGGTACGGACAGCAGGCGGCTGAGGGACAACCCAGCCGTGTTCAAATCCATAATCAATGATCGCACATTCGATATTCTTGATGGTTACCGGAGGTTCGATCACGCCCAAACAACAGGAACCTTCACAGGGCGCCGGACATACCCGACCAGTAAACTCCGGAAAGTTATTCGTCTTGTGCAGACGATCCAGTGCATCTTTCCAGCGACCATTGTAAACCAGATCGTTCCATTCGGGGATCAGGTTATTAATGGGGCAACCGGATGCCATATTGGCCATCAGGTCACCGGTATGGCAAAACGGTACTCCGCAGTCCATACAGCGAGCGCCCTGAGTTTTCAGTTCGGGCTCACTGAGATGCTCATGAAACTCGTTCCAGTCCAGAATTCTGAGCAGCGGTTCCCGATCGGCTGGAGTCCTGCGAGCATATTCTTTGAAGCCAGTGGGCTTGCCCATAATCTGTCCACTTTCGTATTTCTGACGAGACCGTATTTCATCGCAATTACTGACAGGATTTTTTCGACACCCGGCGTTAGGCCTTCACGAGCTTTGCTGCCGTCATTTCTTTTAATGCTCGTTTGTAATCGACAGGCATCACCTTGCGAAACTGTGCCTGACACTGCCCCCAGTTATCAAGAATCTGTTTGGCGACAGTGGATCCTGTGTATCTCAGGTGATCACGAATCATCGTCAGCAGTTCCTCAACATCCTGAGTTTCAACAACCTCTTCCAGTTCAACCATTTCCAGATTGCAGTTGACCAGCAGCTTGCCGTCCGGATCGAAAACGTAGGCGATTCCGCCTGACATTCCCGCAGCGAAATTTCTTCCGGTTGGTCCCAGAATCACGGCTCGTCCGCCGGTCATATACTCACAGCCATGGTCGCCGACGCCTTCGATCACCGCCCATGCGCCCGAGTTTCTCACGCAGAATCGCTCAGCGGCAATCCCTCGGAAGTAAGCTTCACCGGATGTTGCTCCATACAACGCAACGTTGCCGATGATTACGTTCTTCCCGGCTTCAAAAGTCGCTTCATGAGGAGGATAAACAATCAGCCTTCCGCCGGAGAGACCTTTGCCGGCGTAGTCATTCGCATCCCCTTCGATTTCAATCGTCACGCCGTGCGCCAGCCATGCGCCCACGCTCTGACCAGCCGACCCCTTCGCTCGAATATGAATTGTGTCGGCCGGCAATCCGCTGACTCCATGAGCTCGGCTGACTTCATTGCTTAGAATCGTTCCGAAGGCCCGGTCAATATTCTGGATGGTGGTATCAATTCGAACGTGCTTCTTTTCCTCAATTGCCGGAGCACACGTCCGCAGCAACTCCATATCACGCACATCGTCCAGAGCATGCTTCTGATCGATTGTGCAGAATGTGCCCACTCCTTCATAAGGCTTCTGAGCGGGAGTCAGAACGGGCGACAGATCAAGATGCTTTGCCTTCCAGTGAGCGACTGATTCGTCCAGAGTCAGCATGTCGGCCCGTCCGACCATTTCATTGATCGTACGGAATCCCAGTTCAGCCATGATCTCCCGGGTTTCCTCGGCCACCATGAATAAATAGTTCACAACGTACTCAGGCTTGCCGTGGAACTTCTTCCTCAGAACCGGGTCCTGAGTTGCGATTCCCACGGGGCACGTATTCAGATGGCACTTGCGCATCATGATACATCCCAGAGTAATCAGCGGAGCTGTCGCAAAACCGAATTCTTCCGCCCCCAGAAGTGCGGCGATGACAACGTCACGTCCAGTCTTCAGCTGACCGTCCGTCTGCAGTCGAACCCGGCTGCGCAGGTCGTTCATGACAAGTGTCTGGTGAGTTTCTGCAATTCCAAGCTCCCACGGCAGACCAGCATGCTTGATACTGGTTAGTGGCGAGGCACCGGTACCACCCTCGAACCCGGAGATCAGGATATTATCTGCATGGCCCTTCGCCACCCCTGCCGCAATCGTGCCGACTCCGACTTCCGATACCAGCTTGACGCTGATTCGGGCACGGCGGTTGGCATTCTTCAAATCGAAGATCAGCTGAGACAGGTCTTCGATCGAATAGATATCATGATGTGGCGGAGGGCTGATCAAACCGACGCCCGGGGTTGAAAGTCGAGTCGACGCGATGACCTGATCGACCTTATGGCCTGGCAGTTCTCCGCCTTCTCCTGGCTTGGCTCCCTGAGAAATCTTGATCTGCAGCTCATCTGCGTTGGTCAGATACCATGAGGTGACACCAAATCGGCCGGATGCCACCTGCTTGATGGCTGAACGACGAGAATCTCCGTTTTCCATCGGCACGAACCGATCGTACTGCTCACCGCCTTCGCCGGTATTGCTCTTGCCTCCGAGGCGATTCATGGCAATTGCCATCGATTCGTGAGCCTCGGCCGAAATTGAACCAAAGCTCATGGCTCCGGTACAGAATCTTTTCACAATTTCAGCCGCGCTTTCAACCTCATTCAGTGGAACCGGAGTTCCCTGGCGGAACTTCATCAATCCCCGCAGGTGACAGGCTCGAGCAGTCTCCTGATTGACGAGGCTGGAAAAATCGCGATAAGCGGCTTTATCACCTGTACGGGCGGCCTGTTGAATTCGTCCGATGGTATGCGGATTCCATGCGTGCTTCTCACCCGTTCTTCGCCAGTGAAACAATCCGGGGTTGGGAAGTTCATGAGAAATGCTGTCCGGGTTTTCGGGAAAGCCCAGATGATGTCGCATCAGAGCTTCCTGAGCCAGCACGTCAAAATGCACTCCGCGAATTCGGCTGGGCGTACCCGCGAAACACAGATCAATGACTTCCTGCGACAGTCCGAGAGCTTCAAAAATCTGAGCGCCTTTATAGCTTTGAAGGGTTGAAATACCCATCTTGGCCATCACCTTCAGCAGCCCGTTTGCAACGCCAGAACGATAAGCTGCGATAATACGGTCATCGTCCCAGTCTTCTGTCAGCTTGCCATCAATTCTCGACTGTCGCAGCGCATACAGGGCCAGATAGGGACTAACGGCGTCTGCTCCATATCCGATCAGCAGGCAGAAATGATGCACTTCACGGGCCTCACCCGTTTCCACAATCAGGCCGATCTGGGTGCGTTCTTCATGACGTACCAGATGATGATGAACAGCGCCGGTCGCCATCAGCGCGCTGACTGGTACTCGTTCGGCACTGATCGCCCGGTCAGAAAGCACGACGAGACCGTAACCTTCGCGAATCGCCTCGCGAGCTTCACTGCAGATGCGTTCAAGTGCAGGTTTCAGACCTGCAACCCCTTCTGACCTGGGATAAGTGATGTCGATTGTACGGCTTCGCCAGCCTCGATGATTCATCCCCTTCAGATTGGCCATCTGATGGTTGGTCAGGATCGGGTGCGGGACAGCAAGACGATGGCAGTGTTCCGACTTTGTGTCCAGAAGGTTACCTTCCGGCCCGATGTAGCACTCCAGAGACATGATCACGTCTTCCCGGATCGAGTCGATCGCGGGATTCGTCACCTGTGCAAACAGCTGATGGAAATAATCGTACAGCATACGCGGCTGGTCACTCAGACACGCCAGCGCTGCATCATTTCCCATCGAACCAATGGGGTCCTTGTTGGCCTTGATCAGAGGCAGCAGCATGAACTGCATAGTCTCGGACGTGTATCCGAAAGCCTGCATTTTGTTCAGCAGTTCCTGATCGATGATTCGCTCCGGCGGCTGCACTTTCGGCAGTTCGCTGAGCATAATTCGCTGTTCTTCGAGCCACTGCTTGTAAGGGCGACGAGAGGCAACGTCGGCTTTGAGTTCCGCATCGTCGATGATTCGACCCTGTTCGAAATCGACGAGGAACATACGACCGGGCTGGAGTCGCCCTTTGTAGGCAACGTTTTCCGGCTCAATATCCAGCACGCCCACTTCGCTGGCCATCACCACGCGGTCATCTTTGGTCACATAGTAGCGGCTCGGGCGAAGTCCATTTCGGTCGAGTGTTGCGCCGATGTAATGGCCGTCGGTGAAGGAAATGGACGCTGGTCCATCCCACGGTTCCTGCAGGGCCGAATAGTATTCATAAAAAGCGCGTTTGTGTTCGGGCATCGTCGAATGATTCTGCCACGCTTCCGGCACCATCATCATGACCACTTCCTGCAGCGTTCTGCCGGAGTGATAAAGCATCTCCAGAGCGTTATCGAAGCAGCCCGAGTCGGATGTGTGAGGTTCAATGATGGGGAACAGCTTCTCCAAATCGTCCCCAAACAGCTCGCTCTTCATCATCCCCTGGCGAGCAAACATCCAGTTGGAGTTTCCCTTAACGGTGTTAATCTCACCGTTGTGGCTCATGAACCGAAGAGGCTGTGCACGGTCCCAGCTGGGAAATGTATTGGTGGCGAATCGTGAATGGATCATAGCCAGATGACTTTCAAAGTCAGCGGCCTGCAGGTCCTTGAAGAAGGGGAGTACCTGAAACGAAGTCAGCATCCCCTTGTAGATGATCAGTTTGGTTGACAGTGAACAGATGTAGAATGACAGTGCCTGACTAAGCTCACTGTTTCGCAGCCTGTGACTGGAGAGTTTGCGGATGATGAACAGCTGTCGTTCAAATGCAGCCTGATCCAGCCCAGGCGCTGCAGCCACGAACAGCATTTCCATTGCGGGCGCAAACTCACGCGCAGTCTTGCCAATGTCTGCAGTTTCAAAATCCACAGGCAGCTTCCGCCATCCCAGGAGCTGCTGGCCCTGCTGCGCGATGAATCCTTCGACCGTCTCTCGACATTGCTGACGCTGCGATGCATCCTGCGGAAGAAATACAATCCCGGCCGCATAACTGCCAGGTTCCGGAAGTGTCACACCGATGTCTTCCTGTGCAACGCGAGCCAGAAATCGATGTGGCAGAGCCGTCAGCATCCCGGCTCCGTCACCAGTATTTTCTTCGCACCCGCAGGCTCCCCGGTGATCCATATGTCGCAGAATACGGTCTGCGTCGTCGATGATCTGTCGCGACCGGACGCCCTTAATGTGGGCAACAAATCCGACGCCGCAATTCTCATGTTCGTTCCGCGGGTCGTACAGACCGGCAGCCGCAGGCGCTCCAAACGGAGCAGCAAAGGGGGCTGGATACTGGTTTCCGCGGATATCTTCCATGGGATTGTGCCTTTCAGAATTGCCTTCGTTCTTCCACTGTTTTCAGAACGCGAGGTTCATCAAAACATCAGTGGGCGGAATACGACTACGATCGTTTTTTGCCGACGTGAACCGGTCGGCGCGGCGTGCGCATCGATTCGGCCACCAGAATTCGCATGACGCACAATGTTTGGGTCAGCGTGGTGGCCGGGTGGCTTTCGCCGCCGCGTGTCTGGCCGGTTCACGGCGTTTCGCGACGCCTGCACAGAACCTCGGGCGCGCCAGAACGACCACGACCTCGACATACTCCATGTCGTCGATCGCCTGGACGGGCGCTGCAGCTACCAGAGTTCTGAACAGATTCAGCATTGTTTCAGTTTGACCAATAAGTCCATTCGAAACAGAAAAATTGCCGACGAGTCACGATCGTCGCATCAAAATTACAAAAATCAGAAGTCGCATTGGCAGGCGCCACGGAATGCGCCCTGAATCCTTCTGCTGATTAGCCGTCCCTGACTGGACGTCCGCAATTGTAATAACGGTCCGGACAACAGAACGCATTGCTGCGGCTCGCTGTCATCATGATTTTCTCACGGTTGATCAGAGAAAACAAGTTCCACAGTGCCTTCTCTGCCAGTCCTGCGCAGAAATCTCACTGGCAGACAGACCCTGACACGGATTTACCTGTTCACATTTTCATAGTTGGGAGGATTTTAACCCCGGAAACCTCCCATGTCGCCGCCCAGGACAGCCCTGTCCCGGGCTATTTTTGTTCCAGCAGCCAGGAAATCAGGTCTGCCATACCCTGCACGTCAATCTGCTTTTCCAGTCCCTCAGGCATCAGAGACCGGCCAGTATCCCGGATTGTTTCCACGTCAGCCCGCAGCAGGGTGTCTTCCTTTGCTTCCGCCCGTCGCAGAGTAATACTGGTTGAAGACTCTGTAATAATAACGCCATTGTGGGTGGTTCCGGCCAGTGTCACCGCAATGTAGTCTCTCCAGGCCGGATTCACTTCTCGGTTGGGATCCAGCAGATTTACCAGGATGCTTTCAGCACCGCGATTTGTCACGGTCGCCAGATTTGGTCCTACTGCGTGCCCTACCCCGTTTAACTGGTGGCAGACCGAACAATGCTGTTTGAAAATCGCAGCACCCCGCTCACTGTCACCCACAAGACTCATCGCAGGCTGATATTTTTTGATAATGTCATCGCGGGAAGAGGTCTGTAAAGCTTTCATCAGGGGGGCTGATTTTTCTCGAATCGTCGCATCCGGATGTCCGACGAGCCGCTGTAACTCTGCCGCTGGAATTGTGTTCGGACCAACTCGACCGTCGGCCACCGCAGTCAGCAGTTCGACCGTCCAGTCGGATCGGTTGAGCAGCAGCTCGCGAGCACGTTCCATCACTTTGGGGCTAAGGTCGGCAAAGCCGTCGATCATCCGTTTTGCAATCTCCATATCACTAAAGCTGCCCAGCGTATCCATCGCAGCCATCTGAATCTCCGGAGGAGCGGTGGGGACCAGCATCGAGAACAGCCGTTCAGATTCCTCGGCTCCGGCCGACAGCGAAAGGGCACGGATTCCGGACACTCTCTGCGGCAGTGCCAGCTCGGCATTTTCCGCCCGGGCACGCGCATCACTGATCATACTGGCAGTCAGTTGCTTAAAGGCTGCATCGTTTCTGGCCGCTGCAGAGCCTCTAAATACTCGCTGAACAAGTTCCAGCTGGAGCGAAGGATTTGTGGCGAGCCCCCCGATCAAACCTGCCAGACTCTCAAATGATGGTGCTCCCTGCTGCCGGGGAATCAGCTCTGCCAGTGCCAGAATCGTTGCCCGAACGGCCGGTGAATCTGCAGGACCTGCATCGCTGAGCAGCGACTGCAGGCTGACCAGCGTATCGTCCTGCATCGAGATCAGGATGGCCGTTCTGATCCATGTATCGCCAGCGTCAGATGCTGCCAGCTTCAGCAGAGAAGGTCGTCGCTGTTCTGCCGGGAAACTTCCGAGTGTATATGCCGTCTGCATCCGAACGCGAGCATCATCGTCATCAACCAGTGAGCTGACTCCATCGAAGATTCTCGATTCGGTTGCAAATTTTTCCGCAAGCCTCGCACCATGTTCCCGTACTCTCGCATGTCCATCGTGAATCGCCAGAAGGACATCATCCGCAGTGAGTGATCCGAGTCCATCGATCACATTAATCGCATGTATGCGACTAACCGGAGTCTCGCCGTCTTTCAACAGCCGACGCAGACCTTCCAATGCATCAGCATCCTGTCGCTCATAAAGCAATCTGGCCGCTGTATCGCGATGCCAGCCATTTGTGTGAGCAAGTACAGCCACAAGTTCAGGTGTGGCCAGTTTACTGAGTGGTGTGAAATCCCGCCGCTTCCAGTCGGTCGGTGCCAGACGGTAAAGCCGACCTCGGTCCCGACCACTTGTCAGATCAAGATGTTGTTTAATTTCCGGGGGAAGGCTGGCCGGGTGTTCAATGACCTCTCGATACATATCCAGTATGTAGAGACAGCCGTCCGGTGCGTTCGCGGACTGCACGGGACGGAACCAGATATCATTCGACGCGATCAGCTCGGACGCCTCGTCAATACGATGAGCCTTCCATGCCACACCATCCGCAACCGCCTTTTTGCGATGAACAATATTACTGCCCACGTCCGCCATGACCAGCAGTCCCTTCAGCGATTCGGGCCATGCATCTCCGCGGTAAACATTAATTCCGGTTGACCCCGTGAAGTATCCGGCCGGCCGGCCACCTCCTTCAACAAGCCCTTTTACAACTCCGGATGCTCTCAGGCGAGTTCGTACAATTCGCCATGGTTCAACCGCACTCGTTCGAAAGACCGGCGCCTGACCTCCATCCACCGCAATACTGATCCTGGGTGCTGCAGCAGGAACCAGCGGGCTTCTCGTCAGATAGCGATCGTTGTAGACAATCGCCTGAGCATGGTCACTGTTGGAACAGACGAATCGATTGCCATAGTCATCGAAACACATCCCATGCTGAGCACCCCCGCTCTCCGGCCGCAGCTCCAGGGTTCGCGGGTTAAACGAAAAGTCCCGCTGACGGAGTTCGACAGCTGGTCGATCCGGGTGACGAGTACAGGTGACAGTCGCTCCTGAAGAACTTGTCTGTCCGTAAATTCTGTTGTCCGGCCCCCAGTGCAGACAGTTCATCAGGCCCTGAACGTTGCTGCGTCCAAAACCAGTGAAGACAACTTCCTGCTTCTCTGCTTTGTGATCACCGTCCTCATCCTTCATATAATAGATGTGAGGCGGTGCACCAACGAAAATACCACCGTCAAAGCATGTTACGGCCGTTGGCCATGACAGACCTTCCGCGAACACATGGCTTTCGTCATATGTACCATCCTGATCCTTATCCAGCAGCAAACGAACACGGCCCAGGCGGTCATCTGCCTCTTCGGAATAATCCCGCATCTCGATCACAAACAAACGTCCATCCGCGTCAAATGCCATTGCTACCGGGTCGTAGACCAGTGGCTCTGAAGCAACCAGCTGCATTTCAAAACCCGGAGCGGTGGAGAATGTCTCCAGAGCCTGTTTGGGCTCATGCGGCGCAATTCGCGGAAGTTCGCCGGAATAGTCGGGTTCAGGAGTCGAAAGAGGTTTGTGCTGAAGTACCCGGTCAATCTCCTGATATGCCTTCTCGCGCATATCCGCCGGGAAATCGTGCTCGCAGTCGGGAGTGACCAGAATCAGTTCGTTCTTCGCATTCAAAAGAGTATAGATCTTCGCAGCCTGAGGAACTGCTTTTCGCACTCCTTCCACCTCAAAGTTCGAATCATGCACAGGAGAAATCGAAACGAATGTTCGGGGTGCCAGTGCCGCAACGATTTCATAAAAGTCAAACGGAACCAGATCCGGATTCAACTGATACTGATCTCTCAGACGCGGCATATACCGGTCGCTCGTCCAGCCAGCGATTTTTCCCTGGTAATATTCATGAAAGGGTGTCCAGCCACAGCTGGAAACAATGACCTGAACCCTTGGATCAAATACTCCAAGAAACATGGCGTTGTGACCACCGAGCGAATGGCCGATCGTGGCAATTCGGGCACCATCAACACACGGCATCGCGGTGACCAGATCGACGCATCGCATGTGATTGAAAATACCCTTCATCGTGCCGGACACGTATCTGTCGGCCACGAAGTCGTACTTGTCATATTGTCCAAATGAAGGGTAATCGGGGCAAATCGTGACGTAGCCTCGCCGAGCCAGCTCGAGGCCGTATTGCCGGTTGCTCTTTGCTCCCTCGCCAGCGACGATTCGCTTTCCGAGTGCACCAGTCGGGTGCAACGCTACCACCGCCGGAAGCTTCACCTCATGATTCAGTGTCAGGATGCTGGCCGGATCGACTTTGTCGGCAAGGATCGCCGGAACATAAAGGTCAAGAGGCAGGCGATCGCCCGCTTCCACCTGAATCGTCAGAGTCAGACGCCTGACATCCTGAATTCGAGTATCCTCGGTTACCTTAATGTCAAATTCCGGCAGGCCTTCAAATGATGGCAGCGGCCCCATGGCCTGCTGCATGCCATCCAGAATTGCCCTGCGGCGAACTGCCCAGTCGTCTGCGGTGCGAATCGGCTGAACCTGACCGTTCTCGCTTGTATATTTCGTCAGGTCCCGGTGACTCACTGACTGAGCTGACACCTGACCGCTCGTCCAAAACTGGCCGATCAACAGTGCGGCTGCAACCAGCACGCTTAGTCGGAACAATCGACTTGTTCGTCGGACGGCAATCACGGCAAAAGACGACCGCTCAGGTTTCGTACACGTTTCTTCACCGCCAGACTTTCCGTTTTCGGAAAGCCCCTCGGACTGGTTTGAAATACGGCAGCACACGTGGGAGCAGTATGAAGTTGACATGATCAGCACTCCGGCAGGTTCTTTACTTTAGGCGGGAGTGCGTGTTTTACGAATTTTACTTTCTTCTGGGAAACGACATCGAAGAACCTCTCATCCCGGATTTCATCTTTCCCGTACCTGGTCAAATCTCGGACGTCTGTTTACGCGGGTTCGAAAAACCAACAGAAACTCAGCACGTCTGCGAAAATGAAAAAATAGACAACTGTTCAGACCATGCGACCGTCATCCGAGCCTCATCGTTACGGTCGCAGAGATCGTGACAGTCATCGTGTTCGTGACAGTCATCGTGTTCGTGACAGTCATCGTGTTCGTGACAGTCATTGTTCCTGAAAGACAGCTCCGGCAACGGCTTCATGAACGTTACGGCTTCGAGTCTCTGCCAGTTGTCGAGCAGTGGCGATCGAAGTGTCCAGAACCATGCGGAGATCAACAACCCATGGTCCTTCGGCTGGCATTACGAACTCCCAGTGCGGTACCACACAAACACTCTGGTGAACGGCTTCAAATCCGCCTTCAGACTGGCTGATCGTTTCAATCGGAATCGTCCAGAGTCCACCCGGGCGCGACATTTCTACGGCCACATCAAGACCCAGCCATTCATCAACCAGGCTCAGGCGGTCCACTCCGACCAGATCGAGCGATTTGTCGAGTGTTCCCAGCCGGATGCCGGACGCATCGTAAAAATAGCGATCGTCTGCATTGCCGGGCATGGCGGCAAAGTTCAGCTCCACTGCAAAATGGAGTGGCACATTCCTCGGGAAATCCGACAGCTGATATTGAATGAGCAACTCGCTGGGACGATCTGCTGACAACACCACGATCTTGCGGATCTCGCCCGTCAGACCACTGATGCTTCCCTTCCTCCTCATCTCCACAGCGACTCGTAAGTCGCTCCTTCGAATCGATGCTTCGTACGTTCCCGTTTCAAAATCGCCCAGAATTCCCTCACCCTTTTTGAATTCCTGCAACGACAACTGCGGCTGAAGGAAGTGATCCACCAGACTTTTTCGAGGCCACTTATCGTAGACAATGCGTTTGTCCAGATCTGGCTGTTTGAATTTGACGGTCTCCTGAATGCTGGCCAGTTTTTCCGTCGAAGCAGAACCCTGTGGATTCACAGAGTTAAGAATCGTCTGGTGGTAAGCTTCCGGGCGGCGATTCAGAGTGGCTAACAGATTGATTCCCGTATTGCGAATATCCAGCTCGTACAAATGTCCGCCCCGGGCCGGTGCCAGCCACGCAATTACTCGATGATTGGCCAGCCGAATCTCCTGGCGAGCATCCATGTCGAAGTCTGCTGCAGTCACTTCAACTCTCGGTTCCGTCCGACCGGCCGCTTCATCAATTAAATTGTCGGCCGCAATCAGTTCGCGATAAACTGCGTTGCGAAGATGTGGAAGATAGAGTCCACCGAATGCTCCATGCCAGAAACTGCAGTTGCACTGCCCGCGATAGAGATGCAGCCGAGCTTCCTCCAGCAGTTCCCGCGAATCCTCGCTGAGACCCTTATCTGCCAGCCCCGCAGCCACCTTCTGGCTGACATCCATCATGCGGGAGTACATTTCATGACTCTCAGAATATCGAGACCTGAAATTGCGCCAGAAACCTCCGCGCGTATAACGGATCAGCTGTTTGAATCGGGGATCCTCGTGCTGAGTGTTTGTCAGCGTGACAAATTCGCGCTGCGTCTCCGCAGGCAGAACCCATTCAGTCATTTCACGATAGCTGGCATCCGGCAAATAACATCGGCCGATCGGCGCAACGTGATCGATCGCCTCCGCAGGCGTTGTCACCTTAATCCAGGAATCCGCCTCGCGCAGCGCGTCGAGGAACCTGCGCAGCCAGCGATCTTCATAGACGTGCTTATGCGTTTCAGGCCACGAGCCGAATTTTTCGCCATCGTCCCCAAACAACACGATCGGTGTTCCCGGCTGATCTGCAGCTTCCCTCAAAAATTCTATGCACTGCGCCGGCTCACTGAACGGAATCAGATATCGCAGTCTTTCATTGCCCGGAAAGACGTTCAGTATTCGCCCTTCATCTTCGGTCACGTAATACCCGTTCAGTTCCGATGGGGCAATTCCGGCACATTTGAAATGATAGTCATCCAGAATCGTGTACTGAATGCCGGCCGCTGAAATGTCACCCGCAAATGACTGTTCCCAAACACGCTCCGGCAACCACATGCCTCGTACGGTTGTATGAAACAGCTGATTCAAATGCTCTGTGAAGGTTTTGATCTGCCCAATGCGGTCTCGACGAGGAATGTTGGCGAGGATTGGCTCATAAAACGCTCCGCCGATAATCTCCACCTGCCGACACGCCACCATCTGTCTCAGTCGATCGATATACTCCGGATGATGCTTCTCCAGCCACTCCAGAAGACTTCCGGATGTGTGCAGTGAAAACGGTATCTCCGGGTAATCCTGCATCACGTCCAGAAACGGCAGGTAACTGTCGCGGTATGCCTGTTCAAACACCCCATCAAAATTTCCAATGGGCTGGTGATTGTGAAATGCCAGAATAAGCCGTACCGAACCCGCCATCGAAAAACTCCGCCGTCACAGACCAACACCCGAATTGCTGTCACTCGCCACGTTCGCACCGCTGTCGAAGGATATATCAGATTGCCGAATTATGGCGAGGTCATCAATTGATCGGATAACGGCGATTTTGAGATCCGGAGGACTGCGATTCTGTTCTCTGTATATTAGTTACATCAAAAACACATGCCGCAGATGCTCCACATATCCCATTTGCCCTATGTTTTGTGGCTTGCATCAGGCGGGGTTTGCGTGAGATTGGCAGTATGGGTGGAAGTGGGAACCGTTGTGCCGCAGCTCGCCAGCACAAACACTTCCGGGCGTCGCAGCCCCAAACCAATCCAAACCACGATCCCAATCAGAATTGGCATGAAAAACGGATCTCCAACCCGGACGTGAGTTGCGGTCGCTCCGCCGAGGTATCCGGTCAGGAGGATCGCCCCCAAAAATGCGGTCCTTGGAATCAGAAACAGCAGCGAGATGACGATTTCCACCACTCCAATTTTCGTGATCAGTTCGGGGGAATATCCGATGTGTTCGAACATCTTGTCCTTGCCTTCCCATTCAGCAAATTTTCCCATGGCGCTGGGGCCAATGAGAAAGGCTGCAGTCAGGCTACTCAATATCCATCCGGCAATTCGCTGAGCTTTTGATCCGAGCATCTTCTTTTCCCGGTTTGCTGTGGGGTTGATAGATAGAAAGTCGTCAGGCTGATTTCAACAGCGATTCGTCGTCCGAGTTCGCGAAGAATCGACACGATTTTCCTGGTTTTTCCACACAGCAGTCGAGGAACGTCTGACAAAATTCATCAGTGACCTGTGCATCCCAGCTATTCCAGGTTCGGACTCGATGGTGGTCTTAATTCTTTTTCGCCTGGCGAAATCTCCACCAAACACCGGAGCAGCGCAATCGAATACAGTCGTTTACAGCGATGATGGGATTCCCACACGTCGACTTCCGACAGAGATACCTGAGCGTCTCGCTGCGTCCGGCGAGTCAGGTCTCCCGCCCGTGCAAGCCCGGCGATGCTTTCCAGTGCCTCCAGCCGCGAATACTGGTCAAATGCCAGATACTCAAGATGGAACGGGCCTGGATGAGCGAGAAGTTGTTCAAGGACTGCCTGCCCCGCCGCTCCGGGCTTCAATGGCAGGCGGGCATCAATCACCAGAATTACCTGGTCGATGGAATGATTTTCCGTGAGTTCGAAATGGATTCTCTTCAGCATATTTGTCGCTGCCACGCCCTGAGAAGAGTTCGCAACGACAACCCCCACACGGCGCGGAATTCCAGTGACTGGCTGTTGCTGCAGCACCGTCAGCTGAAACGGCGGTACCGGTCCTCCCGTATGCAGATGCCGCTCAACATCCCTTAGCTGACCATAAAGTGTGCTGCGATAAGGTTCCGGCGCATTCAGGCACATTGTCAGAATGTTGAAGAGCAGTCCGGAAAGGTTTCCGGAATCGGGGGGTAATTGCTCCGGCCGGAGCTGGCGCATCTGAAAATGCTCCGCCAGTTTTTCATTGATGGTCTGATCCGTTAAAGCTTCCGCTGTTTCAGCAGCCTCATAATTTTCCCGATCGCTCCCTTGTCCGGAGACGCGAGTTCGGGCGGCCTTATCGTCGACACTCCCTTCCTCACCCCACGCCGCCAGCCAGGATTCAATTCCCTCTCGCTCGATAACCCCGACCTGTCGTTCCCAAAGCCCGCCTGCCCGCCCAATCACATCTCGGGGACGAAGATCATTCAGTGGCATGCCGTGAGAGTCATGCAGAATCGAATCGACCTGAACTCGCCCCAGAGGAAAATACTCGTCGTGAATTCTGAGCTTATGGATCAGGGGCTGGTCATCAAACGGTTCCCACGAGTGTTGCAGACGCTGCAGAATGAGCATACGCGCTGATTCCGCGTCAATTCCTCCCAGCACCAGCGGGAACTGTCGAATGCGGTCGTCCCAGCTCGCCTTGCTGACCAGATCGTGAGACGTCCATCGCAGAAAGGTCTCGTCAACACCACTGGTCACGACCAGCAGTCCGGGACACAAATCCAGCAGCGCATGCACAGTTGCGGACCAGGCCTGAACCTGTTCTTCACTCAATGTATCCACCTGATCAAAACACAGAATAAAGCAGCGGTCTCTGCAAACAGCAAATTCACTCAGAATCCGGATCACTTCCTTCATCTCTTCCAGCGACAACACTGAACCGTCTTCGGAATTCGATGCGGGGCTCAGGTGCAGACGCTCCGCTTCATCCGGATCCAGATAATTTCCTGAAAGCCACCGACGCACAAGTGCGGCTTTTCCCGTTGAAGGATGTCCGCTTCTCTGCAACTGAATATCCTCAAACAGTTGCCAGAAAATGTCATACACGGTTCCCTGATGATTGCGTTCCTCAAGGAAACGGCGATACATCCGTTCGCACTGCTTCATCGTCGGCGCTCGGTCCGGCGAATATCGAGCGATCGCGCGAGCCGCGACGATGGAAACCAGCTTGAAGAGCCTCGTTCGCCACGGGGCCGTTGAAAAGTCCCGACTCAGGGTACTAATGCAGGTGCGCAAAATGGTTCGCAGGATATCTGAAGGCCCCGCCTGCAGATTCAGCAAATAGACAAACGGATACTTTTCCGAACGAGCCCAGTGTCCAAATCGAGCCAGCAGGTGGCTCTTGCCAATTCCCGGAGGTCCGGTAACAAGCACACCGCGACCATGTTCTCCGTGAACCGCTTTGACAGCATGAAGCCTGAGCGAATCGAATTCCGACTGATTGATCTGCGGAATATTCGTCGCCAGCTGATCAACCTGTGTGACTCGATTGTCGTCAAATGGATTGGCCAGCCGCATGTGCTCTTCAAATACGTCCAGGGATTCCTCGGATCGCAACATTAATGAACCTCACAAACGAAACAAAAACGCTTTTCCGTGACAAACTGCTGGCGTTAAGTGGCGATCGCCATGTTCGTCCGGGGCAGCTGTATTGTTCCCTGTGCCGACAGCTTAGTCAAAGCGGGAGGTTTGGGGTTCCTGCGAAAAACTGCAAAACCCGTCGTTTGAAGCGATCTAAGTGCTTTGCCAGGCTTTGAATTTCGGGGTAGTGGACCTTGCTAAAGGTCCTGCAGCCAGGGGACCTTTAGCAAGAACGACTGAAATCACCGCGGCCACCGGGTAAGATTTTCCACCAGGCTTGACCCGACCGGCGGCTCCGGTGGATTTCTTTGTTCTGGCATTTCTTCGTACTCGTACTCAGCATCGCGGTACTCGTACTCGTACTCGATCGAACCCTCCGACGCGGCCTCGGTCCGTTGAATCAATCGCGTGAGCGTCGAAAAAATACGTTTGAGATCGGACTTGCCACGACGGTTCGATCCTACATCAATTGCATCGCAGACGACAAGCACGTCGTGGATCGAAGCACATTCCAGTGCCGATCCTCGTGCTATTTCAAAGAAGCTGTTTGAATCAAACAAAACCGGTTCACTGACAAATGAGGTGCGTTTACCAGAGAATTTGATCCTCGATTCCCTTCCTTCACCGAGTACGGAAACGCGATGTACATCATGTATCGTCGACGCATTTTTTTACCACAGATGACACAGATGGCCACAGATAAAAAGCACAAGCGCAAACGCCCCTGCCATCTGTGAAAATCTGTGCTATCTGTGGTTTAATGAGCTCTGTGTTTTGCCCTTTGACATTAAACCACAAAATCTGCGGGGGCCGCGGCCACACAGTTTTTGTCAGGGATTCTTAAGAAGTGCGACGGCGCACCAGCAAGTGCGGGACGTTGTCGATGACAAGACATGCATCCCGCTCGGCGTCGGTCAGCGGATAACGGCCTTCGACAACACTCAGCGAATACCGTCCGCTGCGTCGCAGGGCGATCAGTCCGTCGTCCACAACTTCCCTCGCGTAATCGGACAGCACGGGGCGCAAATCCGCCAGACTAACGCAACCGGGCAGTCGGGATTTTTCGCTCAGTCGCTCGAATGCTGAGTCAAAATCCGACTGGAACTGTGTCCTGTCTGCTGATACTTCTGCTTTCTGTTTAGACTCTTTCGTCCTCACTCCGGATGTCGTCGAACCCTTCGCTGACGCCTCTGTCCGGGACGCTGCCACGTCGGTTCGGGAACGTTCATCCGATTTTTCTTCTGTAACCATGTCCTGCAGTCGGAAGATGAGCCACTTTGAGCCCACCTTCAGTGCTCCAAAACCGGCGGGTAACTTCTTCGCTGAAAGAAATCGTTCGATCGCATCGGACACATGAGTCTTGAGTAAAGGATGTAGTCCTTTGGCAGCAGCGAGCTTCTCCGCGGTGACCGCCTGATTCTCAGTTGTCACCGATCGAGTCACCAGGAGTTCCAGCAACTGCCGAGACTCTGCCAGCAACAGTGAATCCGTATTCAATACCAGCGGTGCTTCGGGAACACCTGGCAGCGACATGATCACTCGCGACACAAACGGGTCGATCATGATTGCCTTCTGGATGAGCGGTCCTCGAGCCTGTCCGTCGGCAAGTTCGATCAGCTGTTTCCATTGCAGCGGGTAGCTTCCATCATTTTTGCTCTTATGTTCCTCAAGGACACTGACCAGCTTTTCCGAGAGTCGCTTTTCAGGGCGGGGAAACCTCAGATCCCACAACAGGACATCCGGTTTGGCTTTCGTGCCGCCGGGATACAGGTCTGCAAACGAGAATTTTCGCTGCAGATCGAGGTGCGTTCTCCACACCTCAATCAGCCGAGTCTGATAATCACGATTCAGCTGCTTCGCGATCGCGGAAAGTTTGACCTCTGGTGAGGTTTCCGTGCAGCAGAGTTTAAGCAGCCGCTTCATCAAACCCTCGGAACGCACCAGCTTTTCGGTATCAGCCTTCAGTACCAGCCAGCCCTTCTTCAAACTGCCGCGAAGAATGCCAACGGCATCTGCGACGATCGGTTCGGCCATTGCCAGTTTCAGCAACGGATCATTTTGCTTAATGCCCAAATGAGACAGAAACTGTTCAACGTCAGCCGGGTAATGCTCTTCGCCATCGTCGCGAAATTTCTCAAGGCTACTAATCAGATTTCGAGCCAGCGTAACCTCGGGGCGAGGATACCGCTGATCATGCAAAACCAGCTTTCCGCCTTTTCCCTGAGCGGCCGACAACCCCGCCGGAAGTTTGCCAGGGTGTTCGGACCACCTGCTTTCGGCCGCCTTTTTGAGAGTTTTGTGGAGGCTTTTGACGAGGTCAGATAACGGCCGCACCGGCCGCGACTCACTGCATCCGAATACCGAATGATTTACGAGCCGTTGCAACACAGCACCCGATCCTGCCAGCTGCTCTCCGTCCTCCGCCAGGGCGACCGGACTTTCGGCATCTCCTGGCACTGCAGTGATCACTCTCGCTTTTGCCGGCGCCTTCTTTAAAGCCGCCTCGGCCCATTCAGCACTGACTCCCGGCTGGCCGGCAATCAGTTGATTCCAGGTGAGAAACTGCGTCTCAGTTTCCGTCGACTGTAAAGATCGATGGGCTTCCAGCGTGGCGACCATGCGCGACGCGATTTCACTGAGTGGATCCGGTGACTTAGCCTTGCGGGCCATGAATGCTTACTCCCTGCAGCAAATTCTTTTTCTTCCGTGACTCAACCAGTCAGCGTCAACTCTGACCTGCGAAACCGGGCCTGCGAAACCGGGCCTGGCCTGCGGCATTGCGACTGAAAGAGTCTTTCAACACCTGCAACGCCTTTGTCCGGCCAACAAATTTTCTGCAACCCGCTGTCTATTGTTGCAGGGAGTGGCCGGGAATGCAAAATGCGAACAAATGTTTCCCAATGCGGGTACATGGGGCTGGCTGGATCAGATTGCACCCAGCATAAACGCGACCGCAAGCAGAATCACGAGCACTGCCACGGCAATAGCGGCAATCACGCCTCCGGACAGCTTAATCGTCTTCTGGCCTTCGGCGTCGATTGAACGCAACATCGGTTCTGTTGCCTGAGAATCCGCATCCAGCGCAGCTTTGGACGGACTAACGGGCTTTTCACCGGTCTGCGATTTGGTCCGTGCCGGAGCTGCAAGAGTGGCTGCGGCACTGCCCGCTCCGCGTCCTCCGGCGGCTGGTGACGCCGGCTGGCGGGTCGAGGTCCGTGATGACAGATCATCTTCAAAGTTGTCCGGAACGGAGCTGTGAGAAGGCGTTTTTGAAAACGCCGATTTTTTGCCGTCGTCAGAAAAGACGTCGTCAAAAATCTCAATCAGCATCTTGTCTTCGGCTTCCTTCTTCGCCTTGATTTTTTCCTTTCCGGTGACCTTCTTCTTTGGCTTCGCCTGCTCCCGTGCCGATGGCTTCTGAGGCGGAGTTTTGGAAATCTCGGCTGCTGGAGTTTTGGTGACGGTCGCTATGTCATCGCGACTGCCCTTTCCTCGATCAGCCGCTGACGAACGCTCGCTCGTTTTGGCTGATTCTGCCGTCGTCACTTTCTGCTGTTCGCGGCTGACTTTTCCGGTCTCTGCCGGTTTTGCCGCAGAAGCAGCGGATTCAGACGCGCTTTCTTTCGAAGAGTCAGTGTCTTTGGCAGATGTCGCCTCTTCCGATTTGGATGCAGCCGGGGCAACCGACTCACTCACTGCTTTCGGTAATGTCTTTTCGCGCGGCTTGTCAGCAGTCGCCTTTGACTCGGTTGCCTTTACGTCAGGAGCCTTTTCAGCCGAAGGTGTATCAGCAGCTGGTTTTTCGCCCGCTCCCGCCTCTTCTGCCGCCTGTCCTTTCGCGACTTTCTCTTTCGCAGCCTGTTCGGCCGCTGCCGCGCGGCGCGCTGCCTTTCGCGCAGCCGATTCATCAGCCGCCTTTTTCAGCGCCGCAGCCTTCTTTGAACTGGCCGCTTCAGCCACGGCTGAGGAGCCGTCAGATGTGTCTTTTGATTTCGCAGTCGACCGTTTTTCCTGCTCTTCAACCTCAGCCCTTGCAAGAGCCTCGATTCGTTCCTGTTCGGCCTTTTCCTTCTCCAGCCGTTCCCGTTCGGCTTTTTCCTGCTCTGCTTTTTCGCGTTCTGCCTTCTTTGCAGCCGCTTTCTCTTCTGCTGCTTTTTCCGCGGCCGCTTTCCGTTCAGCGGCCTCAGCCGCTGCGGCTTTCTCCAGCGCTTCCTTCAGAATGGCATCACGCTGCGCAGAGATTCCCTTCGGCTTGCCGGCCTTGTCTGCCGCGCCGCCTTCCCGTCTCGCATTCTTCTTAAACGACGGAGGAGGTGCTGTTACCGATCTCGTTGAACCGAGGCTCTCCACAGGTTCATCGTCAACCTCGTCTTCATCATCATCGTCTTCCTCCTCAGCATCGAAACCGAGAGGCAAATCATCGTCGTCGACCGGTCGTTTTTTCGACGGTTTTTCCGCAGGCGGTCTTTTTCGTGACGACGATTCTTTTGATTCGGGCTTCTTCCGCAGTTCCGTCCGGCCGGAAGAAGATTTCTTTGACTTTAATCGCCGACGGTCATCGTCGCGTTTCGCTTCCGGCTTGCGGCGAGATTTTCGGCGCGACGATCGATCGTCGTCTTCATCCTCTTCGTCTTCCTCCTCGCCTTCTTCGTCGTCTTCGTCCTTATCTTCATCTTCATCTTCATCTTCGTCCTCATCTTCATCATAGAAGCGTCCGCCGCTGACGAAGCGTGAATTGGCTGAGGTATCGTAGTCGTCGTCCTCTTCTTCCTCATCGCCATCGTCTTCATCGTCGGATCCGCCGAGTGCCAGGCGGTACGTGCCGCGAGCGTCCCGTCGTTTTCCGGGAGTCAGGGGTGCGTAGAGGTCTTCCTGCTCAACATCGGAATCCACATCTGAGTCGACATCGGAATCAACGTCTGAATCGAGGTCCACGTCTGAGTCGAGCGGCAACGGAATGTGTCGAGACTTCCCGCCTTTAGATTTCGGTGGAGGGCCTTTGGATTTCGCCGCCGACTTTGAACTGCGTGCGGCTTTTGAACTGCCAGAGCTCTTCGAGCGGCCTGAGGATTTGGATTTCTCCGAAGACCCGGATTTGCGCGGGGAGGGCTTGGAACGGCCGGAACGGGAACTTTTCTTCGCCACACCTGAAGATGTTCGTCGGCCGCGTTTTTTTCCTGTGGATCGACGATCGTCTTCGTCGTCCTCGTCCTCATCTTCAACGTCTTCATCATCGATATCCGAATCGATTTCATCGTCATCGTCTTCATCGTCGATATCTGAGTCTTCGACGTCGGAATCGTCTTCTTCTTCGTCGTCATCCTCATCGTCGTCACGCGACTTTTTGGATTTCGCCGGAGCAGAACGGTCGATTCCGGCCACATCATCAATGTGGGCGCGAATTTCACCCAGGGTCACCGGCTGGAACAACGTGGTTCCATACCGAGTGGAATTGATCTTCTTCTTAACGGTCCCCTGTTCCTCTTCGGAGAAAACAGCAACGCAGGGAACCTTCAGTGACCTCGCATAGGCCTGCATCTGCGGAAACACGTCCATCGCCAGTGAAGCGTCTTCGTCCGCAAGAAAGAGGATTCCGTCCGGGGGCGTCTGACTCTTCAGCCGTGCAAAAGCCTCATCAGGATCTTCGATGAACTCAGTTGTGATCTCGAATTTGTCAAAGTAGGTCTTCAGCGACTTGTGACGCTTCTGTCCGTTGTCAACAACCAGCAGGTTAAAATCGGGAGTAAGCCGAGCAGGCGCTTTGGTTGTCTTTTTAGTCTCCTCCGGCTCCTCGACCTCCTCACCCATTTCTCGCAGAATGGCTCGAAGTTCACGATTAACCTCCGCGTAGTTCTGGTAGCGGGCCGCGGGGCTGATATTCAGCATCCGGGTGCAAACTTTGACCACATTCGCCGGCAGTCCGGGCGACACAATATTGACAGGACGCACGTTGGAATAACGGGCCAGCTGCAACCGTTCCTCACGATCCGCGGTTCTGGGCCATGGTGGTTCACCACTGAGCAGTTCGTAATAGATCGAGCCAGCGAAGAAAATGTCGCTGCGAGGGTCATTGCGGGGAGCGTTGGTTCCACGTTCCAGAGATGAATATTCGAGAGCTCGCTGAACTTCGTCGCTCGTTCCGGCCTGAGTAGGATTTTCAGCACCGGCCAGTCCAAAGTCCACCAGCTTCGCCACTCCGGCGCTGCTCATCAGAACGTTGGTCAGTTTCAGGTCACGATGTGTGGCACCGAGCGTCAGAGCATATTCCAGGGCCGAACAGATCTGATAAATGCAGCGAGTCGCTTCCAGCGGAGAAAGCGTCTTGCGGATTTTCATAAAGTCGCGAAGGTTCCCGCCTTCGACGAATTCCATTGTAAAGAAATGATATCGTCCATCGTCGCCAATATCGTAAATGGGCACAATGTGCGGATGGATGAATTTCATGCAGATGCGGGCTTCACGTTCAAATCCCGCAACCGCCTTCGGATCGTCCGCCCAGCGTTCCCGCAACAGTTTTAACGCAACAATTCGATTGTCATCGACCGTTGCCGCACGGAACACTCGAGCAAAGCTCCCAGACGCATTTCGATACAGAAGTTTGTATTTGCCAAGAACAAGCCCGTCCGTTTCGCCCTTTAGAATTCGCCCGGACTGCAGTGGTGTCAGGAGCTGGCGGCGTTCCAGCAGGTCAAGCACATCGCGCACTCCTTCCGCATTCGCAGCTTCAGCGTCCACCTGAGCCCATTCGGCCGGTTTCAGCAGTCGCGAAGTTAGCAGGAAATTTTTCAGACCGTCTGTCGATTTGATCGGCGGCATTGACCGGGAATGCAATCGAGTGTGTGGGGCCGGGCTGCACTCTGCGACTGTTGCAGAATGATTCATGGATTTTGCCTGCAAAACTGGAAATGTACCGGAATCTGTCCTTTTTCAGAGGAAACAGGTACTCCGTGCAACATTGGTTCCAATTTTGCCGGCTCAAACAATATGACGAATAAAACAGGGTGATCCGAACGTGCCGGAAACCAGTAACCGGCAATAAACGTACGCCTTCTCTGAATGAATCGGAGAATCAGACATCGAAAAATGAAGGGTAGTTGGTCAGATCTCCAGGTTGGTGACTTCACCGGTCCTGCACATTACCTGACAGTCTCAAAACCACTCTGCCTCTCATGCCTGACGAATCCTACCACCACAAAAAGTGGGTTCAACTTTTTCACCAATTCTTTGTCCTCCTGTTGCAATTTGAAAACAAGCCCGCCGCCGGACATGAAACTTGCTGCACAACCGGCACTTTCACCAATTCCTGCGGTCGTCTCAATCAAAACCGTAACCAGAACAGAAAACTGAATCAATTCCCACCCTATTTCTCCGCAAATTCCACCCCTCAATCAAGCGGGTGTGGGTTCGGAGTGTTCATGTGTATATTTTTGTGGGGGAAGGCCCTGGGTGTGCTCAACTTCGCACAGCGACGTCAATCGCCATGCCGTCGGCTGCTCCCGCCGTTTCCGCTTTTGTACGTGGCTCAAGAGTGACAGCGGCCGGTGGCCACCAGTCCTCAATATTTAACAAACTTAACAGCTGGCTTCGCAGAGTCTGCATCAGTACGTCGCCGGACCGGGACTTCTTTTGATTGGGGTCAACTTCGATCGCCTCCCCAATTCTCAGGTCCACATGCCATTCCGGTCGAATCGAAACGGAGTCGGTCATATCTTCTTCAAGTCGATGGACCGTCTCGGAAATTCGTTCCGGAGTGACCGGGCCACGTGTTTCTGAACAGTCCAGATACTGAGGCGGGTACATCGAAAGACACTGGAGGTAGTAGGAATCCGTGAGCTGCCTCCAGCGGCGACTTCTTTCCATTGGATCCAGTTTACCCTGAATGAGTGTGGGGACGATGGCGATTCGCAGGTCTTTGACTCGCCCAATCACATCTCCATATCGAGGAGATCCCAGCCATTCTCGTTCCTGCGGATGCAGCACAAAATCGATCAGTCGACTCATTCGCTCCGACATTGATCCGCTCTGTGGCTGGCCGAGGCATTCAATTTCGCGGGCAGCGAGCAGAGCCTGGCCCAACTGAGCGATACGGTCCAGCAGCGGCAGGTGTTCGTGTGATTTCCAGAAGGTTCGCTGTTCCAGTTTTGACAACACAGGACTGAGGGTTGCAACCGGATCGGTCGTCAGATGGTATCGAACCGATATCGGATGAACAACAACCTTGCCACCGTCAGTTCGAGCCCGTTTTTTTGCTGCCGCCCGAGCAATAAAAGACACACCATCCATAAATGCGAGCAGGCGATCATTACTTCGGGAGATGACACCTTCCGGAAAAATGACCAGCGGACGCTCTGCCTCCGAGACGATCTGGACGGAACAGTCGAGTGCCTGGCGGTCGAGGCCCTCGCGATAAATGCTGAATCCGCCGCATCGATTGGCGATAAATCCTTCCAGTCGACTCTGCTTGAAAATATGCCAGCTGGCCATCGCATAGATATGGCAGGGAGCTTCCTTAACAATCAGACCCATCAGCATCGGATCCGACGGCCGACAGTGATTCGGACACATCAGCACTCCATGTCCGGCTCGAATTGATCGGCGAAGATTGTCCAGTCCGTCGATATTCCAGCTGACAATTCCGTATGATGAACGAACAAAACGCCGAAGCGCAATTGTCCGAAACACCCAGGACCAAAGGCGTCCCCTGTACGGGGGCACAAACCGATACGGTTCCTCAATGATGACGTTATGCATCCGTTGCTTTCGAACCGATCCTGCAGTCAGAATTTCCGTGAAATCGTCTGTTGACGCCTGTTTTTCTGACTTTAACACAGGTGTTTCTCTGAAGCCAGCACACTCGGCAGACTGTGTCATTGTTGTGAAAACCGGTTTTCGATTTCCACTTCGCCTGACAGGCGTCGTGGTCTATAAAGTTTGTGGTTTTGACCGACACTCTGCTGTCCAAAGGATCGTCCTGTGATTCCACTGCGAGATAACATCCCGTCCCGAACCACACCGGTCGTCAATTATGCGATGATTGCTATCTGCACACTGGTTTTTCTGAATCAGGCGTCTGACCCGGAAGGGAGCATCATGCGGTATGGTCTTGTCCCGGCACGTATCAGTCACCCCGGAGAACGTCTGGTGGTGGAAGAACGAGGACGAGTCGCCTCACCGATTCCCGGCATGCAGGTGATCACTCGGCGGGAAATTCCCCCTGCTGCTGTCCCCGAATGGTCCACACTGCTCAGCTGTGTTTTTCTTCACGGTGGTTTGCTGCATCTGGCAGGAAATATGTGGTTTTTGTATATCTTCGGCGACAACGTTGAAGACCGGCTGGGGCACGTTGGCTATCTGATTTTTTATCTGGGCTGCGGCATTGCAGCAAGTTTAGCCCATTACCTGACGGATTCTCAGTCCCTGATTCCAACCATCGGTGCCAGCGGCGCCGTTGCCGGTGTGATGGGCGCCTATCTCATGCTTTACCCGCATGCCATGGTCATGTCGCTGATCCCCATCTTCATTTTCATTCATATGGCCGTGATTCCCGCGCCCGTGTTTCTGGGGATCTGGTTTGTGCTGCAGCTCCTGCAGGGTACCTTTTCCATTGGTGGGACAGCGGCAGCAGGTGTCGCCTGGTGGGCTCATATCGGTGGTTTTGCCGCGGGATATCTGGTCGCTCGATTTCTGGAAAAAGGTGGTCAGACTCGTCCACGAGTTGTCGTTGTCCGGCCTGGAACCGAACGCGCTTCCCTCTACAAAATCCGCCGGCCCGACTGACGGCGATTTTCTCCGTCCCGTTTGCCATTACGCCGTCGCGATTTGGTCAGCAGCTCGGTGTTAAGAAGGTGAATAAAATTTCACATGGCCGCGAGTTGCGTCTCTGCGACGATATGCGATAGTCGCAGGCAGTCGACCAATGCTGGCCGAATTCAACGGCGACGGAAGAACTCGGTGCCGGGGCCTTGTCGAAGGCCACGCTCAGGACTTGTCCATAATCAACTTCGTGTTTTGAGTTGACGTAATCTGCCCCGCTCCAAAACTCCGGCCGGCGGAGCGACGGGTGTACAGTACACCCGTCGCTCCGCCGACGGGATTGCCTGCACTTTCTGGCAACTGCAGGCCATTCACATCCACGAAGCCCCGGATTTATAGATGGATGTGTTCAGATGGGTGGGTCCTCCAGAGTTCGCCATCGCTCAGAGATTCATCCGCGATTCATTTTTCTGCCCTGAAATTTTTCTGCCAATTCTTCGTCGCGTCTGCAACGTCACGGCTGCGGCCGGTGCGGACGAACCTCAAATGCTGATTCAGGCGGAGAATTCGTCATTGAATCGCAGTTTTTAACCACAGATAACACAGATGGGCACAGATAAAAACACAAGCGAAGTCGCTGCTGATATCTGTGATCTGTGTCCCTGCCACATGGACCGAATGCCGTCCTCCTCGCGGCGCGAGGTTTGAAGGTAGGCGGGGGTTTCAACTCCTGAAAAACTGCCCGGGCTAGCAGCCGATTGTTGGCAGAAAGATTTCGAGGGCAGAAAAATTTTGTGGGAACGGGAGAACGGGGTGACAGAGCCTTGTCGAAGGCCATGCTCAGGACTTGTCCATAATCAACTGCGTGTTTTGCGTTGCCGAAACCTCCACCGCTGCCAAACTCCCGTCGGCGGAGCGACGGGTGTACAGTACACCCGTCGCTCCGCCGACGGGATTCATCCTTCTGCCCAAAAATTTTTCTGCCAATTCCTCCTGCCTTCAACAACCGGGCTGCGGCGGGTGCGTGAGTGTCTGGTCGATGTGAGTTGCACCGCGGTCCGGCGCTGGATCGCGGAGCGATTCACGAGGATGGGTTATGGGCAGGGTTCGATTGACGACTGTGGGGGCGGTACATCGCAGCGCATCGGGCCGGAGTATCGACCGAGGCAGTCGTCCCAGACCAGAGTGGCGGATGATGAAGTCTGCCAGAAATCCGGATGATCAATCTTCCATCCCAGTGCGGCCATGTATTCCGTGATGATGGATTTATTCATTCTTT
>JALHMY010000026.1 GCA_022843805.1 Fuerstiella sp.
ACTGGCTCGCAGCGATTTCACGAGCTCAGAAAACCAGCGCCAGACCACTTACTGAACATTCACACCTCTGCTGGTTTTGAAGCGCCCACGAGTGGCTGGTTTTGAAGCGCCCAATGACAGTAGGAAAGGGAATCTACGACGTTGATGCCTTTCGGCGGCAATGTTCGGACTTTCCGGAGAACCTTATTCTTAGTCATGATTTGCTGGAAAGCTGTTACAGTCGATCGGCACTCCTGAGCGATGTGATTCTGTATGAGGATTATCCTTCGAGTTATGCGGTGGAAGCCGGTCGGCAGCATCGCTGGATTCGGGGTGACTGGCAGATCGCTGAATGGCTGTTTCCAAGGGTGCGAGGATTTGCGGCGATTAACCTCGCAAACCCCATTTCGGCTCTTTCGCGATGGAAAATACTTGACAATCTCAGAAGAAGTCTTCTGCCTTCACTGATGATTGTTTTCCTGCTGCTGTCCTGGTTTTCCGGCTCGATTATCTCGGCAGCAACAGCCACCGTATTTGTGCTCACCGTCATTTTTCTGCCACGGCTGCTGAATGCCATTGTGAGCTTTACCGCATGGCCTACTGACCTGCCTTTTTCGACTCATCTGGCAACAACCACCATAGCAATGGGCAGGCCGCTGGCGGAATGCCTGCTGACCCTGACTCTGCTGCCTTTTGAAGCATACAACAATCTGGATGCGGCTATACGTTCGCTCGTCCGAATGTACTGGACCGGTGAAAAGTTACTCGAATGGAAGACGTCTGGTGACTCCAGCCGGAGTTCTCGAGATGATCTGGCAACGTTCTTTCGATCAATGCTGCTTTCACCGTCGCTGGCGGTGCTGACGATAACCATGCTCGCGATATGGCGGCCGGAGGTTTTGCGGATGGTCTGGCCGCTGCTCCTGCTTTGGATATTCTCACCATTGACTGCATGGTGGCTTAGTCGGCAATTCCCGCCTCGGACGATTCGCCTGTCGGAACGACAGCATCAGTATCTGAGAAAGCTGTCTCGCCGAACATGGCGATACTTTGAAACTTTTGTGACCGAGGACCACAACTGGCTGCCTCCGGACAATGTACATCTGACATCCGGAGAAGTTGTGGCGTCAAGGACCAGCCCGACGAATATTGGGATGGCCCTGCTGGCGGATCTTGCCGCCTGCGATTTTGGTTATTGTTCTGTCGAACGATTGCTGGATCGGACCCAAAATACCTTCTCGACTCTGCACCGCATGGAACAGTACCGGGGGCATTTCTACAACTGGTACGATACCCAGACCCTGATGCCGCTGGTTCCGCGATATGTTTCGTCAGTCGACAGTGGAAATCTGGCGGGTAACCTGCTGGTGCTCGGAAGCGGACTGCTTCAGCTGGCGGACGCTCCGATCGTTCCTGAACAGCTGCGACATGGTCTGAGAGACACGCTCAGCATCCTGCTTGATGAAGCCCGGGGACGGGTTCGCGGAGCGGAAGATGAATCTCTGCCGAGAATTGACGGACAGGCTATTCGTCTGATCGCAATGTCCGTGGAAGCACTTGATCGGCAATTCGGCTCAGTGACTTCGGTTATCAGCACGCTCACGGAACTGATGAAGGCAATCCGCAGCCAGCAGTTTAAAGCTGTGGGTCAGAATGAGGTCAAATGGTGGGTAAACGCGTTCGACGGAATGTGCGAGGATCATATTGCAGACCTGCATCAGCTGGCGGCATGGACGACGCTGACCCCACCACCAGCACGGCTTCGGGTCTGTCCGGCGGAGATAGCTCGCCGCGCCGATCATCCGGCCGGCGGTGAATCGGGGCAGATCATTGCACCTCTGCGAAAGCTGATGGCTCAGCTGGACTCTGTCATGAGTCTGCGTGACGTTACAGCGCTGCCGGAATCTTCGGGGTCGCTTCTCGAAAATATTGAGGAGGAACTGAGTTGCAAAGAATGTGGTTCAGCGGCAGACCTTGCAGCTGCCGGAGAATGGTTACAGGATCTTCGAAGTGCGATTGCTGAGTCATCGCATTTCGCAGCAGATCGAATCCGGAGGCTTGAGCAGCTGGCAGCGGAATGCGAAAACTTCGCCGACATGGACTTTGAGTTTCTTCATAACAGGCCACGACAGCTTCTGTCGATCGGGTATAACGCCGTTGAAAATCGTCTGGACAGCAGCTGTTATGACCTTCTGGCGTCAGAAGCTCGCCTTTGCAGCTATGTTGTTGTGGCTCAGGGGAAAATGGGGCAGGATCACTGGTTTGCCCTTGGTCGGCTGCTGACAAGCGCCTGTGGCGCTCCGGCTCTGCTGAGCTGGAGTGGCTCGATGTTTGAGTATCTGATGCCACTTCTGGTGATGCCAACCTACGACAATACGCTGCTCGATCAGACATGCCGTGCAATTGTTAAGCGCCAGATTCAGTATGGGCGTCAGCGAGGTGTACCGTGGGGCATTTCTGAATCGGGTTATAATACGACTGATCTGCATGCCAATTATCAGTATCGCGCGTTTGGAGTGCCTGGGCTTGGATTGAAACGTGGCCTTGTTGATGACCTTGTGATCGCGCCCTACGCAAGTGCTCTTGCCCTGATGGTCCTTCCTGATGCGGCTTGTCGAAATCTGGAGCGTCTTTCCAGCGAGGGACGAGAGGGTCGCTACGGTCTGTTTGAAGCCGTCGATTACACCCCGTCACGATTACCTCCCGGATCCGGCAGCGTAACGGTTAAACAGGTCATGGCTCATCATGCCGGAATGAGTCTGCTGGCGATGGCCTATATCCTGCTTGACAGGCCGATGCAGCGTCGTTTTCAGGCGAATCCGGCCCTTAGAGCCTCAGAGTTACTGCTTCATGAACGGATTCCACGAACCACGGTTCCGGTGTACCCTCACGCCACCGAGGCGGGAGTCACCCGAAGCGTTTCGGCGGAAGAAGCAGGTACAATGCGTGTCTTCACGGATCCGGGAAGCTCGGTTCCTGAAGTCCATTTACTGTCGAACGGACAGTACCACGTGATGGTGACCAGCGCAGGCGGCGGATACAGTCGATGGAAAGATCTCGCGGTCACTCGCTGGAGGGAAGATCCCACTCGCGACTGCTGGGGAACCTTCTGTTATCTGCGGGATGTTGAGAGTGGAGTGCTCTGGTCGAACGCATGGCATCCAACTGCCTCTGTTCCAAAGTTTTATGAAGCCATTTTTACACAGTCCCGAGCAGAATTCAGGCGACGGGATGAGCACATTGATTCGCACACACAAATCAGCGTTGCTGCTGAGGATGACCTTGAACTGCGTCAGATCATCCTTACAAATCGATCTGAACGACCCCGCACGATCGAACTGACAAGCTATGCGGAAGTGGTGCTGGCACCTCAGACCCATGATGAAGCTCACCAGGCATTCAGCAATCTGTTTGTGCAGACAGAGATCATTCCCGCTCGACAGGCCATCTTTTGTACTCGTCGACCGCGTTCGGCGGAGGAACGACCGCCATGGATGATTCACATGATGACGGCAATGGGCACCGCCGCCAGCCCGCCGTCGTTTGAAACGGATCGTATGAAGTTCACGGGCCGGGGCCGTACGACTGCACTGCCGGCCGCCTTCGACTATCGAACGCCACTTTCCAATACGGCAGGATCGACGCTCGATCCAATTGTCAGTATTCGCCACACTCTGCTGATTCAGCCCAATGAAACCGTCCGTATCGACATTGTGACGGGTGTCGCGGAATCGAGGTCTGGAGTTGAGGCGATGGCTGAAAAGTACAGTGACCCCAGCCTGGCAGATCGTGTTTTTGAACTCGCATGGACTCGCGGCCCCATTCTGCTGCAGCAGCTGAATGCCTCAATCGTGGACGCGCAGGCCTACGGTCGACTGGCTGGTTCCGTCATTTATGCATCCTCACTCAGGCGAGCTCGCCCGTCTGTTCTGATTCGCAATCGTCGCGGACAGTCCGGACTGTGGGGATACGGAATTTCCGGTGACCTTCCCATCGTCCTTGTGCGTATCCGCAATATAGAGAACATTGAACTCGTGCGGCAGGCCGTGCAGGCCCATGCCTACTGGCGAATGAAAGGCTTGAGCGTTGATCTGGTGATCTGGAATGAAGATGACTCCGGATATCGACAAACGCTTCAGGACACCATTCTGGATCTGGTTGCAGCAAGTCCGGAATCAGCAATGGTGGATCGACCCGCGGGGATCTTTATTCGACGGGGCGAGCAGATGTCAGAAGATGATCGTTCGCTGCTGCAGACGGTAGCGCGAGTCATTCTGCCCGATGATGGGGGCACCCTGATTGATCAGGTGAATCGACGCGATCGGCTGGAGGTTTCGATACCACTGCTGCGACCGGTGAAACGACGGTTTGAAACCACCGTCGGCTCGGAACGTCATGCGTACGATCTGGCATTCTTCAATGGGCTGGGCGGATTTAGTCAGGATGGTCGCGAATACATCATCGTTCTGAAATCCGGTATGGCCACACCAGCGCCGTGGGTGAATGTGATTGCAAATTCACAGCTCGGTACCGTTGTTTCCGAAAGTGGTAGCGCTTACACGTGGGCCGAAAACAGCCATGAATTTCGGCTGACTCCCTGGAATAACGATCCAGTTTCAGACACCTGCGGAGAAGCATTTTACCTTCGCGATGAAATGTCGGGCCGCTTTTGGTCTCCCTCTCCGGCCCCTGCGCGCGGCACCGGTACGTATATCACTCGCCACGGTTTCGGCTATTCCGTGTTTGAACATACCGAAGATGGAATTACCACCGAACTCTGCGTTTATGTGGCGGTGGATGCGCCAGTGAAGTTTGCCAGAGTCCGTATTACCAACAGGTCCGGAAGATCCCGTCCACTGTCACTAACCGGCTACTGGGAATGGGTGCTGGGCGAGGTACGAGGTCGCTCGCTGATGCATGTGATCACGGAAGTGGATAACGTGACGGGTGCGATCTTCGTTCGCAATCATTATAGCCCGGAATTCTCCGATCGAGTTGTGTTTGCAGACTGCAGTGAGATGTCTCGCACAATTACGGGCGATCGCACGGAGTTTCTTGGAAGAAACGGAGCAGCAGGTAACCCGGCAGCGCTTCGCAGGACGCGGCTGTCGAATCGTACTGGTGCCGGATTTGATCCATGCGCAGCGATTCAGACACAATTCACTCTGGATGATCGCCAGGAAAAGGTGATCATTTTCACTGTCGGTGCCGGTCGGAATGATGACGAATCTCGCCAGCTGGTTCAGCGATTTCGAGGTGAAGGAAACGCTCAGGGAACACTTGAAGGAGTCTGGCATTACTGGAGCCAGGCTCTCGGAGCTGTGTACGTCGAAACGCCCGATGCTGCTGTCAACTTTATGGCGAATGGCTGGCTCGTTTATCAGACACTGGTCTGCCGAATGTGGGCTCGTACAGGATTCTACCAGTCCGGAGGTGCGTTCGGATTCCGCGATCAGCTGCAGGACGCGATGGCGCTGATCCACGCGGAACCCGGATTGCTGAGAGAACACCTGCTGAGGGCAGCATCAAGACAGTTTCGTGAAGGAGACGTCCAGCACTGGTGGCATCCACCGGCAGGGCGCGGTGTACGAACACATTTTTCCGATGACCTGCTGTGGTTGCCGCTCGCAATCTGTCGTTATGTTCGTATCACCGGAGATACCGGTCTGCTGAACGAAATCGTACCATTTTTGAGTGCCCGGCTGCTGCATGCGGACGAGGAATCCAATTACGATCTCCCGCACATTTCCGATGACTCCGGCTCCCTGTATGAACATGGTATCCGTGCCATCGATCGCGCGCTGCGATTCGGAGTTCATGGGCTGCCCCTGATGGGATGCGGAGACTGGAATGATGGCATGAACCTTGTCGGTCAGCACGGCAAAGGTGAAAGCGTGTGGCTGGCATTCTTTCTGTACGATATTCTGAATCAGTTCGCGAAACTCGCTCTGTCTCAGGGTGATGCAGCGACAGCCGATCGCTATCTGGTGGAAGCAGGCAGGCTTCGCGGAAACATTGAACAGCATGGATGGGATGGGGAGTGGTACCGTCGGGCATGGTTTGATGATGGTACTCCTCTGGGGACCCAGGATAACTCGGAATGCCAGATCGATTCTATTTCCCAAAGCTGGGCAATCCTGTCGGGAGCCGGTACTGCCGAGCGAACACAGACTGCCATGGAGAGCGTTAATCGCCGACTTGTACGTCGCGACGCACGTTTGATTCAGTTACTGGATCCGCCGTTTGATAAGTCGAATCTGAATCCCGGATACATTCGAGGATATGTGCCGGGAGTTCGCGAGAATGGCGGACAATATACGCACGCTGCCATCTGGACGGTCATGGCGTTCGCTGCAATTGGCGACCGGGATCGCGCATGGGAACTCTTCTCCATGATTAACCCGGTCACACACGGCTCAACGCCGGAAAGCCTGTCCACTTATCGAGTGGAACCCTACGTTGTCGCCGCTGATGTTTATGCAGTGCCACCGCATACGGGCCGAGGCGGCTGGACCTGGTACACCGGATCAGCCGGATGGATGTACCGACTGATTACGGAATCACTGCTGGGACTTCAGCTGGATGTCGATAAACTGCGATTCAATCCTCGTCCCCCTCGCCACTGGCCGTCGTTCAAAATTCACTATCGGCACTACCAGACTTTTTATCACATCCATATTCTGAATCAGGGTGACGGAACAGGGATTCGACGTTTCACAGTCGACGGACATGATCAAAGGGACCATTTGATTGTTCTGATCAACGATCATGTGGAACACTTTGTCGAAATTGAGCTGCAGTAATGCAGTATCGACGCCCTGGATAATCTTTTCCCGGTTCTGGAATTCCCGGACCTGCCGGACCTCAAAGTTGGGCCGTTTGTCTGACGCGAGGTCGTTAAATGGCGGTGAACACCCGGTTTTCTGCAGCGAAACTGAGGGTGCCAGGCAGGGATTCGTGGAAAGAGCCCGTTTTTATAGCTGCCGGTCCGCGTTAAAGGTCTTGCGGTGGATCGCCGCTTCTCTATGATTCCGCCTCTCATGAGAAAGGGACTTTACCAGCGATTTTGCTGTTTTTGTCCTCTTATGAATCTCAGGCCGGGTTTGTTTGTCTCGGCCTTTCTTTTTTCGCATTGTGTGAACCGCGGGAGTAGTTGCTGGAATGACCGAGCAGAAATCGACGAATGTGACATGGCACGAACATCATGTAAGCCGGGAAGAACGCCAAAAACTGAATGGTCACAAAGGTGCCGTGCTGTGGTTTACCGGGCTCAGCGGCTGTGGCAAGAGCACAATTGCAAACGCCGTGGATCAGATGCTGCACGCGAAGGGCATTCATACCTTTGTGCTGGACGGTGACAATATTCGAATGGGACTGAACAAGAATCTTGGATTCTCGCCGGAAGATCGTACCGAAAATATTCGCCGTATCGGCGAAGTCTCCAAATTGTTTGCGGATGCTGCAACGATCGTATCCACTGCCTTTATCTCTCCTTACAAAGCAGACCGCGATCTGGTGCGAGCTCTCATGCCCGCTGGAGAATTCATCGAGATTTACGTGAATGCCAGTCTGGCCACCTGCGAGGCACGTGACCCAAAAGGCCTTTACAAAAAGGCCCGGGCAGGACAGATCAAAGGCTTCACCGGAATTGATGCGCCATACGAAGCGCCCGAAAAGCCCGAACTTGTCCTGGATTCTGACGGCAAGGGTATCGAACAGCTGGCCAAAGAAGTCATTGCTTATCTGGAAAACAAGGGCTTTATGTCCGTCTGATGACGACAATTTTGTTGTTTGAAGCAGATTTCGCGAGGCTGGGAGACAAATCCCAGCCGCTTTTTCATGAAACGCAGTTGCTCTCGCTTTATGGTGCCGCCATCATCGAATGCAGCATAATTTCATATCAGCACGGCCTGGCAGAAGTACGCCTACTCCCATGCAGGAAAAATCGCAGATGGGACACTTTGAACTGGACTGTCCTGGATGCAACAAGCGGCTGCGAATGGGGGCCGAACACCTCGGTAAAACCGTTCGCTGTCCGGCGTGCAAAACAATTTTTCCGGCGGCCGCTGTTGCCGCCCCGACCGTCGCTGATCCCGTTATTGTGATTGAATCACCGCCACCGAAGCGAGCGTCTGGCAGTCGCGAACAGCCGGACGACGGTACGGATAATGGTGTAAAAGAGCCGCGTGTTCGCACGGCGAGGATTATCTCTCCCGCACCAGCCACTCAGGCTGAGCCAGTGCGGGAAACAAGGCCGTCACCCAACTCGCCGCCAAAACAAACATCCAGTGGTTCACGTGTCAGTTCAGGGCCTTCGACAAAACGGCCAGGGACCTCTGCATCATCTGACGAACCTTATCAGGAGCCTCGTCCATCGCCTCGTCGCCGGGCTCCCCGGAAAAGTCGCAGGGAAGCGGATTCATGGGAGACTGCGTTTAGTGACCCATGGTCCAGCGATGGTGAAGCCATTGATCCCTATGACCAGCCCGATGCGGATGATCCGTACTCGGCAGCACCTCGATCCACTCGACCTTCGTCTCGACGCAGAAAGTCCGACACTGGTGGAAAGGTGGTGAAGATTCTCCTTTTCCTGCTGCTTGCTGCGGCTGGTCTGGGAACGGTCGGAGGACTTGGCTACCTGCTGTTCACAAATCTTCCGGGTATTCCGGGATTCAGCAATGTTGTCGATCTGACCTATATGCCCGAAAACCTGGAAGCAATTGTCTGCGTCCATCCGGCACAAATGCTGGCGTCTCCCGTGATGCAGCAGCTGAGCAGCAAGTTTCCTCAGATGAAGGAGTCCATGAACCAGGGCACAAATGAATTGAAAATACAGCCAGAAAATGTTGAAAGCGTGACTGTCGGAATGTGGCCGGATCCTTCCATGACGAGTCAGTTGCCGGGAATGGCCACCATGATGCCCTGGAACACTCGACGCGGCGGCATGGGAATGCTGATGGTGATGAGGCTCCGCAGCCCGCTGGACACAGCAACAACTCTGTTCGGTCAGACAAGCGACTACAACGGCACGAAACTGTATTCCAATGGCACTCAGTCGATCTGGACACCATCACCCACAATTGTGGTAATGGGCAATGATGCGGCGGTAAAGGCTGCCGTGGATCGGGGTGAAAAGCAGTTCCGCTTTTCCCGGTTTGATTTCGTGGGACGTGGCGGTTCGATGACGCTGGCGGCTGTCGGAAAGCCATCCTCCGGACCACCTCCAGGCGCATTTCCTTCAGGCATTAATCCAGCTGTTCGGCTGGCTAATTCAATCGGCGGCAAAGCAACGGCGGTGGGCTTTGGTATCACATTTTCAAGTAGCATTAATGTTACTGCCGCCATTCAGTGTCAGGACAGCAATCAGTCTGAAACGCTGCAGAAAGAAATGCAGGATGCTGTGACGGAGGGAAAGAATCAGCTCTCCACGATCCAGAATAATCCAATGGTTGGAACATTCATCACAGCTCTGAAACCGGTGCTGGATGCAATTTCGATCACTCGAAGCGGATCAACTGTCAATATCAGCTCAACGATCGATCAGTCTGTCATCAGTGCCATTCCGTCTGCTCCGCCGGGCTTCTGATGAATCCCGCTGGCTGTAACAGGCCGGAAGGTTTTAAACACCTCCTCCCCCAGCAAAGCTGGGGGAGGTCGAGCGAGCGGCAGCGAGATCGGGAGGGGGCCGGGTGAACTGCGGGGCGAGGGTGTTATTGGGACGTCGTTGAGTGCAACACGCGGCGGGCCCTCCCCCGGCCTTCGGCCGACCCCTCCCACTTCGCTGCGCTGCGCGGGAGGGGAGGTTTTAAAAACCTCCTCCCCCAGCGAAGCTGGGGGAGGTCGAGCGAGCGAAGCAAGCTCGGGAGGGGGCCGGGTGAACTGCGGGGCGAGGGTGATATTGGGGCGGCGTTGAGTGCAACACGCGGCGGGCCCTCCCCCGGCCTTCGGCCGACCCCTCCCACTTCGCTGCGCTGCGCGGGAGGGGAGGGTTTTAAATACCGCCTCTCCCAGCAGAACTGGGGGGAGGAAGAGTTGGGGATCCTTTACCGTCCGAGTATATACGCAGCACGCGACCTTCGCTGAGTCCGATCAATTCAATCAATCGTCGATTTTCCGCCTGAATTAATGGCATACCGAGTTTCCTCAGTGTGAATGTTCCTTCTCGCCAGGACGGCAGTTTGAGTAAATGCACACCCCTCCTGCAGGAAGCGAGAGCCATGCTCCGGATGCATCAGAAAACCTGGCAGTTTTATGAATTTCGCAGCGACATCTCCCGGACCACGGCTTCGGCGTCGAATTTTCTGAATTGCTTGCATGAGTCACGATGAAATGTCACTCTCTGCAGGTCGCTTCGGATCCTGTTGACTGAGACCCGAGAATTTTCAGCTTTGAGGGAGCGCAGGCAGCGGATTCGGCGCTGCGACTTGTCAGCCGGAATTGCCCGTTGATGTGGAAAGACCAACACCGCATGAGCCAGCCAGCATCGACTTCAGAATCGTCCGAGTCCCGAATATCGCAAAAGTTTCTGGATATCATTGAGTGGCTTGGAAACAAATTGCCGGATCCGGCGTTTCTGTTTCTGTTTTCCCTGTTTCTGACATGGGGTGTTTCCGCATGGCTGGCCCCCGTCGAATTCGTTGAGATTGACCCGAAAACCAATCAGCCGGTAAGAATCGTCAATCAGCTGACAGCACCCGCTCAGATCGGCTTCCTCGCCGGTATGGTCAAAACATTCATTGAATTTCCTCCACTGGGTCTTGTACTGGTCTCACTGCTTGGTGTGGGGGTTGCAGAACATACCGGTTTTATTCAGGCTGGGCTTAAGTGCATGCTGCGAGTGACTCCGGCCCGGTTTCTGACTCCGATGCTTTTGCTGGTGGGACTGTTGAGTCATTCAGTGGGAGATCCTGGATTCGTCCTTGTGATTCCGCTGGGAGCCGTGATTTTCGCTGCTGCCGGCCGCCATCCTCTGCTGGGTATCACGACCGCCTTTGCCGGAGTGGGAGGTGGTTTCAGTGCCAATTTTCTGCCGTCGGGACTCGATCCGCTGCTGCAGGGATTCACTCAGAAGGCAGCGCAAATTATCGACGACGATATCGTTGTCAATCCGCTGTGTAACTGGGGATTCATGAGCGCATCGTGCATAGTGATTGTGGGCGTCGGCTGGTTTGTCAGTGATCGAATTGTGGAACCTCGGCTGAAGCGACTGAAAGTCGACGACGGATCATGCGATGATGTGAAAATTACGGATATAGAGCCACGCGAATTGCGAGGACTGTTTACCGGACTGGCGGTCCTCGCCGCCTGTCTGATCGGCCTGACGCTCTCCGCCTGGCCGGCAGATTCCGCATGGCGGACTGAGGACGGGGGCCTTGTCGGACGTGATGCACCTCTGATGAAAGCCATTATTCCACTCATCTTTTTGCTGTTCCTGCTGCCTGGTGTCGCTCATGGATATGTCGCAGGGACAATTAAGAGTCACAGAGACATTGTGCATGGCATGACAAAGTCGATGGGCACGATGAGCTACTACCTCGTGATGGCATTCTTTGCAGCTCAGTTCACGTCGGCATTTGCACAATCTAATCTGGGAGCACTGCTGGCGGTCAAGGGAGCAAACGGGCTTCAGGCATTACAGTTACCACCGCAAATTACGATTCTTGGGTTTATCCTTCTGACGACGACAGTCAATCTGCTGATTGGTTCAGCATCTGCCAAATGGGCATTGCTGAGTCCGATTTTTGTACCAATGCTGATGAAAGTTGGAATTTCTCCGGACGTGACTCAGGCTGCATACCGTATCGGTGATTCCAGCACAAATATTGTTACTCCCCTGCTTCCCTACTTTCCTTTAGTTGTCGTGTACTCCCAGAAGTATGTAAAAAACACGGGTATTGGAACTCTGACATCACTCATGCTGCCCTATTCGATGACGTTTTTGCTGAGCTGGAGCGTGCTTCTGATGATCTTCTGGATACTGGGCATTCCGCTGGGTCTGGAATCGTCGTACACATGGGCTGGCTGACCAGCGGTTGCGGTACTCACGACTCATGCCGGAGCAGCCGTTACCTGTGAATCGCATACCTTCAGACAGTTCTCGATTTTCAAACTATTCTTACCAGTCATTGTGAAATTCGCCCATGACAATTCGCATCGTCACAATGGATGATGTTTTGCTTGCCAGAGATGTCATTCGACAACACCTGTCTCCTGCGCCACTGATACGTTCCTATGCGCTTGAACGTCAGTTGAACCTGGCGCCGGAGCGGCGAGTCTGGATTAAGGATTTCGGGTGGACGCCATCCGGATCATTTAAGCTGCTGGGGGGTCTGAACTGGATGGCCAACAATCTGGAACGAACTGGTGATCGCCCGGTGGCTGCTCATTCGTCCGGCAATTTTGCATCGGGCATTGCGTTTGCCGGAATGCGATACAAGAAACGAGTGATCATAGTTATGCCGGAAACAGCTCCCAAAGTGAAGTTTGAGCTCACTCGCTCCTTTGGGGCAGAAATCCGCACATATGACATCAGCCGCGATCATGAAACGGGTGAACGTGATCGGCTGACCCGGGAAATCGCAGAAGTGGAAAATGCTGTTCAGGCGTCGCCATACGATGATCCGTATGTGATTGCCGGCAATGGCGTTGGAGCACTTGAAGTTGTCGACGACCTTCAGAGACAGGGTCGTCAGGTATCGCATTTTCTGTGCCCTGTCAGTGGGGGCGGCCTGATGGCCGGACAGGCTCTGGCGATTGCCCATGGATTTCCGGCAGCGACGATCATTGGAATTGAACCTGCTGGCGCCAATGATTTTGCGTTGTCACTTGCGGCGGGAAATCGAGTGCGACTGGAACGCCCAAAGAGTATCTGTGACGGGCTGCTGTCGTACGATGTGGGGCTCCATAACTGGCCGATCCTGCAGCGGCTGGTGAAAAAGGTAATGACGATTCCTGATGAACAGACTCGGCAGGCCATGCGATGGATGTACGAACGACATGGGCTCCGTACTGAACCTTCCGGAGCAATCTCGGTGGCCGCACTTCTGGACCACGGCATGGATCTGTCAGGCGACGGCGACATTGTGGTTGTTGTCAGCGGTCGAAATGTGGATGAAGATGCGTTTCAGAAATGGATTGCTGTTTAGTTCGCCTGACGGGCAACGCTGTTAAGAACCCCTAACAAAACCTCCGTGGCCGCGTTGTATCGAGAGTGGTTGAGCTGCAAGGAAGAGCGACGAGGCGACAAATGTCGTCGAGGAGTGATGACGCCGCAGATCGACCGCTCTCGACACAACCCTCCGGGACGTTTGTGGTTGCGTCTCAGGCTTCGTCATTCGTCATCGACGGGGTGTCCCGTCTCTTCCTCACTCCTTGCCTGAAACGCAACCACAAACGTCGCGGCTCACGCAGGTTTTGTTAGGGGTTCTTAGTATTTTTGTAACCGTTCACGATATCAGCCGCTGAGGAGGACTCCCCACCGCGTTTGGGCTTCTGTCAAAATGCGGCCTGCTGTGCTCGACTCAACGCCGCTGGACTTCTTAAGGAACGCGGCGTCTGACCAGTGAACTCGTCACCGTTGATCGTGCCTTCGGATTCAAACAGGAGGGCACAGAGGAAACAGAGGAGTCACTGGGAATACGCTGAGTGATTGTTGATCTCCGTTTCCTCTGTTTCCTCCTGTTCAATTCCGAGTCACTGTTCATGGTGTCGCGGCTATGCCATGCCTGAAACAGCCGCCGCGAACGATCCTCCAGCTGCTCGGCCCAGACTTTTGTTTTCTCGTCCGGGAGCTTCTTCAGGAACCGAATGTCGCGTATCAAATGCGCCCAGCAGTACTGGGCTTTGATCCAGAAGTTCCACGCGAACGAGCAGTTAGCTGAGAAGTAATCAAAGTTCAGATAGCCTGCGAATTCCACACCGACAAGTTCTTCGAGCACGTTGCGAGATCGCGTGGGAGCAATATGAAACACCGTGAAGATGGCCGACGCGATGCACCAGATCCAGTGCTTCCTGCCGTTGTTTTTGAAACTCGTTTCATCGCTGCCGAGCTGTTCCTGCTGAGGGATTGCATCTTTCAGCTCCTGGTAACACTCGTCGAGCGAATCCGCAATCAATCCCGTGCAGAGCTTGGCCAGATAGCCTCGCGAAACCGGCATCTGCAGCACGTCTTACATGTACGTTTCGATCGTGGAATAGCTGCAATGAGCTCCGGATTTCAACCACCCGATCAGCGCCAATAGTCGCGGCCCGAAAATGGGTTTGTTGAGAATGTCGCCAACGTCAGGCACATATTTTTCACCGTCGTCCGTGAGATAGACTTGCAGCCGATGTTCGGTGACAAACACTGGTGACTCGGGGAGTTCGATGATGTCGATGAGTCTTTTTTTGCTTTGGCCAGCGCAAGTTCCAATTCCGCAACTCTTGCCGTCAGCTTTGCAATCTGCTCCGATTGCCTGGCCACCAGCTTCCGAAGATCCTCTATGATTTTGTCTCTCGCATCCATGCTCGGAAGCTAACAAATCTCCTTGATTTGACCCAGGACCAGTTTGATCCCGTGAACGGTTACGGATTTTTTTCGGAGTTGGCGATGGATCAAAACCCGCGGGCTGGAAAGAGTGCCTTTCCTGTGGGTTTTTACAGATGCTTCCCAGTGAGTGCTTTGACAAGCTTTGAATTTCGGGTAAAGGACCTTGCTAAAGGTCCTGCAGCCACGGGATCTTTAGCAAGATCCACTACCTCCAACCCGAACTCCTGATCCTGACGGAGCACCAGGGGAAATGCAATGGCAGCGTCAGGCAAGAATTTCGCGAATTGTCTGGCCGTGCTCAATATCAAGGCGTTTACGACCGGGGACTTCGAGCTCGTGTGAGTTCAGTCCCAGCAGATGCATGACCGTGGCGTGGACGTCGGTTACATAGTGGCGATGCTCGACAGCGTGAAAGCCGAGTTCGTCGGTCGCACCATGCACTGTGCCCCCTCGAATTCCGCCGCCAGCCATCCAGACGGAAAAACCATAGTTGTGGTGGTCACGACCATCGGCACCCTGAGCACACGGAGTTCGGCCGAATTCCGTCGACCAGACAACGATTGTCTCATCAAGTAATCCTCGACGCCGAAGGTCCGTCAGCAGCCCTGCGATCGGTTTGTCGACCTGAGCACACAGACTTGTGTGGTTACTTTTCAAAGCAGAATGAGCATCCCATGCGCCGGCAGCACCTTCACCATGAAAGATCTGAACAAATCTCACACCTCGTTCCACCATTCGTCGGGCTGCCAGAACCTGTTGACCAAAGGGACGGGTGACATCACTGTCAAGACCGTAAAGCTGCTGAGTTTCAGCGGTTTCGCTGCTGAACTGAAGCAGCTCCGGAATGGCTGTCTGCATACGAAAGGCCAGTTCGTATGACTTCATTCTGGCGATCAGATTGCGGTCAGCAGGATACTCCGTGGCAGTAATCTGATTCAGCTGGCCCAGCAGATCGGCTCTTGCCCGAGCAAGCCGGGGCGACACACTTCGAGCGGACTTTGCAAATGGCAGTGGGTTTTCAGGATCAATCTGAAGGACAACACCTGCATGTTCCGGCCCCAGATAGTTTGAATCCGTGCCGCCAAAGCACTGTGAATCAAGCTGCGGACCCATTGAAACAAACTGTGGCAGATTATCGCTCAGCCGTCCCAGACCATAATTCACCCAGGCACCTATTGTGGGATGGCATCCGTCGAGCAAATGGCGACCTGTCAAAAATTCCAGCTGAGCGCCATGGTTATTATCTGAGGTCCACATTGAACGAATCACGGCCAGTTCGTCCGCACAGCCACGAACATGAGGCCACCAGTCACTGATCTCAATGCCTGAATAGCCACCTCGCTGGAAACCGACTTGCAGCGGGTAGATCTTTGCCTGGGTCTTGTCGATGACGTTATTGGCAACCTGTTCACGCACATTGCGAAGAAAGGGGGAATCCAGAATGGAACGATGAGGCGACTCGGACAGGGTCTTTCCCGCATGCCGTGTCAGTTCGGGCTTTGGGTCAAAACTCTCCATATGGCTGACGCCCCCACGCATCATCAGCCAGATCACCTGGCTCGCACGTGGCCGTACAGACGGTCGACGAGCGGCAGACGACGAGCTGTTCCCTTCAGAGCTGGAAGTCGGTCCGGCTTCACTTCCACGGCCCTGTTCCTCCCGGAGCAGTGAATGCAGTGCAATGCCGGTCAGACCAGAGGAAACTTTGGACAAGACCGCCCGCCGGGAATCACCCTGGGCAAGTCGAAGCTCCGCGGTCTCCTCGCACCGTCGTAAACTGCCAGCGTTATGAACCTGTGATGAGTCAGGCGTCTCTGGATGATTCATAATGAACCTACCGAATCGTGACAAAGTCATTGTGATTGATGAGAACGTGGATGAACGCTGATCTGGCGGTCATTTGGGCGGATGGAGGACGCCCGGATTCTTCCTGCGGCGTGGCCGTCGCTTTCGGCTGATCTTCAGCTTTAGCGACCTCCGGTGCCTTCGTTTGTCGTGCCAATTCGATCGTCTCATCGTGCTGCTCACTGGTTACACGCTGCAGCCACTGCACAACCTGATGCCGTTCTTCCTGTCCCGGTTCACGCCCCAGCAGTTGTTCAAATGCGGCTGTTACGAAAACTGCATCCGGAACATCACCAAGCTCAGTCGTTAGAGCAGCTGCAATATCATCCGCACGATCGATTGCCATCTGACTGTTGACCAGGGCAAGGGCCTGCTGAGGAACGATCGTCTCCGGCCTGCGATAACATTCCTCCACGCTTGGAGCGTCGAACATCGTCAGAAACAGCATTCGGTCACCGCGAGCGTATCGATAATAGATGGTTCGTCGACTGCCATTTTCAGCGGTGGCCACCGGCAGATCAGGGCCGAACTGGGTTTTATCAAGTCGACCGGCAGCATGCAGCAGGCTGTCTCGAATAATTTCCGCTTCCATCCGACGAGAATTCATACGCCAGTAATAGATATTGTCAGGATCGGCTGCGATTCGAGAATCCAGTACGTTCGGGGGTGAAGACTGCATCCTGTACGCATCGGAGCTGACGATCAGCCGATGCAGATGTTTCATGCTCCAACCGGATTCAATCAACTCGACCGCCAGCCAGTCGAGCAGATCCTGATGGACTGGTCGAGGGCTTCGCAGTCCAAAATCGAACACGTTGTTCACGAGGGGTTCGCCAAAATGTCTAGCCCAGATGTGATTTACGGCCACACGTGCTGTCAGTGGATTCCTGCGATCAGCCATCCAGCGAGCCAGCGCCAGTCGCCGACCGGTGCTCACTTTGGGAAATGGAGCGGTGCTGGGAGTATCACGATAGGTCATTTTCGCCCTGTGAAACTCGAGAGGGCGGGGCGTATATTTCGTGGAGGGTGGCTCAGTGGCGGCCGCCTCGGCCCTGCTCAGTTCAGTCCGTGCCAGCTGCAGTTTCGATCTGGATTCAGTCAGTTTTCCGGCTGCTTCGGTTAGTGCTGCCTGCAGAGATACAGTTCGAGTCTTCAGAGTTTCATCAGCTGGTTTCGCGACTTCAGCAGCTGCGGCTGCAGCATGAGCGGCCGTGAATCCGTCAAGCAGTGTTGTGGCATTCGCCACATCCTGAGCGGCCGTCAACTCTGCCAGCTTCGCTTCAGCAACGGCCTGCTGCCGCTGAGCATGACTGGCAGCAAAGGCAGCAGTCTGCAAGGTGGTGCTCGCGTCTGAGTCTTCACCAGCAGTGTCCGTCGATGCGTCACAATCATCTTGCAGCTTTTCCGCCTCAAGCACGGCCAGAATGGATGTCTGACGACTTTCTGCCGCTGTTCGGGCTGCTTCGGATCGCAGCAAGTCACGCAAGGCCGCTGCCGCTGCAATCGCAGCTTTTGCACTTCGTTCTGCTGCTGCCGCTGCCGACGACTTTGCATTCGTCAAAGCTTCCGCAGATGGGGCCGAGGTTGACTGCTGCAGGTCATTCAGGATTCGCTGCGCATTGTCCGCCGCCATCACCGCCGCCTTTTCGCTTTCCTGCGCCGCCAGCAATAACTGACGAGCTTTCAGCATAGCGTCGTGGGCAGTGGCGAGAGCGTTGCGGGCCTGATCGCGAACTTCCTGAATGATTTCAGGCCGCTTGTCCGGTACCTGAGCACCGAGAGGAAGGGCAACGGTATGGATCTGGAAATCTCCTCCCAGCACGGCAGGTACGCCGGGCGAGAGTGGTCGAGTCTGATCGGGCTGCGTTTCTTCACCGCGGACATACAGCCATGTGGGAGCTTCGGTCAAATCATCAAAGATTCTGACAACACCATCTTTATTGCGATCAAGCTGCCCGGCGAAACGGTCAATCCGAATTTGAAAAGGCTCAAACACAGCTCGCAGGCGATAGTAGTCCTCCTGGCTAACGGGATCAAACTTATGATCGTGACACCGCGCACACTGCATCGTCACACCCAGAAACGCTCTTGACGTGTGTTCGATTGTCATGTCCAGCCATTTGTTGCGACTGAAGATGTCCCAGTTGCGAGCGAGGAAACCGGTTGCTCGCAGTGTATCCGGATCATCCGGCGCAACTTCGTCACCCGCGAGCATTGCGATGACCATCTGATCATAACCCATGTCGTCGTTCAGACTTTCGATGATCCAGTCGCGCCATCGCCAGATGTGGTAATGGCTGAATCGCAGCTCTTCCCCCAGTCCGTACCAGTCGCTGTAACGCCAGATATCCATCCAGTGTCTTGCCCAGCGTTCGCCATAATGAGGGCTGTTCAGCAGTCGGTCGATCACGGCCGAAGTGGCCTCACTCGAATGATCAGCTCGGAACGCCTTCAGCTCTGATCGAGCTGGTGGCAGACCTGTCAGATCCAGACTCAGCCGACGCAGCCAAAGGTCCGGAGAAATGGGCGGGCTGGCGGTCAGACCCTGTTCCTTTCGGAGAACTTCCAGAAACGCATCAATGGGATGTTGGGCCAGTGATGGCACTTCCTTTCGAACGGGTACCTGAAAAGCCCAGTGATGTCGCGGATCCGAGGGTACATCTTCATGGGGCGCCACAGTCCCTTCTTTCATCCAACGTTTCAGTAAATCGATTTCTTCACCGGACAATGGAGTACCTTCGCCAGGCGGTGGCATTCGCAGCGAATCATCCACAGCGGTAATTCGAGAAATCAAAAGACTCTGATCGGGAGAATCGATGGACACGACGGAGCCGCTTTCTCCACCCTTCTTCAGCAGTTCGGCGGTATCGAGCCTCAGATTCGCCTGTTGTCGGACTGCACCATGACAGCTCGCACATCGTCGCATCAGAATCGGTTTGATTTCACGGATGTAATCGATCGCCTCTTCGGCGTTCACATTTCCGCACAAAATGGGCAGCGTCAGGAACCCTATGTAAACACCGCGCAACATTCGCCGGCTCCGCTCTATGACTCTCCGTTTTCGACAACAGGACTGATGTCACTGTAAACGATACAAGTCACCTGCCGAAAGCCGTTCGCTGAAATAATTGGGCTCCCGGCCCGAGAATTCGAGCCCGAGAATTCCTGCAACGGATTATCCACCCCGGAAACAACACACCGGTCCGGATTACCTTGCAGATCGCAACTGGAGCAAAAGTGAACTCATCTCACTGTAACGCTGCATGGTCATCAGGATCGCCGGAGGCAGGTCTGCCATTTTGATGGGCTTGACAAGATAAGCAAACACGGGTTCTCGGGCCGCCCGGCACAGCATTTCCTCTGTGGCATTGCCTGTCACGACGATCGCCGGCACCTGCACACGCAGACAGATTTCATGGAGGGCATCAATTCCGTCCAAATCCGGCATTTCAATATCTGTAATGACAAGGTCAGGTTGCTGCAGCTGACATTCGTCGATCAGCTGGCGGCCATTCTCAGCCGCAACAACAACTTTGTGACCTTCATGAGCCAGTACTTTGCAAAGGAACTGCCTCATCAGAGGTTCATCGTCAGCAACGGCAACGCGGAGTGTTGAATTCATGATGTTGGTCGCCATGAAAATGAGCGTTTCTGACACACATTAAAAAGGACAGGGCAGGCACCCCAAAGGGTGCGAATTTCATGCCGAAAGAACGATTCAGCTCATTTTTTGCCCGAATTCTTCGCCATACTCCCGTAAAGATACGCCGGGAAATCAACATTTTTACTTGCTTTGCGAAAACCGGATTCCCAGGCCTTTTTTGAGAGCTTCTGAACGAGACGGCATGGCACCGGGCAAGTCGTCATCGCAACGCCAATGTGCCGTGAACCTATCCGCACAGCCCGCTTAGTCCGGACGGGCGACTGAGCTCATTTGAAGCGGCGGCCTGAGTGCGTCAATGATTCCGCTCACTCTTCGCTAAATACGGTTCTAGAAACATCCCTGTGTACGACGTTTTGCATTCTGCAATCTGCTCCGGAGTGCCGGTGGCGACGAGTTCGCCGCCTCTGTGGCCGCCTTCGGGGCCGAGATCAATGACATAGTCGGCCGTTTTGATCACGTCGGCATTGTGTTCGATCACGATAACCGAATGGCCGGCATCAACAAGGCGATTCAGACTGACCAGCAGTCTGTCGATATCCGCAAAGTGAAGTCCGGTTGTTGGTTCGTCAAGAATGCAGAGGTTATGTTTTCCGTGTTTCAGCTTTCCGAGCTCAGCGGCCAGCTTAATGCGCTGGGCTTCTCCGCCGGACAGGATCGTGGACGGATGTCCGAGTTTCAGATATCCCAGTCCCAGTTCATTCAGCACTCTGATCTTTCGGGAAATCGTTGTTTGATCTGCAAAGAAGCCGGCGCTATCTTCGATTGACATTTCGAGCACATCGGCGATGGTCCTGCCGCGGAACGTCACTTCCAGCGTGTCTGAGTTGTACCGGGCGCCTTTGCAGGTGGGACAGCAGACTTCAACATCCGGCATAAAGGAAAGCTGTGTGGTGATCGCCCCTTCGCCGGAACACTCTTCACACCGTCCGCCTTTGACGTTGAAGCTGAATGTTGAGGCAGTAAAGCCTTTATTTCGAGCCGTTTCGGTGTTCGCAAACAATGTGCGGATGGCGTCATAGATACCAATGTAGGTCGCAGGATTGGATCTCGATGATCGGCCGATCGGTGACTGATCAATGTCAATGACATCCGAAAGATGCTCATGACCGGTTAATGTGTCGTGATCGCCGGCAAGAACACGGCTATCCTGCAGCAGGGAAACGAGCTGTTTTTGAACAATCGAATGAATCAGTGAGCTCTTTCCTGAACCTGACGCACCGGTCACGCATACAAACTGCTCCAGAGGAATATCAACGTCGATGTTCTTCAGGTTGTTGTGACGTGCTCCCCTTACTTTCAGGAAACGGCCGCTGGCGGCTCGCCGCTGCCGGGGTACGCAGATCTGTTGCCGTCCGCTCAAATATGCTCCGGTCAGCGACTGAGGATCCTTCAGAATCTGTTTCATCGTTCCCTGCGCCACAACGGTACCACCATGCACTCCGGGTCCGGGACCAATTTCGATAATGTGGTCCGCGGCACTGATTGTCTCCGCATCGTGTTCAACAACAATTACAGTGTTTCCGAGATCCCGCAGGTGCTTGAGCGTTTCGATCATTTTGGCGTTGTCTTTCGGATGCAGGCCGATGCTGGGCTCGTCCAGCACGTACAACATTCCCATTAACCCCGATCCAATCTGAGACGAAAGTCGAATGCGCTGCGACTCGCCGCCCGACAGCGTGGAAGAGCCGCGATTCAGGTTCAGATAGTCCAGTCCAATCGATATCAGCAGTTCCAGCCGAACCATAACCTCCCTGAGAATCGTCTCCGATACAGCCTTTTGCCCTGATGAAGGCTTAATCTGCGAGAGAAATTCCAGCAGCTCCGACAGATGCATCTCGCCGACCTCGTAAATACTGCGATCACTCACAGTCACAAGGCGTCGGGCCTTTTTTAGCCTCGCGCCATTGCATTCGGGGCAGGGATATTCAACCATCACTTTCTTCAGATACTCATCCATGCCGGCATTCGATGTTCCCTGCTTTCGATACCAGCGGTAGCTGTGTTCAAGGTGATTCACGACTCCGTTGTATTTCATTTTCTTGCCGACGTGCTGCTGACCCTGCTTCGCTCCTGGCGGCATAATCACTTCAAACTGTTCACCTTTTGTTCCATACAACAAAAGTTGAACATGTTCGTTCGACAACGTTTCGTATGGCTCATCAAGGCTGAAGCCGTAATGCGAAGCCATGCTGTGAAGTATGCGCCCGCCCCAGCTGTCGCGATTGTTGCTCAGTGCCGCGTTGACAAAGGCCCCGTCGTTGAGCGAGCGTCTGGGATCAGGAACGAGCAGCGCCGGATGGACCCGCATGGTGGTTCCAATGCCGGAACATGTCGGGCAGGCACCGGCAGGATCATTAAACGTAAACTGAAATGCCTGGAGTTCGCTGGCGACGATGCGATGTTTTGTGCAGCCGAAGCCGTCATAAAAATCCTTCAGCTTTGGTGTCAGCTTCTTCGGGCTCATAATATGAAAGCTCAGCAATCCATCACCGAGCTTCAGTCCGTGCTCAAGGGATGTTGTTACCTGCGTGTCGATGCCCGGACCGATGACAAACGTATCAATCACCGCCTCGATTGCGTGCGATTCATCTTCGTCCAGTTCGATATTGTCACCCAGGTCGCACGGCTTTCCATCAATGCGAGCTCGACGGTATCCGTTCACTCGGATCAGTTCGAACAGATAGTTGTAGTCCTCACCGTAGATTCGATTAACAGGAGCGCGCACTTCCACTTCGGTACCCTTCGGCAGCGACAGCAGATGTTCGGTCATCTGATACGGCGAACGAATGGCGATGGCTTCCCCACACATCGGACAGTGCGGCGTTCCAAGGGTTGCAAACAGCATTCGCAGGTAATCCGAAATGTCGGTCATTGTGCCGACAGTCGAACGCGGATTGGAGCCGATTGTTTTCTGATCGATGGAGACGACCGGAGACAGACCGTTAACAAAATCCACGTCAGGCTTCTTCATCTGTCCGATGAATCGCTTTGCGAAAGTGGACATCGATGCCAGTAGTCGTCGCTGTCCCTCGGCGTAAACCGTGTCAAACGCCAGCGAGGATTTCCCTGAACCGCTGACTCCTGTGACAACGACAAGCTGATCGCGGGGAATTTCGAGGCTGATATTCCTGAGATTATTCTCGCGTGCTCCCTGGATTTCGATTGTCGTTCGCATTTTATGCCTTCGGGCACTTCGGCGCAGAGAAGGATGGCGTCGTGCAGCCAGTACAAAAGAGGCGACCCGTGAAGAAAGACAATTGTACCGGGCGAATCTATCCCGCGGTCTCGGTCCAACGGACACCGTCCAGATAATACGCCGGCTCTTCCACCTGTTCCCGGCTGCGCGATGTTAACTTGAAGGGCGTTGAGAGTTTCTCCAGAAATCCTTTTTGCTCAAGCCATTCACACACGGATTCAAGATGCCATGGATAAATCTGAGTCCATGCAAAGTGATCACTGATCTCAGACAATGGCACGATGCGATTTTGCGTTATCAGATAGTTCAGCAGCGGGTTCAGGTGCTCTTCAAAATGCTGATCGAGATACGCATTAACAGCATCAATCGCTGCAGCAAGCACCTCTGAATTTTTTCGCCTCCTCAGCACATTCAAATACAGGACCTGAAACAGATCCGGAGCCAGCTCGATCGCTCGATAGATCGCTTCCTGCTCCCAGACTTCGCCGGAGCGAATAATTTCCGTACAGGCGACACTATGGGCTGCGTTGAGCACTTCCAGACTGGCAAGCTCCACATCTTGCCTGTTCTCGAGCAACTTTCGAGCGTGACGGACCGAATGAATCGTCCATGTCGAAAACATGAGCAGTTCACGTTCCCTGTCCTTCACAGCGACGGTGCTGGCCTGGGCGAACCAGTTATCAATTGAAGGATCGATACTGTAAACGAGTCTCCGGGTGGCGAAGAAGTTGCAGGAAAACGCAGTCCGCGAAGAACCTTCAACCATCTGCCGAAAGCGACTTCGCGGAATAACTTCCGCATGAATATTGATGTTATTTTCAACAAGAATGCGATAGATGCGTTCGTCGCTGCCGTCACTTCGCAGTCGACGACTGACTCCATCTGCTTCAATGATCCACAGCTGCAATGATTCTCGCCGCCAGATCGTTTCTTCGGACAAACTTCCCACGAGCACCGTGGCAAGAATGTATCGATCTTCCCTGAGTCGCTCGATCAGCTGATTCAGAGCAAGCTCGAATCTCGCGACCTTCCCGGCATCTGATTCGTGAACCATCCACTCAATTCCTTACCACCTGGCGATGATTGGATTGCGAACGCGGATGAGCATCGTCCGGAAGTCGTCTCCACAATACAAGTTGCCTGGCTCAGAATCGGTGCATGCGGCGCCGCTGCTGCAAGGACCTGGTAAACAATAAGCTTCCTCCATAGTCGCCTTTCGCTCCGCGAAAGAGCATTCTTTTGCCGAGCAAAAGGCCACACTTATTGTCTGACAGCGCCTAAGCAACCGGATGCCGTTTTCGCCGTCGCGCGGTCAAACCCATGCCAATCGCTCCCGCGCCAAACATTAACAGGCCTGATGGCTCCGGAACGGCTGCTGAAGGCGAATCCGCCCAGTAAATCGCGTTACTGATCAGTCGACTGTATGGATCGGAATAGTCAGGGCCCACTGGTTGCTGCAATGTCGTCGAAAAACTCAGGACTCGGCCCTGTCCAACGTCCCAGCCGACAAGTCCATCAGAGGGGTAGTTCCCGAATTCGTCGTCTCCGGAATAAAACACCGTTGCCCCCGGCCGTGCATGAATGATCTCACTTCCCGCCGGTTCAATATCAAGTGAGAAGGACAACGGCATACCAGCATTCATGATGGGATCGGCAGTGACCTGACTGTAGATCACGTCTCCATCCGTCCAGCCCGCTCCACCGATATACGAACCATCCGTCCAGACAGGCAGGATGGGATCGATCACTGCAAATGAAGACCCAAAAAGACCGATTCTCCATGTCACCCATTCGCCCGTGATGAGTCCGCCTCCATTATTGACAAAGTCCACGAGTGCCGTCTGGCCACTGGTGGGCATATCGGGACTGGCATAATAGACGGCGCTCAGCACAACGACATCAAACGGCGACAAGTCAAAATTGCCGTCAAACGCATCGTAATGCGGGCCGACCGTTACGTTATGCCCGTATTGAACGAGCCCTCCCTGTGAAAACAGGCCACTTGGTGAACTTCCGATGAGCAGCACATTGCTGGCATGAGCTGAATGCAAATTCAGCAGGCATGTGATGACCAGTGACAATAACGAAAATCGAACTCGACAGCCCATTCCGCAGTTTCCCCAATCCAGATGCAACAGTGATGATCGGCAAAGACTATGATCGTACGGCCATAGCATGTCAATGAGATTGACAGAGTTTCCCGATGCGGCTGATATGAACGCGAGAACACGAGATTCGGCTAATACCAGAGCTCATGCCTCCATCGAGTGCGGGATATGCGTTGACGACAGCAATCAACTGCCCATAACACTGGAAAGAAAATTCTGATCTATGCGTCTGTTGGTGCGGTAAAAGTTCACACACATCAGCATAGCGAGGCATCCGCACCCAGCCATTAGAATGGGCTGATTCGCAAGTTCGGCCATCAGCCCCCTGGCACCGATGGGAGATTCGGTCGTGACGAAAATGCTGTCTGTCCAGTCGCCGCAGTCTTCCCCCTGGACTGCGGCAGCCTGCTGCCGCTTTCGAGTCCACAGCCTGCTGTGGACAACCACTCGCAACCTGAACGTCGCCGGCACAAGGCCAGCAGGACTTCCGGCCCCAACCGACCCCGTGTCGGTTGAGCCCAGGTTTGAAAACTACTGGCAACGTCAACACGCAGAGCCCACGGCCCCAACCGACCCCGCGTCGGTTGAGCCCAGGTTTGAAAACTACAAGCATGGTGGATCGGGTGTCTTACGTCATTGCACTGATCCGGGGTAGCGTAGTTTCCAAACCTGCGCTCAACCGGCGTGAAGCCGGTTGGGGCCGGGCGGCAGAAACCTGCGACGCCTGTGACACTTCACATATGACAGCAGCCGATTCACTTCTGCACTGCTCAGAACCGCCGACAGCTTCTTCATTTGCCACTGGCCCCGGTCTGCCGGTCAATTTCGATCCGTCTTCTAATCGACTACAATCCGTCGTGCAGATCGTCGAATCAGTCCCGGCATGATTCTCTTTGCGGAGACCGTCTTTATGTTTTCCAAAATTTTTCATTCGAAGTTGCGAAGGCGAACAGTTTGGCGTTCTCTGGCCCTGCTGAATGCGGTTGAATCGATGGAGGTTCGGACCCTGCTGACAGCAGCCGCGTTTCAGAATAAGGCATTGTATGCCACGACAGTGATGCCTGCTGCCGATGATGGAACCACAATGCAGGCGGGAGACTGGGATGACAACGGGATTAGTGATGTGTTCCTTATACAGCGAAGCGGAACGGCATCCGGGCAGGTGGAAGTATCGGTGTACTCAGCGGCATTCGCATCGTTCGACGCTCGCAACGGTGGACAGAGCACGGTCGCCTCAGCACGATTTCCAGTGGCGATGTCAGTGACGAATGCCGACTGGGATTTTCGGATCGACAATTTGCGTGGCGGATCCAAAATGGACCTGTTTGCCATTCACAAAGCCAATACAGCATCTGGTTTTGTCGAAGTGACTGTGTTTACCGGGGAAAGTCATTTCGTCACCAGCAGTGTCTTTCAAACGACTCTGCCAACCACCGGATTCGACTGGACGTTTGACCTCGGCCATTTCGACAACGATGGGTTGATCGACCTGTTTGCGGTGCGTCGCAATGGCAGCGTGTCGACTGAGCTGTTTGTGGCGTCCGGTGCTGGTCCGACACCCCTGACAGCGTTCTCGATTCAGCTTTTGCAAACGACTACGGCACTGCCTCCCACCGACAGCAGCTATGACTTTGTCGTCAGTGATCCTGATAACGATGGCGTTCCAGACCTGCTGGCCATCCGAAAATTTGGAACCGATTTCGGGCGTGTTGAAATCAGCACTTTACCAGGTACGACAGGACTCAGCGGTGAGGCTGCATTCCGCTGGTTTTCAACTCGCTCCGCATCCGGACTGGTTGACGCAGGATACGACTGGAGTTTTGACACCACGTTCTTCAGTTCTCCGTTTGCATCGCCCGAAGATGGGATCGCAGATCTTGTCGCATTTCAGAAGATCGCCGATGCCTCACCGGACCTGAATTTTCTTTCCGGTGTCCCGGGCATTCCAGCGGCTGTCTTTGGCAACGCTGGCGTACCATCGTCAGCACTCTCTACATCCGTCGCTCAGACGACAGCGGGGCTTACGGGAAGTTATGTCAATATGAGCCTTCGCTCTGTTACGGCACAGACTGACTGGCGAACAACTCAGTCGATCGTCGGTTCACGTGTGGATTTGTCGGTCAATTTCGCGACGAACAGTCTTGGCGCTCGATCGACTGTCGGTGTCACAGGCGGCAGCGATTCGAACTGGGATTTCTTCTCGGTGCAGTGGGACGGATACATCTCGATTCCCGCAGACGGGATACGTTTGAGAACCCGCAGCAGCGACGGAAGTCGGCTGTGGATTGACATTAACAACGACGGACAATTTGGCGTGAGCGGAGATGAGCTTGTCAATAATGGATGGGGAAAGGGTCAGAACATAACCGTCGGCCCGGCGTCAGTCCAACTGGCGAAGGGCGTCTACCGAATTCGGCTGCAATTTGAAGACGGCACTGGCCCCAATCCCATGCAGCTGCTGTGGGACTATTATCCGACCGCTGTTCCAGGCAGTGCGTACTTCGTCGATTCAAATAAGACGATTGCAGGTATCACAGGCTCCTACGTCAATACCAGTCTTCACGATCCGGCGGCACCGCAGGACTTTCGTCAGGCTGCCCGCACGCCCATATCCGGTACCCGCACTGACCCTGCGATCAATTTCGCTCGTCATTCATTTGGCACTCGCAGCACCGTGGGACTCACATCCGGAACGGACAACAACTGGGACTACTTTATGGTGCAATGGGATGGCTATATTGTGATACCGGCAAACGGCGTCAGATTGTTCACCAAAAGCGACGACGGGAGCCGACTGTGGATTGATGTGAATGGTGATGGAGTCTTCGCCAATTCGCCTGCGGAATTACTCGACAATGGATTTGGGACGGGACAAGTGCCGACCCTGAGTGCCGCGAGCTCGCCACTTGCAGCAGGGACCTACCGTATTCGCACACAATTCGAAGAAGGCAGCGGTGGCAACTCGATGCGGCTGCTCTGGGACTACAATCCAGTTCAAAAGTCCGCCCCACTGATTGCAGGCATATCAGCATCAGTGGAGCAACGACCGACGATTTTCTGGAGCTCGACAACTGGTGCTGCCGGCTACGAGATCTGGATTGATAACCTGACGACAAATACAAGTGCTGTTGTTCGATCCAGCACCCGAGAAAACTGGTTTACTCCCGCGGCTGATCTGGGCATAGGACAGTTTGCTGTATGGGTCAGAAGCATTTCAGTCAGCGGCAGCAGGTCTGTGTGGTCACCACGATTTACGTTTCGACTGGATACGCCCGCCAGGATTCAATCGCTGGCGCTGACTCAGTCGACGGCACGACCAGTGATCTCATGGGACCCGCTGCCTGGAGCCGTTCGTTATGACGTCTGGATCGACAATCTGACAACTCAAAAGTCCCAGTACGTGCGACTGACGAACGTTGTCGGCACACAATGGACATCGGCGACGGATCTCCCGATGGGCCGTTATCGGATGTGGATTCGCGGCATCGACGCTGGAGCCACCCCGGCGAAATGGTCGATCGCAGCAAATTTTTTGATTGCAACAGCCCCGGTCCCTGTAACTCCGCTGCTGCCAACATTTGATCGCACTCCCACCTTCACATGGAATAGTCTCGCCGGTGCCGCATCATACATACTAACCCTGAAGAATCTGAATACATCCGTCACTGCCTTCCTCGTGAACGGCATTACCGAGACCTCATGGACGGTCCCGAATGGTTCTCTGCCGCTGGACACTGGCAGCTATCAGTGGTGGGTTTCCGGAATCAGTACTGATGGTTATCAAAGTGCTGCGCCTCAGAAAGTCAACTTTTTCATCGGCGGGAGGCCGACAGTGCTGACTCCCACGGGGACAACATCGAACCAGCGTTCCGAATTCAGCTGGACCCCGGTCATTGACGGCGCAACATATGAACTGTGGGTCAATCGCGTAGATGTTCCTGTCTCCGGCCTGATCAATCTGACCGGATTGACAGATACTCGCTTCACCCCCACAACGGCAATGCCGAGAGGAACCTACCGCGTCTGGGTGCGTGCGGTGAGCACAACTGGCGAAGTCAGTGTTTGGAGTACACCAGTCAACTTTTCGATTACCGATGCTTAACCGGGACAGAAGGAACAGAACCGTTCAGACCGGCAATCTCAGCTTTTTGAATCTGGTCACACCGACCTGATTATCCCTGCACCTGGTGCCTGGTCCGGAAATTCTGCATTTTTCTTTTGCGGGCATGATCACCATACACGGTCACAGGCAGTGTTCTGAACAATTCCATCAGTACTGCGTCTCACCTGCTGAAGAAAACACCAGCACGTGCGTTCTGGGCTGCTCGTGCTTTGTCAAGCTTTGAATTTCGGGGCGTGGACCTTGCTAAAGGTCCTGCAGCCAGTGGATCTTTAGCAAGATCCACTACCTCCAACACGAACTCTTTATCCTGACGCCTTTATATCCTGACGCCTTTATGTGCTGCTGCGGTTGATCACCTGCAGCCTGCAGTTTCCTCCAGGTGGCGAATTGACTCCTCACAGGGTGACCTGTAAATTCTGTGTAATCAATGGCATTTGTTGCGCTTCGTATAGCAGATCACAGCCGTCCGATGTTTTGCTCGTATTGTGATGGCATCGGCTGGTCGCAACAGACTCATCAATCCTTCCCTCAGCTCATCCTTCCCTCAGCTCATCCAACCCTCACCAATCCATGGAGCGTAGAATGACTCGCCTGGTACTGATTTTAGTGGCTCTGTGCATCATGGTTTCAGCTCCTGTGACTCACGCCGAAGATAAGATCGTTGGTGCAGCCTGGGAAATCAAGATTCTCAGAAAGGGCAAGTCGCCCGCGCTGGTGTATTTTCGGGCGACTCCAGATGGTAAGGTCTTTAACAGGACCGCCGAGGTGATCGGATCATGGAAAGGAGACAACGAGAACGCGGAAATGGACATCAATGGAATAAAAGGGGCGCGAAGTGGCTTAAACGGTACCTACGTTCTCACGAATATAAGTAAGGGACCAACACCCCGCTGGCAAGGTAAGTGGACACCTCAGGGAACCACAAGAGCACTTCCAGTCTCCGTTCGCCTGCTCAAGGACTGAAATCATCTCATCTGAATCGCAACCGAACCCGGAAAAATTCTGCACAATATGCCACTGCAAGTATGCCGACTGCCAATGACCGCACTGCTATTATGAAGGCGGAAAACTGGGCAGGCGGAAAATTGGGATGACAACGGGATTGACGTCCGTTGCGGACCTGATCATCCTTGCACCTGGGCCTTGATCCGGAAATTTTGTATTTTTCTTCGTCCGCCATAATGCCCCTGCACGGTCGCTGGCAATGTGCGGTACAATTCCTTCATTACTGCGTCTCGCCTGCTGAAGAAATCACCGGCATATGCGTTCGGGGTTCCTAACGCTGCAGTTCTGATTGATCTTCGGTTGTTGTCAATGATGAGTTGGTTGTCCGGGGGAATCCATGATGGATTTGTTCTGCACGAAGAGAGTACTTCTGGCGGTCGTGGTAATTTTCACGATCCAGGATTTCCGGACAGCGGTTTCGCAGGAGGTCTCCGGACCCGTGTTCGAAACGGACATTATGCCACTGCTGGAGGCTCGCTGTATTCGCTGTCACGGCGGTGAGAAGCAGGAAGCCGGGCTGGATCTTCGCCGCCGATTTTTGATGCAAAAGGGTGGAGACAGCGGAACGGCTCTTCTTGCCGGCAATCCGGATGAGAGTCTTCTGATACAAAAGGTGGAAGCAAATGAGATGCCTCCTGCGGAAGAAGGCCCGCTGGATGCCAGTCAGAAATCGCTGTTGCGCAAATGGGTGGCCGGTGGAGCAGCACTGCTGGCAAAGGAGGAAATGCCTTTGGATGAATCTGAACAGTCGAGTCGCATTACTGAAGCGGACCGGTCATTCTGGTCGTTTCAGTCGCCGCAGCGCCCGCCTGTTCCTGAAGTGACTTCCGCAGATTTCGCTGTGAAGAATCCCGTCGATGCGTTTCTGCTGGCTCGAATGCAGGAGAAAGGTCTTTCGTTTAATCCGGAAGCTCCCAAAGAAGTGCTGCTGAGAAGAATGACGTTCGACCTGATCGGACTTCCACCGACAACAGAAGAACTCGACTCATTTCTTGCCGATGACTCTGCGGATGCTGTGGAAAAGCTGGCCGATCGACTGCTTGCGTCTCCTCGATATGGCGAACGATGGGCTCGACACTGGCTCGACGTAGCGGGCTACGCAGATTCCGATGGTTATCTGGCGGCTGATCGTCTGAGACCTGAAGCCTGGCGGTACCGGGACTGGGTCATCCGATCCCTGAACAATGACCTTCCGTACGATCAGTTCGTAATTCAGCAGCTGGCGGGGGACGAATTGAGTCAGTGGAGAAAAATGGATGAGATTACTCCGGAGGTGGCTGACCAGCTGACAGCCACCGGGTTTCTGCGGACGGCGTCTGATCCGACCTATCCAGGTTACACGGAGCCTAACGAGATTCATCAGGTGATGGCTGATACGCTGCAGATTGTCGGAAGCAGTTTTCTTGGACTGACCATTCAGTGTGCACGCTGCCATCAGCACAAACTGGACCCAATTTCGCAGCGAGACTATTACTCGCTTCTGGCCTGTTTTCAGGGCGCTCTGGATCCCGATCGATGGCAGCCGTCGGAAGTTCGCGGCATTCGGCTTGCCAGTGAAGCAGAAGATGCCCGCATTACTCAGCACAATGCGTCCGTTGATGAGCGTGTCAAATCACTGAACGAATCACTTGTGAATCTGACTGGTCGATACAGGCAGAAACGCATCGCGGAGGCATGGGCAACGTTTGCGACAAATTCAGAAGCAGCTGGCTCCGGCGCGGCGAGACCAGCAGCTGTATCGGAGATTGTGGTACCGGAAGGGGAAACATTGAGCGACTCCGTGGCTGCCGAACTGAAAGCAGCGCTTTCTGTGGAGTCCGCGAAACGGACGGAGGAGCAGAAGAAACTGGTGGCCAGCATGGCTCCTTCAGTCAACGTTGAGGAAGCCGGCTTAAGCGAGCGATATGCAGAGTATGCGGCGGAGTCTGCAAAGTTCAAAGCGGCGATTGCAGCCGAGTCCGCGCTCAGGGTCAGTGTGCCACTCATTCGTGGCATGGTCGACATTGATGAAAAGGCGGCTGTTTCAAAAATTCTGAGACGAGGCGATCACCAGAAGCCGGGTGCAGAAGTGTCGGCAAATATCCCGGAAGTTTTGGAGACGCCGGGAATCGAGTTTAAACCGCAGCCCGATTACAAGACCACCGGGCGCCGCCTGGCACTGGCTCGCTGGCTGACCGATCCAAAACACCCGCTGCTCGCTCGGGTCCACGTCAATCGTATCTGGGCCGCGCACTTTGGACGTGGCCTGGTCCCCACACTTTCCAACTTTGGTCACAGTGGCGCAAGGCCGTCGCACCCGGAACTGCTGGACTGGCTTGCGTGTGAATTTATGGAACCGACAACCGATTCGACCGCTCCGACCGATTCAGCCACTGGTGCCGCTTCCGGTGCCGGGGCTCAGGAAAAACATTCACGAAAATGGAGCCAGAAAGCTTTGCATCGGCTGCTGGTGACTTCGATGGCATACCGACAGTCGTCTGATACGGATGCAGTCCGGCAGGCACAGGATCCCGACAACGTGCTTTTGAGTGCATGGCAGCCAAGACGACATCAGGGAGAAGTTGTGCGCGACAGTTTGCTGGCAGTTTCCGGGCGGCTCAACTCCACGGCATTTGGAACTCCTGCCGGCGTCAGGCCACAGGGTGACGGATCGGTGATTGAAACGGATGCGACGGACGGACAGCGTCGTTCCATCTATCAGATTGTTCGTCGCAGTCAGCATCTGACGCTCCTGGAGCTGTTTGATACGCCAGTGATGGAAATCAACTGCCCGGAACGTCCGGTATCGACGGTACCTCTGCAGGCGCTGGCAATGTTGCATGGGCCTGCGGCAGAGCAGGCGGCAGGTTCGCTTGCGTCACTGGTGATGACCGCATCTCAGGATAACGGGCAGCGAATTCGATTCGTCTGGCGCAGGCTTTATGCTCGTGAGCCTCAGCTGTCAGAAATTTCTGTGGTTGAACAAACTTTAGCAGAGCTGACAGCGGAGAAATCATCGAGCGATCCGGGCCAGACGAATGAGGCAGACAGCGCTGCAGTGAATGCTGCATGGCGGGAAGTCTGTCTCGTACTTTTGAACAGCAACGAATTCATTTACGTTCATTAACTGCCAGCAGCACTTTGAACGAGCAGGAGACGATTCATGCAAGCGGGACAGAATTACCCAACACTGGCCGAGTTGTTGTCGCGTCGCGACGTGTTTTCGAGATCTGCCTCTGGATTTGCCGGACTGGCTTTGGGCAGTCTGATGTGTAGTGCATCGGCATCTGCGTCGGAGCATTCTGCATCGGGGGTTCCCGTCGGCTGCCATTTTCCACCGAAAGCGAGGGCAGTAATCCAGTTATTTCAGCACGGCGGTCCCAGTCATATGGATTTGCTCGATCCAAAACCCGAACTGAATCGGCAGGATGGCAAGCCGATGCCGAAATACTTTACCGATCTGGTAAAGATCAGTTCGCATGGCAACCTGCTGGGCACTCCTTTTCGTTTTCATCGATCGGGAACCTGCGGAGTTGAATATTCAGAGCTGCTTCAGCATACAGCAAAAAACGCTGACGACATTGCGATCGTCCGCTCCATGTACACGGAACACAATAATCATGAACAGGCACTCTGGCATATGCATACCGGCCGAATCGTTTCCGGCCGTCCCAGTATTGGTGCCTGGGTGAACTATGCGCTCGGCAGCGAAAATGAGAATCTGCCTGCCTATGTTGTCCTGCGAACCGACAATAGTCTGCCTGTGGATGGGACGCGTAACTGGTCAGCCGGATTCCTGCCGCCTCGATATCAGGGCGTTCATTTTCGACACACGGGAAGTCCGGTGCTTTATCTGCAGCCATCGACACCCGTTTCAGAAACGACACAAAATCTGCGCCGTCGGCTTCTGCAGCAGCTGAATGATGTTCACATGGCTGAGCATCCGCGGCTTGCTCCGGATCTGGAAGCTCGAATTGCAAGTTATGAACTTGCCGGTCGCATGCAGTTATCCGCCGAAAGGGCATTGAACATCGGGGAAGAGACATCCGCCACACAGACAGCCTACGGAATCGGAACGGAACCGACTGACAGCTATGGCAGGCGATGTCTGATTGCCCGGCGTCTTGTTGAACGAGGCGTACGGTATGTGCAGATCTTTATCGAGAGTCAGATCTGGGATACACATGCAAAGAATGCCGAGTCAACTCGAAGCTGTTGTCTTCGAACAGACCAGCCCGTTGGGGCGTTACTGACTGATCTTCGACAGCGGGGGCTGCTGGATTCAACTCTTGTGGTCTGGGGCGGCGAATTTGGGCGCACGCCGGTCAGCCAGTCGGGAGACGGGCGGGATCACCACAAACAGGGTTTTTCCGTGTGGCTGGCGGGAGGCGGAATTCGAGGCGGCCAGGCTTACGGAACAACCGATGAACTCGGTTACAACGCGGTGGAAAACCGGGTGATGGTTGCAGATCTGCATGCCACGATACTCCACCAGCTTGGCCTGGATCACAAAAAGGTGACTTACCATATCCACGGCCGTGATGAGCGACTGACAGATGTGCATGAAGCACGGATTCTGCGGCCACTGATCAGCTGACGGCGTCTGTGTACTCCACTACGCATGCATCAGGAATCCGCAGCTGATGGTCCAAATGTTTCCTTAAGAAATTCGATCTGCTCATCCCTGTAGTGCACTAGCTTTGCGAATTTATTCAATGCGGCGTGGCTGGTGAATCTTGCGATCCGAGGAGTTGTCCAGCCGGCGAGAACCGCGCGAGTGACTCCGAGTGATTCAGCCAGCTCAGCCGGAGAAAGTGCGGCCTGGGACAGCACAAGTCCCATAAACTCGGCTCGGATGGCTCGCAGTTCCTGAGGCGACACGGAGTTGCGAACGCGATCCCGATATTCGAGAACGATGGCCGACAGTCGAGTTGGAACCTGTCGTCTTCCCTTCTTCCATGACGCGGTACTCAGAATGACGAAGCGTCGATAGTTTTCACTGCCTGGATAAAATCCCATGCCATGTTCTGCCAGCCTTCCTGCAACACGGTGATGGAGAAAATGTCCATCGTCCAGAGCAAATGCCCGCAGCGACTGTGGGCTGACCCCGACTTCGCGACTGAGCCGCACGATTCCGCCGCGTTGTTCGATGATTTTCCCGGTCATGGAATGGATGGTGAAAGGTGAATTGCCGTCTTCAATCTGCCGCAGCAATTGTGCCGGGCTTACAGGCACCTGAACGGCATGCGGATCCACGCAAGCAACAAACTCGATAAATCGTGATCGAGAATGCGGGCTGATTCCGGGAGTCGTTTGTTCCAGAAGGTCTGCAAGGAACTCGGCCTGCGCCAAAGTGGCTCGACGAGCAGACTTTCTGCCGTTTTCACGAATGCCTTCACGCAGATGCCGAAAGACCTGTGTATCACCAAGTCCGCAGAGCGCCAATTGCTTTCCTACCTGCGGCCCCGTAAGACTGGAAAGCGAGTCCCGGCCAAATACTCTTCTGAGCAGCTGAGCGGCACGGTAAGTTTTGATGGCTTCGTCATCCAGACGGCAGCGTTCAGGCACCGAACAGGTCCCGGCTGCTTCAATCGCTTCTTCCAGCGATCCAATATGTGATGTGAGCAGGGTGATGGCTCTTTCATTCTGACGGCGGATTCGTTCTGGTGTCAGAGGAAAGCGAGCAAGATCGGGTGGGTTCAGCAGATCCACAATCCGTGCAGCACGCTGTCGATCTTCGATACAGCGTTCTGTTCCCTGACGCATCCACTGTTGAAAGAGGGACTCATGAACGTCCGTCAGTTCGGCGATCCGAGTCAGAGGAAAACCGGATGAATCAACAAGCGCCCGCACAAGTTTTCCCCGGTCGCTTTCCGCAAGAGCGAGTTCCACGGAGGTAAGCAGTGCATTATCAGCGGGCCGCACCATCGCAATATCAGCAATCACGCGGCGGTTTCGCGAATTGACGAGTGGGGTCAGGAGGAGGCCCGTTTCGTCAGCAAGAGCACAGTACGTGCCGAGTTCATCTCTCAAACTGACCTGAAGAACTCGGGCGTTCTGTGCAACGCTCAGAGGCAGCGAGTATTGACGACACATGTGCCGCTGCGTTCTGGCAGATTGCCAGTCACAGTCAAGAACGCCCGTCAGAGCTTCGACACCTGCAGGTCTTACAGAAAACGTATTGCCGGCCATTCTCCACAGCCGCTGTTCAACATCGAGCTGAACATCGCCCTCCGGGACGAAGGCTGACACCATTTTCTGAAGGCACTCGCGGTTGGGGCGTTCGCTGTGCCGAGTCAGATAATTTCGCAGAGCACTGCCCGTGACACCCGGCCCATTGTGCTGGCGGAACCATGCCTGCTGGCGTCGATCAGACCGATAACGAGAAGTATTCTGAACGGCGATCCACTGGCCGAGCTGCTCGGGCGACATACGGGACTGAAATCGCCCCCGGACTGAAGGCTGTTCGGATCTCCATGCTGAAAGCAAAGCCTCAAGAAACTCCGGAAACTGACAGGCCGCGGAAAAGCATCGTTCCACGACATGCATAAACGATTCTTCGCAACCGGCATCATCCCGCCGTGCCTGTTCGGGGATATAGGCGAGTGCTTCTGTCGCCGCTGCATTCCATCGGGAAGGTGACGTGGGCGAAAGTCGTTTGATGCTGATTGACTTCAGAGTGCGACTGCGCAGCTGGCTGTCCTGCCGGGCCGTATGATTATTTGTCCGCGGTGAAGCAGTCGCGGAAGCCGCACGGCCTGATCCCGGTGGTGTCACGCGAGCCGCTCGATTTGCCTGTTCCTCTTCCAGTTCAATGAGTCTTGTCAGCAGACGCTGCTGACGCTGTTCATGAACCATTCGCTGACGGGACTCATGCAGTGAGGCAATTTGCGCAGCATTATTGCGGCGAGTACAGTCAATGACGCCATCAAGATACGGCGGCTGAGAGCGTCTGCCATAGCATTCGGCAACGTATGCTGCACCAACCAGTTCATCCCAAAGCTGCTGTCCGGAAGTCGAAAGCTGATCCCGCGGGCCAATCACCAGATCGGCAATCAGCTGTCCAAGTGGTTTTGTGGGGGCAAGACGGCCGACCAGAATTGCATCCAGCTCTCGCCCCAGTTCCGGTTCCAGACCTGACAACATCTGTGACACAGGATCACAGGGTTGTCTGTCGACAGCAGCACGAAGCAGCCTGAGCAGATCATCGCTGGTCCGGAAACGACGCAGCAGTTGCTCGCGCAGCTGGACATGGAATGGAGCGAATTCTCCCATAGGAAACAGGCAGCTCATTGATGTTGCCTGGAACGAATGAGATTTTCAGAAGGAGGGGTGCAGGCAGCACCTCGCCAGCGAAATCGTTCGAATCAGGCAGGGAGGGCAGGTGTTTAGGGGCAGGAATTCTTCAGGCAGGGGACAAACTGATGGTTCCGTTCAGAAATCACCGTTAACCTGAGTTTCACAAATCAGGATGTAAAGTTCAATCCACCGAGCGAGTGGACTGATCAGCCAAATGCAGAAATTACAAAAGCCCGGCATTTTGCTGTAAAATGCCGGGCTTCATGGAGATCAGGTGAGCAGGTTGCCGAGGGGCAAACCGCCGGTCAGACGGCGTAGGATCAGGAAAACAGTGCCATCGCAGCGTCCGCTTTTACCATTTCGCGTGGCTGATTCAGGTGATTCAATACCGTCTTGCGGGGATAGATTCCCACAGCATGGTAAATGGATGCGAGCAGCTGACCCGGGTGTACCGGATTTTCTGCCGGTGCCGAAGCAGTTTCATCCGACTTGCCATGCACATATCCGCGACGAATACCTGCACCTGCAATCAGGCCGGTGTAACAGTACGGCCAGTGATCGCGACCATCATCCGTGTTGCTGTTGCCGGATGTGCTGACACCACGTTTCGGGCTGCGGCCGAATTCACCAACGGCCACGACGAGCGTCTCTTTCAGCAATCCGCGTTCATCCATATCTTCCAGCAGAGCAGAGAGGCCAGCGTCCAGCATCGGAGCAGACTGATCCTTCATACGTTTGCTGAGACCCGCGTGAACGTCCCACGAATGATTGTCCGAATTTGCAACTTTCGGCCAGTTGACTTCGACAACGCGAGTGCCCGCTTCAACCAGTCGTCGAGCCAGCAGGCAGCTTTGACCAAACGTGTTGTTGCCGTATTTTTCACGAGTTGCCGGAGCTTCAGCACTCAGGTTGAATGCCTCTCTTGCCCGGCCGGACAGAACCAGGCCCAGCGCCTTCTTGTAGTATTCATCCAGAGCATACTGTTCTACCGCACGATCCAGATCCTTCATCCCAGCATTAACCGTGTCACGCAATGATGCTCGACGGTTCAGTCGATCCAGAGAAACTTCGCTGCGAAGTGTCAGGTCATCAATGCGAATGCGTTCCATCTTCGCCAGATCCATGTCATCGCCCGACGGATACAGATAATATGGATCGTATGCACGACCAAGGAATCCGGCGGTACCAGCTTTCCCAATAACGTTACTCTCCTGCAGCGGCCGCGGCATCATCACATAAGGAAGCATTGGCACCACCGGTGGCTTCAGCTTCACAATGTTACAGCCAAAATTTGGGAAGTCCTTCGGGCTGGGTGGTTCAAGCTGTCCGGACGGACTGACATTGTCGGCCGTATAGCCAGTCAGCATCTGATAAATGGCGGCCGTGTGATTGAACAAACCAATGGGCGTGTAGCTGAGTGAACGGATCAGAGTCGCCCGATCAATCTGCTGTGCCAGTTTCGGCAGCAGTTCCGTGAACTGCACGCCAGGAAGTTTTGTATCGATGTTCCCAAAGATACTGCGAACGTTATCCGGCACATTGGTTTTCGGGTCCCACAGATCCAGATGACTTGGACCGCCCTGCAGGTAAATCATAATCACGCTTTTGGCAGACCCAAAACCTTTGCCGCCGTATCGTGCTTCTTCTTCAGACGCATCGGCACCTCTGGCAGAATTCTGCAGCAGTGAGGCCACACTCAGCCCGGCTAGGGCTGAACTGCCCACTCGAATCAGGTCGCGACGGGAATAGCCGTCACATGTGTCTTTGCCAAAACGACCAGGGATCACAAGCATGGCAAACTCCAAAAACTATGCAACGAGGCAGGATGGAACAAAGCAACATGAAACACGGGAAGCAAAGTGATTCGTCAGCAAATCGATTCGTCAGAACAGTGGGGTGCACTAAAAATGCAGTGCACGAAAAGAGGATCATGAACTGATATAACAGCTGAGGCATTTCAGAACAACAGACCACGAACGGCAGGCGGCAAAACTCTGCCAATTCCGAGGTGCCTGAATAGTGTACAAAGAAATCGTGTGCCGTGGCAACGCTGCTCTTGGGATTTCGTGAGCGATTGGATATCGTTCGCGTCGCCATGGTGGCAGGGAGCAGAACATGGAAGTCAGAGATCGGGTGATTGTTGTGACAGGTGCAGGACGCGGAATTGGCGCAGCACTTTGCCGAAACTTTGTTGCCGAGGGTGCGCGAGCAGTCGTGGTTTCGGACTGTGATGCGAACGCTGCTGCCAGTGTTGCCAAAGAGACTGGCGGTCTGGCAATCTGTTGTGATGTGGGGCGGGAAGATGACATCCGGAATCTTGTCAGTCGAACGGTTCAGGAATTCGGAAGGATCGACATCTTCTGTTCCAATGCCGGCATTACGGCTCCAGGGGGTCTTGACTGCTCAAACGATTCCTGGCAGAAACTTTGGGACGTCAACGTCATGTCCCGACTTTTCGCGGCCAGAGCGGTCATTCCCATGATGATTGAACAGGGAGGTGGAAGTCTGGTCCATACAGCCTCCGCGGCTGGTTTGCTGACGGAAATTGGCTCGGCCGGGTATTCCGTGACAAAGCATGCCGACGTGGCGATGGCGGAGTGGCTTTCGGTTTGCTACGGTCGGCAGGGTATACGAGTTTCATGTGTTTGTCCGCTTGGTGTGGAAACAGACATGCTGGACGAATCGGATCCGATCCATCGATATCTTCATCTGCATTCCATTTCGGCAGCAGCCGCAGCGACGGCAATTGTCAGAGGAATCAGAACTGAAGAGTTTTTAATACTGCCGCACCCGGAGGTTGCGGAGTTCTTTCGAATGAAGGCTGAGGATCACGATCGCTGGTTGCGAGGCATGCAGAGACTGCGGCAAAAGCTGACACGCGGGAAGGAAGCGAACGCCCGGCACGAAAACGCGAAAAGAGCGGCATAGGGAGACCGGCATAAGAAACAGGAGCCGGTCCTGCACGGGCCACATGGCGTACTCACACATCTTCCTGACACTTCTCCGAATTGTCGGTTCCTTCGTTCGGCAATCCGCCTACAATGTCCGACTGGGAGCCACGAGACAGTCCATGTGTCGCAGGCGTGCAGATGCCTTTCCCACGGGATAAAGTGCCACGGGATAAAACTGTCGTGAACCTTATGGAATGAAAAGAGCGTGATGTCCAGTCCACTTTCGCCATCAGATGATCAGCAGTTTCCGGACGACACTGACCAGGACCCGCTCGGTGCCGGGCACTATACCCATGAGGAGATAAAGAAGTATCGGCGGCGACAGTTTCGGACGTCGGTAATCCTGTTCCTGGCGACTTTTTTGTCGACGTTTCTGGTTGGATCGCAGTTTCTTCCGCTGGAATTTGGGCCTGCACTTCTGTCACCTCGATATCGCGCCATTCTGGAGGCGGCGATTCAGAAACGTGCGGCGGCTCGAGGCGTTGTACCACCTTCGATTGATGAGATGTTATACGAGGCCTGTCTGAATGGTCTTCGTTACGCAGTACCTCTGATGGCCATTCTGCTGTGTCACGAGATGGGGCATTTTCTGCAATCAGTGCGGTACCGGGTACCCGCATCATTTCCCTATTTCATTCCCCTGCCACTTCCTCCATTAGGGACTATGGGGGCTGTCATTCTTCAGGGGCGTGGAGTCGCCAACCGTCGACAGATGTTTGACATTGCGGTCAGCGGACCACTGGCGGGACTTGCGATTACCATACCAATTCTGATCTACGGAATTCAGACATCGGGCTTTGGCTTTATTAATCCGCAGGCCGCGCCGATGGAATTTGGCGAGCCGCTGCTGTTAACATGGATGATAAAACTGATTCACGGACCGACACCTGAAGGAGCCATTTTCTTTCTGAATGGATATGGATTCGCCGGCTGGGTTGGAGTTTTCATCACAGCCATGAACCTGCTGCCGATTGGACAACTGGACGGAGGCCATATCCTTTATACTCTGATTGGCCGAGCTGCACACTTTGTTGCGCTGCTGGTCATCGCCGCAGGAGCCACCGCCATGGTTCTGACTGGCACATATTCTTATCTCCTGCTTCTGATACTTCTGATGCTGACGGGCGCCCGGCATCCGCCAACCTCTGATGACCGGATGCCACTGGGAGCGATGAGGCATGTGATCGGCTGGCTGACACTGTCGTTTCTGATCATCGGATTCACTCCGCAACCCATCATCATTCAGGAGCGACAGCCGCAACCGCCAGTTCAGCCGCAGCCCGCACCGAATCGTCGAGCTGATCCGAAGGTGGTCGATCCGGATCTCCTCGCGGCAGCAGTACAAATGCCGTCAGGACCCATCTTATCAGGAATGAGCTTCCCGGATGAGATGTCGGTCGACCTTGCGAACAACTTCAGATTGTCAAGTCCTGAACCCATGATTTGCGTGTCTTCATACCGTCTTTGACACGTTGAAAAAACAGAGTCTGAACCTGGTTTACAACTCCCCTGATTTCAGCAACATTACGGTTCAGATTGAATGACGGGTAGCGAGCGTAAACCATGAATGTTGCTGCGTCTGCCGGAGGTAGAGACTCCAGCAGATTCACGGCTCCTCGATGACCCGTCCAGATTTTTCGATCAACCAACTCTTTTGTGGATTCTTCCCAAAACGCATGGACGTATTTCTGGAAGACCCGACGAATAACGTCAGCTCATCGTTGCTTTCAAGACTTGCAGTTGCACAGCCTCTGCAGGCGTCAACGGTTGAGGATCTCATTGCAGAATGCCGAGAGCTGTGCCGCCACCAGACTCGATATGTGGCCGTTCGACGCCAGCAGGTACGAAGAATTGGCGAACATGCGATTCGCGACGTGCTGGATGACCATGGGCTCTCTGTAAATTGTCTGGGATTTGCCGGAGGATTTACCGGAGCACTGGGACTGTCTTATGAGATGGCGTTGTCGGATGTTCGTCGTGCTCTGGACATGGCAATGGACCTTGCGGCAGATTCTGTCGTGATTGTACCTGGCGATCGCGGCCTGCATACCTATCGACATGCCGAAAGAATTATTCGGGATGGTCTGGTGCGGTGCGAAGAACTCGCCACCAGTTGCGGCACAAAGCTGCTACTCCCGAACGATACCGTACTTGCCGGCACAAGAGACTGCTTCCGCCCAAAGTTAAGTCTGCTGGACTGGCTGAAGCAGATGAAGGTATCTTCAATCCGTCCCATGATCGTCGTGCGCGGGCAGGCGGGCGCCTGGAGGCTGCCACGAGGCTGGAGATTAAGTCTGGCGGATGGCGGTTGCATTCGAATTTGCCACCGCTGCTCCAGCTATTCTCAGAATTCGCAGCTGCTGAAGGGCATTATCAATTTCCTGAATCGCGGTGAAACAGGAAGCCCCTGCGAAGACCTCCGAGTTTAGCCTGATGAATCCGTCCGTTGCGAAAGTAGCGGTACGATGCAAGCCGTCCTGTGAATACTCGCTGCCTGGCACGCACTCACCGGGCCGACTGGCACTGTTGCGCTCATTGTCCGCAAAAATGCGGCTTCTTCGGAGAGCTCATATTGAGACCTCAGTTCATCCCGCGCGTTTCACTTCCTGCGCAGAATTACTTCACTGGCAGGTTGAACAGGCGGCGAGCATTTGCTGAAGTGATTGCAGCAAACTCATCAGCAGACAGCCCATGAACCTCCGCAAGGCATGCGGCCGTATGCTTCACCCATGCAGGTTCATTCCTTTTCCCCCGATTCGGATGGGGTGCCAGATAGGGTGCATCCGTTTCCACAAGGATACGTTCCAGAGGAACGGTCCGAGCAACATCGCGCAGAGGCTGATTTTTTTTGTACGTCACCATGCCGGCAAACGAAATGAATAGGCCAAGTTCAATACATTCACGAGCCACTTCCTGCGATCCGCAAAACGAGTGCATTAGTCCATTAAGTGGTCCGTGCTGCGATTCTGAGCGAAGTACTTCCAGCACTTCGGATTCGGCTTCCCGGCAATGCACCACAAACGGTTTTCGACACTGCCGTGCAAGCTCAATATGGCGAATGAAGTATTCCTGCTGCAGATCGATCGGTGCAAAGTCCCAGTATTTGTCCAGCCCCGTTTCTCCAATTCCGACCACTCGAGGATGCCTGGCCAGATCGACAATTCTTTCCCAGTCTCCGGGACGACACTCGTGAACATAGTTTGGCTGAATCCCAACAACTGCGGATACGTGAGGATATCGGTTCGCCAGAACCACTGCCGCCTGACTCGTCTCTACAGTGATGCCAATGGTCAGGATGTGTTCAACCTGAGCCTCATGCGCATGCCGCAAAACCTCATCAATGTCCTGATGAAAGGCTTCCGCATCCAGGTGACAATGAGTGTCAATGAGAGCGTTCGGCATGCGGTTGTGGTCACCGTTTGACGGAAAAAAACTGATCAGAACCACGGTCGGCCGGGAAAGTGTAGCATTCCTCGCTGCGGATGCCATTGATTCACACAGGGCGGCCACCGCCTGTCCGTACCGCAGCTGATTGGCCGAGTCATAACCGTACGTCGTGCGGGTCCCGTCCACGTTCTTCAGTGTCCGGTCTCCGGCCGGGTCGAACGCGCAGGTCTGGCGGTAGGCGTTGGTTCCCGTGCGGTGTTCTCCGTTCACCATGGTTCTGTGCCAAAAGGCCCTATGCCGCGAATGTTTGCTGATTTCCGTTTGTCGTTCCTTCGCAGGGATTGTACCGACTCCTGCGATTCCGCTGCACGGCGATTCCTTATCAAACGTGGAGGTCGAGGCCGGGGGTGACAGTGAATCGCAGAGCATCACTCGGAGAGTGATGACTACTTTGGTCAGCACGACATGTGCGAGGCTTCGAGCATGCAAGTCTGATGACAATTCCCGGCGTGAGTGTTGTGGTGCGGCAGGCTCTGGTGGCTGCCTTTGGCGACAGGTCCGGTAAGACATTTCTTCCAGAGAATCAAGCGTCGCAAAAACCATAACGTGGCCGTCGTCGCGGCAGCACCAAAGGCGTCAAGTCGGAAGCCATTCTTCCGGGATGCGGTCGTTCCGGAAGACCGGATCAAGCGAGTGATCGGCTCGGCGGGAGCCTCGCCCTCCCGGTGCTTCAGCTACCAGTGAACTCCAGCGTTCCTGGAATCGCAGAGCATCACTCGGAGAGTGATGACTACTATCTTTCAGGCGACGTATCTCAGCCACGTAGCGGCGTCTCTCCGAGACGTCGGGATTCGCGAGTCTCGGAGAGACTCGCCTACGTGGGGCGATCGTTGAAAACAAAAAGGGTCAGGTCCAGAAGTATTCTGTTGCGCTCAAACCAATCAGGCAGATTGCTGCGGAGCTCGGCGACCAATGGACCGGGGTTATGTAAAGTTCCTGCTCTGGAACATTATCCACGCCGCGGACAGCAGTTACGTCCGCCGCGTGCGAGACAACTCGGTTTACGAGGTCATGGAAGACAAACTGTCAGGGGTTCTAAGAAAATAGTTGCTGGCGGCCCCCTGGAATCACTTGCGTTGGACACTCTGTGATGCAACGATTCCCTGTCAGACTCCTTGCGGGGATGGGCTGCGCTCATGTGTCGGCAAATTGTGACTTGGCCCGCTGGAAGATCAGTGCGCAAGTCTCAGTTACTGGTGCTGTATCAGGACGGAATTCAACTGCTGACCGGGTGAAGTTTGACCGGGCGGCATGCAGACGTCCTTTGGACGTGAAATCTGGCTCCTTGTTTCAGATGCCGTATTTCGTTCAATTCAGACCGTTTTAGTTCATTTTAAACAGACAACTGGAAGGAAAGCTGGAATGGTGATCGGTGTTAATGTTCCTCGCGTGCGAAAAGGTGATTTTCTGTATCGCGTTGAATGGGTTCGCAATGAGCCGGTTCTGGAAAAATTTGAAGTGATTACAGGAACTGTCCTGTCAATCGTCGTCAGAAGCGACAGCGGCCGTGAACAGATTCTCGTCGGGAAAGCTGTGCTGGGCCAGTATTCGGTCTCGCCGGAAAAGGCGGTGGTTGCGGAGTTCCAGAATATTGCTCGCTCTGCTTTGAAACATGATCGCGACAGCCTCAAGGCGCTGAAACAAATTCTTCAGCTGGGTGTTCTGATCCCGGAACCTTCCAAAAAAAAGTGAACGTTGATCAGCACTCAACGGACAAATTCTTCGGACAGTCAGAAGCACCGAAGCAAGCTTGCCTGGTGCAGTTTATTGCTGCCCTGTCAGATTCTGACGGGCAGCGGCTAATCCCCGCCGGAAGCAATTGCTGACGCCGCAACTGCTCTTCACGAGCCGACAGAGGATCCAGGCTGATAGTGGATCGATTTGTCCTGAATAAACTGCATTCGTCAGAGGCCACTGGAAATCTCATCGTCTGTACACTGTCAGGTGGATTTCTTTGTCGGTTGTTGCATGAGACGAGAATTTCGCATTCCCCGGTTGCGGTTTCTGGTGCACCAAACGGGAACAGTCGTTATACATGATCTCTCACTCGATCTTTTGCCTGTTACTGCGAAGACAGATCATACATGCCGATAAAAGTCGCACTGCGTCACCGGACCGAATATCGCTACGACTCTTTGATTTCTGTGGGACCGCAGGTCATCCGGCTTCGTCCGGCTCCCCATTGCCGAACTCCGATTCCCGCATATTCATTGAAAGTGGATCCGGCAAATCATTTCATTAACTGGCAGCAGGATCCACACGGGAACTATCTTGCTCGGCTGGTTTTCAACGAGAAGACCGACATTCTGCGGGTAACGGTTGATCTGGTTGCTGACATGACGGTCATCAACCCGTTCAATTTTTTTCTTGAAGACGACGCGACGGAATTTCCGTTTCACTATGCGGATGACCTGGCGGCAGAGCTGAAGCCGTTTCTGACTCCATGTGATCGTTCGCCGGAACTGGAGAAGTACCGTAAGGGTATCAACGTTACGCGGCGCCGTACGATTCTGTTTCTGGTGGATCTTAATCAGAAGCTGCAGGAGGACATCAGTTATCTGATCCGCCTTGAACCGGGCGTTCAGACTCCGCAGGAGACGCTTTCAAAGCGTTCCGGTTCGTGTCGGGATTCTGCATGGCTGCTGGTGCATCTGTTGCGCAGTTTTGGACTGGCGGCACGCTTTGTTTCGGGCTATCTGATTCAGCTGCAGCCCGACATCAAACCACTTGAAGGTGCTGAAGGGCCCGGTTCGGACTTTACAGATCTGCACGCATGGACCGAGGTATATCTGCCAGGTGCTGGCTGGGTTGGACTGGATCCGACGTCCGGGCTGCTGACCGGAGAGGGTCATATTCCGCTGGCCGCCACGCCGGCTCCGCAGTCTGCGGCGCCGATTTCCGGTGCGATCGACAAGTGTGAGGTTGAATTCGACTTTGAAATGTCGATCACTCGAATTCATGAAGATCCTCGAGTAACGAAACCTTACAGTGAAGAGACATGGCAGCGAATTGACGCAACGGGCCGAGCGGTGGATAAGCGGCTGCTGGATGGTGACGTTCGGCTTACGATGGGAGGGGAACCTACTTTCGTTTCTATTGATGACATGGAAGGTGCGGAATGGAATACTGCCGCTGTTGGACCCGAGAAGCAGAGATTGTCGGACCGTCTGATTAGGCGACTTCGAAATCGCTTTGCCTCAGGGGCACTTCTGCATTATGGCCAGGGCAAATGGTATCCAGGAGAGTCACTTCCCAGGTGGGCCTACAGTTGTCTTTGGAGAAAAGACGGGCAGCCAATCTGGCACAACCCGGATCTTTTGGCGGACATTGGAACCAATTTTCGGCAGTTGCCTCAGGATCTTCCGCCAGCGACAGCTCAGACGGCTGGTGAATTTCTGAGTGAACTGGCTGATCGGCTTGAAGTCGACGGAGAGTTTATCCGACCTGCTTACGAAGACATTTTTCATATTCTGGATACCGAACAAAAGCTGCCGCCGGATGTTGATCCCAGGGAATACGATCTGGACGATTCCGAAGATCGCCGTCGAATGTCACAGGCTCTGGAAAGAGGTCTTAGCCGTCCGGTTGGATTTGTTTTGCCTCTGACGAAGGCATGGTGGCAGACAAATCCTCGCTGGACCAGTGGAATGTGGCCGTTTCGATCTCAGCGGCTGTTTCTGGTACCGGGAGACTCTCCAATTGGCTTGCGGTTACCGCTGGAGGCATTGCCGGTTCGAGGTGCAAACCGGGCTCCGCTGTATACCATCGATCCGTTTGCCGAACGACATCCGCTGCCGGGGTATGTGGAAATCCGACAGACTGCCCGGCAGCGAGTATCCTCCGATTCCCCGGATGTCCTGATTTCGAGGCAGGATCGAATTCGCCGACAGGTAAACGATCTGACTGCGGAAGTTGAAGCAAAGCCGGAATCACAAATCGCGGCCGCAGCAAGTCAGCCATTTCCCGGAGTAATCCGAACGGCTCTGTGTGTTGAACCACGCAACGGACGGCTGCACGTGTTTATGCCGCCCACGGGTACTTTGGAAGATTATCTGGAACTGGTTGCATTTATTGAAGATACGGCTGAGGCCATGCAGCAGCCCGTTGTTATGGAAGGATATCTGCCTCCATTTGATACTCGAATCGAAGTACTAAAGGTCACTCCGGATCCCGGAGTCATTGAGGTCAACGTCCAGCCGGCGATTAACTGGGAACATCTGAAGGACATTACAACCGGGGTTTACGAAGAAGCCCGGCAGACTCGACTTGGTACTGAAAAGTTTCAGCTGGACGGACGTCATACCGGTACCGGCGGAGGAAACCATCTGGTCTTTGGAGGATTGACGCCTGCTGACAGTCCGTTTTTGAGACGCCCCGACCTTTTGCGCAGCCTGGTTGGGTTCTGGAATAACCATCCGTCGCTGTCCTATCTTTTCAGCAGCCTGTTTATTGGTCCGACCAGCCAGTCGCCCCGCTTTGATGAAGGTCGTACCGATTCAATTTATGAGATGGAGATTGCATTCCGTCAGATTCCGGAGCCGGGATGTGGATATGTTCCTTCATGGCAGGTCGATCGAATCTTTCGCCATCTGCTGGTCGACATCACCGGCAATACTCATCGCGCAGAGATCTGTATTGACAAACTGTTTAGTCCGGATCATGCGACTGGCCGACTGGGGCTTGTGGAACTGCGGGCTTTCGAAATGCCGCCACATTCCAGGATGAGTCTCACTCAGCAACTGCTTGTCAGAGCCCTGATCGCTTACTTCTGGGAAAAACCGTATCGCGAACCCCTGATCCACTGGCGAACAACTCTGCACGATCGGTTTATGCTGCCCGAGTTTCTGTGGGAAGACCTGAATCAGGTTGTGACGGCTCTTGCGGACGCAGGTATTGATTTCGACGTCAGCTGGTTCGCTCCGCATTTTGAATTCCGATGTCCGCAGATAGGCACCTTCAGCCAGGCGGGTGTTGACGTGGAAATCCGCCAGGCGCTCGAACCGTGGTATGTACTGGGAGAAGAGGCCGGAGCGGGAGGGACAACACGATATGTGGATTCTTCCGTGGAACGTCTGCAGGTAAAAGTCTGCGGCCTGTTTTCTCCGGCTCTGTGTGTCCTTGTCAATGGCGTGCGAATTCCACTGCACCCAACGAAAAAGACAGGGGAATACGTTGGTGGAGTGCGTTATCGGGCATGGCAGCCGCCAAGCTGTCTTCATCCTACGATTGCCGTTCATACTCCTCTGCTGTTCGATCTCGCAGATACGGTCAACAATCGGTCGCTTGGTGGTTGCCGTTATCACATCGATCACCCGGGTGGACTGAATCCTGAAACCTATCCGATCAATGCCCTGGAAGCTGAAAGCCGCCGAGCAGCCCGGTTCTTCAGACTGGGACATCATGGAGGCCACCTGGTTCCAGTGGAGCCTGAAATTGCCCCTGACTTCCCAATGACACTGGACCTTCGGCGAACTTTCCGAAAAATGCCGGGGCAGGGCGGTGCATGGTGAACACAATGATTGACGACTGTCTCTGCGTCCGCTACTAATGAAGCTGAAACTTAGCGGATACCAAATAAATTCGTCCAGAACTCGATTGGTTCCACTCCCCTTGTAAGAAAGGGCACAGGCCGTGCAGATCGCCAGGAACCCCGATTCCGTACCCTTGGCCGAACGATTTCAGATCGCGCAATATTTGCGTCGTGAGCTCAGCGAGCACCTGCGGCAGGCATTTCTGCCAAAATTTTCTGATTTGCGCCATGCCAGCAAAGTGGCTGATGTCTCGGAAGTCACCGACCAGGAAATGTTTGACAAGATGACAGCAGCCATTCAGGCTGATGAATTTGCTGCTCAGTTGTTTGGAAAACTATTTCGCTATCTGGACAGCATAGAACGAGAAACTCGCACTCTGCTTAAAGTTCGCGATGGTGATGACGAGGACGAGGAAACGGATGATGAACTGGTCGACGAGGAGGATGAGGACGACGATGACTAACGGTCGAGGTTTGCCGCAGTTCCTGTTTCAGGCGAGTTTTCACTGATTTTCAGATGATTTTCCGGTGAGGAGTAAAACAAGAATGACCAGTATTTGTTTGAAGATGGCGTCAATCTCCTGTGTTTTGATGTTTTCGCTTCCTTTAAATGCAGAAGACGGGTGGGTCTCCCTGTTCGACGGGAAAACTCTCGACGGCTGGAAACAGGCGGCGCATGGCAAAGCGGAATACAGCGTTAAGGATGGGACAATTTATGGCAAAACGGTAGAGGGTAGTCCCAATTCATTCCTTGCCAGCAACAAAGACTATGCCAATTTTGAACTTGAATTCGAAGTCAAAGTTCATGACAGTTTGAATTCCGGCGTGCAGATTCGGTCCAGGGAAAAGACGAAGGACGATATTCCGGCAGATCAGCAGGGCAAGGGGTCCGATGGCATCGGCCGTTTTCATGGACCGCAGGTGGAAGTCGAGTCGAGCCCTGGACAGGCTGGGTATATCTATGGCGAAGCAACTAAATTTGGCTGGCTTTCACCCGAACCCAAAAATGACGAAAAGCATGCTCATTCCTACATGAAGAATGGGGAATGGAACAAGTTTCGCATCCTTGCGGAAGGTCCTCGAATTCAAACCTGGATCAATGGACATAAAGTCGCCGACCTGACCCACGACGAAATCTATAAGACGCATCCAAAAGGCAAAATTGGACTTCAGGTTCATGGTATCGCTGCAGGCACTGGCCCCTTCGACGTCGCCTGGAGAAATATTCGCGTCCGGGAATTGTGAAAGACCTGTGGATTCTGCTTGCTGCGTCAGCGGGATCAGTCTGACATCAGATTGTTTCCCGCCAGACGGTTCTCGATAAGAGAGCAGTGCCTTCGTATTCTTCAATAGTTGATTAATGCATCGTGTTGAAGCTTAACAACGCTTCGGAAAGCTCTCACACATATTTCATCTTTCTTCATTCGTCCTGCACAGAACCTCGTTCGCCGGTTTTCGGCAAAATCGACGTGCGACAGGCAACCGTGAACGGCGAACCTGTGCTCTGCAGAACAGGGACTGATATCCACACCGCCAGGCCAGCTGAGAATCCGGCAGTGCCTAGATGGCTCATCATTGCCCTCAGTTCGCCCGTGGAAGCGGATCCGCACGATAACTGATCCAGTCTCACCTCCTCGCCCCCGGAACTCGACAGCGCAACATCCTCCACAAACCTTTTCCAGAATCCGCCGGGGGGCTTTTGCAGAAATTCCGCCCACAACTCGGAGGGAAGTGATTCTTCTTCCGAAAACAGACCAACACCGACGCGATACACTCCACCCGGCTCGGCCGCGTATGCGTGATAATACTCGCATACTCCGGTAAAACTCTGAACCTTCAAGCCGTCAATAACGGCCAGCGCAGCAGCTGGCTGATACTTTCGCCCCGTTCGTTTGAACGCCAGTGTACAACCGCATGTCGAACTTTCAATTGGCTGAATTCCCGGCTCACGCTCAATCACAGACGACCTCTCTCGCCGGACTCTGAATTGGTCTCAAAAGGCATCTCTAACGACCCCTCCGTCAGCTGGCCGCAGTGTATGTATAGAGGTCTCACGGAATCCGGAACCCACGAAATCGCAGTTCATCGGCGAGGGTGATCAGTGGCAGGCCGATAATTGCCGTGAAATCATCACACTCAATCTTTTCAAACAGTGCGATTCCGGCAGATTCGATCCGATAACTGCCCGCACAATCAAAAGGTGTATCGCTCGAAAGATATCGGGCGATTTCCTGCGTTGACAGCGACCGCATTTTCAGCCGAGTTTCATTCAGCATCAGATGTTGTCGATTGCCGCCCGTCACACAAACTGCAGTGAGCAGCCTGTGCCATTTTCCGGACAGCGCTCCCAGCTGTTCTGCCGCAACTTCAATCGTCTCTGGTTTTCCAAGAACGCGCCCATCAAGATCGGCAACCTGATCCGAGCCGATAATAATCGCGTCCGGATGTGCGGAAGCGATCACAGACGCCTTTTCCGTCGCAAGAGTGCAGGCCAGTTGAGCTGTACTGGCAGCCGCGGCGTGAAACGCCCCTTCGTTGATCGAAGGCGAATGGCATTCAAACTCCGTAATAATGCGGCTCAGCAATTCACGCCTGTAAGGTGAAGAACTGGCCAGTATTAATCGAAGCTGTGACACTGAACAAAATCTCCCTGAAAATAGCAAATGTCATACCCCTGGTCACAGAAATCAGGAAAGATCCCCATAAGATCGCAGGTTCCCAAACCACCCATTCCTCCAGACAGGGCACTCGTCCTGATCGTAACGGTGATTCCGGTTCTGACGAACATGATGACGTCAAGCAACACCGGACAGAAGACGAAAATGTAATTGGGCGGGCAATTGAACAATCCGGTTTACAGGCAGGACAAGTTGAAAGGGGATGCGGCCTGGCGGTCGCATTGATCATGCATTTCGATAGTTCCTCGGAAACTGGACAAAATCCTTCGGACATGAGGTCTGGAGATCTTCAAATGAGGTTTGGTGCCGTGATGCAAGGATGTCGGCGTTTTCTGCCGGTGCTGCTTTGTTTGGCAGGAGTTTCGAATCTGGCGGCGGAGGATGAGGTTCCCAATGAACTGAATTCTCCCGTGGCTGAGCCCCGGATCCTGCTTCCGGATTCTTCCGACAAGCCGTCGGTACGCTCAATCTCCACCCGCTCTATCGAGACCAGCGACCCACTCGTGAAACTGGTTTTGAAACACGGGAAGCCCAGCGGCGACGTCTGCTTTCAACGTCAGTTCACACTCCCTGGCAAATCATGCACGGAATGCTTGCATTGCGGCAGGATTTTCTGATTTCCCACGAAGACAAGACAATTTCAGGGCTCGACTGGATATCCACTGGGCCGGTCTTTCGGGGAGAACACTGGTTCGAACGAACTGCTTACGGCGGACAGGCACATCCTTACAGTGTGCCTTATGCGTTTGAAGGGCATATCAATCAGTTTCTGGCCATTCTTTCAATGAGCGGGTTGTCGCTGGACCACGAATTCGGGACAGCCAATGGACGCATCACGATGCGCGATATGCTGACGAATGCACAGAAAACTGTGAACGAGAAAGAGGAGATCACCTGGACTCTCTGGGCGTTGAGTCGCTATCTGCCTCCTGAAGCGCAATGGAGAAATAATAAGGGTGAATCGTGGAGCATTGAGCGTCTTGTAAAGATGCAGACGGATAAGCCGTTACAGGGCGCTCCCTGTGGCGGTACCCATGGCCTGTTCGCGCTCGCACACGCACGAAACGTGTATCTGCGAAAGGGAATTCCTCTTCGGGGAGTCTGGCTGGAATCGGAACACAAGATTCGCAAATACATCTATACGGCGAGGACCCAGCAAAACTCCGACGGGTCACTGTCTTCGAATTTCTTTCGCGGCAGAGAGTATAAGCAGGACTTTGACAAACGCATGGCAAGCGCGGGCCATGTCCTGGAATTCCTGATGATCGCCATGCCTCAGGAAGAACTCTCTGAACCATGGATCCGTCGGGCTATCGAAGCAACCTGTAATGATCTGATGAAGAATCGGCACGAATACGTCAGCTGCTCGCCCTTGTACCATACAGTTAACGCACTCAGCATTTATCTTGAACGCGTGGCACCGGCTGTTGAAGCTGAAAAACTGGCGGTTGACCCTGAACTCACTCGCACAATCTCCAGCCCGAAAGAGATAAAGACCAAAGAACCAAAAGCTGAAGAGGTCAAGCCGAGGCCTGCCGGGACTATGGAAGCATCAACCGGTAAGGACGACAAAACCAAAAAAGAAACAACTCCGTCGCCAAAGGCCGAAACGGTCGTCATACCTGGTGCCGAAAACAAATCACCACCAGCCAATACGGAACCTGCTGATCCGGCCACTGTGCCCCAGCCGACAGAGAAACCTGTACCCGTTCCAGCAGACAGCTCGGGCCAGGATCCAGCAACCGGAACCAAACCTGCGGAAAATGTTCCCACCAAACCTGAAAACAGCGGTGAAAACCCCATTCCGGTGCCACTCACGATTCCGGATATTGAGGATCCCTCGACACCGGATACCAAAAAAGATTCTGATGGTCCGAAAGAACCGTCTGCAGAAAATGCGGACACGTCACTGCAGATACCTGGGACGAACAAACAACCTATACTTGCCGATTCGGGCGAACCGGAAATTAGTCCCGGCAACAGTGCTCTGACGGCAGGACGCCTGCCAGTCAGGTCGTCGGTTTCAGAGTCCGACCGCCCCATACCGGAAGACCCGTCTGTTTTACAGCCTGATCTGACCACGCAGGGGAAGACCGTGGTCCTCGACGTCAGCAATCTTCAGAATCCGAGCACTGCCGGCGTCACAGAGGAGTCCGAATTCCCTTCTCTGAAGCCGATTCCGTTGGATGAAAACCTTATCGCTGTCTCCTCTGTGGCACCGAATCCCAGTGCTGAGGAATCTTCTTATACAGTGACAGAAGTCAGAAGTGCACGGGCACCTGTAAGAATCGTCGGACCCAGAACGCAGAAGAGTTCCAGCGTGCCGAATCTCTTGATCTTTTCCAGTGGGCAGCCTGTGGCGACACCATTGATGTCTCAGTCCAAAACGGTGTCGTCGTCCGAATCTCGACCACCGGAGCGTTCCGAATTGCAGGGATCGCCAACTGACGAAACTGGTACGAAAGAAACTCCCGCAAAGTCCGCTGGTGCTTCAACGAAGAATCCGGATGGTGACAAGTCACCTGCAGACAAGAAGCGAGAGTCTGCGGCCGCTGAGTGGAAGGCAACCCGCCCCGAACGACGACGTGCACTCTCCGATCCCCGACGTCCATAATGGCAGGGTGAGAACGTGAATGACGTCCGGCTGGAAGAGTCTGTCAGGTTTCTCGCATCCGTTTGAACAGATTACTCGTTATCTGTTGCACTCTCGCATCCGGACCTTTGGGTGCGAAACCGTGTGCAGACGGCGTCACATAACCTGGCGGATTACTCAGTCCGTCAGCCCACCAGATTGTGGATGCATTAAAGATGACGTTATTCTTCGGTCCTGAGTAAATTGTGGATGTGTATTCTCGCTCAAGTGCCCCTTTACCAACCCGGCCTCTGGCAACGACTTCAAGGCCAGGGATGTTTGCCGGGGCGCCCATCCATTCGAATCCTACAAGGCCGGGAATTCCATCCCCATTGCGCATTCCCGTGTCGCGGAACAGCCAGTGCTTTTCGCTGGAGCAGATCCAGTCGGCACTTCCGCTGTAAGGATAAACATTCCTCGCACCGATGATATCCGCTTCTGTTGGTCCAAAAGTGGTGAACCTGGCCAGCTCGGGGTACGCTTTCACAGCATCCGGTTCCAGAGGTCCAAACTGTCCGATCCGGGTGATAATGCGATCGGGCTGTCCGGTGGTTCCCGCAAGAAATGGGATCAGCCCCCAGCACGTATCACTGCTGAGAAACGCAACGCTGACACCCTGGGCAATGGCATGCCGGACGTTCTCGTACATCTGCAGAGACCAGTATTCATCGTGTCCCACCGACAAAAAACTCTTTGATCGAAGTAATCCGACACCGTCGCGATGGGTATCCACCGTGCTGATGTATGAGACGTCATACCCCTGCTGCTCCATCCAGAAGACCAGTGGAAATTCCCAGAGCATGAAGCTGCCGGAGCCAACGAACAGAGGATTATCGATTACCTGACAGTATTTCGCGTAGGGGCGGTCCCAGCTGACCTGGACGCCCGGACCAATGTACCATTCTTTTTTTCCATCATCGTAAAGAGCGAAAGAATCGGGCCATCGGTTGTAGGCCAGCCACGTGGAATCAGCACATTGAAACAGAAAATCACACTTCCTGTCGTCCCGTACAATAAAGATGACGTAGCTCTGAAATCCATCTCGACTGGCGGTCAGCTTCCCAACGTAAACACCGCTGAGCCAGTTTTCAGGAATGCGGAACTCAACAGCCGGCTCCCACTGACATTCTCGCAGTCGGTCAGGACCAATTTCAGGATCTTTCTGTACCTGCCCTCGAAAGTTTCCCAACTCCTGAACCAGCCTTCCTCCTTTGCCTCCATAATATCCAAGTCGAAAGATATCGATCGAAAATTCGCTTGCCGGATTTGTGCTGACCATGATCTTCAGCAGCTCACCCGGACGAACACTGGTGTGCGAGCAATAGCCTTCGACTGCCGGTGAACGATATCGTGTGGCCGCTTCGATTCGAACATTTTTCAGCTGCCAGTCCAGCGTACCGTCGAGACGATTCTCCTCGATGACTGCGTCCGACCGAACAGCTTCGAAAGAAGCGGATGCTCCGGCCGGCATTGCACCGCTGATCACGGCAATACCGGCACCTGCGGCGTTCCGTAGCAACGTTCGGCGATCAATGCCAGGTTGCATTTCTCTGGAGTCAGACACGGCTTGATCCTGATACGCACTTTAATTGTTGTTGAATCAGTGTCACGGCGTGACAGGCTGCGACTTTTGCTGATTTCCTGAAATATCTCGCTGATACATTCTGAATCGTTCGCGATAACGACTCGGTGGGGTCGTCTGTCGAACTGTCGTATCCTGCTGTTCCCGGTCTCTCGCAGATGTTCCCTTTCGTGCTGAGCCCGTTTTGTTGATATCCAGACTTCTCAGCATTTCCTCAAAGCTTCGCTGGCTGAGGCTTTTCTCCTTCTGCTCCTGCTGCGACTCGGTCCGTTCTTCCAGTTGCTTTTGCATCCGCTGCACAAACGACTTGAGTTCGTCTTCAGTCCATCCCAGTTGCTTCAGAAGATCCTCATCCACCTCACCGCGTTCCAGATCCTTCTGCAGACGTTTCAAAACAAGATCGGCTGCTTTGGCAGCATCGTCTGCATTTCCTGAATCTTTCGAATTCGGAGTGGCAGCACCGGCCGAATCTCTGGGCGTGCCCTGGCCGGACATCTCACCACTACCCTGAGCCTGGCCGTCGCCCGCAACCTTGTCTGCGTCATCATCCGACTGTGTGAATGCATTCTTGCCAATTGAGGAACTTCCACCTCCCTTGCCCGCACCTCCCGGCTGACCCTGGCCCTCTTGAGGACTCTGCTTTCCGTCTCCGCCTTTTCCGCTCTGTTGACCGCTTCCTTCACCGCCCTCACCTCCCTGTTGGCCGCCTTCCTGTCCTCCCTGTTGACCGCCTTCTTTACCGCCTTCTTTGCCGCCCTCTTTGCCGCCTTCTTTACCGCCCTCTTTGCCGCCCTCTTTGCCGCCTTCTTTGCCGCCTTCTTTACCGCCTTCTTTACCGCCCTCTTTACCGCCCTCTTTACCGCCCTCTTTACCGCCCGACTGCTTTTCACCCGACTGCTTTTCGCCAGACTGCTTTTCGCCAGACTGCTTTTCGCCCGACTGCTTTTCGCCCGACTGCTTTTCGCCCGACTGCTTTTCGCCCGACTGCTTTTCGCCCGACTGCTTTTCGCCCGACTGCTTTTCGCCCGACTGCTTTTCGCCCGACTGCTTTTCGTCCGACTGCTTTTCGCCAGACTGCTTTTCGCCAGACTGCTTTTCGCCAGACTGCTTTTCGCCAGACTGCTTTTCGCCCGACTGCTTTTCGCCCGACTGCTTTTCGCCCGACTGCTTTTCGCCCGACTGCTTTTCGCCAGACTGCTTCTCGCCCGACTGCTTCTCGCCCGACTGCTTTTCGCCCGACTGCTTTTCGCCCGACTGCTTTTCGCCCGACTGCTTTTCGCCCGACTGCTTTTCGCCCGACTGCTTCTCGCCCGACTGCTTCTCGCCCGACTGCTGCTCGCCAGACTGCTTCTCGCCAGACTGCTTCTCGCCAGACTGCTTCTCGCCCGACTGCTTCTCGCCAGACTGCTTCTCGCCCGACTGCTTCTCGCCCGACTGCTTCTCGCCCGACTGCTTCTCGTCCGACTGCTTCTCGTCCGACTGCTTCTCGCCCGACTGCTTTTCGCCCGACTGCTTCTCACCTGACTGCTTTTCGCCCGACTGCTTCTCGCCCGACTGCTTCTCGCCCGACTGCTTCTCGCCCGACTGCTTCTCGCCCGACTGCTTCTCGCCCGACTGCTTCTCGTCCGACTGGTTCTCACCAGACTGGTTCTCACCAGACTGCTTCTCGCCAGACTGGTTCTCGCCCGACTGCTTCTCGTCCGACTGGTTCTCGCCAGACTGGTTCTCGCCAGACTGGTTCTCGCCCGACTGCTTCTCGTCCGACTGCTTCTCGCCCGACTGCTTCTCGCCCGACTGCTTCTCGCCCGACTGCTTCTCGCCCGACTGCTTCTCGTCCGACTGCTTCTCGCCCGACTGCTTCTCGCCAGACTGCTCATTCGCTTCGCTTTGCTGACTGCGATCCTCGGATGGCTCATTACCAGAATTGCGGTTTTGAGGTTCCTGATATCGCTGCAGAAGCGTTTCCAATGCTTCGTCCTCTTCCGCCGCGGGCCGTGGCTTTTCAGAACGATTCGGATTGTCAGAATTATTCTGAGAGGAAGTTTCGTTCTTGCCACTGTCAGAATTCTGAGGGCCAGTTTTGGATGCGGGCTCGTTCCCGGACTTCGTCATATCACCTGCAGCGGGAGTTTCTGACGGACTTTGCCCCTTGTTGGATTCCTGAGAGTTCGCAGCCTGCGTTTGACTGTCTGTTGAACCCGCTTCACTCCCGGTGCTTTCATTTGACTGTTCGTCTTTTGTGGATGATGCTGCCTCGCCTGCGGGCTGCTCCTTTACCTGCTGAGGATTGCTGTCCGGATCAGTACCGTTGTCGTCGCCAGGCTCAGTCGGCTGCTGAGCACCCGCGTTGAGTTCCCGCAGCTGCTGTTTCTGAATCTCCCGATCCTGCGCAAGTTGCTCATCGATCACCTGCTTTGATGCAGGGTCCAGAATGATCAGCTGAAGCTCGCCGCTTCTCGACAGATTGCCCAGAGGAGGTTTATTGTCACGAGCCGTAAGATAGTATTTCACCACGTCGCCAGGTTTAACACCCAGCGACTCCAGCTGAAAGTCCCAGGTTCCAACCCACTTCTTCTGCAGACCGTTTTGAAATGCATCGAAGACAGATTCGGCTGGATCAACCGGAACCCCGTTCACTTCGTAATGCAGAGATACAGACCGCAGAAGAAAATCCGGATCTTCTGCTTCAATCAACAGTGGGATCACGGCGTTTGCCGGAACCTCGAGGTCTCGTGCGGGATCCACAAGCCGAATCACAGGCGGCTGATCCTTTCGACCATGAACTGAATATACCGTAGGATCGGGATCCTGATTTCCCTCGGCATCCTTAACCATTAAACGATAGAAAGCAGGGAAAGATCCATCTTCACGGGCTGTCAGAGTCAACTGCACTGAAAGATTCAGGTCTCTGACAGTCACCGGGAGTTCTTCGGCTTTTGTTGTAAATGTGGCATCATCGGAGAACTGCAGCAGGGACGTTTCGACCGGCACGTTTGTAGTGGCCTGAATCGTAAGCTCCGTATTCTCCCACGCATCAATGTTACCTGAGTTCTCGGTGCGGTCGGCGAGCGCCATGTAATCCGGATACTTATAGCTGACGTCCGTCACTTCTGCCGCGGGAGGTTCTTTTACCGTGATATGAAATTCTTCCGACCGGGCATCTCCAGCCACAACCGTATATGTCATCGACTGTCGAATTCCACGATCCTGTTCGCCAACAAGCAGTACACGAAAACGGCCGGCGTCTTCGGTCGATCGCATCGTCAGTTGTTCGTTGACGAAGCGCTGGTCTGCGGTGGAATAAAGGACGGTGACAGATTCCGGAATTACGCCCGTCAGATCGGCAATAATTTCAAGTTGTGATCCTGAAGGAACAGTCGTATCCCCGGGGCGAATTGAACGGATCACCGTACGAGTTGCCACCTGAGTGCCGGAGAGCGTCAAAGGTCTCAGCAGGCTTATCGCCTTCGGGCTGACAACTGCATAAATGCATGTGGCAATGACAAGAGTAAACAGTGCCAATCCCATTCGAACAAGAAGAGTCCGGTCGATCACCTCGTCAACATGAACTTCAGACAAACGGACGGCAGCTCTCTTTTCCAGAGTTCGTATCATCGCGCTGTCGGATACCCGGCCGGACGATTTCATATCGACCAGTGTGAGCAGCGTGCCATTTCGGTCCGTGTCGGACCGATCCAGCATTCGGGCTGCAAACAGCGGATTCACCCGTTTAAACCATGGACGGATCACATACTGAATCACAATCGCGGCACAGGCAGTCAGCACGACCCCCAGCATCAGAGCACGTGTCCACGGTTGAAAACCACCGTCAACCACCCAGTGATCAAAGATCGTGAATAACAGCACGTAACCGACAAGCAACAATCCTGCCAGCACAGATGCCGTCAGCAAATCCGTCCACTTGATTCGCTCACGAGCTACCTGAATCTGATAATCGACGAACTCATCACATTCCGCATACGGATGGCCGGTTGATTCAGTGACAGTTGCCACAGCGTTGACCTCAGTATTCAACCCGGAAAATCTGAACCAGAAGATTCAGTGAGATTAGCAGGACAGACTATGCAGTCTGCCCTGCTTCGGGGATTATCGGAAGCACCGATAGATTCGTCCACTTCCGACCAGGTCGTTCGCCCAATACTCGAAGGATTTTCCGTTTTTTTCCGCCGGTATCGATCATTCAGCCAAAAATGACGGTCGTCGCCACACTGACTCTAAAGACGCCAGCCTCAGGAATGCACAAGAAACGTTGTTGGGTCGCTGATGATCGCAACGGTGGCTCCGCCATCCGGCTGGGCCTTCCTGCCGATACCCATAGGGAGCATACGGAATGTGTCCGAAAGACCGCCGAACGTTCGAACGTTGAAACCGCTTCGCGGACCGGCCGACTGGGAAAAATCATCCATCGATTCCGGAAGTACCGTTTGCGTGGACTTTGATGAGGCACCGGATGCGCTCAACAATGGCCGCGCTACAAAGGCTGATGGATCTTTTAACAGCCTGGCAACCATCGCCGTCATTTCGGCCGACGACGCTGCCGGACCAAAGAATGGCCGCGAAGGATGGAGCGGATCGATCGTTCTGACAGCGAATTCACGAAGATTCGCCAGAACTTCATCTCGTTCTTCCGGAATTCCGCAAACTAAAGTCTTTACGGAATTCAACAGAGGCTGCTCCCCGAGATAATGCTGAATCATCGTCGGAATCAGACGACTGATCGCCCGGTGATTCATTATCCCAGTGCCGGGGGCATTAAGTACCGCAGCACGCTCGTTGCGACAAGCTCGCACCAGACCCGGAACACCCACGAGCGAATCGGGGCGGAAACAGTTTGGATCCAGAAGATCGTCGTCCAGACGACGCACCAGCAAATCGATTCTCTCAAGCTGCCCATGATTGATCACAGCAAGCCCGTCGGAATCAATCACAATATCTCGGTTACGAACGAGCATGCCGCTCGTTCGAGTCGCAAGATACTCGTTTTCCCGAAATGCCGGGCTGAATGAGCCGGAATCAAGGACCGCAATTCGAGCGCGATCCGTCTTGCTTCGAGCGCCAGGCAAAATTGGCTGAAGCTGGCGGCTCACCCAGCGATCCACCAGCTCGGTCGCCCCACCCTGTGCTGCAAGTTCGGACATCCTGTGCAAACCAACCGGGCACGCCAGATTATGATCCAGAACCATGGCCCCGCCAGATTCGTCAATATACAGATCCGTCGATACAAGCCAGCACCATGACCCTCCCAGGGGCTTCAAACCGTGCAGCGTGCGAGAAATTCTGGTCAAAGTTTGCGCAGCGACAGGAGAGGAATGCACAAACTCCGGCATAGTAGCTTGAGTCAGAACTTCATCAAGGAATGCGTTGATGGCCCTGAATCGCTGATGCACTCCTTCACTCAGGCTGGCCCAGACTCGGGGATGCAACAAACGAGTGCTCGGCTCAGGCGAACTTTCCTTCGTCTCGCTCGTCAATCCTGCAGCAATCATTGCCGTACCTGCCTGCAGACTGCCATTTTTTCCAGCTTGCACTGCGTCACACTTCAGCATCTGTGCCAAATTTCTCTCGCCGGGTTCGAAAAGGCGTCTGTCTGCTTCAACGACACCAGAGAAGCTGGCTGGCTGGTTTTCACTTAACATTTCTTTACCTCACTGGAATGGCAAACCGAGGTCTCATCCAGTGGTCGCAAAACGTATGCCACAATTGAGGACCGAGTTGAATAAATGACACGGGAACTCCCGAAGTGTCTCAAAAAATTCTCATGAGCCTCACCAGACCTGAGAACCAGTGCAGCAAAGTGGGTGAACTCGCCCATCACATTCGACAGGTCGGATGCCCACTCTCGACTGTGGCATCCATTCGGCAGATCTCCTTCCTGTCACTCGCACCAATGCTACTATCAGCCGCTATGGCAGTCCACGAAACCACAACACGCCAAAATGACCATAGCTGCCACTATGACTGCCTGGCACGCAGACAGAAGGCTGCCATATTGGCCACAGCGATTGAGTTGAAAGCCCTGCTGAAATTTCTTAAATGGTTACTGATAAACAAGTTAATCGTTTCTTATAGCATTTGGCATGAAGCTTGCTAAACAGGGGAGCAGCCCTGCAAGAAGCTGCAAACGTCAGTGTGACGTCCCTTGCACGCGGTGATTGGTGATAAGGAAAGAAGGACACTGCAATGCACTGGAACACATCACTTTTGTCTGCGAGTAACCCGTTTTTGGCACTGCGGCGAGATTTCGAGCGCAAAGTGGGACTTGAAGGGGATTCAGGCCTCGCCGGGCTCACGGTCGTCGAAGCTCCCGAATACTTCTCGGTTCAGCTCGATGTCCCCGGAATGCGTGAATCCGATATCAACGTTAGCCTGCATGATGATCATCTGATCATTGAGGGCGAACGTAAGGCTCAGAAGCTGTCGGAAGGCAAGGAAATCTACAACGACCGAGTGTTTCGAAGCTTCCGAAGAGTTCTGCGTCTGCAGGAACCTGTCGATCGAAATGCCATTGAAGCGGAACTTTCCAACGGGGTTCTGACGCTGAAACTGCGTCGAGTACCGGAAGTTCAGCCGCAAAAGATCGCGATTCGAACAGTTCAGCCGGAAGTCGCTCAGTCCCAGCCCGGTGCTTAGAACTTTGTGGGATCAGTAAAACGTAACCGATTGAGGCTCGGCATTTTCCCAAATGCCGAGCCTCTCTTGCATATCTGTCTGCAATTGCGCACTATGGAGTCATCGAAACCCTTGAATTGGACAGGTTTTAAGTACAAACAGTATTGCAGACTGCCGTGTACGGTCTGGAATGTTACGAGTGCGATGGGGAGAATCGTGATGAATCCGATGAATTCATTTCTGCAGAATCAGACACGCCGCCATTTTCTGAGCGACTCCGGAATTGGACTCGGCGCAATCGCGCTCTCGACAATGGCTGGAAGTTCTGACATTGCTGCAGCGGGCGATATCCCCATCAATTCGATGAATCCCATGGAGCAGCGCCAGCCGCACATGGATGCTCGAGCAAAGCGAGTCATCTATCTTCACCTGACAGGATCGCCTCCGAATCTCGACATCTATGATTACAAGCCGGAACTGGTCAGGCGAACCGGGCAGGAATGTCCGGAGGAATTTCTGAAGGGACGTACCTTTGCGTTCACTTCGGGAGTGCCAAAGCTGCTCGGGACTCCGAGAAAGTTCGTGCAGTGCGGTGAGTCAGGTTCATGGCTTTCCGATGCGGTGCCCAACTTCCATGGTATCGCGGACGAAATGTGTTTTGTTCATTCCATGTATACTGAGCAGTTTAATCATGCTCCTGCAGAACTGCTGATCTATACAGGATCTCCTCGTTCCGGTCGGCCATCTCTGGGTTCATGGGTGACCTATGGACTCGGAACGGAGAATCAGGATCTCCCGGGCTTTGTGGTGCTGATCAGCAGTGGCGTTCAGCCAAACGGTGGTGCAAATTCCTATGGCAGTGGATTCCTGCCCTCGGTGTTCCAGGGAGTACAGTGTCGTTCGAAAGGCGATCCGGTTCTCTATGCGTCCGATCCCGCTGGAATGGATCGTGGCCTGCGACGGCGTTCACTGGATACTCTGAAACAGTTGAATGAAATCCAGGCGGGGCAGCTGGGGCACCCGGAAACACTGACCCGAATTGCTCAGTATGAACTGGCCTATCGTATGCAGGCTTCTGTTCCTGAAGTGATGGATATCTCAAAGGAAACCAAAGAAACGCAGGAACAGTATGGTGCGGTTCCCGGCGAATCGAGTTTTGCGAACAACTGTCTGCTGGCCCGGCGACTGGTGGAACAGGGTGTTCGATATGTTCAGCTGTTCGACTGGGGCTGGGACTTTCATGGCACTGGTCCGGGTGAGGGTCTGACTGAGGGCCTGACAAATAAATGGGCAAAGACGGACAAGCCGATTGCCGCTCTGATCCGTGACCTGAAACAGCGCGGTCTGCTCAACGATACATTGATTATCTGCGGTGGAGAATTTGGTCGAACGCCATTTCGAGAAGGTCGAACGGCAGCCAGCAAAGTGCTGGGACGAGATCATTACCCGGATTGTTTCACCATGTGGATGGCTGGTGGGGGAGTCCGCGGTGGATGCAATTATGGACAAACCGATGAGCTTGGCTTTGGAGTTGTTGAGAACAAAGTCCACATCCACGATCTTCAGGCCACGATTATGCATCTGCTTGGTTTCAAACATGAACAGCTGACACACCGTTTTCAGGGGCGAGATTACCGCCTCACCGATGTGCACGGACACGTGGTGGAAGCATTGCTCGGATAGAGCGTCACTGTGTGGCAGGCCGTGGGCTGACCACGGATGCGAACTGCTGAAGTACATCTTCGTCGGTGGGAAGCTGCAGCATCTGATGAGCATGCAGCGGCAGAGGTATTTCATCCATCCTGTAAATCGTTCCACCAGCCTGCAAACCGTAAGGTGCCGTCGTAATGTGCACACTCGGCGTAAAGAATGCCTCCGCCGCCGGATAGTCCAGAACAATTGTTGGAATGGATTTCAAATGCCGCATCGCCCCCGGTGGAAATGCGGGCAGCGTTTCCGTTCCCACAAGCAGACATGCGTCAGGTTCACCGCGTTCCAGTAAACTCATCGCCGAATATTCGCCAGGATTGTAACGTGGAAATCCATGCGTCAGATTCACACTGAACGGAAAACCCGTCTGCCAGCATAATACCGTGTCGGCCCCGGAGACATCTCCCTGAACTCGAAGGCGTCTCGCGTAGAATCGAGTAAAAGCATTCAGTTCCGCCACCAGACGAAGGAGACATTCCACATTGGCATGCCCGAATACTGACGGTGCGTGAGGCTTATCGAACGACGTTTCGGTCAGTCCAAGACCAAAAAACACCACGCCGGACCGGCAGCTCTTCATTTTGTCTGCTAGTAACTGAAGTAGTCCGGGAATCGCACAGGCACTGAGCATCTCATCCGGATTCGGTTGAATGCCCTTCAGCAGAGCACGCAGGATATTAATGGCCTCAAAATCTTTTCCTGACTGAATCGGAACGACCAAATCCGGTTGCGAGCCCGTTAAGTCCAGTCGGCAATCCTGAACTTCGCCAGCATCACCCACCATGATAACCGTTCGCCCCTGGCGACCTTCCGGTACAAACTGCCCGCGCGGGAAGACTGCATAGCGTTCGGCATGTCGGGGATGAGTCCTCGCCGGATTGCATCCCCAGTAGATGACAAGATCAGACCGGTTCCGAACTTCGCCCAGCGAGCAGGTCGATTCACCAACGCTCTGTACAGCGATAATTGACGGTCCATGGCAGATCGATGCGGTCGTGTCGATGACAGCCCCGAGTCGATCGGCAAGGCGTACGGCCGCCCTTTGTCCCGATGTGCAGCTGCGGGATAATCCATAGATCAGCGGATATTCTGCATTTTCCAGAATTTCAGCCGCTTTCGTCACAGCCGCTTCGAGGCTCGAATCGACTCCGGCAATCTGAACTGTGGACCCGCTAACCCTGGCATTGTCATGAAACCAGCTCTGAGCCAGCGGACAATCGGGGGAAACGCTCTCAAGCTGGTTGCCATCAAACACCAGCGTCAGGTCATCGCACCCACATCCGCATCCTGGACACACAGCATCAGTCACCTCACGCATCGCTTCACGCCTCAGCCTGAATGGTGACAATGATGTTCTTGAATGCGGGCGTTTTCGATTCCGGATCCACATCACCCGGGATCAGCACATTCGACTCAGGACAATACATCATGACGTTTCCGCAACGTACATCGAATGGCCTTACTCTCTGGTATCGCATCTCACCAGCTCGGCTGGTAATCCGCACAGGCTGATCTGTACTAAGTCCCAGTCGCTCAATATCGGCTGCATTCATCAGCACAATATCGCGGCGGTCCTGCCCTCGATAAAGGTCTTCATCCTCATAGACAACCGTATTGAACTGGCCTTCTGACCGGACGGTCATCAGCCGAAACTGACTGGCATCAGGCGTTTCCCGAACCGGAAGCCGCACGGCATGAAATTTTGCTTTGCCCGATGGTGTTGGAAAAGTTCCTGCGGATAACTGCCGTCCGCCGATATGGAATTCCTTCTTTGTTTTGCTGATCTCCGTAATGGGCTCGTAGCCCGGAATCAGTTCCCCCATCAGCTGCCTGACAGCGTCGTGACTTTCGAGACGCTTCCAGTCGAGTGTGGACTGATGGCTGAGCACTCTTTGTCCAAGCGAGGTCAGAACGGAGACTTCGCTGCGAGGACCTGCGTAGCGAGCAGGTCCGCCGTCGCTCAGCCGCACATAAGAGAACATTGATTCCTGTGTGGTCGGTTCCGGTTCTTCGTCACGTGGCAATACCGGGAGTATCAGCGTTTCGCGTCCCTGTCCCCACGCATGTCCGGTATTCAGCGTTGTAGACATTGTTGCGACCATGCCAATTTTCTGAAATGCATCAAACGCGAACCGGGCATCAGGATTGCTGCCGTACAGATTGCCGCCAAGACACATCGCAACGTCCATTTTTCCCTGATGGGCCGCTGACATGCAGGCCATTGTGTCGAGCCCCGGGGACTTTGGAAGTTCAACTCCCAGCTGTGATTCAAATCGCTCCAGCATTTGTTTTCGGAGATTCGGAGTCACTCCAACAGAACCAATGCCCTGCACATTACTGTGCCCGCGAATCGGCATCAGCCCGGCATTGGATCGCCCTACCATTCCTCTCAGCAGAGCCAGATTCGCAATCATCCGGACGTTGTCGGTGCCATGCAGATGGTGAGTAATTCCCATGGTCCAGCCAAAGACCACATTCTTCGCCTTCATGTAGCTGGCAGCCATTTTCTGAATCTCTGCCCGAGTCACTCCCGAATCCCGCTCCACAGATTCCCAGGCTGTACTCTGAACCTGTTGCAGAAACTCATCAAAGCCTTCGGTTGATTCTCGAATGAACCGAGCATCGTGTCCCGAAGTGGACAGAATTTCCTTCGCAACTCCTGTCATCAGTGCGATATCTCCGCCAATATGAGGCTGCAGATACTGGCTGGCGATTTCACTGCCAAACAGCAGGCTCCTCACATCACTGGGCACGCGGAAATTGACAAGCCCCAGTTCTTTGGCGGGATTTACGACGATCACTTCACCACCGCGACGCCGCAGTTCCATCAGAGATCGCATGAGTCGCGGATGGTTTGAAGCCGGATTACCCCCGATAAGAATGTAAAGGTCGGACTGATGCAGATCGTCCAGACGAATTGTGCCCGTTCCAGTACCAATCGCCGACGCAAGACCAACGCCGCTGGCCTGATGGCAATAATACGAACAATTGTTGACGTAGTTTGTGCCGAACAGGCGAGCGAACAGCTGAAGCAGGAAACCAGCCTCGTTGGATGAGCGACCACTGGCATAGAAGAAGCTGCGTTCAGGCCCTGCCTCCTTCAATTTTGAAGCGAGCCGATCGAGCGCTTCATCCCAGGAAATCACACGGTAACGGTTCTCACCAGGACCCGCATAAACAGGAGAAACAAGCCGTCCGCTCATTTCCAGTTCGCGTGGCGACAATGCTCGCAGTTCGTTAAATCCAAAGCGTTGAAAGAATTCAGGAGTAATCCCGTCCTGCATATCAGACACCATTGCCTGAAATGATTTTTTGCAGACCTCCGGAAAGTACCCTCCTTCATTCACCATGCCGCCCATCTGGCCGCCCATTCCAAGCGCACAGGTCTTGCATGCATTTTTACTGCGCATGGCGGTCCACAATTTCCACCAGCCCACGCGGTTCGCCATTCTGAGCGTATAACCGATCGCCTTCCAGCCCCCACCACTTTTTAACTGTTTCAGCGCCATGATGAATGGTCCAAACCCGAATGATTGACAACAAGCATCGAAAACTCAGAGAGTACCTGATTCGACAGGCCGAGTGAATTGGTGCCTTCGGAAAAGGTTCACCTGAATCACTGTTTTCCAAAACGGTGCCGCTAAGGTGTACAGAGTTCGCACAATCGACGTGACAGCGCATTCCGCACTGTTTAAACTCAATCTCAGTATTCGCACATGTATTCCAGGCTCCAGGAACCCGCAATGAAGCGATATCCCAGTTCAATTATGGCGACCTGCTGCATTCCGTGGGATGCGGACGGACAGTTTGCAGAAGCCATCTTTCGTCGAAGCGTCCGTGGGATGATCGATATCGGCACAAAACACCTGTATCTGTTTGGAACGGCTGGTGAGGGCTATGCAGTCACTGACCGCCAGTTCGACCAGATTGTAAAGGCGTTTTCGGAGGAAATGCGTAAGGGCGGTGCTGAGCCGATGGTGGGACTGATTGACCTGTCTCTGGCTTCCATTCAGGAACGAATCGAGCGTTGCCGCGATTTTGGTGTTCAGCGATTTCAGATTTCTCTGCCGAGCTGGAGTGCTCTGAACGAAAAGGAGATGTTTCAGTTCTTCGATCTGACATGCGGTCGTTATACCGACTGCCAGTTTATGCATTACAACCTGATGCGAACAAAAAAACTGATTAGCGGAAAAGAATACGGACGGCTGGCAGACGCTCATCCAAACCTTGTCGCCACAAAAAACTGCGGGGATTCGCTTTCTCATATTCAAAGCCTGCAGCTCGATGCGCCTCAGCTGCAGCATTTTCTGTCCGAGGCTGGATACGTCTACGGATCAATGTTTGGCGAGTGTGGCATTCTGGCGTCCTTCATCATGAACTGGCCAAAACTGAATCTGCTGCTGGAGGCCGGGCGTCGCCGCGACATTGATTCCATGGTGACAATACAGCATGAAGTCCGCACGGTGCTCAGAACATTGTTTGACGTTGTCCCGGACAACCGGATCGACGGATCTTACGACAAACTGTTTGAAAAGATGTATCACCCGGATTTCCCGCTGCGCCTGCAGCCTCCATATATTGGTTCCAGTGACGAAGAGTTTCATGCGTTTGTGAAGTTGTTGCGAGAACGACTGCCCGAGTGGGTGCCAGCATCCGAACCTGAACTCAGTCACTGAAACCGGGAGTACAATAGATGACCGCGACTCATCAGATTTCCGCCATTGATGTTCATGGACACTATGGCCGTTACATCGGCGAAACAGGAAACCAGCTCGCCGACGCACTCTATTCCGGAGATGCCGCTGAAGTCGTGCGGCGGGCCTCTGCGGTCAATATCGAACTGACAATCGTTTCTCCGCTGTCGGCTCTGAAGCCCCGTTTTCAGGCAGATGCGGTGAAGGGCAACACGGAGGCATCTCTGGCGGTGGCCGCCACACCCGGGCTCCGGCAGTATGTCGTAATCGATCCGCGACGGTCCGAAACATATCATCAGGCCGCCACAATGCTGGCTCAGCCACAGTGTGTCGGCATCAAACTGCATCCGGAAGAACATGGCTACAGGATCAGCGAACACGCACGCGAAATCTTCGAATTCGCGGCCCGACATCGGGCCATCATGCTGACTCACAGCAGTGAACAAAACAGTCTTGCCGCAGAATTTATCCCATGGACCAACGAGTTTCCCGAAGTCAGACTCATTCTTGCCCACATTGGCTGTGGATGGGATGGCGATCTGTCTCACCAGGTACGTGCAATCCTCGAAAGCCGTCACGAAAACGTGTTTGCCGACACATCGAGCGCTCGGTCGATTACGCCTGGGCTGATTGAATGGGCCGTACGGGAAGTGGGGGCTGAACGAGTCCTGTTTGGAACGGACACTCCCCTGTACCACACAGCCATGCAGCGTGCCCGCATTGATTACGCCGACCTGACGGATAATGAAAAACGACTGATTCTTCGAGATAACGCCTGTAGACTGTTTGGCCCGAAACTAACCGCCACGGTCCGCCTCAGCGAATCGGTATCAGCATCTGATGCAGCGAACCGGATTCAAAAAGTACCATGAACTCCCCTGCGGTTCGGCCGGGCATGAGGTCAATTGGCTTTCCCACCGCATGTTTCACATCCCGATCATAAACCAGCTCAGCGTTCCCGTTGCCGAGCCGATAGCATTCAATCCTGCCTGATCTTCTGCAGATTGCCACAAACAGACCGTTGGCTGTAAAAGCAACCAAAGGCTGCTGCAGGTTACCCGCCATTTTGCAAACTTCACCGGATACAGGCCAGATAACAGATATTCCCTCTTCCATACCAATTGCCACACGCGGGGTCAGATAAGATGGAGAACAGGCAATGCTCTGACAATAGGAGTCCAGCTCCAGCAGAGGATGGCACTGAAGGGACGGTTCGGGGCGCTTATCCAGAAATTCTACGGCAGGAATTTCGGTCCTGTAGATTCTCCCGCCTGCAAGAATCAGCACACGTCGACCGTCAACCTGAAGCCTGCTGTACGCCAGTTCTGTTTCCGTCAGACCTGCAGTGATCCCATACAACGGAAACGAACGGCGTCCTTCATCCTTTGGCGACAGTACATCCAGTCTCAGTCGTCCGTCATCCTGGGAGAGAATCAGGACCCACTTGAATCCTGATGGCAGGATCTGCAGATCAAGAAGGATGTCCGGCTGTGGGCCAATGACATCAATGAACGAGTATGGTTGTATGATGTGATTCTGAATGGCATCGTTCCACCGACGTGAGGATGGCAGTTTCTGCAGAAATACTCTCTCAGACGCTACCGGATTGACCAGCAGCTGCCATCGCCTGACATTCTCCGCGAAGATCGGGTGTACCACGGCAAGCTCCCCTTCATGGATCGCCATCTTCCCGGAAACTGCTCCCAGCATCCATCGACCAACAACAACTGCTTCGGCGGCACGTCCGAGGCAAAAAACGTGAGTGGAAGATGCGAACGCAGAAGACCATCGCATGCCCTTCGGCATTACTTTTGCCTGCAGCAGTAATCCACCGGCAGGCTGGATCTTCCCAACAACTTTGGCACGAAGAGTACGCCCGGGACCTTTCGACTTTACACTTTGTCTGATCTGAAGAGAGTGTGCCCGCAACGACAATTCAAATCGAGTGGTATCACGCCGGAGCAACTCGTCGTTGTCGGCCAGTCGTCGAACTGCCTCCAGTGCTCCGGAGGATCCCGATTCCGATGAACTCGACAGGATGACAGCGGCCAGTAACCACACCTGCCGCCTGGCAATCTCCTGAACTCTCTTACTGGGATAGCCACTGGCAGATTCACTGCAGACTTTCACTGCATCGACTCGCTGCTGCATCAAGGAGAACTCTGAACTGGTAAGCTCCTCCAGAACCGATTCGGCCATCTGATGCTGCCCGCTGTCTCCCAGAAGCTGCAACAGTTCTCGCAGACAGTTTTTTGCCTCGCAATTACTTTTCCAGCCCTGTCGAAGTAACTGGACAGCCTGTTCAATATCCTTCAGGTGCTCCCGGGCAATTGCTGCAGCTTCGCAAAAACGATCCTGCAGAACGCGGACCTGAAGTTCTTTGTTGTACATTTCTCTGGCGGCTTCAGTCTGTTTCAGCAGGCTGTAAAGTTGTGCGGCGTCCATCCACCGCTCATAGTGGCGAAAGATGGCAACCGCCTCTTCCCAAAGACCTCCGGACCTCAGACACTCGGCCGCCTTTAGCGGCTCGTGCAGCTTCAACTGATAAATTGCCGCTGCATCCCTGTAAAACTTTCCGGCTTCCAGTACGGCCGCGGCAGCATGCATTTCATTCAACAGAGTAGCATAAATGTAAGCCGCCCGACGATGATTGCCCAGACGAGCTTCACGCTGAGCCAGTTCACGGTATCGCAGCGTCAGTTTGATTCGATACTGTTCAGGAAGATTCCATGTATCACCCTTTCCCGATCGCCCCAGCCTGCTGAAATCAAAATCGGGATCGCGTTCCGCGAGACGCCCCGTGGGCTGCGACACTCCGCGAGACGCATCTCCAAAAAGAGGGATCGCATAACGCAGCCCATCATCCGGATTTTTCTCCAGAAGGTCCAGCAGCCGCTTCATTTCATTTTCACGCTGTACTGTAAGCCGATGTTTCCGTGACGTGCCTCCCGCTCCAGATCTGTCACGGTCAGTTTCGGCACTCGATCCGTTCACCAGATCGCGAGCCCATTGATGCAGTCGCCCCAGGAATTTGCTGCCGGTCGGACTTTCAGGAAGACGGTCAGTGATCTGAAACACTGTCTGGCCTGCCAGACGTCTTACCGCATCCATCATACTTGTGAATACTGACAGTTTTACCTCGTCCGGGACTGGCGGGACATTATCGATTTCATTCACATTCTGCCCAATGTCATCCTGGCCACGCTGGATGAAGTCCAGTAATTCCTGCTGTGTTGCCAGGGCATTCAAACTTCGAATCTGATCATTGATCACGTCACCGTATTGCCCCGCGTCCCATTGATGGTCCGCGATAACCGGACCGGTCAGCAGGTCCGCGGCGGACAGTATCTGATCCGATTCATATTCGATCAGCCCGGCAGACGGATGCCAGACAAGCAGGTGACCTTGTTCCACAGGCAACAAGGCAGTCAGCTCCGCTCGATTCATCGCGGGAAACAACTCTGCTTCTTCCGGCAGAAAGATTCGATCGGCAACACAGCAATAAAACAACGGTGGCAGACAATCTGTAACCGCCATGTTTACCCGCTGCCCCCGAATTCGCTCTGCATGCCGCCCAACTTCATCGCCCACGACGAGGGCAGCAAACACCTGGAAAACGGGCGGCGCAACGTCCGCATCGTCTGACCTTTGATTCAGTCTGGCAGAGTACGAAGCGGCAGTCAGAGGCAAAAAACGCAGCTGTGATACTCGCAGCTTCCATTCGCAGACCAAAGACAGCCACACCGACGGCGTCGTTCCGAATAACAGCATTGCCGCAATCCCGGAACTGTCGGCCGGACTGTCAAGTTGCTGCGATGATCGCGAATCGTCCAACCAGGCTGATTCCGTACTTACCGAGGGCATGCCGGACCGGTCAGGTTTGTGCCGCAACTGAATCATATATTTCATGATAGTGATTCAATCAGAGGAAGCAGATCCTTCAGCCAGACGTCAGCGGCAGAAATCAGCCTCAACCCGGGAAACATGTTATCCGTCCCAATGAACAACGAATTACCAAAGACGCTGGCATTCGAGGTCCATCCCGCAATCAGCCCATCATAAAGCACCAGAGTAATTTCCGGCAGAGTACGGTCAGATGATTTCAGATGCAGCATGCCGCGGCTGTCCAGCCACGCCTTTCCCCCGCCGGGCCATGTTGCCTGCTGCAATGTATATCCGGTCGCCACTCCCTGGGAATTGTCTGTCAGTCTGTAGCTTTGCAGAGTCGGAAGAACGTTCCGGGTTCGGGTCATCAGCAATCCGTCATTCAAAACGTTGAATGCGATCTGGTACCATTCGTCATCATCGCTCTTTAGCAGCAACCTGCGACCGTCAGTCCCGACAAACTGAAAACGATGCTTCAGCGGATGCGAAGAGATTCGTCGCAAGGCGAGCTGCAATTCAGCCGAATCAAAATCATCCAGTAGAAGTCCACTGGTAGACTCGGGCGGCACTCCGACAGCCCTGACGTTAAAAGCCACGGTTTGACTGATTCCTGCGCATTGTACCGCAAGCTGGTCTCCTTCCAGGGATACAGAACAAAATCGCTCAATCACCAGCTTGTGACGTTTACAGCAACGGGCAATGCCGGAAAAGCGTCCAGGGTCAGTGGGGTCGATCAGCCTTCCAGTGTCATCCATCCCAACGTAATCACCTGGTGTCAGCTCGGCCAGCTGCCGCATGGATTGCAGGTGATCGGGAACTGCCTGAAAGGACCAGCTGGCGCTGAATGCGCCGCTCAGGAGATCCTGCTCACTGCTTCCAGTCATCACAACATCAAGCACGTGCCACACCCCATCTTCCGTTCGCACAACTCGTCCACATCGTTCGACGACCGAGGATGGCAGCGGAAGTGTGCTGGAAAATCGGGGCGCAGGGTAGCCGACTGAACAGCAGGCCGGTACTCCATTGTTTTCGACACCGAACATCAGCAGACCGGAATCAGTTCGATGAACGTCGGTCACCTGCCTCAGCTGATGTTCAACGACTGTTGTTGAAACGGTTAACTGAGTTCGCCGAATCTGAATCAGGGTCGCCGCCGATCTGTCGTGCACGCAGCAAATGACGGCAAACGTTTCGCCGCAACGATCGACAACAAAACAGCGATCCTGTTTTGATACTGGCAGGCAGTTTGTCAGTTCGCGAGCTCCCTGGTCACGGCGCTGACTCAGCAGCAGCCGACCATCATCCATCACACCCACCGTCCAGTCGCCCCAGTGCCAGACCCGTCCCGCTCTGACCGAATGCATAAGCAGCAGCGGCAGCTGACTCAGACTGACAATTGCCGGCTGCTCAACCCCAATTTCGGGCTGTCTGATGGCTTCGGTCAGTCCGTCATCAAGAATTTCATTCAACGGCAGCTGAACTTTGCGGTAGAGCGACGTCCCCTGCCGGGTCTTCCGCAAAATCCGAAGCTGACCATTTCTTTCGGCCGTGACAATCCACACATCTCCCTGCCAGGCCGCATCCAGCTTTCTGCGGAATGATTCGTTGAGCAAAACATCGCCGGTCGTGATGATCACGGGCTCAGCCGATGCAGCCTCTTCGCGTACAGCCTCAAAGAAGGGTTCAAGTACCGCTTCCGGACTTGCCTGGCAACTGAGTGCTGCCATATGTTCGGCCACTCCGTCCGCAGTTGTGAGTGTCAGAGTCGCCAGGCTGCGATTCTCACCGCGAAAACATCGAATCTGTATCTCCCGTTCAGCGGTGGCGCATAGCGAAAGAGCGACGGCCAGGCCGTACAGACGCGGAATTCCCCAGACAGGCAGGCTCACATCAATCAGGACACAGCGAACGAAAACCCGCGCCGAAGGTGGCGATTCACGTCGCAGGTACAGGGCTTCATTTAGAGCAAGACGAACAGAGAGGGTAAGATCGTCATGCGCCAGTTCGCTCAGCAGAAGCTTGTCCAGCTGTCCGCGACTGGCAATGTCGGACACACCTCCTATTCGCAATTCATCCGGTTCAGACAGATGTCGCGGCAGCGAAACTGCAGCCATCAGGCGTTTCGTCAGCCGAGCCAGCGCGCTGAAGTTCATGTCTTTCAATAGATCACTGACCAGTTGCTTAACCTGTATTCTCTGATCAGTCGGTTTCGGCAGCAATTCCGGAGCCGAACGAATGGCCGCAGGATTCGAAATGCCTGACCGGATAATCGCCAGCAGCTCTTCAACCGAATCACCGGGAATGGCAGCCGCCAGAGAATTCGCCGTTCGAACGAGACGCAAAATTCGGAGAACCGCCCGCCCTGTCACATCGGCGTCTGATGCTGACAACTGCATCTGGAATACGCTCGATGATTCCGGAAGCAGCAGATCTCTGAAAGGCTCTTCGATTCCCGAATGGCTGACCCAGTCATCCGGCAGTCCCTGCTCGAAAAACAGTGCCAGTTGTTCGCGATCATTGATGGAGTATCCGGTATCTCGCTTTTCCAGTACTATTGCGAGAACCTCCACAAGCTGTTCAGGCGAAACATCAGGATGAGCTGCGAGTGTTGACAGTAATGTGAGCTTTCGAACGGTTTCGTTCCAGAATTCAGTCACTTCCCTGCGACGCCCCGCAATTACTTCAATGTCGGGCCGGGCAGAATTCCTTACACCCTCAACCGCCACGGTCAGACGTTCTGCAACAATGGCCCACGAGCTTCGGGTCGTCGCCAGCGCAAGAGCGACCGAAGAAGAATCTGCAAACATTCGAGCCGAAACCATACGATTCAGCAGTCTGCTGATTTCTTCGTGAAACCCGATCGTTGTCCCGTCGCACCAGCACAGTTCACGGCCATGGTCGCACCATTGAAAATAGGACGACAAATCAGCGGCAAAGTATCTGGTGAATAATTTCACGTCTCACCTCGGCCACGTCGCTCGTACATTGGTCCGTGAAGCCGGGATAAAGTCTCGGCCGTGAATGCAATCGACATTTCCATCCTCATGCCAGATCCAGATGCAGGAAGCCTCTGGCAGAGATCTGTCGCCAGCGGAAACCGATTGTTTTTCGGGAGATCCTGTCCCGGCATCGAGCACGACTCTGCCGGACACCTTTGTCATCACCGCGTTCAGTGTTTCTTCATCAACGAATGGCGTCCATGAAAATCCCAGTGGAACAGCCACATTACCTGTGATCCAGTATCGTCGCCCAGCCAGTACAGGCAGAGGATTTCCATGAACTGCCACGAGAGTGTCGCCGACGTTCGCTATGACCGATCCGGAACTCGGATCAGGCTGGCAAACCGCAAAACGACAGGCCTGAAGCCGGATTTCCGGAGCGGTTAAAGCCCAGCTTTCAAATTCGGCGCGATTTGTCAAAAGCAGTGCAGGCGCATGCTCTTCTGTACTGCGAATCAGCTGCAGCTGCATTTTAGGAAAACGGAATTGAATGAGCCGAGCTGTCGGAAGCGAAATTTCCAGCAATGTCGGCAATGCGTCCCATTTCAGCTCAGGAAGCCGTTCGGTTGGAACAGATCGCCCATACGGTGTAAGTCGGCCTGCCTCATCAATCCGATAGACAGGACCATCCGCCACAGCGGCCAGTTGGCGCCATACAGAATCATCCAGTCCGGTACCGCGCAGCCACAGTGTATTCTCAACGCGGGCAGCCTGCACATCGGGCATCGCCCGCAGCATCTCCGACCGGTCAGCTCGCTCGACCGGAATCCGCAATGCCCATTTGCCTGTCAAGGACTGGAACTCCGAATCAGCAAAGACTGTATGCGGTCCTTCAGGGCGTCCCGGGACTCACGCTGCTGTACCCATTCCACTCGCGCCAGCAGCATCCCCAGCCGATCACGCAGCCAGGATTTCTGGCTGGCATCGTCTCCTGCTTCCCGCAGATGTGTTTCAATCTGGTCAAGATCGCGGGAAAGATGTTCGGGCACAGGAGCATCAGCCGAGGTCGCCCGAATATGAACGGCCGGACGGCCACCTGTCTCAGCACTGCTGTGTTCTGATTCAGCAACCGGGGAATTTCGCAATACATCGTTGACGATTTTTGCCAGCACTTCGATCTGTTCCATCGTATCCCAGATGTATCGCAGCACCCAAAGGTCGGAAACATGCACGACGGTTCTTCCGCACATGATCGCACTCGCTGCCGCCAGCCGCTGTAATCGCACAGCTCGACGGTCGGAAATCTCAATTCCCGCATACCGCAGTCGATTGATCAGGCCAACGTAAACGGCTCGCACGCCACTCACATCGACGAGCGGAATACAGTTTTGCATTGCACGCAACTGCTCAATGGAAATTCGTTCGGCTGTGTTTTTAGATATCGACTCGGCTAGCTGCAGCTTCCAGCCTGCTTCCAGAACGCTGGTCAGCATTTCGGTCGGCACATTGTCCGATCTGACCCGCAACAGAAATCGATCGAACAGCGCGGCGAGGGCGTCATCTTCCGGCAGTCGGTTGCTTGCACCAACAGTCAGGACAAAACCCAGCTTCCGAGTCTCCCGACCACGCCTGAAAATTCTTTCATTCAGGGCCATCAGCAAACTGTTCAAAATCGCGCTGTTTGCATTCAGCAGCTCGTCGAGGAAGATGACATCGGCCTCCGGCAGCATGCCCTCGGTATTCGTCAGCAGATCTCCTTCACGCAGCCGACGGATATCAAACGGGCCGAACAGCTCTGACGGTTCTGTAAAACGCGTCAGCAGATAATCGAATACGCGGCCATCCAGCCGAGCCGCAAGGGAACGGACGATCGCACTTTTGGCAGTTCCGGGTGGCCCCAGCAAAAACAGATTTTCTCCGGCGACAAGGCAAATGCCCAGCAAATCAATCACTTCGTCCTTGCCGACGTATTCTTCTTTTAGTCGATCAATCACCCCTGTCTGTACTCGTGCTGCCATTTCAATGGCTGTTGGCAATGAAAATTCCATTGTGCCCGTCTTCGTCTGTCATATTTCAAATTCTGCGTTTTGTTCCAGTCGCTGCGTCAACGATCCAGTCAATGTAGCGAGGGCCATTCAAAACTCGAAACGATCAGTCGCTGAATTTATTGAGGCGGGAATTGTGTCTCCCGCGTTTGAAACTCCTTCGGCAGCAGGTCGAATGGTCCGGCAGCTGCCGCCACCGCATCACTGACTTCCCTGCAAACCAGTCGGGAAACATCCCGCCGCTGGATAATCCGGTCAATGTACATTCGCCATAAAGAGGGATGCCTCAACGGCGATGGAACTTCAGTCAGCTGAATTCGCTGAACTCCGACACTGGAAAGCGGCCATCGTCGCAGTAGTCGAATGATCAGGTCTGCAAGCGGGTCATCAACGGATACCCGCTCAGCCCGCTCAAGCAACTGCGGAAGAAAACGAAACACGAGATCAACGCTGTAGTGCGCTGACGGGCATTCGTCAATTAATCCATCCAGCGCAAAGCCTGCGCCGACAATGACTCGCATTGTCTCTTCAATTTCGGTTTCGCGATAAACGATGGCCTGACTAATCGCCAGGGCAACCTGAGCAGCACCGTCGGCGACTTCAACGGAAAACTGTGGCGCATCACCCGGACACTGCATCCGCCAGATTTGCTCCCATCTGCCAGGCACTTTGCGAACAGTACCCTGCGTACGGGTCTGCTCAGAGACATTCGCACTTTCAACACCTGCGATGCCGGGCGATGATGGACCGTCCCCTAAAAATGCTGGCGTGCCGGTTTGATCTGGTCGGGGGACATACAGCTCGCCACTCTCGAACAGGGAATCCAGAAATGCTGTCATCTCGTGTTGCCCCCCGGGACTTCCATCTGTCTGCCGGTGCCAGTTTTCACTCAATATCAAAGTTCGGCGCACGACCATCAGCACCAGCCGGATCGGGCCGAGCTCATTCTCGCTGCATCTCCATAGCATCCGCCGTTATCCGATTCATTTCGCTTCTCATTCTGTCTGAAATACCCTCAATGTCACGATCAGTCAATATGCCATCCATATGAGCACGACAGACCGCGTACCAGGTGAAGGAATGAGAATATTTCGAGTACAGTTCTCTCGCAACGCCATTATGATGCTTATGAATAATTTCGCTTACCTGAAACGGGTTCAGATCACCTGCTTCCATTTGCCTGATCGATTGTCCCAGCACGGTAATGGCAGTTCGCAGCTCTCTTTCCCAGGCGAGCCCCGCCAGTTCCCGAATGTGTCGCCGCTCTTGTTTTGTTAAGTCATGAATCATGCGAAATCGCCGCTGAAATTTGCCGCTATTCAAATGGACTGATGCTGTCCTGTGTCCTGAACTGACACAATTTGCCATTCAAGGTTAAACACATGACAAGGGTATGCACAAGTCCTGACTGCTGAAAATCGCTGCAGGAGCAGAGACACTGCGAGGTATGTCACTTGCAGACCTTTCGTCGAATGGTGCAGCCAGAGTACTGCAGCGTTGACTTTTCAAAGGAGGTTGCAAATGATCCCCGAACATCATGTCGGTCGCCGGAGCGTCGGAGTAAGGCTAAGCAAACGACTCCGTCAGAATTATTGCAGCCTTCAGCGTCGATTTCGTTCTATTGGTATGTTGTGTGCAGGACTTTGGGGAAATTCATTTGACTGAATCCACTTCTGTCCATGAGCCTGTTCGAATACTCGTCACCGGCGGCTATGGCTGCATTGGCGCTCAAACCGTCAGATGGCTGCTGAAGAACACGACGGCCACGATTGTTATCGGCAGCCGTGACGTGAGCGAGCAGCGTACGGAGCGGCTCTTTTACGGTGAAAATCTCAGCAGACTCCGGTGTGTTGTGCTTGATGTGCGACGTCAGCCGCAGCTTGAGTCTGTACTTACCGACAACGAAATAACGCACGTCGTGCATCTCGCCGCGCTTCAAACACCCGATTGCAATGCTCATCGTGATCTGGGACTGCAAATCAACCTTGCAGGAACTCAGAATCTGCTCGAAGCCATCAAAGCATGCCGGAAATCGCTGAAGCGGTTTGTATTTGCCAGTTCGATTGCGGTCTATGGGCCACGCAGTTCATACCCGGGGCTCATAGTTCCCATGCTGGCTGAACCGAATCCTGTGAATGTTTACGGAGCATGGAAACTGGCTGGCGAACAGATTTCCCGAATGTTCTTTATGGAAACCGGTGTTCCCACCGTCAGCCTTCGACCGGGTGTACTTTTTGGACCCGGCCGCGATGCCGGATTGACGGCATCGCCAACGACAGCGATGAAGCATCTGGTCTTCGAGAAACCGTTTGAGATTCCGTTTCGCAGTCGTCAGGACTATCTCTATGCACCTGACGTTGGCGCCGCGTTTGGCAACGCGACAATGGCGCCGTTTCGTGGTTATGGAGTATTTACACTGCCGAGTCACACGGCCGACACAGCAGAAATGATCTCCCTGATGCATCTTGCCGCCTCCCGTATCGGGCTCGACAGGAACTTTGCAATCGCTGCCGGCACCGCCGACGTCCCATTCATCTGTGACCTGGAATTTGCACCGTTCCTTCAGGCATTTCCAGATACGCCTCACACTCCGCTGGCGGCTGCCGTGGAGGAATCGCTCAGCGTGTTCAGAATGCAGCGAGAGCGGGGCTGGTTAAAGCTCTGATAAATGTCATTGCGTCGATGGCGACAGAGTCGGGCTGGTGGCTGCAACTTCAGCTTAAAATGGAACGTCACGATGAATGCCTCCCGAAAAAATAAATCATCCAGCAGTTGTGCCTGCCTCGTTTTGCTGTTCAGTCTGACCGTTACCGGAACAGGTCAGGAAAGCCTGTTCGCAGGCGGAACTGATCCCGTGCTTCCAGGTACTCTTCCGCTCACCATACAAAAGCCTCTGGATGAGGTGATGGTCGACGGCATCAATCTTCACTGCCTGAAATCGCTGAAGCAGGCTCGACTAAATCGCCTGACAGGCAAGCCTCTCGGGGCCGAGGGACGCCCACCAGCCAGCTCTGCGACTGCCGCTGACCCACACCTGGTGGAACAGCGGCAGCGATTTGCTGCAATAACTGGTGTGACTGATACACGGCTGACAGCAATTGCACCTCATCAATATCGTTTTGAGTATGTTGCCTCACTGGATGAGCCGTCGCTGCTGGCCACATCAGGATCAGGCAATGTTGCGGTTCATGCGATTCGCTGGCAGGTGCTTGAAGGAGTGACCGGCGAGGGATTGCTGTTATTGCCGAAGAATGTCAGCGCCTGTCTCATCGCGCTGCCGGATGCGGACTGTACGCCCGAGATGTTGTGCGGACTGGATGATCGTCCCGAGGTTTCCGGTTTCCGAAGTATGTTGCAACAGCTGGCAGAATCCGGATGTCTGATTGTCATCCCTGCACTGATCAGTCGCAGTGATCAGTTCTCCGGGCACCCTCAGGTGACGTGGACGAATCAGACTCACCGGGAATTTCTTTATCGGCAGGCCTTTGAAATGGGCCGCCACGTGATCGGCTATGAGGTGCAGAAGGTGCTGGCTGCTGCAGATCTGCTGGAACAACTGAGCCAGCGTGGTCAAAAAGCACAAGGCAGCACAGCCCTGCCGGTCGCTGTCGCTGGTATCGGTGAAGGTGGTTTACTGGCATTGTATTCCGCCGCTCTTGATACTCGGATCACAGCCAGTCTCATCTGCGGATACTTCGACGAGCGTGAAAAGATCTGGCAGGAGCCTGTTTATCGGAATGTCTGGGGATTACTGACGGAGTTTGGCGATGCCGAGCTTGCCAGACTGATTTCCCCCCGGCGACTGATTATTGAAGCCTGTCGAGTACCCGAAGTCAGCGGGCCACCGCAATTGCGGGATGGCCGACGATCCTCCGCGGCGCCGGGAATCATCAGCAGCAATCGACTGCCTTCTGTTCAGGCAGAATTCCAGCGAGCTGCGGAGTATTATCGCAAGGACGAGCAGCAACTTCCGCTTTCGCTGATTGTCAGCGGTGATGATGGCCTGGGGGCCGCCGGATCTTCGGCTGCAGCATCAGAATTTGCCCTGGCAATGGGACTCAATCTATTGCCGAATTCAAAGCCTCTTCCGTGGACAACCAGTATACTCAGACGCGCTAAAGAAGCCACGAATTCCGAACATCGCACTGATTTGCTGACTCATTCCGTATTGCATGACACCGTTGCTCGTGAGAAACGGCAGTTTGATGAACTTCAAACGCATGTGCAGAAGCTTGTTCGTCTGAGCCCCCACGTGCGCGATGCTCTGTGGCTGCAGCAAAGCGGAGTTGGCGATGAACACAACGCTCGACGTGATGTTCTTCGTGATCTGGTGCACGACGAACTCATCGGGCGTTTGCCCGGGCCGTTTCTTCCCCCAAATGTGCGATCACGGCTGGTCCTGCAGAATCAATCCTATACCGGGTACGAAGTGGCGATCGATATTGTCGAAGATGTAATTGCCTCTGGTATTCTGCTTCTGCCAAAGAATCTTTCGAATGCCGAAAAACGCCCGCTGATCGTCTGTCAGCATGGTCTTGAAGGGACAGCGATGGAAACGATCAGCCGTGAGCCACACGCTTTCGGCTATTACAAAGCCTTCAGTGAAGAACTGGTAAAACAGGGCTTTATCGTTTATGCACCACAAAATCCATACCGCGGCGGCGACCGCTTTCGCTCAATTCAACGAAAGGCGAATCCTCTCCGGCGTTCACTGTTCAGCTACATCATCGCCCAGCACGAACAAACCCTCAAATGGCTCGTCACTCTTCCGAATGTGGATCCCAAACGTATCGCCTTCTATGGCCTGTCATATGGCGGAAAAACAGCCATGAGAGTCCCGCCACTGGCTGACCGATACTGCCTGTCCATCTGCTCCGGTGACTTCACCGACTGGGCCAGAACGATCGCAACGAATGAAGAACGTTATGGATATGCATTTACGACGGAATATGAAATTCCTGAATGGAATCTCGGACATCTTGCCAGCTATGCGGAACTGGCCATGCTCATGACACCTCGCCCTTTTATGGTTGAGCAGGGATACAAGGACGGCGGAGCACCTCCGGAATGGGTTGCGTCAGAGTTTGAAAAAGTGCGTCGCCATTACCGCAATCTGAAACTGGATGACCGCATTGCCATTGAGTTTTTTGATGGTCCGCACACCATCAATGGCCAGGCAACGTTTAAATTTCTGCAGCATCATTTGAACTGGCCGTATTCAAATTAACAGCCCTCATCATTCCCCTACTTCCCATAACTCCCTTAACTTCTGAAAATCACTGCGATCCCCATGAAAACTTGCGGAAGAACGCCTCTTAACCACCTGGCCTTTGACTGCGATTATTCAGTCGGGCTTTAGTCATGCGTTCGCGCAGGCCGCCTTGTTCGATGAATTCTTTTTCCAGGGTTCTCAGCTGCTGGTCCAGCAGATAACTGGTCTGATGGATCAGGCAAATCGCGATGTTAGCGATCACCTCTGCAGGTCGAGTTTCCATGAAGTCACGATACAGATCGTAAGTCTGCGGAGACCTCCGACCCAGATCACGAACGTAACGGGCTTCTCTGGAATCCTTGTCCCAGATTCGATGATCCCGGACCCGCAGGTAATCGCGATAATCAGCTAGCAGTTCTTCCAGACTCGCTCGACCGACGTTTGTCAGTTTGATTTCCGTCTCTTTGGAAGTTGTCCCCGCCTTGCTGCCTTCCAGAATATTTTGCTTGCCTGATCGAGCTGACTGGATCATCTGATCGATCGTCCGATCACCTCTCGAGAGGTACCGGTTCGCGAAACGAAACGTGATGTCATAGACGACCTCTGCTTTCTGGTAAGACAACAAGGTTTGGTAGTCGCCCCGAGGCGGGATGATGGGACGCTGGCTGGATTGGGGCGAAGAATTATGGGACGCCTGGTTATTATGGGAAGAATGGGAATAATGGGAAGAATGCTGTCGCTTTTCATTATTCTCATTCTTCCCATCATTCCCATTCCCATCATTCCCATGCGATTCACTGTTTCTCATAACCGCCTCCTGATCGTGCCCAACTTCAGCAGCCTTGCGATGGGCGTCCCCAGAAACGACTTAAGTACTGCATAAATAGCTTTACGCCCGTAATTACAAGTATAACGGCCACAAAAATATTGTACACCTAATTTGCACCAACCCCGCGCAGCCGCGATACCGCGCCCTTCTTAGCGAGAACCGACATGTGGTACGGTTTGGCTGTCGTTCAATTTGTGGCACTGGGCTTCGGTTGCTTCAGTGATTTCGGCCGCAGCGGCTGAATCCCTGACTGCCGCGGTGCTGACGTTTGGTCGGCGGAAAAATGGGGCTTCGAAACAGTGGTAGAAGGGCCAGCAGAGAAGAGTTGTTACGCCAATCACGCCAGCGTCGTATGCAATGCTGCTGGCTGGAAAGATTTGCCTGATAAACAGTGCCGTGAAAAACTGCAGGCAACCGTGCAGCAGATACAGACTGTACGACATTGTTCCGAGCATCATGAAAGGCTGCAGCAGTAAAGACACTGACGAACGGCGTGAGGCAGCGGTCAGCCAGTCGTCCAGTGGTTTAGCAAGCCAGAGGCCGGCTGTAAATATGGCCGCGAATGCTCCCGTGGAAACATGATTGCTCCCGGTATTCGTCAGCGCGAATACTGAAGCGCCCAGCCCCATAAAAATGGCTACTGCAACTCTGAGGGGCTGCGAAATGCTGTTTGGTGTCCATCCGCGTTCCAGCACAACGTACAACAGGATGCCGAGCGAAAACATTGGCCACCAGGGAAGAAACAGTCCCGTCAGCGCCAGCATATTTCCGACAGCGACAGGCAGGCAGATCATTGTTAGCAGGAAGACGGCCGAGTAGAAGTATGAGCGAAAAAACTTCAGAATGAAGGCTGTTGCCAGATAGAACTGCACTTCAATCGCAAGAGTCCAGTACACCGCATTGATTGCCGTGAATTTGAAAGACAGTTCTGTGGCACCGTCAACCGGCCAGAAGATCTGAGTAAGCGTTGCCAGTCGAAACCATTCAAGCAACGAGAAATTCAGGAAACCATAGTTGATGCTTTGCTCTGCGGAAGGCATCTGGAACGTGCCCGTCTTCAGGGAGCTCAGCAGTTCCGTGAGAAACGGCAGCAATGCCACGACAACGATTGAGCACCAGTAAGGCGCGTAGATACGCCGGAGCCTTCGCAGCAGGAAATCGCTCGCAGATGTCTTATTACGAATAGAACTCCGGGCTGAAGCGGCAATGCAATACCCCGAAATGACAAAAAACATGGGAACTCCAAGGTCACCATGTTTAAAAAACGAGTGCAGCCCCGGAAACGTGGACTGGAAAGCGTCAGAAAATGAAAAGTGGTATGTAAAAACCCACAGAGCTGCAAATCCACGCAGCAGATCGAGTATCAGAAAACGCATGCGATAAACCCTGTCCCATCAATGCTGCTCGTGCCTCAAAGGCGAGCTCGCTCTCCGGCAACAAGTCATCAGCTCCGGTTCGAACACGAAGCCCGCTCTGCCGTTCCTCTCATGTAGCTCATCGAACCTCTCCATGGGAGGTAATCCCCGACTTCGGGTCAGGCCCGAAACGAGATTTCCCGGCACAATCAGCAGAACCGGCACGGTCGTCTGGGTGATTAAATCCCGCCGTAAAGCAACGAGCGACGCTTTCGCCGGGTCCCGCTTTTGTTTTCGCTCATGATGAGTATTTCCAGCGACCCTGCTATCATTCCGAAATTGGTTCCGGCTCCGTGGAAAGATGCTTTTTGAGTATGGGTCAGCAAACAACGGGTCACCTCTATGAACAGTTCAGGGCCACTGGAACGTCAGGTCTATCTTTCCGGAAAAATGGTACCGGAGTCTCAGGCGACGGTTTCCATTTTCGACAGTGCGGTTTTGCTGGGTGACTGTGTTACCGAGTCCACCAGAACGTTTCGACACGAACCTTTCGAACTTGATCAGCATATCACTCGACTGTACCGCTCCTTAAAAGTATGTCGCGTGAATCCAGGATTGACTCCCGAGGAAATGAAGCAGGCAACGTTGCATGTTCTGCAGTCAAATCTGAACCATATGGGCCCGGACGACGATTGCTGGATCGTTCACAACATCTCACGAGGTTTGATGAAGCCCGGCCCCAGTCCTGCACAGTCCAATCCCGCGACCATCATGATCTTTACAAGCCACATGGATTTGCGAGGCTGGGCGAAGTACTACACAGAAGGCTGTCATGCCGTCACATCGATCAGTCGTGCGATTCCCGCACAGTCACTGGATGCCCGTATCAAAAATCGAAGTCGCCTTTTTTACACGCTGGCTGACGCCGAAGCACGACTCGTCGATCCGGATGCACAATGCGTGATCCTGGATATTGATGGAAACATTTCAGAAAACAAAGGTGGCAACCTGTTTGTCGTTGCCGAAGGCGAATTGCGCACACCCTCCGTTGATAACTGTCTGGCCGGAGTCAGCCGACAGACGGTACTGGATCTGGGGAGATCGCTGGGTATCCCAACTCGCGAAACACATTTGCAGATGTACGATCTGTACACGGCCGATGAAGTGTTCTTCACGAGTACACCTTATTGCATCATGCCAGCCACTCGTTTTAATGGCCTGACCGTTGGTGACGGCACTGTTGGGCCTGTGACCCGCCGATTACTCATGGCGTGGAGCGAAAAAGTTGGCGTGGATATCGTTGCACAGGCTCAGCGGCAGTTGAGCTGAGGATTCACATTGGAAATGCTGTCCTGTATCGTGGTGATTCGCGGACAGCGTTGCCCAAATGATGACGGGATTCGACCGGTCAGCGATCAGGGCCAATTTTACTTCAAATATCAGATGTCGGCTTGTTAAGCGAAGAAATGGAAACCAGGTATGACAGAACCCACAATTCAAAACCTGTTCGATTTGACCGGCCGAGTTGCTCTCATTACGGGAGGAAGTGGTTTTCTGGGGCAGTCGATGTCTCGAGCGCTTGCGGAAGCGGGCGCCAGTGTTGTCATTGCCAGCCGTGATCTGGCCCGAGCACAGGCAGTAGCCGATGGACTGCCAAAATCCGGAAACGCGATGCACCATGCTGTTGTACTCGATCAGCTGGATGAGAACTCGATTCACAGTGGGTTTGATGCCGCCGTAAAGGCTGCCGGAAAAGTCGACATCCTGATCAATAACGGACAGCAGGGTCATGCCCTGGATCTGACCAATGTAACGGCAGAGGCATTCAGTCGGGATCTGCAGAATGCAACGGGCTACTTTCTGCTCGCCCGGCATATGAGAGATCACGTTGTTTCCCGCTCGGCGCCCGGAGCCATCGTCATGATTGGTTCAATGTATGGTGTTGTGGGCTCATACCCCGACGCCTACGACGGAATCTGTGTGGCAAGCCCCGTCCAGTATCACGCCCTGAAGGGAGGCATTATTCATATGACCCGGCATCTGGCAGTGTACTGGGCGAAAGATCAGGTACGAGTGAACTGTCTGAGTCCCGGTCCCTTCCCATCCGAAAAAGCTCCGTCAGCCATGGTCGAACGGCTCAAAACCAAAAGCCCCATGAAACGCATGGGAGTTCCTCATGAGCTGAAAGGGCCACTGCTGATGCTGACCAGCGACGCCGGGAGTTATGTGACCGGACAGAACCTGCTGGTCGATGGTGGCTGGACGGCATGGTGAAAAGCGTGCGGCAGTTTTACGCACGTACTCAGATCAGGTGTCACTTACTGTGTGGCACCTGATCTGTTCATACTTTCATGCCAGGGCTTCTACCATTCGCTCAATGCAGCAGGCTCAATCATTGGGCAGCCGTCGTCGGCGATCATGCGATCAATCGCAGCATCATCCTTGAATCCGGAGCCAGTCACCAGACAGACAACTACAGCGTCACGACGAATCAGACCGGTCTGAGCAGCATTGATGGCACCGGCCAGTGCCACCACTCCAGCCGGTTCAGAGAAAACGCCCTCCTCCCGAGCCAGTCGTTTCTGCAGAGCCCAGACTGACTGATCACTGACCAGATGCCCGCTGCCTCCCGAAGCGCGACATTCCCGCACTGTCAAGTCGCCGTCGATGACACTCGCCACCTGGAGGCCGCTAATCTGTGATGTACAGGAGACCGCTCGAGCGTGATCGGCACCGTTCTTCAGCTGACTTGCGATCGTATCATTGCCCTCCGGTTGAACACATTCGACGGCCGGACTGCGCTGCAGATCACCACGCTCGACAAGGGTTCGAAATCCGCGGGCGACAGCCACACAAAGTCCGCCGCCACCGGCCGGACAGAAGACGTGATCGATTCCCCCCGGAACCTGTTCGACGAGCTCATAGCTGATGGACTGCACGCCTGACATTCCAACGGGACTGTGCACGTAAGCGCTGATCTGCAATGCGTTGCCGGGACGTTTACCGATTTCATCGAGTTTCCCGATGACCTGCTGAGTCGTTTGTGCATCCATCCCGAAGTTTCGCACCCGGGCAATGTGAGCACCATACGCCTGCATTTGCCGCAGCTTTCCGGCTGGTGCTCCTTCCACAATGGCAATCCGGCATTCGATTCCTGCCGCCGCACAGTAAGCCGCCAGAGCGGCTCCGGTATTACCGCTGGATGTTGCAATGCACTTTTTCTGACCATTTGCAATCATGCCGGAAATCGCGGCTGCGGCAAAACGATCCTTATAGGAGCCGGATGGATTGCCGCCTTCAACTTTCAGGAACAGGTTCGGCATCCCTGCTTCACGACCGATTTTGCGAAGGTGAACCAGCGGAGTATTGCCTTCCCCAAGCGTAATTCTGAAAGACTCGGGGATGAAATCAATCCTGTCGGCCCACCTCCAGATGCTCATCTTTATTAAAATCCTGTAATGTGAATCCACAGACTCGGGTAACACGATCAGCCACCGGGCAGCAGCTCACGGTTCAGATAAGGGCACTCGTGCATTCCGGCCAAAAGAGGTATTCTTATTCCTGCCTCTGACGGAACACTATGGCATCGACAGAGCAATCAGCGATTGTGCGGACCGGATCCGCACATCAAGGGCAGGATCGTCGAGCATGCTGATCAGCTTGTCGCGAAACTCCACGCTGCGGCTGTGAGCGACGAATTCCGCCGCCATTGCACGAGCCACCGGATCGTCCGAACTGAGCTGAACGCCAAGCTCTGCTCTGCCATCTTCATTTCCGAGACACGCCAGAGCAACAGCACAGAAAGCGCGCGCCATGCCGTTTGTCTCCTTACTTAATGTAGTGAGCAATGGCTGAACGTCCGAACTGTCGCCAAGACGACTGAGAATCCACGCGGCAAGGTTTCTGGCTTCCACATCTTCTGAAAGGAGGGTTTTTCGAAGCACCGCGAGTGCAGCGGTATCACCGGCTTTCGCCAAAGCACCAGCCGCCATGATTTTCAGCCGAATGGACTCAGATTGCCGGACTGCAGCCGCCAGCGACTTTCCGTCACCTTTCTCAGCAATCTTGTAAAGACTTTCAGCCGCATGAACACGTCCCATGGACTTTTCATCTTCAAGGATCTGCAACAACACTCGTACATACTGACGATCGCCTGCTCGTGAGAGCTCCCGCGCCAGCCCGCAGCGTTTCTGATCATCCGTTTCCTTAGGCAATCGGTCCTTCAGCTGCACGATCACATCTTTGCCGTGTCCTGCCAGTGTGAGTGCCTCCGCAGCATGCATAGACGGCCAGAACTCGTCAGATTGCAGGCCCTTTTCCAGAATCTTCAGGCAGCGTTCGCGAAGTTCAGCGGATATCGGCTGAGGCTTTGATCGTTGTGCCTGATCTGCCTGAACGATGACGGCAGCCATACACATCGCCAGCGCCAATACCAGAATTTTGCCGTTCATCTTTTGGACCTTATTCTGCGATTTTCAAACTTAAATGGTGCCAGTGTCCATCGACCGGTTGTGGAAGACACACGCATGACGTGCAGCCGCTGCGTGTGCGTTCCTGAAGGCAAACTGAGCTCTCATCTCAGATCCAGCTGGGTTCCCAGCCTTTGCGATAAGGCTTGCTGAGCATCGACTGAGCTTTGGGAGATCCCGTCAGTTCCATTTTCTCAGCATTCCAGCCGAGCATCGTTCCGGAAAGCCGAATGGCGATTGTTCCCAGAAGGACTGTTTCTGACAGCGGACCGGAATAATCGAAGTGAGAGGTTGTTTTATCCTCTCCACGGCAGGCATCAGCCCAGGAGACATAATGATCACGAGCGGGAACAACCGGGATTTTGAAGCTGGCAAACTTTTCTTCGGGTAACAAAATCGGGGCCGCAACATGGGGGATAATCAGCGATCCTTTTTCGCCCAGTAGAATGGAACCGGATCCGGGCAGAGCGAATCCTTCAGGCAGACCGAGCGCGGAAAGTGCCGGAAAATGGCCCGCGCCGTCATACCAGGTCACAGCGATTTTATCCCCGGCTGTCAGTTCTGTGCCAGGAAAGACATAGGACACGGTTGATGACTTACTCCACACTTCACTATTCAGAGGTGGAGCTTCTGCGCGAATGCTCAGCGGAGCCGTCAGCTTCAGAGCCATAAAGACAGGGTCCAGAATATGACATCCGAAGTCTCCAAGCTGTCCGTTGGAGAAATCCTGCCATGCTCGCCAGTTGAATGAATGGTAGATCTTCGGCAGCCACGGACGTTCCGGAGCGACTCCCAGCCATTCATCCCAGTGAACGGTCTTTGGAACGAGCTCGCTGCCAGCAGGCCGATCATCCACCAGAATCCAGCCCATCGCCCCGCTTTGCCATGAATGAACTTCACGCACCTTTCCGATGGTACCGTCATGCACAAGTTTTACGGCGGTTCGGTAGGCCTCATGTGACTGAATCTGATTTCCCATCTGAGTCACAACGCCGTACTTCTTTGCCGCCAGCCGCATCTGCCTTGCTTCGAACACGGTATGCGTCAAAGGTTTCTGGCACTGAACATGTTTTCCAAGCTGCATGGCAGCAAGAGAAACGGGTGCATGCATATGGTCGGGCGTAGAAACGATGACCGCATCTGTTTCACCTGATTTGTCGAGCAGTTTTCGCCAGTCTGTGTAGCGAGTCGCGTTTGGAAATTTTTCCGCCGCGCGACCGAGATGCTCGAGCGATTCATCAATATCACACAGCCCAACAACATCGACGTTCGGGCTTGCGGCTGTGGCTGTCAGGTCAGACCATCCTTTGCCACCCGTTCCGATCGATGCAATTCGCAGCCGACTGTTCGCTCCTTTGACGCGAGCCCAGCTCACAGCCGGAACAGACATCGCCGCTCCCGCAAATGCAAGATTCTTCAGGAAACGACGACGGGAATTTTGAATGGTCATGGTCTGCGTCCTTTGAGGTGGGCTGGAAATCTGATCAGGAATTTCAATCGGCAGCATTAAAAAGGGGGATCAGCAAGGCGGGATCGGCACTCTGGCGGTTCAGAAACCGAAGCAACAAACGCATCGGCAGAAAGCAACCGCAGCACGAAATTCTACCCATGTTCCAGCACGAAACGCAATCGGCGGCGAGCGTCGTATCTCAAGGCCGGGCAATAATGCAGCTGCTCATACATTGTCATTCCGCCAGCGGAATACTGATATCAATGCGTTTCCCATCTCGCACTACGGTCAGCGGCAGTGTATCACCGACTTTGTAGTTCAGTTTCAGGTGGGAGTTGAACTGTTTGGTCGTGAGATGAAACGGTTTCCCTTCCATTGCGACGATCACATCACCCTGCCGCAACCCCGCCTCAAACGCCTGTCTTCCGCCGATTCCCTCTTTGTTGATCCATCGGACCTCGAGTGCAGAATCGGATTCCGGCACATCCAGTTTTCTGCGAACTTCATCGCTGGCAGGGGGCGTCCAGACCTGAAATCGGGGAGGCGCATTCCACATCGATCCCCGCCAGGAAAAATCGTGCTTCTTCCAGCCGGCTGCAAGGGACAGCTGGTGTTTTCCCGAGTCTGTTTCCACTTCCACCTGAGTATCGGTGCCGGGCAAGTGATGCAGAACCCACTGCATATCAGCGATCGAAGCAATTCGCTGCCCGTTCATTCGAATCACGTTTTCACCCGCGGCGATACCAGCATGTGCTGCCGCGGAAGACGGTGTAACTAACTGAACAGAGATCCCGCTAATGCGGTCAATCTTCATGCCAATACTGTCCGGCAGAGGATACTTGTAGAGCATCTCGACATTATAAGTGCCGGTATCCAGCGCATGCTGATGCTCGGCATCATGGATGTTATGGCAGTGGATGCAGTTCTGCCGACTCGTCTGCTGAGCATACTTTGCAGGATTGCGCAGCCCCGGCAACTCAAGAGCATTGACCACCGGACGGGGCTTACCACGCTTATCGACCAGCTCTGCCTTGTTGCCCGGATATCCGGCATGCAGCTCCAGAACCCGGTTCATTGTATTAAGCAGCCCTTCGATGGAGTTGTACGCATCCGAACCCTCGGCACTTTGAGTACCATAGCGGGCGTAAACAACTCCGTCTGCATTAATGAACATTCCTGCCCAGTTGAGGTCGTGGTCAAACTGAAACTGAGAAAGATCCACTCCCTTCATTTCGACCTGACGAACGGACACAAATTTCTCTTTTGCCAGCTCGCGAACATGATCGTTGCCGTTCGCCACATCCGCATCGAACGCTGCACAGTCTTTGCACGGAACACAGCGAAACGTCACGAACATAGGCTTGTTCAGACGCCGAGCCTCGGCCATTGCCTGCGGGATATTGTTGTAAACCCATAAATCCGTCTGGACGCCATTTGCATCCTTCAGCCGTTCCCTCAGGTTATCGTCCCCGCGGCAGCAGGTACTCATGATGATCAGGGCCATCATCGTTGCAGTGGATATCAGCCTCATCGCTACTTCCTCATTTAAGAATGAACTGATAACAAAAATGAACTGATGCAATCATTGTAACCGGTGAGTCGGCCCCATTTCGAGTACGGGCATATCCGAGATCTGCAGCTCAGCCGAAGGAATGATCAGCTGAGACACTGATTGCTTAAAAGTCCAGTTCATTCAGGATGCATTTTTCAAAAAGCCTCCCGATTGCTGGTTTCACTTAATTGAGCATTGGTGCTGCACAAATGTATTGTTACATTAACCTGAGGCGTTCGAGCTGAAGGTCTCAATCTTTCAGACGTCGCCGCGATGGAGCCCTGAAAGGTCCTCCAGCACGCCAGCACTGAAGACATGAGTGAAATGGTGCGAACGCTCTCATCCAACTGTGTGCGAGTTACCCTCTTTGATCTTTGATTAATTTAAAAGGATGTCATCATGGCTTCCATTCGCTCTCGCCGGGGATTTCTGACTGATGTGGGACGTGGAACGCTTTTGGCGACGCTGGGTCCGGCCATGGCGTTTGACCTTGGACTGACATCGAAAGCGTTTGCAGAAGACCTTGATTCGCCACTTCAGTTTGGAGACCTGGAGCCTCTGGTTTCGATGCTTCAGGAAATTCCTGTGGACAAACTGCAGAGCACCCTGACGGACAAACTGAAAGGTGGCATGACTCTGAAGTCGCTGGTTGCCGCTGGTGCACTGGCAAATGCTCGAACGTTCGGAGGCGAAGATTACATTGGTTTCCACACGTTTATGGCACTGGCTCCCGCATTGAAAATGTCGGCACTGATGCCCGCCGGGGCCGAAGCTCTGCCTGTGTTTAAAGTGCTTTATCGCAACAGCAATCGCATTCAGGAATTTGGAGGGCGCGAATCAGAAACTCTGCACGGTCTTTCTGCTTCTTCGCCGGTCAGCGTGCCAACGGAATGCGCTCTTCACGATGCGATCCGAGCCAAAGACACGAATCACGCCGAACAGATCCTGTCGGCCTTTGCATCGCAGGATCCGCGGCAGGCGCTGAATGCATTACTTCCGGCCGTTCAGGATAACCCGGAAGTCCATCGAACCGTGCTGCCTTACCGCGCGTGGGACATGCAGGAAATTGTCGGCACTCAACATGCGCTGACGCTGCTCCGTCAGTCTCTCAGATATTGTGTACAAGCCGAGCCTCACCGGCGAGCTGAATGGGATGAGCACGGAAAAATGCTGGTTGATCTGATTGATGAGTTTCATCTGGATGGCAGGGAACCTGGAACAAAGCCGGCCGAAGACTCTTTCCTGCAGCATTTGAGCACGACTTTTGCAACGGCATCGCCGAAAGATTCCGCGCGGGCCGCAGCCAGTGCACTTGCTGAAGGATTTCAGCCGTCTGTCGTTGGCGAAGCCATTTCACTGGCGGCAAGTCTGCTGGTACTGCGAGACCGGGGCAGGCTTCCTCAGTGGGAAGACCGATTGAAACCGGCTGGCAGCGTCCATGGTGATTCCGTGGGCGTGCATGCCAGTGATTCCGCCAATGCGTGGAGAAATCTCGCAGGTGTCAGCAGTGGCCGAAACGCATTTGCCTGCCTGATCATAGGAGCATGGCAGGTGGCACGTGACCGCGATAATCCGGGTAACCTGCAGGATACCCCTCTGCCTGTGAAGTATCACCTTGATCGGCTGGCCGGACTGGATGGAGAAACGCTTCTGGTCAGACTGGAAGACGCCATTCAAAACAATCTGCAGGGTCACGCAACGGCGATCGTTCAGCAATACGGTTCGTTATCGCTTCCGGCAGACAGACTATTCAAATCAATGCTTCGATATGCAGTCAGTGAAGATGGTGCATTGCATGCGGAAAAGTACTTTCAGACGGTTTGGGATGACTTCCATTCGACTCGACCGTCCGTACGCTGGCAGCATCTCGTGGCACTTGCACGTGTGACGGCAAGTGAATATGGCAAACCTGCCGCCGGACAGGCTGAAGCTCGGGAACTCCTGGGAGTGTCGTGATCCCTGCAGCAAGGAATCGAGTACCCGCATGTAACCGGCCAACGTTCGCTAAGGCGCTGTCAGACAATAAGTGTCGCCTTTTGCTCCGCAAAAGGATGCTCTTTCGCGGAGCGAAAGGCGACTATGGCGGTAACTTATTGTTTTCCAGGTCCTAAGTTTTCCGTCACACTGGAAAGTTCTGACAGCGATCCCTCATCCTGTCAGAACTTTCTTCATTTCCGGACAGAATCTTTTATGTTCGCCACGAAGGCGGACCAGAGCAGTCTGCGAATCAGTTTGCCGCATTGCGTGCACGATTTCTTCGGAAGAGTCGCCGTGAATCACAATCTGCCATTCAGAAAAGTGCTGGCTGTCTGCTGCATGATTCGCGTACTTTTTCTGATCTGCATGCCGGATGCAGTGGGTTACGCCGCTGTGGAGAACCCCGGTGACGACATCCAATTTGCACGCTGCCGTGCTGCATCTGCCGGGGATCGATCATGAACGCCTGACGTTCTATCACAATGGGATACAGCGGCGTCTGACAAACGTGCACGGACATGTTGTGCACGTTGTTATTGCGTAATTCCTGGATGTTCGCGCCGATTCCGTTAAACGGCAGAGACTCCCGTATAATAATCAGGCTCCTGTCCGGGTATCCATTTGATGTTGCAACCGATACCTGGTCGCTGTTCCGCAGCCACGGGCTGGTGCTTTAATACCGCATCGCAGGCGGCCCGAAGATCAGCGCCGGTTACCGGGGTACCGTTTCCCGGGCGGCTGGAATCAAACTGGCCCCGATAGACAAGTGAATGCTGGTGGTCAAAGAGAAAGAAATCCGGGGTGCATGCGGCGCGATAGGCTTTCGCGACCGACTGAGTTGCATCGTAGAGATAAGGAAAGGTGTAGCCTGCAGCAGTCGCCTCTGCCTTCATTTTGTCCGGGCCGTCCTGAGGATATGCCTGAGCGTCATTGCTGCTGATGCCAACCACGGCAATGCCTTTCTTCTGGTATTCCGCCGCGAACTGCTGCAATGCCGTTCTCAAATGAATAACGAACGGACAGTGATTGCACATAAACATGACCAGCAGAGGTTGCCCGGTAAACTGACTGCGGCTGATCGTCGCATTATTCGTGGCAGGTAACTGAAAGTCAGGTGCCGTCGTGCCGAGCGGCAACATGGTGGAAGCTGTTTTAACCATCGAATCTTACTCCCATTGAGTGCAGAAAGTTTTTTGAAGATCGTGAGAAGCAATCGCAAACCGTCCATTATTGCGGCACTGTGGCGCTGCGGTGCTCCTTCACTTCAGAGGAAGGCTCACGCAGCGGTATTTGCATTGGTGCTCGTCGAGACGAAATCGGACATGACAATTCAGTCTGCAGAGTTGACTGTGACAAACGGCTAGAACGCGGACAGATTGGATTGCGACATTGTATCAGGTTTTAATTTCTCAATCAGAGGGTCAATGATCTGAGGTGGAACAAAATCCTGCAACCGCACGCGGACATCACCCTTCGCCATTTTTGCAATCTGGCGGATCAGGGAACTGGAAATATGTGCATACCGTTCTGCCGACATCAGGAAGACGGATTCGATTTCCTGGTCAAGGACCCGGTTGGTCAGAGACATTGTAAACTCTGAATCAATGTCCGTCAGACTCCTCAGTCCTCTCAGCAAAATTCGGCTGCCGCATTGTCGGACGAAGTCGACCGTAAGACCGTCAAATGTTGTGACCTCCACGTTTGGCAGATCGGCAGTGGCTGCCTGACACAGATGAACACGCTCGTCGGGCGAAAAGAGCGATGCCTTTTCCGGATTGATTCCGATTCCGACTGTCACCCTGGCAAAAATATGGGCGGCCCGACGAACGATATCCAGATGCCCCAGTGTCATCGGATCGAAGCTTCCCACATAGACTGCATGGGAATGCTGGAACCTGGCGTCCGTTTCAGTCATGGCAATTCTCGAATCCGATTAAAAAATGGACCTGTTGGATCAGGATCTGGAACGTTCCGGAAAACGTCCGGAACAGCATACTGTTCTTTAAAACGGGTTTCGACCGAGACCCCGTTCGCCTTTCATTTTGCTTTCGGACTGGCAAATTGGCAGGGGTCTGCTGGTGATCCACCGCACCGACCACCAGTAATCGGAAGAACGGACGCAAAGCTGTAAGTGGTTTTGTATAATCAGCTTATGAACTTTTATTCTGCCCCAAATTCTTCAGTCTCTGTATTAAAACTGTTTGGAACATTAAATGCAGCGACGGTCTGACCGTTTTTTAAATGACAGGCTGGCAACGTACAGTGATGATCGGGAACGTCGTTGTTTTGCGGAGTTGAAGATGGCGGTATTTCGATGGGGACAGAACTGGGATCCGTTTCGCGATCTTGAGCGTGAGATGGATCGGCTGTTGCAGGGCGTAAGCCTGACGCTGCACGGCGTACGGTTTAGTCGGCGATTTCCTCAGCTGAATCTGCTGGAACTGTCGGATTCCTTTTTGATCACGGCAGAGATTCCTGGAGTGGATCCTCAAAAGCTGGACATTACTACGGCATCGGGCGTGCTGACGATTCGAGGTGTCAGGCAGCCACCTGAGGAAGCTCGAGAGGACGCATTTCGTCGACAGGAGCGATTTCAGGGGCCATGGCAGCGATCTTTGTCGTTACCGGACCGAGTTGATGAAGACAACATGAAGGCCGACTATGCGGCTGGTATTCTTCGAATCACATTGCCGAAAGCCCAGTCGTCTGCTCCCCGACAGATTAAAGTGAGCGACGAGTCATAGTGCGATTCATGGTCCGACCAAAGCTGTGGTTGATTTGTTTCAGGCAGGATCAGTCTTTGAGATTCCCCGTTTTTCACTCAGTTCGGAAGTTTCAGGCATGAATGAGCCACTGCCAGTCAGTCGGACGGAAGAAACGCCGACAACAGTTTCGATCACAGCGCCGGGCCTGCCTGAAGCTCCTCGACTGCTATTCAATCCGCCCATTGATATCTATGAGACGGCAGACGGGCTCGTGCTGTACGCGGACCTGCCGGGTGTCACTGTCGAAGGGCTGGAACTGCAGGTACAGGATAATCGCCTGACACTGTTTGGCAGAGTACAGCGGCGCGACCCGGATGACGCCGCCATTCTGCATCAGGAGTACCAGGTGGGAGATTTTCTGCGATCGTTCATTCTGAGTGATGAAGTCGACCACGAGCGAATCCATGCAAAGCTGACCAATGGTGTACTGCGAGTGGAACTTCCCAAGGCGCCCCGAGCGAAACCTCGCCGTATTGAAGTTTCAAAGGAATAGTCTGCACTGACGCGATAAGGTGTATTGGTTCAGCGTAACTTGTGAAATCGGTGCACGAGAATAACACAGACGTGTCGTGAGGCGGACAGAGGAGGGATTGGATGTTGGTTTGGCCATTGCATGGGGGCCAGCTTCCAAACGCCAGGATCGATCCCACAGGCCATTAACGTCTCATGCGTTTCAATGAATGCACCATTGCAA
>JALHMY010000027.1 GCA_022843805.1 Fuerstiella sp.
ACGAACATCACGAACCTGGGGTGCGCCGCTTCGCGTCGACCCCAGGCTTTGTTGTGAAACCCGTTCCGGGTTAAATCGCAATGTTTTCACTCAAAAAAATCCTTCACGGCGTTGCCTTTCAGGGCATTCGTCATTGTTGTGTGCAATTCCTGGGGCGATGCCCCAGGCTTTCACACTGAGCCCCGTTAAGGCAGGTTGAAATGGTGCATTCATTGAAACGCATGAGACGTTAATGGCCTGTGGGATCGATCCTGGCGTTTGGAAGCTGGCCCCCATGCAATGGCCAAACCAACATCCAGTCCCTCCTCTGTCCGCCTCACGACACGTCTGTGTTATTCTCGTGCACCGATTTCACAAGTTACGCTGAACCAATACATCTGAACTCTCCGCATTTTTTGCCGGTGCAGCATGCTGAGCTCGAACCGACAATTGTCAAAACGGGCGATCTGTACCGAGTTAATCGATTATTCCGATAATAACATCTGGCTCCTCGGGGTTTTGCCTGTGCCGACTTTGCGGGAACTGACGAAACTACGATCAGAAACGGTTAGGCAGACTTTGCGGGCAAACCGCTCCGATCAGGACATTTACACCGGGTAGCTCAGCAAGCGACTTCGTCGCGCATTCCCATGAACAACCATGATGCAACAATTTCTTTGAACGACAGGGTCTCCCGGCAATCGGCCGCCTCGCCTGACAGACATGTGAACTGGTTTCAGACATTACTGAAATACAATAACTTCGGCGGCGTGTGTGTTGGCATCCTTCTGGCCGTCTGCAGTCGGACACTCCCGTTCCTGGATAATCCGGATGCTGCATATGCCGCTCCGATGCCTGGAGATGCATCAGCAAAGAGCAGCCGAATTACGCTGCGAAGCCCGCGGCCGATAGAACCGCGTGGCGACCATACAGACGTCCCCCCGGCTCAGCAGTCGCCAGGCTTGCCGAAGATTCTGCCCGCACGGAAGGCCAGTGATTCGCCGCAGCCGTTTCGCAGTCTGCCTGACCCGGCCCTGCCAGTCGTTGAAGATCTCCCGGACCTTCCGACGAGTCATATTCCGCCAGTTCAGCGATCGACGGAGCCATTGCCAGCACCACTACAGCAACAACCGCCACGGAACGCGATTCGATACAGTCCGACAGGAACAATTTCCGACGCATCACGCACCGCCCAGCGAGTTTTCGGCAGCCGCCAATTGGCACTGCAAACATCTTCCAGTCAGGACACTTCAGGCAATCAGGAAAAGTCTGTTCGACCGGCAGAAGTGCCGCCGATTCCGATCTTCCCTGGCAGACGACCACAACAGAATTCTGTGGATGCTGTACCGGCGGCACCAGTTCCCTCGGCCCTGCCTCCCGTCGAGTTGCCGCCTTCCGGAGGCACTGCAACTCCGCCTTCTGCCACTCCGCCTCTACCTGAGGAGGTAGCGCCGGTTCAGGGCAGTGATTCGCAGGTTCCCTGGTTGAACACGGTTCCGGAGGAACAGTCAGGACTTATCACTGAAGATCGCTCAAAAGCCTGGTCCGGTTATTCCGGCCTGTCATCTCCTCCACCAGATGGACTGGCTCCTGCAGGCCCTGCAACAGCGTCGGCCGCTGATGCACCACAGCTTTCGCCATTCGATTCCAATCCCGGCGGCTATGCGTCGTTTCCTGCTGCGCCTGGGACTTCCGGTTTTCGGGCCACTGTCGAATCTGATGCTCCGCAGTGGCTGGGAGGCTATATGGGAAGGGCAGGCAGAATGCCGGAGGGCAGTGAAAATGCACTGATTCCCCAGCCGGAGTTCCGGCTGCCTCCCGATTTTGAGCCATGGTGGAATCCGCTGGTACGTGGTCAGATGGGGATTGCACCGAAATCGCTGCCCGTGGATGCATCGTCACTGGTCCGTCAGGCTATGCGTTATTCGCCGCAGGTACTTGCGCTGCAGTCCGAACCAGAAGTCCTGCAGCGGGTCGTCTGGCAGGAAGAAGCAGCGTTTGACTGGCGGACATTTCTCAGTACAACATATGACGATCTGAATGATCCGGTTGGCAATCAGCTGACAACGGGTAATGGAGATGATCGTTTTCTTGACAATCAGTTTGGTGCAAGTGGTGGTCTTCGCCGTCGAACGGAAAGCGGGGGAGAACTTGAGCTGGCCCAAAGAATTGGCCATCAATACAACAATTCCCGCTTCCTGCTTCCCAATCCTCAGTCAACATCGCGACTGGAGCTGAGTTTTCGTCAGCCATTGCTGAGTCGTGCCGGTCAGGTTTACAACCAGAACCAGATTGTACTTGCTCGCATTGCGACCAGTACTTCCAGCGATGAAGTCCTGAATCAGCTGCAGACGCACCTGTTGCAGGTGACGGAAGCGTACTGGCAGATGTTTCGGGCTCGTGCTGAGTTCGCTCAGCGACAAAAGCTGCTGAGTTCTTCCCAGGCTGTTCTGCGGACACTGGAAGGACGAAATCAGGTCGATACGATTCCCCGGCAGATTCTGCGAGCACGAGCGGCGGTAGCGAAAGCCGAAGCTCGCATTCAGCGTTCAGTCACGTCGATTCGCAATGCAGAATCTCAGTTGCGTCTGCTCGTTAACGATCCGGAAATGCTGAATCAGGGTCCGATCGAATTCCTGCCGGTCGAAGCACCGTTAGCTGTTATGCAACCGACAAATCTTCGAAGTTCGCTGCAGACAGCATTGATCAACCGACCTGATGTTTCCCGGGCAATTCGCCAGATGCGAGCTTCAAGTGTGCGGCTGGGAGTCAGTCGCAACGAACTGCTGCCGAAGCTGGACTTTATCATATCGACCTATGTGGCCGGTCTGGAGGAACAAAACAGTGTTCCTCGACTTCTTGGCAATCAGTTCGCGGATGGCGGCCCGGGCTACACTGTTGGCCTTGAGTTTGAACTGCCTGTCGGAAATCGAGCTGCACGTGCTCGAGTTGAACAGCGGCAATGGGAACTCCAGAGATCGGTCAATGTTTTCCGGGCAACCATTGAATCGTCACTCACCGAAGTGGAAGTGTCCAGTCGCGAAGTGGAAACAGCATATCGCGAGATGCTTGGCCGTTTTCAGGCCATGACAGCTGCTCAAAACGAAACGAATTATCTGAAAGACCGCTTTGATACTTTACCCATGGCCGAAGACTCGGCCATTCTTCTGCTTGAAGATCTGCTGGAAGGGTTTGAACGACTGGCCGATGAGGAATCTGCCTTTGTCGAGTCACAGGTTGCCTGCGCCCTGTCTGTTATCCGAATGAAAAAGTCCATGGGCGTTCTGCTGCGATCCCGACACGACGAACCACACATTGCAACGGAAGAGTCTGACTGGATGGCACAGCGGGCCAGTGCGGCGGCTGAGAATACCTATGTGCCCGATGCGCCAATGCCCTCTGTTCCGTCGGTACCACCTGTTTCCGTAATGCCTTCGACCGGTCCTGAGATGGCATCCAGAACCGTTCAGGTACAGCAATCCGGCTGGCAGCGATACCCTCGAAATTCCTCGCGACTGCAGTCGATTGCCCCGGTTTCCACTGTTGCAGAACCCTCTGTTGCAGAACCCACATTCACACAGGCACCGCCTGAACGAATTTCTTCGTCAGCAGAGCCGATCGGCGGCCACTCGCAAATCAGCACGCCAGGCTCCGCATCAGGTCCTTAGGGGCTGTCAGACAATTAGTGTCGCCTTTTGCTCCGCAAAAGGATGCTCTTTCGCGGAGCGAAAGGCGACTATGGCGGTCACTTATTGTTTTCCAGGTCCTTAGGCCTCGTTCGACAATCGATTCCATCGTTAAATCTGATTTCGCAGGGCTGGCACGATGGCGACCCGGGATGCACGAAATGCGGGGATCAGGCCGGCAATCATGCCTGAAAACAGCGACACGGTCAGTCCGCGAACAGCCACGCCCACTGACGGCACAAACGAAATGGTTACGGCCTCTGCACCAACTGAAATTTGGCTCAGATGCAGAAACACGATGGCCAGGCTGGTGCCTGTAACTCCACCGATCAGGCCAAGAATCGCGCTTTCACTCAGCACCAGGGAAAAGATTCGAGCCCCGGTAAATCCCAGCGTCTGCAGTACGGCATGCTCGCGTGTACGGTCCTGCACCGACATAAACGTGGTTGTTGCCACCAGCGACAGAACGAGTACGACACACGCATACCCCAGATAACGCGCCATTCCAAGAATCTGTGCAAGATCGCCCAGACTCTTCGCCTGAAATACGCCTTTCAGCCTTGTTTGCGTGGCTACGGGACCGCCTCGAAACAACTCATCAACCGCATCACAGACCGCGGTTGCATCGGTTTCCGGCTTAAGCAAAACTTCCAGCTGCGTGACGGTCCCTGCCAGCTTCTGGCCTCGCTGCAGAAATGGAAGATGAGTGTAAACAGACGTCTCTTCTGCCGGCTCCCGGGCACGGAAAATTCCGACGACCGTCACGGTGAACTCGCCAATCGAGAACTTTTGACCCGGTTTAACGTTACGCCGAGCAGCCAGGGATTCACCCATAATGGCCGCATCCTGATGTTTTTCAAACTCTTTCCAGCTGCCTGAAATCAATTCAAATTCCCGCACGTGTCGTACCTTCTCTGCAGGCAGGCCACAGAAGACAACAACATCCAGACTGGCTCGACAGTTGTTCGTAAATACCTGAATGGGCGTCACATCACGTACATGTGGAAGCTCTGCGATACGCTGTACATAGTCTTCCGGCAGGTGACTGCTGGCCGGGCAGAACTTGTTGGCCTGAAAAACAATCAGCGTCTCCTTTGCGGACTGATGCTGCAGCAGATTTGCCATGCCATCGTTCATTGCTCCCACAAAGCACATCACAAAAAGAGACGTCGCCGAACCAGCTACGGTCAATATCGTTCGTGAACGATGTCGCCAGAGCGTTTTCAGAATCAGTGGAAGAAAACGAAACATGGAACGAGTTCCGCAAGCAGGAAGAAACGTTGTTTCGAGGGCTATTGATGGCTATTGGGACGTCAGGCTCCGTCATCCGTCAGAATTCGTCCTGTTTATCATTGATCCGCCAGTGCATGAGGCTGCATGACGGGACTGCGCAGTCCCTGACGCGGAGCTTCCAGCAGCTTTCCACGAGTCATGTGCAGTCGACGATTTGCGATGGCCGCTGCCGATTCATCATGAGTGACCATTATCATTGTGATTCCCAGCTCTCCGTTCAATCTCTGCAGGAGATCCAGAATCTGTTCTGTCGTCACGGGATCCAGGTCACCTGTCGGCTCATCTGCCACAATGAGTTTGGGATGAGCGACAATCGCCCTGGCAATGCCCACTCTCTGCTCCTGGCCACCTGACAGTTGTCCCGGATAGTGACTGGCCCGATCCAGCAGGCTGACGGCGCGAAGAGCCGTTTCTGCGCGCCGTCTCCTTTCAGCAGCATTCATGGGCAGCAAAAGCAGCGGCAACTCAACATTCTCGAAGGCCGTCAGAACGGGGACCAGATTATGAGTCTGAAAGATGTAGCCAAGGTTCTCAGCTCGCCAGTGGGCGAGCTGCGTACGACTCAGCCGAGTGATCTCAATACCATCGACCTTGATTGTTCCGGAATCAGGCCGATCAATACTGGCGATCATATTCAACAGGGTAGATTTTCCGGTTCCGCTTGCTCCCATGAGAGAAACAAAGTCCCCCGCTTCGATATCCAGCGAAACATCATCCAGAGGCGAGATGGTTTCACCGCCCTTATGATAGCGTTTCACGACATTTCGAATTTCAACAAGGGACATAACTTCAGTTTCCTTTTCGATGTGAAGGCTGCAGACTGTCCGGTTGACTCTGCGTTTTTGACAATGATGTCAGTCTGCCAGTGCCCGGATCGGATAGTTCCCCGGTAACCCGAATACGAGTACCATCTCGAAGTCCCTGGGTTTCTCCGGCAATCAGCCGCTCTGTCAGACTGAGTCCGCTCAGAATTTCTGTCAGACCGTCCGGGCTTTGTTCACCGCATTCCACAGCTCGCATTGCGGCCACACCGCCAGACTGATCGGCCAGCCACACAAACGAGTGGCCTTCGTTCGAGAATATCAGTTGCCCGGGGACAAACAGCCGATGCTCTGTAAGCTGTGTGCTGGTTTCCGTTAATTCTTCAGGTTCAATAAATGTCACGTCAACCAGCATTTCAGGGCGAAAAGTATCCGGTGGATCATGAATGGCAATACGCACCTGCAGGGTGTTTTTCTGGATGTCGGCTTCTGAGCCCAGAGTGATGACTGTTCCCCGAACGACTTCATCGACGGCAGGACATCGAATTTCAGTCGGCTGTCCTGCCGACACCTGACGAATGTTTTCAAACCGAACATCAGCTCGAATTTGCAGACTGCCGGGCTGATAGATCGTGGCAACGGCATCACCTGCAGGTTCACCGGTCTGCTCCCGACCTGCCAGCGTCGCTCCGACTGCATGCAGTATCCGGTGAATACGACCGTCAGCCGGCGCCCGGACGGTGCTTCGCTCGAGTCTCAGAGCCGCAAGGGCTTCATCTGCCTTTGCCTGTTCACAGAGAGCCTCTGCAATCTTCACATTCGATTGTGCACTTTCGACCGCCAGTGTCTCATCAACCAGTAATTCAAGCTGACGATTCAGCGTGTGGCAGCGTTTCTGCAGGGCGACAAATTCCTGTTCGAGCGATGATTTCTGGCTGTCAAGTTCTTCAACAAGTGCAATAGCCGATTCAAGAGCGGCCTGTGCGGAAAGGATGGCTCTTCCGGTGACCGCGCCAGCGGCCCCCTGTTTTCCTTCAAGATCCTGCTTCGCAAAATCCCTTTGAGATTCTGCTCGCCGAAGTTCAAAGGGAAGTCGTTCGATCCGCGACGACACCTGTGCGAGAGCGCCTTCTGCCTCCGCGAGAATGCCCTGAAGATGCAGGGGTTCCATCAGTCGCATTCGTGCGGCTTTCAGCTGAGCCTCGCTGCGTTCCAGTTCCGCCATACGATTTCGAGTTTCCGCCTGTGCTCTCTGCCATGTCAGCTCGGCATTTTCCCGGACGAGCAACGCGATGGGCTGTCCAGCTGTGACACGATCACCTTCGACGACAAGTACATCCCGGATAACGCCCGAGGTCAGCGATGGCACGCGGATCAGCGCTGGACGAGGTTCCACCCAGCCCGCCGCACGAAACGACGGCATGCCACCGCTTCTTAAAGTAGTCCGCATCGCGATCACAGGGACGACGGACACTGGTCGCGGTGGAAAGATTCTGTCCCACGATGCCCGAATGAGTATGGCCGTAAACCCAGCAATAATCAGCCCGGGAAGGATATAACGAGACAGAAACTGCCTGCCGTCAGACCTGAAACCTGACGTTACTGCAGGCTGGCGATTCATCGCCAGCTCAGACAAATCCACGTGATTCATAATCTTACTCTCTTACGTACAGGCTGCTGGCCATGACAGTCAGATTACCCGCTTCGTCACGGCTCGCCTTTCCCTGAACCACAACGGTCTGAAGCTCTTTCAACCCCATCAGCTTACGAGCATCCTGCTTCAGCATCTTTCCCTCACCGTCCACAACCGTTATTAAAGCAGTTGAAGTCGGGAGCTTGTCAGTGGAACAACAGTAGTCCCACGGAGTCGGACAGTTTTCATCTTCACCGATGCACGCCTTTAAAGACAAATCCACGATCGTGAATGCAGCGTTGCCTTCGATCCAGGGGTTTTCTGATCCCCCGATTCTTCCAGCCAGTACAACGTCGTCTCCATCTTTCGAGGTCTGACGAACCGCAATGACGTCCGCAGCACCGGCAGGCTCTGTGCTGAGCAGATATCCTTTGCCCTCCACAGATGGCTGCGACTGGCCGGATTCAGGTACTGAAGATTGTGCATCTTCAGTCGTGGTTTCTCCGCATCCGGTCACGAAAACAGAAACCAGCAACAGAAGAATCAATTGAGTAGTTTTCATACTGTGGTCCTCGCTTTAATTTGAACATGCGAAAGGAAAAAGGTGACTATACCGCCCTCAGACCGGCAACGACCGGCATTCTGAGTGCCCGGAAAGCAGGTGGAAGTGCTCCCATCAGCCCCAGAAGCAAACCAGCCCCGAATCCGATCATGATGCATTCGTTATCAATACACAGTTCAAATGCACTCATCGTGAATCGCACCGAGAGTCCGTTAAAGGCAACAAGTGATATACCAGCTGCAATCAGGCATGCAGCGGTGCTCAGCAGGCACGCCTCCTGAATCAGACTTACTGCAATCGACCTGCGCTGAAAGCCGATGGTTTGAAGCATTGCCAGTTCCGGAATACGTCCCAGTACTGCTCCATACATGGTGTTGAGGCCTCCAAAAAGACCGGCTCCGCTGATCAGTATCACAATCAGCCACGCAAGCCTGCGTACTGGTCCATAGTCCCGCTGCAACATTGAGTAGTAATCCGATTCCCGGACTGCCTGAAGCCCAAGATCCAGCCTTTGCTGGCAAAACAGTGACAGCTCTGCAAATTCATCTGCGCGATTCAAAGTGACCGCCACGATGCTTAGATCATTGCGTTTGAGTACCCCCTGCAGTTCCTCAAGTCGGCACCAAATCTCCGATTCAAAGGCTGAACCGCCGGCTGAAAACACTCCGGAAATTCTCCAGGATCGCCCTTCAAACAACAGAGTGTCACCCAACTTCAGAGATTTCTCCGAGACTCCCAGTTTTGCCGCTACAAGCTGACCAACCAGAATTTCTCCGGAATCCGGCCAGCCGCCCGTTTCTATTTCCACCATCGGCCGAACCAGGGACGCTGCCGTTGTCACCCCCCGCAGAATCCCCATTGCGGGACTCATTCCTTCCGACAATGTGATCTCTGAACCCAGATAAAGCTCGGGGGAAACATACGCCTGGCCAAATCGTGTTCTGATTCCTTCAACATTCGAAGGGATCAGCTGGCTGGTTCCGGCAGAAACTGATGAGTATTCCAGATTCTCGCCCATACCATGAGAGAAAACCAACGCTGTGTCTGGTGTCCCACTGACAATAAGCGAACGTTCAAGTCCTCTGATGAATCCCACCACGGCCAGTACCAGGCAAATCACGATCGTAAGACCAGACAGCGTCAGCAGAGTGCGGATCGGTCGTCGAAAGAGATTTCGGATGGCATACTCCCAGGGGAGCAGGCGAATCTTCATGGCAGAATACTTCAGCAGAATTCTTGTGGGGGTGACAAAAGGCCGTGCCAGACGGACGCAGGTCCACCGTCTGAGAGAAACCTGGGAAATGCTGTACTGCCGCTCAGACTCTTCTTTGTCCCGAAACGTTGTCGGGGCCAAATGTTGTCAGAAGAGCCAACGATTTTCAGTGAGGCGACTGAAGGAGCAGACCAGGCTCATCGAACTTCAGTAAGGATGAGGGCTCAACACGTCAGAGAGCAAACGTAGAGCCGAATTTCCCGGCCGCTGCTTTCGGGCACCGCTGCGGGTTCAGCAATGGGCTCCGGCTTAATCGACGATGCACTGATTTTCGAAACAGGCATGACGACGAGCGAAAAGAAATGGCAGGTGACAGCAAACGTGAACAGTGAATCTGTCGAGTTGAGAATTGCTCCCGAGCAGACGCCCTGACAATCCTGGTGATTCCATGGATGATTGTGGTCTGACTGCTGAGACTTTTGCGGAAAGCCCGTCCGCTGATTGTCGCCACCTTTGCCTTTTTTTGCCCCATCTGCTTTTTTCGCCACATCTGCTGGTCTGCAGCAGCTGCAGGAACGGCAAACCCCTGTTCTGATATTCTCACCGTTGCCGTCTTCGCACCACTCAGCTTTCGATACGCAACACATACCCACTGTGCACGAAAACGTACACAGAAGTACTGCCACAATCGTCAAAATGCTTACAAATCGTTGCATAAGTCCGCTCGGCTGTCAGACAGATCACACCGTGAAGTTTACGCCAGTTCCCGAGCAACGCCAAGTCGAAGTTACCTCGTTGACGGTTTTGTTCATGATTTTCAACAGAGCACGACTTTCTCCCGGCGTTGCTTATCTTGACCGAGCAGCTCCTTTTACACCCCACAACTCAATGAGCAGGTCGTACATTTCGGGATCATGAGCGATCAGCTCCTTCCGTGTAAACGGGAAATAATCATTGCGACTGAAGCAGGCCTCCGTAGATTCTGCAAAGTATTCCATGGGGCTGCTGACTGCATACGACTTCTCAAATGTGTTCTTTCCCGGAACTCCATTCCATCGTTCCACCCGGTCGTACTTCCCGCTGGCTTTCGCTACTTCAAAAGCTTTGGTGACCCGGGCATTTCCGTATCCGTCCTTAAGTACTATGAAGTGGTATGCATGAGCCAGTTCATGCAGAGCAAAGTTCGGCATGCGGGCGGTTTCAGCCTCGAAGATCATAATATTGGTGAATTCCACGCCCTGGGCCATGGCCGGGTCACGCCCGTTCTGTTTGAGCCAGTCGGCACCAGGATGAAACTCGGCTCGCGGTGGAGTGCCCGCATACTGAGGTGAGAAATAGAGCCGCACTTTTCTTAACTCAGTGACGGCAGATGCTGGCAGCTCGCGAACGATTTGCAGCAACTGCCTGCCCAGCAGCTCAAGGGCCTTTTGAGTGGCACGCGGTTCTTTTGTCAGAAGGTCCCGGTTGACGTAAATCGTCCAGCCAGCAATTTGTCGACCTTCCCATCGAACGGCACCATTCGAACTCGCAGATCCCTGAGAAATGGGATTCGCCATCACTGACAGAGTCCACGGTAATCGGCACAGGAAACTGCAGGCAAGAATTGCAGGGCACAGAATCCAACCACAATTCACAGCGCTACTCCTGATCAATCGTCATACTGACGCTGCGACATCGCACCAGGCAAAATTTGCCCCCGGCAGGACCGCTGTGCTTCGGCTCTGATCAATCAGTCGCTGAATCTCCTTTTCGGATGACAGCGAATACATTCCCAGTTCCTCGACGATCTCTGCAGGAACCGGGCTCAGCAGATAGATTCTCGCACGTCGCTGAGCCTGGATGAGCTGTGTGATTTCCGTGGCATCAGAGGTTGGTTCACGGCGAAGTGGCTTTAACAGATCTTCAGGCTCCTGAGTTCTCCGAAGCATGCCAGCCGCGGGGCCTTCGGGAGTTTCCACATTCGCCACCACAACAATGCGCCCGCCCTGCTCAACAAGTCGACAAGCGACCTCCAGCGCATTCCCCAGTTTCTTCCAGCCTCCGGCTCGTCCGCCTGGAACAGACACGATGACCAAATCATATGTCTCTTCGATGGAAATCCGCCACAGTCGTTCCAGCTGGCTCTGCCCGGCCGCCTGGACCTGATCCGGAGCACCGGCGATCACGTGAACGGGTTCTCCATTCACGCCAGGCAGGACCTGAACAGAAAACTGAGTTCCCAGCAGCCAGCCGACTTCGTCGACCAGATCTCTCATGGGGCGACGCTCATCAGGAGTCAGTTCCGGATGCCCCTGACCGCTCGCTTCCTGAATGGTAGTTGCATCGGAGAACGCTGGGTACATCACACTGGAGGTTCCCCGATATCCCAGCAAACTGTCAAAGCCAATCATTCCAACGGTGACGATGAGATCCGCGTCCAGCAGCACCCGACTCATATAAACACGTTCACCACCTGCGGACGTCGCCAGGTATCCCCGCTGGTTTTCATCCCGCGGATCATGGACATGCACAGCCACCAGAGGACCATAAGCGGTCGGAAGTTCGGATCTCAGCTTCTGCCAGTCCTGTCCCTCCGGGTCTTCAGGCAACAGGAGAGTTGGTGAAATTCCTTCGTCACCCGGAACCTGCAGCTGCTGCATCACCTGATCGATGATTTCTGACAATGCCGGAGTTTCGGGATCCACCACGATTGCCACTCGGTCGCCCGGCACGACGCATTCCGACAGGGCAGGCCACCCTGTCGGAAGACGCAATGCTTCTGCAATCATCTGATGTACATTGTCTGACGCATTTGCTGATTCGGAGCAGCCAATACGATGAATCAGAGCATCAGCCGACACGGTGACCGATGCGGAAATCGGTCCGCTGTTCAGCGTGACCTGCGTGGAAGACGACATCAGAATTCTCAATCCGTTCCTGTTAGTAACGATAATGAGCTGGCTTATAGGGGCCCTGAATACCAACGCCGATATAGGTGGCCTGGTCAGGGGTCAGTACTTCCAGCTTTGCTCCCAGTTTTGCCAGATGGAGTCGTGCGACCTCTTCATCCAGTTCTTTTGGAAGCATATGAACCCGCAGTTCAAACTTGTCTGTCTGAGTCCACAGAGCAATCTGAGCCATCACCTGATTCGTAAAGCTGTTGCTCATCACAAACGAAGGATGTCCTGTTGCACAGCCCAGATTCACAAGCCGGCCTTCTGCCAGTACCAGGATGGCCTTGCCGTCCGGGTAAACATATTTGTCGACAGGGCCGCCCTCATCCGAATGAGTCTTGATATTGACGCGAGTAATGTCGCGTCGACTCTTCAGATAGGCTATCTGAATTTCTGAGTCAAAATGACCGATATTGCACACGATCGCCTGGTGCTTCATTTTGTCCAGATGTTCGCCGCGGATCACGTCCTTGTTTCCGGTGGCCGTCACGAAGATATCGCCGATTGGCGCTGCTTCAGCCATGGTTGTGACCTGATAGCCTTCCATCAGCGCCTGAAGGGCACAGATCGGGTCGATTTCGGTAACGATGACACGGGCACCAAGGCCGTCCATTGCATCCGCACAGCCTTTTCCAACGTCCCCGTATCCGCAGATCACCACAACTTTGCCGGCGACCATCACGTCAGTCGCTCGTTTGATTCCGTCCGCCAGAGATTCCCGGCACCCATACAGGTTGTCAAACTTGCTCTTCGTAACGGAGTCGTTCACGTTGATGGCCGGGACCGCCAGACGTCCTTCTGCCAGCATCTGATGCAGGCGATGAACACCGGTTGTTGTCTCTTCAGACAGACCACGAATGCCTTTCAGCAATTCTGGAAATCGGTCGTGAACCATCACCGTCAGGTCACCGCCGTCGTCCAGAATCATATTCAGCGGCTGGCCATCCGGGAAAATCAGAGTCTGTTCGATACACCAGTCAAATTCCTGTTCGTTCATACCTTTCCACGCATAAACGGGAACACCTGACGCTGCAATTGCAGCCGCCGCGTGATCCTGTGTGGAAAAGATATTGCAGCTGGACCACTGTACCTCAGCACCCAGTGCCGTCAGAGTCTCAATCAGAACGGCCGTCTGGATGGTCATATGAAGACATCCGGCGATCCGAGCACCCTTCAGGGGTTGTGAAGGCCCATACTTTTCCCGCAAAGACATCAGCCCTGGCATTTCGATTTCAGCAATTTCGATTTCTTTGCGGCCCAGTTCAGCCAGGGCGATATTTGCAACCTTGTAAGGAAGAGCGGACACAGTACTCATAGAACTCATCTCACTTCTTTAGAAAATCTCAGAACAAACTACCCGGCCACAGGCTTCCAAAACAAACCGGCAATGATTGACCCGGCTTAACGACTTTTATTCCGCAATCACGCACACCCGCAGCGATAAGCCCTCATACCCCAAACTGTTTAATTCAGCCGAGTCGCCAGGGCGACAATCGGAAAATTCCGTGCTGTTAACCAGAGTATGCCGGAGCAGGGAGCCCGAGCCCGCGTCACTCGCCCGGGACGGGCAGCAGAACAACGAAAAATAGGGGGGAAACGGCCGAGAATCAACACGGTTCAAAAGAAACCACCAAAATTCACCAGAGGTGGAAAGCAATTTTCAGGGAAGCGTGAACCGGAAACACCGTTAACAATTCCTGTACATCGGCCGGTAAATTCCGATGCTCGCCTTGAATTCGCCCCGAAAATCAGGCAGCAAAGTCCGACAATTCGCCTGAATGATCACTCGAAGGCCGTCACATTTTTGGGGTGGGTGTTTCCCCCTGTCGGAAGCCGGTCTGCATCACTGGCGTTTCCTGCCTCAGAGAACGCCGCCTGGATTCGCGAATCAGGCGGTCCAGCTGAAGATCTCCGGGCTGTTGCTGATAACACCACAGCAGAATTTCGCTCGCTTCCTGATACCGTTTGGATTCGAAAAGCATCATTCCATAATGTCGCCTCGGCCAGTAGGCCGCTTCATCGCACGCCATAGCCTGTTTCAGGATGGCCTCTGCCCGGTCGTCCAGTTTGAGTTTGCGGGCGACCTCATAAGTTTGCATCAAGGCTGCAACCTGAACCTCGGCGGATAGTGCTGAGGACTCTTTTGCAACAGCATCCGCCACAGCACTGACGATTTGCGGCAGGTCATGGTTTCGCTCCATTTCGACATAGACATTCATGACGTCCCGCAATTCCAGGGCGTTTGGCTGGAACTGTGTCATCAGAGTTGAAACTGGCATTGCCCGAGCAAGAACGCGGGTAATCAGACGGCGAAAACCGGAATTGGAGTGAAAAACAGCGCGCCATTGCTTCAGCGCTTCCTGGTGATCTCCGGCCATCAATGCTCGCTGGCCGGCAAAGAAACGCACTCGCGGATCGTGTCCTCTGACCAGCAGCGCCTGGGCCACGAACGGAGTCTGCCCTGCAAGCTTCGGATCCCGAAGAAATGCCGTTTCCGCGAGGGTCAGATAGGCAGTCCCCTGAACGGGGCAACTGCGAAGCGATTGTCGGGCAAGCTTGTCTGCCAGCATCGGAAGCCGGATTGATTTTCCGAATGCTTTATTGAGAAATTTGTGCATCTCCGCGACATTTGTAAACCCGGATGACGCCACCGTATCACTAATCTGGGCCAGGTCATATGGATTTTCGCTGGCCCGCTGCAGCATATCAAACAGATTCAGACTCAGAGAAGCGAGTTGCAGCTGAACGCGATGCTGCCCTGGATTGGCTCGCAGCGACCGAATCAGGAGCTGCATTCGGCGCTGTCCGGATTTCAGGTTGTCCTGAAACTCTTCATCACCCGACAGTCGGTAATCACCCACTTCATCCTGACCTGCTGTGACATTCGTCAGAGTACCTGCAGCGCCGGCAAAGTCTTCGCCTGCAGCAGCTGTTTCGATGGAATCCGTTTCTGAATCAGCAATCTCATCGTTCGTAACGCTGCCGACGTTTTGCCTTTCGTCGAATGTCGCGATCACATACTGGTGATAATAACGTTCTCCTGAGACTCGGCGGGCGAGCGCGGGCTGAACGGACAGCAGGAGCATGCAGCAGCCTGCACAGGCAGCCATCCAGCCCACCCGCGGGATCGTAATTCCCCGAAATTCCTGAAAACCGGCTGCAGCTCGTAATCCCATCACCCCGAGGATAATCGTGGTGACAACGATGGCCGGCACATACCAGATAAAGTCGGCAGCTGCATGCAGAACACCGGCAGCCAGACTGGCCAGCACGGCCGCCAGTATTTCGCCTCGTCGCATATCGCCCTTTCGGGCAATCGCAAAGATTAGCCGGCCGAGTACCATGACCAGCCCCAGAACCAGGAGGCCGACACCTACAAACCCGGTTTCCAGAGCCAGCTGCAGGTAAGAACTTTCCGCATGAGTGAATTCGTGTGAGGCGAAATCACCAAGTTCCGTCATGTAGATCGGATAAACATCCCGATGACTGCCAACGCCCGTTCCCAGGATCGGAAATGCTTTGACCGCTTTGATATCCGCTTTCCAGATTGTCCGTCGCCCATTCGCCTCATCAATCTTATCCGCATCCGCGGATGCAAGCTGCTCAACCCGTGCTTCAACCTTATCCTGTCCAACCACAAACAGCCCGCCGATCACGGCAAAGCCGAGCCCCATAATCAGAACGGTCAGAGAAGATCGAATACTTGCCAGTTTCCATAAACATGCAAGAGCGACCAGAAACGCAGTCCCGGCCGCCATCATTCCTCCCCGCGACAGCGACAGCAAAACTGACAGCATAACGGTGGCAGTTGCACACATCAGCATCAGCAGTTTGATATTGATCAGTGTGCCAAACTGTGAATGACTGCCCTGAGCCGGCCCAAGCCCGCGGCGCGCCGGGCTTGCCTCGTGATCCGTGTAATCACGACGCTCCTGAATCATCCACCATGTCAGCGGGCCTAAAGAGAGTGCCAGAAACTGGGCAAAGTGATTGCGATTCGTAAATGCGCCTTTCAGAATTTCCCGGGTTCCCGTGTAAGGGTGTCTGTAGAACCAGAAGAATCGGTCGTTTGATGTAGCCAGCTGCAGAATCGCAAATGCCGCCATCGAAACGCCGGATATCGCTGTCAGTTTCAGAATTCGAGCACAATCTTCTTCGGACTGAATACGCTGAGCCACAACCACTGCAATCAGCAGATAGGCCACAAGCATCAGAATACCGTGTTTGGTTTCAGCGGGAGCCAGACTGACGGTATTCCACACCGGCCCCACTGCAGTCCCCGAAACCGTGGCAGATTCCGGACTGCCTTCGACGGAACCAGCCGGACGGGCTTCTGACGACTGCATGGCAGCGTCCGTCACCGCGACAGTCCCCGCTGCCGCTGCCAACGGCGATCCAGTTCCCGGCGATCCAGTTCCCGGCGTTGCAGTTCCCGGCGTTGCAATCTGAGTGAGACCCCATTCGGGAAGAAGTCGCTCATACTCGCCGGACATCTGCCGCAGGATCTCCGGGGTATTGGGAACTGACTGGAACCAGACCAGCAGCAAAGCCGCGGCAAGAAGAGGTTCAACGGAAAGCAGGATCAGTCGCCCACCCGTCTGAAATCGATGGAAGGACCACACGGCACCAAGCATCAGAGCCAGCGAGATTACGATCCTGTGGCCAATCGCCTCGCGCCCACCCATAATGAATGGAAACACCAGCAACAGGGCAACGATCAGCAGATCTGTCAGCAGCAGAGCCGGAGATTCAAAGGAGAATAACCCGTTTGGTTTTCGATCAAACCCGGATGAAAACCGACTTCCAGCGCTTTTTCGTTTCTTCTGTTTTCCCGACATACAGATATTTTCTTAAGCCTGGATCATGTCGCTGATGGCCGCGTTGTGCTCGACAGGTCATGTTTCCTGGTTCGGTGTTGAATTCTGATGAGGCGTCAAAAGTTCGTTCACTGTAGTTCTATGCAGCATCTCTATGCTGCGCGATTGCCGCCCGGGGATCTCCCGGATGAGACTGGGTGGGACTCGCCCGCAAGTGCACTCAGCCCCCGTGAAACATCCTGCTCCGTATGTTCCTCATGTCCGTATCCGTATCCGTACCCATAGCCATATCCGTAACCGTAGCCGCCTGCATCATTGGCATTCAGATGATTCACGGCGACACCCAGCAGGGTGCAGCCCATCTGACGCAGCGATTCCACCGCACGAATCACCATTCGACGACGGTCCTTGTCAGGCCGGACGACAAGAACGATGGCATCTACCAGGCGCCCAACAATGGTTGGGTCGCTGACTGCCAGGATCGGTGGTACGTCGACAATAATCTGGTCGTACTTTGTTTCCGCCCAGGACAACAATCCGGCAAAGCGATCTGATGCCAGCAGCTCAGCCGGATTGGCAGGACGCGGACCACAGGAGATCACATCAAGATTGGGAACGCATGTGGTGCGGACGTTCTTCAGAATCTCCGGCTCCAGCTCTTCGCCCGATCGCAGAATTCGCGACAGTCCGATCTCGTCACGCATATTCAGAAGAGCCGATAATCCCGGTCGCCGCATGTCTGCGTCAATAATCAGAGTGCGCCGCCCGGACTGTGCGAAGGCAACCGCGAGATTCGATGAAACGGTTGTCTTTCCGTCCCCCGGCTCGGTGCTGGTAATGACCAGACGATTGGTATCCTGCGGGGAAAATTCAATACTCGTTCGCAGCGATCGAAATGGTTCCACTTCTCTGGAGTTAGGTTTGGCATGACAGATCACTGCGTTAAAGCCCTCGCCGTCAAGTTCCTCAATACGTGGCACCATCGTCAGAACCTGAGTCTCCAGCTGCATGCTCAGCTCTTCCGGCGTTCGGAAGCGATCGTCCATAATATCCAGTACCCAGATGATGCTCAGCCCTGTCAGGCCTCCAATCAGCAGAGACAACAGACCAGTAATCGCCAGCCTCGGTGAAACGGGCCGCTCGGAATAACTTGGAGGACTGGACACTTCAGTCGTGATCGCAGTATTCATGTTCAGATTAATGTTGTTCAGATTCTCCATCGCCATATTTCGCAGATGATTGAGCTGATCAATTTCCCGCTGCATATCATCGAGTCGGGTTTTGGTCTGAGAGAGCTGCATGGCTCTCGTCTGCTCTTTACTGATGCGAAGCAGAAGTTCCTGTTCCTGCTGCTCACTGATGCGCTGACGCTGTTCGGCCATTTTCAATAGCCGGGGCCCCAGTTTCTCCCGAGCCATTTTTGCCGTCGCCTGCTGCTGTCGAACGGGAATGTCCATGAGGAATGCTTCTTTGACAGCAATGCGATCCTGCAGTGACTTCAGATACTGGTGACTGGGACCGTATCTTCTCTGAGCATCATGAAGCTGAGCGTGCAGCTCCAGCAATTCCTGGTTCAGACGGGACATCATCAGAGCATCCTGACCACTGAGCCCGACTTCCTGCTCGATCATCTGCCGTCCGACCTGATTCTCCACCTGCATCAGGAACTGTACGACATCTTCATTGTTCTCCAGGGCAAATTTGACGGATGAATACATGGTCTTGGCTTTCGCTGTCTCTTCGCGAATGTGTGCCAGCTCTTCCGTCATTCGCTTCAGCTGTTCAGCCGACAGATTCAGAGTATTCTGTTCCGATCCGCTGTCAACGAGGTCCGGGCTGGAAGCGTGCAGAGCGACTCGCTGAGCCGTTTTCTCCTCAACCTGCAGCTCCAGCTCCTTCAGCTTCTCCTCAAGCGTGTGGATGTTCTTCATCGAAGAACCCTGGTGAGTCTGATTCATGTACTGCTGATAGGCATTCAGCAGACAGTGCAGAAATGCTTCGGCTGCACGCGGATCTCGTGAGGTATACGACAGGTCCAGCAGCGTGGTGCCAAAGGCAGACGAGACAGACAGATTCTTCTGAATCGTTTCCACCCAGCGACTTTCAGGCACTCCCACAAGGTCAATGCCATATTTTTTTTTCGGAAGTCGCTGAAGCGTTCGGGTAATGACTTCCTTGCTGGACATCAGCTTCTGATAGGTGGGCATATCGTTGTTGGGAGTGGCCTTGTTGACTCCCTTTTCATCTGTAACACCCGAACCAATTCGAACAATGTGCAGCTGAGCCTGAGACTGAAAACGTCGTTCCGCGGAAATGTAGTAGCCAGCGCCAAGAATGCCCGAAACAACCAGACTGGCCAGCAGAATGCCGCTGCGCATTCGCACAGTGCGAAGAAATCGAAACACCGTGTGCAGAGTGGTTGCCGCATTTTGCTGACTGGCACCCTGCATGGCGAGGACGTTCTTCTCATTCAATGGCATTATGCAAATCCGTTGCTGTTGGCTGCTGTCATTTTCAGGAAACTGCCCGTTAACCGACGATTAAAACAGACCGACCGAACTGTTAACGCCAAACCGAATAATCTGCAGCATTTCCATCAGTACTGTGGCCGGTGTCTGCTCCACGGAAACAACGTCCCCCGGGCCAAGCTTAATATTCGAATTGCCGCTTTTCTTCGCTTCCCGCATGCTCAGCTGAATCACAGCCGGATCATGTGAATTGGACAGCGGTCGAATCACATAGACCTTGTCTGCAAGCTGATTGGATGGTCCGCCTGCCATGGCAATGGCCTCCAGCACCGTCAGGTCCTTGCCAAAGGGAAAAGGATACTGATCGGCTTTGCGAACCAGCCCGGTGACCGTCACAGGTGGCGGATCTCGCTTCTCAACCATGATCACTCCTCCATCCTGAACCAGATAACTTCCGTCTCCCGACTTGGCGGCGGAAATCAGGTCAATCGTGTAGGAGTTGTTATGAGTCGGCTCCGAAACTTCGGTGGTGCTGGTGCTGCTGACAGACGAATATGGACTTTCAGGATTTCCGGCTACCGCTGGACGCGGTGTGACCGTGGGAACACTGGGGTTGCGAATCTCAACTTTAGTGCCTGCATTTTCCGCAAGCCCTCCGGCAGCGGCAATCGCCGAGACGACATCGCTGGAATTCGGTGGCAGTTCGTAAGTACCTTCGGCCTTAACGGCCCCAAGGACACGTATGCGATTCTTGCGCATCTGCTTGACTGTTACCGTCACCGAAGGATTCAGATAAAGACCCCGCCTGATCAGTTCCATCCGAATGAGCGATTCGGCAGCTTCCGGCGCATATCCGGCCAGTTGAAAAGTAATGTCGTCGCCCGGCAGACTTCCCGAACCATCGTTCGCCACGCGAATCGGCAGATCGACTTTGTCGTTTGTCCCGAGACCCGCAGCAATCGATACCTCCAGAACATCTCCCGGGCCAATGATTTCACTGCCGCCCGTAACACTTGCAAGTCGAGAAAAGTTGACTTCCTGCGCGTTTCGCTGTGATGTCAGCCGAAGATTCTTCGGAAGGCTTTCCGCCATAAAATGATTCGGTCCGCGACAGCCGGTCAAACCGGTTAACAGAATCAGTCCGAGAATACACAGAAGTTTCGCCCTTCCAGCCGTCGCCGACCAACAGTGCGATCCACAGGAACACCCTGCCTGTGGCAGAGCGCCCGATCGTCTCGCTCGGTAATCCGTCTGTTTGTGATTCATTGAGAATTACTCTTCGACATCTGCTGACTTCTGATTGTCCGACAGTGAGTGAGCCACTACCGGCTTTTCTGAATCTGTCCTGTGTCTGATTGAATCCGTTCAAACTCAGTCATCGCGCTGAGAAATGCGATGAACTGAATAAAAACAGAATCTGACAGATTTTCAGATGAAATTAGCAAATGCAGGGATAGGACACGCACCCGCGGCAGATTGGTCCACAGCTGCGTGACGAGAGGAGAAGAGAGGGTTCCAGACTAACGGCAGGATCGTAAATAGTTTCAAAAGAATGCTGGCTGCCCCTTCCGTCCGGAAGACACAGCAAATCAAGGTTTTTTTGCCGGAAAACTCCAGCGTGCGGCAAGCTTCGCCGAACTCTGAAGGACGGCATTCAGAGTTCTAAAGAAAATTCGTAGTTCGGGTCAAGGTGAATGTCCGTGCCATTGCATACATCAACTTCCCACTTTCAGGGATCATGCCTCAGCGAGCGGAGTGGCGTCAGCCCTCCGAGGTCCGCGCACCTGCGATTCTGCTGCTTTTGCTGCCCGTGATGTTATGCTGGAACAGATACTCTGTGCGGGAACTGGATTACAAGCGTCAGGGGAAATCGCACTCGGAGGGCTGACGCCACTCCGCTCGCCTGCGCTGCATCTTCTCGGAGTTCTCCGTGACGTCACTGACCTGCCATAATAACTTAACTCTGGACAACCCTTCAGATTCGGGGGTATCATCACTGGGTGTTGCCGAAGTTCTTCAGCGTTCCTGTCGCGTGCGACAAGTGCTCTTTCAAAGTTTGAGATTTGGGTTAACAAAAATGAGCCGCTGGGCGAATGGCCCACGGTTCAGAACCGGACACTGGCAAATTCCGGATAATCACGCGAAACCCAACGCCTGACTTAGACAGATCCCTTTAGATCGTGTTACGAGAGATCAAGCTATGCTCAGAGTCTTTGGTCGACAGGTTTCACACAGAGGTCGCATCGGCCGTCGCGAAATTCTGAGAGCCGGTGCCCTGGCGCTGGGTGGTCTGTCTGTTCCGGGATTTCTCAGAGACATTGCGAACGCACAAACTTCCGGAACAGCAAAAACAGCCAAACGCTGCATTTTGATGTTGCTGAACGGAGGTCAGGCACAGCAGGACACTTTTGATATGAAGCCGGAGGCTCCGGCAAGCGTCAGAGGGCCTTATAATCCGATTTCCACGGTAGTACCCGGCATTCAGATCTGCGAACGTCTTCCAATGCTTTCCCGTATCGCCGACAGGATGGCCATCATCCGGTCGATGCACCACCATCTGCTGGCCCACAATACAGGCGCTGCCTATGCATTGAGTGGCCACTCGCCTGGAACAGACCAGGATATCTCACCGAAGCCCACGAACCATCCGACGTATGGTTCCGTGATTTCCAAAGTCCTGCCGGCACCAGACGGCATGCCCAGCTTTGTTCTCACACCCACATACCTGTTTGACATGGGATTCCCGACGCCCAGTGCGGGCGGTGGCTGGCTGGGAAAAGCCTACGACCCGTTTCCACTGGTCCGCAATCGCATGATGGCCCGTTCGCCAGCATGGGAGGGCAAGTTACCGGTTCCCGAGGATTTAGCACTGCCGGAGGGAATCAATGCGAACCGACTGCAGTCCCGACAATCACTGTTGCAGTCAATGGACGGGGAGTTTACAGACAGTCATCGGGTTGCCAGCCTGAAAACGCTGGAAAGCCATCAGTCCCGTGCCCTGCAGCTCATCCTTTCTTCCAAAACTCAGCAGGCGTTTGATCTCAGCCAGGAGCCGCAGAAAGTTCACGATCGTTACGGTCGTTTTGAAATGGGGCAGGTGATGCTTCTCTCACGCCGCATGATCGAAGCGGGTGTTCAGTTTGTGACGGCCAATGCCGTTTCAAATCCTTCGGGCACGGCTTTGTCTCCCTTTCAAATCTGGGACACACACTTTGACCATTTTCGGCTCTACAACACCCATCTTCTGCCCGAATTTGATCAGGCACTGTCAGCACTGATCACGGACCTTGACGAGCGGGGTCTCCTCGATGAGACACTGGTCGTCGTGATGGGCGAGTTTGGCAGGACACCCAAAATCAACGACGCAAAAGACGGTGGTCGTGATCACTGGTCACGAGCTTACTCGATTCAGCTGTTTGGAGGCGGCATACGTGGCGGCGTTGTCTATGGCGCAACCGACGCACATGCCGCAGAAGTTACGGAATCGCCAGTGAAGCCGGATGACATCGCCGCCACCATTTTCCACTGCCTTGGCATTCAGCACGATCTCGTTCTGCACGACCAGAAAGGCCAGCCTCACAAGATCAGCGAGGGCGAACCGTTGTACTCACTGATAACGTAGGAATCTGTCCGCAGACCCCAGTTCCCTCGCCAGCGCTGACGATCTGGCGGAACATGAAGTTGACTGCGGTGATCAGCACGCCAGCCACACCGCTCGCCTTTGATGATTCGTTGTATGGGAGCTATCTCCACGTCACTGTGACTGGATTGATCCAGATCACGAGCGGGTTTTCCTGTTTGGCAATGTAATCAACGGCATTCAAAATGGCAGGGAGGTCGCGCTTCCGTTTTTTCGAGCCGGATTCAGTCCACCATGTTCCCGATGCAGGTACTCCATACAGCCGATTCAATTCGCGACTTCCGTAAGCCTTTAATCCTCCAAGTAAACTATCGGGCTTCGGATCTCCAGGTACACCGAGCAAAACGTGAATATGAGCTCTCATAATTGCCACAGCCGCGAGCAGCCACTTTCGATGATTGCAGGTTTCGTGAAACTGTGCCAGCAGCTCAATGGCCTGCTGTTCCTCCAGCCAGATGGGGTCTCCCAGCAGAGAATCTCGTGCGGACTCATTCAATTGTGGCATGACGCCTGTCCGGGGTTCTCCAAACTTATCTTCTTCCACACGATGTGCTCGCCAGGCTTGCGAATTCGCGTGACCGAACCTCGTGCATCACCGGGCAGCCACTGGCCATAAGTCGTCCATGTCAGATGCCAGTAACGATCGATGCCTTGCATGCGATATCACCTTGATAAAGGCAAAGGCCGATGAGATTCGCCAGGGGCGACTAACGAAATTAATTGCGGCAACAATAATACATGTACGTGAAACAACTATGTTTTTACTGATAGGTTATTTTAATACCTTAGGCTGCATTTTGGCAAGAGTACTGTAATCAAAAAACTGTACGCAATACGCTTAGCAGTGACTTTAAGAGGAATTACGGAATCTGGACACGCGGAGCGGAAATTGCGTCGGTGGGCTGCAATTCGGCGAGCGGAGCGGCGTTAGCCCTCCGAGGTCCGCGCAGCTGCAAGTGATGGCCATTGTGAGGGTGTCACGAGTGCTTCGGCAAGCTGCGGGATCGTGGCGGTAACCGATGTCAGAACATCTGACGGAAGCGGCCCTCGATCAAAGATTGCCAGATTGTCCTGTACCTGATCAAGCGTTTCAATGCCTGTCAGCACACACGTGACGCCAGCCTGTGAAAGCATAAAACGGACAGCCAGCTCATTCAGTCGCATGCCCGCTTCCCTGGCCACATGTTCGAGCTGACGGCGAGCAGGAATCACGGGCTGCAGGTGGACCGGGATTTCTGACTCTGCCATCGTCAGAAGCCCCTGCAGATATACACTGCGTACGAAAACGGCCACGTCACGTTCTGATGCCTGAGTAAATACGCCACTGTTCAAATGACGAGGATCCATCAGATTGCATGGAATCTGCAGCGCCGTCACATTTTCTTCCTGGACAAACTGCGCGGCGGGACCGGGACGATTGTCACAGGAAACCCCCATGTGGTTTAGCCAGCCACGGTGTCGCAGATCTTCGAGAACGTGCATGTAAACCGCGTCTGACTCGCGGTGAAACAGTACCACGGGAAGGCAATCGATTTGCAGACGGCGGCGTGACTGATCCACGGACTGAATAATTGCATCGGTTGCCAGCTGATGATCTGCAAGCTGTTCGGGCGTCAGCCAGTGAACCTTGGTGACAATGGTCAGAGAGTCCTGCAGTTTCAGTTCGCGAACAGCCTTTCCAAGCACCTCTTCACTGGTGCCATAAGCAGCCGCAGTGTCAGCGCAGTTCACGCCACCCGCCACGGCCGCTTCAAGCATCTTCAGGACATCATGAAAGGAGGGCTGTCCAAAGCGGTTGGCGACGCCGTACGGCATGCCAAACTGAACGGTTCCCAGCATCATTCCGGATAGCCGGAGATTCTTCCATTTACTGGTCTGCATCGTATTTTGTGTCGAATACCGGGGTCCTGCAGGATTTTTTCGAACCGGACGCACGGGCTGTCCGGCTTTCCGCACTGTTCTGTTTGTTAATCCGGAAGCTGAACCTTTGCCAGATAGATATTTGTCTTTCCCTCGTGTGATGAGTAGTAGCTGACCCACAGCAGACCTTCGTGCATCACCAGGCCCGCGTAGCTGGTATCACCACCGGACGGCAGTGCAAGAAACTCGCTGATCCTGCCTTCGGTCACATCGACCCAGCACAGGGATGTTCGCACTTTGCCATCGTGCAATCGTACGGCGGCAACAAATCTTCCATCAGGAAGCCGAAGCATATGGGGACCACCAATTCGAGTGCCCAGATCCTTCCATTCCCATGTTGTGTACGGCGGATTTGACATACCAATCAGACCGGTTTTTGATTGCGTGTCGCGACGAAGCAGGCACCAGGCCGTGTCATCATGAAACACGATCGATGTTTCATTGGGATACCCGTCCTGCAGCAGCGTCTTAACAAGCGTCTGATATTTGATGCCGTCATCACTGGAGTAGAGTCTCACCGATTTCTCAGGCCCGGCCGCATAACCGATTCCATAAGATTTTCCTTTATGCCAGGTTGTTCGCCACATCCAGAAGTCCGGATCCCCAACTTCATGGCTGCTGCCCCATTCCCGGCCATCTTTTGAAAACCAAACCAGCGACTGGTGTGTGTGTCTGGATTTATCATGCCATGCGCCCGCTCCGGAAAGCATCAGCCTGCCATCCGGCGTTACAGAGATTTTCGCATCCCGCAGATCTGAGTCCGGCGATGTGATCAATGCGGCTGAATTCCAGTCTTTACCATCCGTCGACACAATTACCCTCAGCGCACCATCCGGGGAAACATGTCCCTGTCCTTCACGGAACACGCAAAACCATTCTCCGTTGAATCGCACGAGATCCGTGAATGCATTGTGCGGAGCCTTATCCCAGATCTTTGCCGCCTCCACCAGTTTCGCTTCCTGAGCGAAAACCGAAGAAGAAATCATGATTAGAAACGCAGGAAGACAATAATTCTTCATGACGAATTCCCTTCAACAGCTTACTCTGATGTGATTGCCTGAAACCGCCACGAACTGCCGGCGATTCATGTCAGTCGGCCGGATCCTTCAATGGGCCAGACATCCAGTACAACCTGATTGTCGTGTACCAGAATTTCGCGATACAGATTGCAGGTCGTACACGCATGGCTGGGAATCAAATGCAGCGGCTGCCCGATACTCCAGTCTTTCGCATTGTTGATGACCGTATGCTCTTCGGAGAGAAACCAGGGGATCTCAGCTTCCGGGAAATCTCGCAGCGAGGGAACACCAAACTCGCCGCCAGCTCCTTTGACTCCAACGTCCACCACGGCCTTGCTGACGGCCGGGCGACTGATCACTCTAACCAGCACGGAAAGCGCGATTTCGAATTCCGGGGTAAGCCGATGATACTGGCGGTCCATAGTGGCATACGTTCCCGCCTGGACCTCATCAACACCCTCCATCACACCGGTACTGTCATAGGTTGCGCTGGAACAGCCACTGATACAGTGAACGGGAATTCCGGCAGCTTCCATCTGTCGTCGCGTATCGATGGCCAGCTGCATTGCAGCCCGGGATTTTTGTCTGCGTTCTTCCCGATCCATAACATTGACGAGGTGACCTTCAAACGCCTGAATCCCGCCAAATCGAACTCCGGGCAGTTTTGAAACATACTGTGCAAGCTTCAGAGCCGGTTCGCCAGGCTGGACTCCACATCGCCCCATGCCAATGTCCACTTCGATCAGCAGGCTGACTACTGAACCAGCGTCAACGGCGGCCTTTGAAATGGCCGTTGCATGATCGACATGATCAATCGCCACGCCAATTTCCGCTCCCCGTGCCAGTCGGGCCAGCCTTGCAAGTCGTGCGGTTCCGACAACCTGATTGGCAATCAGAATGTTGTTCACACCCTGCTGCACCAGCACCTCAGCCTCGCCGAGCTTCGCACATGTCATTCCTACAGCACCCGCGGCCAGCTGACGTTTCGCAAGAGTCACGCATTTGTGATTCTTGAAATGTGGTCGAAGTTTTGCGGGACGGTCAGCAAAAAACTGAGCCATCCTTTCAAGATTTCGGTCACTCGCCGCAAGATTCAGCAGCAGCGACGGAGTATCCAGCTCGGTCAGTGGCTGACCAATTCGAGCATCCTGTGAAAGCGGTGATGTTATTCCGGCCATGGTGACTTCTCCGTTCCGAGTGCATAAATGACGGCTTTGGAACTGGTGTATTCGTGAACTGTTTCCTCGTATCCCAGTTCAGCGCCAATTCCGCTCATCTTATATCCGAAGACAGGAACATTGGGTCGCAGAGCGCCGCCACCATTGATGGTGACACGCCCGGCCCTGAGCTGCCGCGCAACGCGGAGTGCTCGTGTACCGTCGGTCGTCCAGATGTTGGCCATCAGTCCAAAATCACAGTCGTTGGCCATCCGCACCGCTTCTTCTTCGGTACGATACGTGAGCACGCTGAGCACTGGTCCGAAGACTTCTTCGCGGGCGACCGTCATCGGAGGAGTCACACCGTCAAACAGTGTGGGTGGATAAAAACAGTTCTGTGGTCCGTCCGGAATTTTGCCGGTGAGCACACACCGGGCGCCTTCCTTTCGGGCCTGTTCGACATATCGATGGACGGTCGACAGGTGCTGAGCAGTTGCCAGGCAGCCCAGCTGCATCGAGGGATCGGTTGGGTCGCCCTGACGCAGGCCCCTGACTTTTGCAACGATGCGTTCCATCAAATCCGCATGCTGCGACTCATGCACCAGTAATCTGGAGCCGGCCACGCAGACCTGACCGAGATTATAAAAGATTCCGGTAATCACTCCATTGACCACATTTTCCACCGGGGCGTCAGGAAATACGACGCTGGGAGTCTTGCCGCCCAGTTCCAGCATGACGCCTTTCATGCCGATTTTGGCCGCTTCCAGCATCTGAGCGCCCGTCTGATGGCGACCAGTGAACGTAATCTTGTCGACGCCAGGGTGACGAACAAGCGGAGCACCAGTTTCTGCTCCCGTACCATGGATGACATTCAAAACACCGGGGGGAAATCCCACTTCATGAGCCGCTTCAGCGAGCATCAGAGCAGAAAGTGGCGACACTTCTGAAGGTTTCAGGACAACCGTGTTACCGCAGGCAAGAATCGGAGCCAGTTTAATGGCGGCATTGGTCAGTGGAAAATTCCAGGGCACAATCGCAGCGATCACTCCCATCGGTTCGCGAAACTGCATCGTGACGTTATCAGGCAACGTTCCGAAACATTTGCCTGAGATCTTGTCAGGAAGGCCCGCATAGCTTTCAAAAAGGTCGGCCGCACAGGGCACGTCAAATCCCCTGGTGTCGCGAATCGGTTTACCCACATTCAGGGTATCCGTCATTGCAAAATCTTCCAGGCGATCACGGATCTTCTGTGCAAGCAGAAACAGCAGACGCCCGCGGGCCAGTGGATCCATTCGCGGCCACGGACCTTCATCAAAAGCATGGCGAGCTGCCGAGACCGCCAGATTCACGTCTGAAGCGTCCGCTACAGACACCTCCGCCAGAGCATCGCCGGTGGCGGGATTGGTAACTGTCCACATTCGCCCGGAACTGCCACCTGCCCAGTTTCCGTTGATGTAATTCTTGTCCGGCCACCGCTTCATACTGTCCTGTGCTCCTTAAACCTGTTTGAGCAGGAATTGCTGAATTACTGCAAATACAAATATCTCTGAAAAATAACGTTCCCGGAAGTGCCCGAGTTCTCCGTCAGTTTACCGGGCTGCTGAAATTCTGTCCCCCGCCGGAAAGAGCTTGCTGACAAGAGTGCCAACAGCGATTCCGGTGATCAGCGAGCACGGCATGATCCACACAAAACTTATATGAACGGGCAGCTGCAGTTCCGGGCCATAGGCAATTGCGACTGCGACCAGAGTGCTTGAGAACAGACCGGCCCATGCTCCCGCAGCATTTGACCACGGAATGAACAATGCAAGAAAGAACAGAACAAACAGCGGGGCTGTCAGAAGGTTGATCATCGTGAAGCAGCGCTCAAGCAGATTGCCGGTGATCAGCAGATTCAGCAGACTGACACCGATTGCGGCGAAGGCAACCAGCCACGTCGTGATTCTCATTCTGCGGACCACGTCCGCTCCTTCCTGAGACCTCCCCTTTTGTCCTGAGACAAAGTCCCTTTCAATCACCGCGCACGCAGAATTTATTCCGGAGGACATGCTGGAAAGTGCCGCCGACAAAATTGCCGCAAGCACGATTCCTGCCAGTCCGGAGGGCATCTCATTCATAATGAAAATTGTAAACAGCTGATCTCCTGCCGATTGCAGAGTTTTGCCATCCTCCAGAACGGGCGGGTTGGCCGTATAAAATCCCAGCAGCGCAATTCCGGTCAGCCCCAGCAGAAACGCGACGAGAGCATCTGTAATCTGCGAAACCGCCAGAGTACGTCGGGCAGCTGATGCGTCCCTCGTAGAAAGAAATCGCTGAATGGACATTTGATCCGAGCCGTTTGTACACACATACCACATGGTCGTGGACAAAAACAGAACTCCAAATGAAACCCGAACGTCCGGATCAAAACCCCAGCTGGGCCGCTGCCAGTGATCAGGCCAGTGGTTTGGCCACCACGCGGCGACTCCACCAAGTCGCGCTGACACCACCACCAATGTTATAGCGGCCCCTGCAATCATCGTTATTGACTGCAAAGCATCTGTTGCCACCACGGCGCGAATTCCACCCAGAGAGGAATACCAGGCTGTCAGCAGTCCAATGATCAGGCACAACCACGGCACCCATTTGGGGTCGAGACCCAGCATTGGGACAAGTACGAGACTGCTTGTGGCATACAGAATTGTTGCCAGCCAGCCCAGCCTGAGCAGCAGAAAAACAGCAGCGCCGGCCATGCGAATATTCGGCCCAAGACGCTTCTCAAGAATCTCGTAAGCGCTGGTCACCGGCTGCTTCATCAGTAGCGGAATCAAACCAAATCCCACAATCAGAAAGATGAATGGGTGAGCCACAAGCTGGGTCATCATCATCGGACCATACGAAATCATTTCGCCCGTATTTCCGAGATACGACAGGGTGCTGACGAGCGTCGCAAACAGTGAAAGTCCGACAGCAACTGGCGACATGCTTCGACCGCCCAGAACAAAGTCGTCTGAGGTTGCATTGCTGCCCGAATAGTGACGTCCAATCCCCACCATGGCTGCGGCGTAGATTGCAAGGATCAGCCAGTCCAGCCATGACATTAAGAACTTCTCCGGGTGGGGATCGACCAGTGGTGGACCTTTGCACCAGAGCAGACTGCAGCGGACTTTTCCACCCTTTGCTCTCGCAGCGAGGATTGATGTCGATCACAACGAATCCTACTTGCTCAATGACGAGAGTTCAACAAAGTCATTACCTTTTCACGACGATCGGTACTCATTCAGCCCGATGCGTCAGTCATAACGAACAAAAGGATGATTCACCAGTCGATGAATCATCCCTTTAAGCTAAACAGCGGTATGCCTGAGCTCGCTGTTACTCGCGATTGCGGTTGGAGTTACCCGGCGTCGCGAACAGAGGCTGCCATGATCCTGTGCCATCCGGATATCGACCGAACGCAACGTCCGTCGTCTGCTTTTCAAATCGGATCACATCAACCGTCGTTGCCCCATCGCGATCAATCAGCAGGATTTCTTCACCGGCAGCGCTGAGTTTGAAATTCAGATGCAGACCGGTTGAAGCTTTGCCTCGCTCATCTGCCCAAATGATCAGAAATCCACCCGCCGGAACGATCGTTTGTGCCGGTATTTTCCATTTGCGGGGAACCGCTGCACTATCTGTCAGGAACATCTCCGAGATATCAGCGTCCGAGGTGCCAGCGTTATACAGCTCGATCCAGTCACCATAGTTTCCGTCCGCATCCGCTATCGTCTTCTGATTGGATGCCATGAGCTCATTCAAAACAACAGCAGGCACCTGATTTTCAGGTTCCGGGGCGGACTGAGGATTCGCTGCCGCCGAGGTACGTCCGGGAACGATCGTAATCGACGAGACGTTCGCAATTTCCGGATGTTCGAGCAGATACTGACGTCGCTCCCTGAAGAATTTGCCGAGCGGCATGTGTCGACCTGGGCCGCGGTCCGCAGCTCCGAGCGGCTGTTCGGACGGGATTGCTGCAGCTGTAGCCGTGAGGAACTCTTCATACGTCGACAGTTTCTTTCGATCACTCTCCAGAACCGGCCCGATCAGCTCCCGATACTGCTCAATAACAGGAGACAATGTTTCCCAGTCCAGCGATTCTTCGGCGATCGTTCGAACGCACTGCAGATAGCGATCACGCAGTGCCGGAACAGCCAGAACTTTACTTCGAAGAGGTTTTCGAGCATCGTCCAGGCCGGTCAGCGGTTCCAGTCTGACATTGCCGCCGCCGCCGCCGCCGCCGCCGCCGCCACCGCCACCGCCACCGGGCCCTCGCATTCCGGGTCCGCCCATTACGCCGTTGAATGCTTCATTCATATCATGAGGAATGAAGCGGAACCGGCCATCCTCGCCAAGGTAAATACTGTAATCGCTGGCCCGCACCCAGTAGCCGTCATTGTTGATCAGTGAAGTGTCGAGAGCGAGGAACCAAAGCAGGTTGTCGATGTCAGCAATCGGTGCAAGTGCCTCTTCCAGTTGTTCTGGCGGAGTCTGGTCGAGCGTGCGACAGAGTTTGACGAGTGCCTTCCAGGCATCTTCATCTTCTTCAGATCTTATCGAGTACCGCTGACGGTATTCGGCGAGGTCTTCGCCATGATATCGAAGCCCTCCGTCTGCCATAGGACTTCCAATGACCTTCCATCGAGTTCCCCGGGCAGTGCCAAAGTTTTCCTTCAGAAAGTCCCGGTTGAACTGCTGCAGACTGGGATAGATTCCCCAGTCTTCTCCATTAATCACGACTCTGACAAAACTGGCTTTGGGCGCTGGAATGTACCGGCTGGCAATTCGCGAATACAAAATGCTGCTCATGAACGATGGATCTTCGTGAGCATTCAGCAGATTCAGTGTTCGGTACCCGTAAAGATTTTGCTTTTTGTCAGTAAAGTCGATCGTCACATTCAGTGACCGCTTGTAACCCGCGGGCACCGCCATAAAAGACGACATGCCGCGAAAGTGAACACCCACTCCGTGATACGTTTTCCCGTCAACAGTCAGTGTGGCAGGAACATCAACATCCGTGTTATTGAATGCAGCGAGTTCCTCCTCCCAGTCTTCTGAATCAAAATCAATGAACAGCGTTCTGAGCACATCGGCCGCGTAGAGCTCGGCGTCAGGATACACCGGAACATCCTCCGGCTTAAGCGGCTCACCCTTTTGTGGCGGACCGAGACTGCGTCCACGCCCAGGCCCGCCGAATCCGCCTGGACGACGACCACCGCCCCCGCCGTTCCCCGCTGCTTCCTCTCTCGCTGCCTTTCTCTCCTCTGCGTTTAGCCGACCGTCGTCGTCCCTGTCAAACTTTTTGACCAGCTGACGTTCTACGCCCATTGGACCTCGGGGACCGCCAAAGCCACCTCCCGGAAATGCCCCGAAATCCGGCATCAGTTCATCAACGGTCAGCTGTCCATCCTTATTTTTGTCGATACGCATCAGCGCTTCGGGTGCCGCATTTAACTCATCTTCGGTGAGTTCCCCGTCACCATTCGTGTCGAGCGTCAGCATCAATGGGAACGGAGGAGGTCCGAAGAATCCGGGTCCGCCAGGCTGTGGCGGCTGTGCTGCAGCGACCGCTCCCGGGTGAAACACCTGACCAGAAATGAAAGGTATTGCAAAGAGAGCAGCACCTGTGGCCACAAGCCCGGTTAGTCCGGCGATCAGTCGTATCATGTTCTTCGTTCCTCATTCACGGCCGGCATGAACCGTCTTTTCCGGCAGACTTGCTCAGCAGTTTCAGCTGACACTCGAAATCAGGCCTGTCATGTAACATCCATGGACATACTTGGAAAATTTTGAAACACGTGGTGCAAACGGGTGCAGCAGCTCCCTCAGCCCGTCTTCTTCACCAACTGGTCCCTTGCCTTCAACAATAATGATGTCGTTAAGGCGTTGCGGAAAATCAGTGCAGATACTTTTTTTCCCAAACTGACCATAGAAGGTCAGGTTGCCGTCAATTGTCAGCCGGAATCTGCGATCAGCTGAAACAAAATGCTGTCTGGAATATTCAACAAGGACAATCGGTTCAGAGTTCAGCGCCAGCCACGTACCTGCGGGCTCCGGCAGCATTTCTGTCAGCCGACCAATCAGCTGTCGATAGGAAAGGCAGCCCACATTCTCAGTACACCGGATATGAAAGCGATGCTTTCCGGTCACCCTCCCCTGACGCCACTTCACTTCAGCGACCAGATTCCTGTCAGGCCGCAAAGAATCATACCAGCGAAGGCGCAGTTTGTTTCTGACACCGAGACCATCCAGATTCGCCCGGCAGGCAGACAGCACGGCATCGTCAAGATAAATGCTGCGAACCATTGAGATACAGCTGCTGTGCACAACCCGACAGCAATTGATTTCCAGAAGTCGCTGCAGCTTAACAAGGTCGGCCGCCGGAAACATGAACTTGACTTCACTGCGACGGACAAGGTCGGTGCGGCTCTGATCATCAGCCTCAACAGTGAGGATCGGCATCTCAGGAACAGACACCGATTCACCGGAGATCAGCAGGCTTTGTGGAATTCGGCTATTCAACGGAATGCTCAGCTCAAAGAATACTGTTCAAATTCACCCAGGAAAATTCGCATCCCGGCAGCCGTGAACGCAGCGACATTACAAGCCTGGCAATCTGACTGGCATCTGTTTGTCGCAGCACAACCCGGATTTGCCCTCGCCCCGATTCAAGATCAAGTCGCTGCAGAAGAAACGGTCCGGCAATCTCACTGAGAACCGCAACGACGCCTTCCGGGCCGTCATGAAAGTTTCGGTCGGCGTCTCCAGTGATCGTCAGCAGCAGACTCTGTCGTATTCTGCCACGGCCAGTCAGGGACATCCCAAGCACAAAAACGGTGGCCACAAGTACCAGTACAATGGCAAGCAAAGGCTGCGATGCTCCGAGCGCCAGACCCACTCCGATGCATAAAAAGAGGTAGACAAGCTCTTCCGGTTCTTTAATGGCCGCTCGAAATCGGACAATCGATAATGCTCCCACGAGTCCCAGCGACAAAGCCATGGAAGATTTCACAACGGCGATCACACCAATCGTCACGAGGGTCAGCAGCGGGAAGATCCGAGTGAAGGACTCCGTGTCTGACGCGGTCTGACTGCAGTGCCGATAAAGAAGCCGGATGTAGAGGGCCAGCAATCCTCCCAGCACCAGATACGCGGCAAGACTGAGTGCGGAGACATTCTGAGATAAGGACACTGCGCTTCGCAGCTGGCTCCACGATTCCTGAATCTGGTCTTCCATCTTTAACTCTGGTTTCCTGCTCGATAATGTCCTGCTCGTTGCCGAAAGAATTCCGGCCAAAACAGTGGCAGTCGAGTGCTGTACCAAAGAAAGCAGCGAGTTCTTTGCTCCGGCTCAGCAGTCATGAGCATTGAACACGGTTCACAGAAAACCGATTCGAATTTTCTATTAAGATTTCTTAGCCGACCGGCATTTAAAAAGAATACCAGTCACAGCAGCAGATGGGAGGGCGAAGCTCCCGCTGAGCCGAATATGGGAGGGCGAAGCTCCCGCTGAGCCGAAAACGGGAGGGCGAAGCTCCTGCTGAGCCGAAAACGGGAGGGCGAAGCTCCTGCTGAGCCGAACATGGGAGGGCGAAGCTCCCGCTGAGCCGAAGATGGGAGGGCGAAACTCCTGCTGAGCCGAAAACGGGAGCCGAAAACGGGAGCCGAGAAAAGCTCGACAGGAGCCTCGCCTTCCCGGTAAAAACGATTTTGCCGCGCGCCTTAATATGACGACGACGCATGGTTTTCCCGGTCTCCCTTACCGGCGAATCCGAACAGGTTCCAGGCTGCTTACCTCGATCAGGTCACCTTTCAACTCTTCCTTAAAAGATCGAGTTCCGTGCAGTCCAACCTGCTGACCAACGTACTGGCCAAGATCAACCTCTCCCTGTGCCCTGAGCTGAGCAAGTATCTTTCCTGAAGGAGTTGTCAGGATGTAGGGACCGGACGAAGCGGCGGTTGCGGATCGCTGAATCACGCCAGCACCCACATATCTGTTCCGAACGGCCTCAGCAGGGCTGGCAGAAGCTTCTCTCATTCCTGAAGACTCACTTTCCTCAGGTCGCACTTCACTGCTGGCAGAAACCGGTATAACGAGACCACTCGCTGCCGCATCAGCAGATCCGGACACGGCAGTCACAGGGATCGGTTTGACCGAACCATCAGCATCATCAGCAGCAACAGCAGTATCCAGAGAATCGGAGACGCTTGAAACAGTTTCTGCTGCCGACGCAGGAGAATCTTCGGCCCCCCCCACAAACTCCCACGGTTGTCCCGGCGACACGGCGCCTATGGTCAGCCCCTCCGGTACCCTGTCTGCCTCCGGTATCATGCCATTCCGCGAGGGATCGAAGGCAGTACCCTGGTCCTCAGCGGCAGCAAAGGCAGCAAAACTCTCCGTAAGCCGGGGAGTTTCCGCAATCAACTCTGCGGATGGCTGCATTGCAACAGGTGATGCGACCGGTGGATGGCCAAAGCGGGGGTTCAGCCGGGCGACAATCGCGGCATCCTTCATTTCAGTTTGTGATGTCAGCCGCCTGATATCCATGTGTTCTGCGTAGAGCCGACGATACCTCTCAATTGCCGGATAACGCAGGTCGATCTGACCGGCCACAGGTTTATAACTGGTTTCCCTCTGCAGTGCCTGATAGTCACGTTCAATCTGGTCAAGATCCCAGGTGGAGCGATCCTGGAAAATCATGTCGCGAAAGCGCTGGTCAATTTCTGACAGCCGCGTCTGGTCCGCTCGAATCTGCTGCAGACGTGCCAGCTGACTGCCGGGATTTACGACCGGCACATCCGTCACTCCGGAAGCAACAGAACTTCCCGGTGAGCTGCCCTCGTTGTTTCTAACCGCATTTGAAGGAACGGAGTAGGGATCATGGTCCATCTGCAGCCTCCGCTGCTCATCGACAGGGACCAGACTGTTTCCCTGAATCCAGCGAAATTCCCGACGCGGAGGCGCGATCCGATACATGGACTGCTTTCCGGACAATGTCTGAATCTCCTGTTCTGCGAGAATTCGGACTTTTTCCCCGGCAACCAGCCGCCTCTGCCAGACCGTTGTGTCATCACCAAAATCGCTGCCAACAAACGCCACAACGTTATTTTCCGAGACTTCGCCGTCCGATTCCCCAAGCTTGCGAACAAAACGTGATGGAATCCAGCTGAAGCTGCCTTCCGGCGGTTCAATTTTATACCAGCCACCCGGATCATGACGGTGCACGGTCACCACGGCATCACGCTGCAATCTTTGTGTTGGCAGCCATGAATCACCCGCACCACTTCTGACGAAGACTTCGTCAACGATAACTTTCGCCTGATACGGAAAATCCCTGGTCTGCGCTATCACTGACTCTGCAATCAAAGTCAGCAAAATGACCAGTAAAGATAAAAATCGCATTTCGGTATGCCTCCGCGAAAAGGCCGCGACGACAGTCAGCTGCTTCATCAGCAGTGCTGAGTTTAATGAAAATCGCATCCGTCACCGAGATTAACATCGTCCCGTTCGGAGACGACGCCTTTCTTCTGCAGATTCTGCCGAAGCTGCCTTTGAGTTGCAGGATTTTGCTGATCGGAAAGGGCTGGCAAATCGTGCTGAGCATCCGGTTTTGCCGAACATCTGCCGTGCCTTTAACAGCTCAGCAGCGACTGTTTTTCCCAAAAATCCATGTTTTTTCAGCTTCGTCCGCCAAAATTACCGAAGTATGTCCATTCGCAGGACCATACTGACCCCAGAGATATCCAATTGCTGATTTTGTCTCAAGAGGGTTTTTACCGCCGGCATCACTTCAATCGCCGCTGTCATCGTCACCTGCCTGGGCGAGGGGCTCGTTCGCGTTTTTGCAAACAGACTTGACGACAGCAGAAGTGACGACAAGGATGCACAAGTCCTGGCTTTGCAGGGCTTTGTGTTTCTGGCCGGTCGCCGAAACTGACTGTCGACGACGCTGGCCAAACGAGCGCGAACCGTCTACCTGTAAAGCCGTTCAACGTGTCGCTGCTTATTCAGTGCTGTGCAGGAGTTCAATTCATCATGCAGGACCATAATTTTCTGTCGAGCATTGCGGCCAGCCTGTCGCTCATCATTGTTTCACTTTCCACAATGCACTCCTGCGCCGCTGATGAACGAGTCGCACTGAAGATCGGAGATTCTGCACCAGGCTGGAACATGCTGGCGGGTACTGACGGCATGGCACATTCCATGAATGAACTGGCAGACCGGGATGTACTCATCGTGTGCTTCACCTGTAATACCTGTCCGTATTCAGTCGATTACGAAGACAGGCTGATTGCACTGCAGCAGAAGTTTCAGAAGTCGGGAGTTTCCGCTCAGCTGGTGGCGATCAACTCCAATGCTGTAAGCGGCGATACTCTGGAGAAGATGAAGGAAAGGTCAGTCGAAAAATCGTTCAACTTTCCATATCTGCGCGATGAAGATCAGACCGTGGCCAAAAGCTGGGGCGCCATATTCACTCCGGAGTTCTACGTGCTGAACAAAGATCGCAGGATCGTTTACATGGGAGCACTCGATGACAGTACGAAAGCCGAAAACGTAACGAAACGTTATGTTGAGCTGGCTGTCGACGCGGCCATGAAAGGAACGTCGCCTGAAGTTTCAAAAACGGCACCGCGAGGATGCCAGGTACGTTATAAGCGTGAGCGTCGATCAAAGGCCAGTCAGTGATCAAAGGCCAGCCAGTGACTAAGGACCTGGAAAACAATAAGTGACCGCCATAGTCGCCTTTCGCTCCGCGAAAGAGCACTCTTTTGCGGAGCAAAAGGCGACATTTATTGTCTGACAGCGCCTAAAGGTCCGTCAGCACAGACGGGTTCGATTTCTCGTTTGATCGAACATGTTCAGCAGCAGCCAGAATGATCGCCACACTGTTTTCACGCCTTTGCAGGCAGGCAACGATCGCAGCATGAACCGAACGGTTCCTGCATCTCAGAGTCTGAAGCGGAGTCTTGTTTCTTCGGTTCAGAATTGTTGGATCCGCACCCATATTCATCAGTCCCCATGCGGCAAACTGATTGCCGGAACGCGTCGCGATATGCAGAAGACGGTTCCCGTGCTCGTCCACCGGTTCATTGATAGCGGGCACCAGCAGAGCAGCAATCCATTGTGGCCAGACAGCAATTCCGGGAAACAGTGGAGCAAGAGTCGCCTGGTCGTACATTTGCATCATTGCTGTAAGACCAATGTTGGCAATTTCAGGCCCTCTGCCGCGGTGAAGCAAACTTTTCCCTGTACCTGACGGATGAGCCTGCGCCGCCTGGGATGCGACAGGCTGTCCGGCAAGCGTCACTGTCTGAGCATTCGCGGGACTGTCCGACGCAGGGACATCTTCCTGCACTCCGATGCTGACGGCGTGATTCACGACCTTTTGAAAGTGGCCGGGAAAATACCCTTTCAACACTCCTGCGGTTAGAACAGAAGCCACTACGCAGGCAGAAAGCAGTAACAGAGAAGAAGCAGAGGAACTTTTCATTGAGAATTCATTCTCCATGCGGAACTTGATCCGTTTTGGTCACGCCGGGTCGTCTTTGACCGCGTTTTCATCGTCAGCGCCGAACGGTTGCCGCAGTGGTGGCAACAATGACAGAATTGACAGAGTTTTCCGAAATTTCTGTGGGTCCATTACTGAACAATAACTGTATTGGATCTATCCAGCCTCGTGTCGCAATCCGAAGTTTTCGCTCGTGAAGCTCATCCACTCGTAAACGGGACCAGAAGGCCGAAAGATCATTCTGGTTTCGATGATGCGTCGGAAATCCTGGGAAATTCTCTTCAAAAACCAGCCTTAATTGACAATCGCCAAAGCTCAATGAGTGTTCACCCGTCAACTCAGGCTGCCGTCCAAAGGAATCGCTCAAAAATAACTGTGGGATTCGAAAGCAGCGGCTGGACGCGAGCCCTCCGGTTAGGTGACACCGGATGGCCTGAGCCGTTCGGCTAATTCCGGCTCTGATTTCTGAGCGAGTCCTTGGTGGTTTACAGATGACGTCGGTATGAGTTTCTAACGGGAGCTCAATCCAGGAACCGAACGCAGTTTGCCCGGCTGATCCAACTGGTCTCCCCTTATTGCATAAAATGCTGTTATCCTGCCGTTCGGTCACAGCCTGCAGTCTGGCTACAGAAAGATCGCGTCGGCGATTCCGCCTGAATGCCTGTGACTCGCGAGGCTCACTGGAACGCGACAAGTTGTGAGAACACGCTTACAGTTTGAACGGAATCAGGGATGAAAAGGTTTCAGGGCAGGAACGTTTTTCTTACAGGGGCAGCGTCGGGGATCGGACGAGCTCTGGCGATTCGTCTTGCAGACGAGGGATGCCGACTGTTTCTTGCAGACATTGATGCGGCGGGCCTGCTGGAGCTTAAATACATTCTGGCCCCGTCGGGTGCGTCTGTCTGGACGTCGGTCTGCGATCTTGCTGATCAGGAAGCAGTCGGACGGCTGGCCGACTCTGTCTTAAAGGAATCCGGGGGAATCGATCTGCTCATCAATAATGCGGGAGTTGCCTATTATGGTCAGACGGAACTGATGACATTGAAGCAATGGAACTGGATTATGGGTATCAACCTCCTGGCTCCAATCGAACTGACTCATCGAATGCTGCCCTCTTTACTCAGCCGACCAGACACACATTTGGTCAACATGTGCAGCATTTCCGGTCTGGTTGCAGGGGGCCGCTTTACTGCGTATCACACCAGCAAATTTGGGCTGGTAGGATTTACGGAAGCGCTCCGAGCGGAATACGGTCGTCGAGGACTGGGAGTCACCGCGATCTGCCCAGGGCCAGTCAAAACCAGACTGTATCAGTCAACGGCAACCGGACAGCCCGGCCGCTCGGCGCCGAATCCCCCGTCATGGATGTCGACCACACCGGAGCGTGTTGCGGAAATCACTGTAGCCGCGATTCGTGGCAATAAGCGGCAGGTACTCATTACTCCCGCAGCACACGTCCTGTTTCAGCTGAAACGATTTGTGCCCGGGCTCATCGATTTTGCAAATCAGTTCAGTCGCAGTAAGCGACGGCGGCAGCGTGAACTGCAACTTAGAATGGCCAGCCAGCAGCAGTCGGGGTCACCCGATCATTCAGGGAATGCTGCAGAAGCTGATCCCGCCAGTACTTCAAGCCGTGCTGCATGATCACAGGCGAACTGCAGGGAAGAATCAGTCAACCACTTCCACCGCTAGCTGCAAGCCTGGATGATAAGATCTGCAGTGGATAGTGGTTGATCTGATGCCCTCAGGGTCAGTCCCGAGTTGAAACCGCGAAACACCGGCTAAGCATGCTCATGACATACGCCTGGCGAGAGGGTGGTATCAGCCAGGAAAATGGGGGTGAGGTTTTGCTTCCAGCCCCACGAGTTGGTCAGCCATTCGTCAAGGGTTCTATGAACGCCTTTGGGCTAACTGAACGCTGCAGCTCAGTAAGCTGTTTTGGACGTCCCTGGCCCTTATCAGGGCCTCGTCCGCAGCGGTCAATCGCTGCGACACTACGTGTATCGCAAGCGATCAGAAAAACCGGACATTAATTTCTCAGGAATCCAAAGTAAGTATGCGAATTCACGCAAGTTGTTCTGATTTAATAACTTGCGGGACACCTCTGGCAAGACTTCCTGGCAACACGAAAAAAAAACCTGATTCACAAGTGAATCAGGTCCTGATGAGTTGCTCTTTGGTGCAGAACAATTGTTCAGGCAGCTGAGTCTAATGACTGAGCGCCGTCGATCTCGTCTTCGTACACCAGGTAATAGATATTACTGGCGGCTTCTTCCAGATAGTGCTTAATGTTTTCGCTTTGGACGATTTCGATCAGGTGATCGAGCGCTTCCACAACTCGATCCACTTCATCACTGTTGATCTCTTCGTACTCATCATGATCCGAATGCGAATCCATTTCGCCTCGCTGACTGGCTGATTTATCCGACATAAACTGGCGTGCTCCTTCCTGCTTTTCAGCAAAACTGCCTGTATCAGCTTATCGGAATAGAAAGCATATGGTCTTTCGCCAAATGTTTCCTGTTTCCCAATTCAGATTAGTGAACAGCAGTTCCTTGAGTCAAAAATGCCAGCAGATTGAAAGATCGCTGGAGTCAACTTCGCGATTACGCAAAGGCTGCCGATTCTGCGGGCAACTCCAGCTCGTTCACTCCGAAGGCGGGCTGCAACAATCGGTACGACCGACAATCGTCGACGTCGATATCGCAGCCAAATGGCAACGATTGTTGCTTTTGTGAGCTACTGTTGCACTGGTTGAACAGCAAAAACGGCGTTCGGGGTCTTTTCCGCACCTTGAACGCTCACATGACTGACTCGGGGTCATAAAAAATGAATGCAACGGTGTATCACAATCTGGCGTCTCCCACAGGATCGGAACGAGATTCCGGCCTGGGTGAAGAACAGTGTGCGCAGAGAGAGTCATGGGTGCTTGTCCAGCAGGCTTCGGAAACTGGCTCGGCGCATCGGATTACAATTGTTGGCCCCGGCTTTGTTATTGGTCGCCATGCATCCAGCCACCTGACGATCATTGACCCGACGGTATCAAGTCGGCATGCCGAGCTGGTGTTTGTTAACGACGATCTGTTTGTGCGTGACCTGAACAGCACAAACGGCACACTTCTCAATGGCCGCCGCATTCAGAATCTGACTGGCCTTCGACCGGGTGATGTTCTGCATTTCGGCAGTGTGATGTGCACATTGCAGCGCAGCAGTGATAACAAGATGACCGAAACGGTCACCGCGGATGCGTCCAGTGAGGCACTTGCACAGCTGCAGTTCGACAAGTTGCTGAAACGCCCGGCACTCAGACCCTATTTTCAGCCGATCGTCAAGCTCTCGGATCATACTCGCATCGGCTTCGAAGTTTTGTCACGCAGCTTTCTGATAGGGCTGGAAACACCTGAAAAGATGTTTCGCGTGGCCGAACAGAGAACGTCTGAAGTCGAGCTCAGTATCGTTTGCCGCTCCGAAGGGCTGAGAGTTGGTGAAGCGATCGGAAATACGATGAAGTTCTATCTGAACACTCACCCGACGGAGCTGAAGTCCGTTCGACTGTTTGAGTCTTTGACGACGATGCGAAACGAGTATCCGCACACAAATATTGTGCTGGAAGTTCATGAAGCCGCCGTCACTTCGACAGCTTTCCTTCGAGATCTTCGCAAGCATGTCAGTGATCTGCAGATGGAGCTTGCCTATGACGACTTTGGCGCAGGACAGGCAAGGCTGAAGGAATTGTTTGACGTCCCACCTGACGTGCTGAAGTTCGACGTGAAGTTTATCAACGGGTTGCCATTTGCCAGCGCACAGCAGCGATCCACAATTCAGCAGCTGCTGAACATTGTTCGGGATCTGGGCGTGATTCCTCTTGCAGAAGGCGTCGAAACTTCCGAAGAAGCGGCCTGTTGTTTTGAGCTTGGATTCGAGCTGGCACAGGGATACCTGTTTGGCCGGGCGGAAGCCGCATCGCACTGGGCGATTCACTGAGAGCACCATCAGTCATTTCTTATTCAGCTGAGCTGACCGCAGAGTGATTTCAATATGCTGATGTCAAAGCCTGCCAATACGATCTCGGCTGACTCAGCGCTGTTTACAGCGATGATGGCCGGAGAAAATTTCTGGCCCACTGATCCTCGCTCTCTTCAGGAACTGGGGTTGTCTGAACCCTTCGTTGAAGCTCATATTTGCCGGTTGCTGCTGTCAGCTGGAAATATGACGGGGCGACAGGTTGCCTCAGAGCTCTGTGTCGCTTTTCGACTGGTGGAAACTCAGATGGAGCGACTGAGGGGTCGTCGCCTGATTTCTCACTGTGGCAGTGCCAGCCTTAATGACTATATCTACGGCCTGACAGAAGAGGGGCGCAAGCGTGCACAGGTCTTTCACAGCGAGTGTTCATATATTGGCCCGGCCCCTGTGCCGCTGATGGACTATGTGATCTCTGTCGAAGCCCAGGCAATTGGCGATCAGCCCGTTCGTCGCAATGAACTGCTGGATGCGTTTTATGATGTCTCCGTCTCCGACGATTTGCTGGACATGCTGGGGCCGGCCGTCAATTCAGGAAGCGGTCTGTTTCTGTACGGAGCACCTGGCAACGGCAAGTCCACTCTGGCTCGATGTATCACCAGCTGCTTTGGACAGGAGATCTGGATTCCATACGCTGTGATCGATGGACGTGAGATCATCACACTTTATGATCCGTCTTATCATGAACAGGTCGAGCAGCCTTCGGAGTCGCTCTCATTTGACAGACGCTGGATCAGAGTTCGCCGTCCGACCGTTGTGGTTGGTGGTGAACTGACGATGGACAGTCTGGAGATTCGGCACGACCCGGTTTCATCCACCAGTGAGGCTCCGCTGCAGATGAAAAGCAACTGTGGCTGCCTGCTGATCGACGACTTTGGTCGCCAGCGAATTTCTCCTGCAGACCTGCTGAATCGCTGGATCATTCCACTTGAGAATCGCCACGATTTTCTCACCCTGTCAACCGGAAAAAAAATTCAGGTACCGTTTGAGCAGCTGATTATATTTTCAACCAACCTCGATCCATCCGATCTGGTTGATGAAGCGTTCCTGCGGCGAATCCCCTATCGCATTGAAGTTCGCGATCCGGATGAAACGGAATTTCACCGACTGTTCCAGATCGCTGCGATTAAGCTGGGCTGTGAATACATGGCGGAACCCGTCAACCATCTGCTGGAAAAGTTCTATCGTTCAGAAAACAGATCGCTCCGCAGATGTCATGCACGCGACCTCCTTCTGCAGATACGCAATCACTGTACATATCACGATTTACCTTTCGAAATGCTGCCTGAATATTTTGACGCCGTGGCCGGCTGCTTCTTTACGCGAGTACGTACACGAAGTCTGCCGCCTTCCTCTGCGTCTTCTATAGCCAGTGTTCGCTGATCAGGACTACTCAGCATGAAAAATACCCAGGTTGCTGCAACAGCGGTTGTTACGGACCGTCCCGTCGGGCGTGGACTGCCTGCCGGTGGCCTTCCGGAGATTTCCGGTTACCAGCTGATCGAACGTATCGGACTCGGTGGATATGGCGAAGTCTGGCGAGCTGTAGGTCCCGGCGGATTCCCCAAGGCCGTTAAGATTCTTTACGGTCAGATTGACGGACCACAGGCGGAAACAGAACTCAAATCACTCAACCTGATGAGGGAACTGAGGCATCCGTTTCTTCTGAATGTAGAACGTGTGGAGTTCGTCAATGGAAAGCTGATCGTTGTCACCGAACTTGCCGATCGGGGACTTGATCAGAGATTTCATGAAGCTGTGCGTGCGGGGGCACGCGGGATTCCACGCGAAGAGCTGATCGCTTACCTTCGTGACGTGGCGGACGCTCTCGACTTTATGTCGGAACACCACGGGCTGCAGCATCTGGACATTAAACCGGAAAATCTTCTGATTCAGGGAAACCATGCCAAGGTCGGCGACTTTGGGCTCACCAAAAGTGTGGGTCTGACCAACGTTTCCATGGTTAACGGATTCACGCCTCTCTATGCACCGCCCGAACTGTTCGAAGGGCAGCCATCAAGCAACAGTGATCAGTACAGTCTGGCTATTGTTTATCAGATGATGCTGACGGGGATACCACCGTTTAATGGCCGAACGGCTGCCCATCTCACTTCGCAGCATCTTCGTGGAACGCCCGATCTGACGGCCCTCCCAATGAGCGACCGTGGAATTGTCGCTCGGGCTTTGTCCCGAAACCCGGCAACACGATTCTCCGGATGCCGAATGTTTATTGATGAACTGGCAAAGCGCAAGGCGTCGACCAGCTCAACAGTGCGCGCGCTGAATGCAGATGCAGCGATGATGGTTTCGGGACTCACTCAGACCGTTGATCCGGCAAGTGTGGGAAAATCAGCATCAACTCCGCTTCGCCCCGCCAAACCACTCCCCCCGCTCCCGGCCGGTGCTGTTGAAGAAACTCTGCGCCCAACATTGTTCATTGCTGTCGGCGGCCTGGGTGTACAAATTGCCTGTCGACTGTTTTCGAAAATCAAAGCGGGATTCGAAAACGCTGTACCACCGACATTCGCGTTCCTGTGTCTGGATTCAGATAAGTCCGGACTGGCCCATGCATGCCGACTGGAGGGCGAAAAGCAGGAAACTCTTCTGCAGCAACTGCCCATTCCGCTGAAGAGCCCGCAGGAGTACCGGAAATCAGCCAGTTCCCATCTGGGCTGGATCAGCCGCAGATGGCTGTTCAATATTCCGCGTTCCGGACAGGTGGAAGGAATGCGACCACTTGGCAGACTGGTATTCGTGGATCACGAGGCAGAGATACGAACGGCCGTCGCCAAACAGCTGAAAGCCATAATCTCCCCTGCTGCAATTGCCGCAAGTGTCACCGGGACACAAAGACAATTTGCAACTGGTGCCGTGGACGTTTGTCTGATTGGGTCAACTGCCGGAGGCACTTCCAGTGGCAGTCTGATTGACCTCGCTTTGCTGATACGCAAAATCCTCGACAGAAGCAGTCTGCGTGAGTCGCAGATCTCCGGAATGCTGCTGCATTCCACCAGCGTTGGAGGACAAAAGTCAGATGCTCAGGATGCAAATTCGGTCAGTTTCCTGAAGGAACTGCATTACTTCAGTTTGCCGGGAGCCCAGGTACCGAATACCGATTCATCCGTACAGAATCTGACCCGTCCTCCTTTCGATACGGCACATTTCGTTCATCTGGGAGATGATCTGACGTCTTCAGACTTCGAACGGCATGTGGAATTTCTCAGCGACTATCTTCACAGCTGGTCCGCTTCTTCTGAACGCGGGACACTGCAGGGCTGGAGAGACACTGAACAGAAGGAAAATGATCGGGCGTCAGAGCGGACGTTACGTACCCTGGGATACGCTTCCATTGATGGAACTGCATGGAACCTCGCGACATCAGAATCGGAAAGTCTGGCTCTTCGTGTGCTCGGGCGATGGATTGACGGCGTATCATCCGCCGGCTTCAGTCTGAACTCCGGAACGTGGGCCGCTTCGGCTCCAGGGTCTCCGGCCATGTCCGAAATTCACAACCTGCTCGAATCACTTGGGTTGAACAATGAGCAGGTCGCGGAGTCGATTCCGGGACTGCTGAGAGGGGACGTCAGTCGAAGACTCGAGTCGTATTCCGCCGATGTCTGGAACCGCGTGTCCGCTTTGCCGTCGGCGGTTTCCGATCTGGCAGGTCTGGTAAGTGCTCTTGCAACAATGATTAGCGCTGACACAACGCCAGGTGCCTCCTCTCACGACTCGGTCTCCAGAATTACTCAGACAGTTCGTCAGGAACTGAATGCCAGACTGCAACAGGCAATTTCCAGAATACAGAATCGACTGTTTCAGGATATGGATACTCCTCAGCGACTGCAGCGTGCAGCCATGACACTTTCGACATGTCTGAGTCGTCTGGACGCCGCCATTGCGTCCTGTTCCGCTCAAAAAGCCGATGTTCAGCAGACGTTTGCGAGCCTTTGTTCCAGCTTTTTGCAGTCAGACGATGGGCAGTCTGAAGCAAACAGTACTGCCGCACTAAAAGGATTTTGCCAGCAGTACTGCATGCTGCTCATCTGCCAGACCGTGTGCCAGTGCATGATCGGCTATCTGACCAGTCTGCGCGAACACATTGTTCGCCAGCAGACGGAAACACTCGCCGGTTTTCGCTCCCGGCTGCTGGAGCTTGCCGCAATACTTGGACGAGCGTCTGCAGATGCAGCCCGTGTCCCCGGTGAGGTGGTCGATTCCTTTGAAATGTATCTGCAGACTTCCGGACAGTTTCGAGTATCAGCCCTGCTGAGATCAACGGATTCCGTCGAACGACATGGTGCCCTGATCGCTGCCGATGCCACCAACTTCCTCATCTCGGCCACAGGCACCGCTCGAATGGATTCAAAGAAAACCGCCAGAAGAGACCGTGAAAATTTTCCCGCTGATGCTCATCCTGTCCTGTCAAACGTTGGCGGAGGAAGGCGAGTTCTTGCACGAATTCCTTCCAGTCTGGCGACAGAAAGCTGGCGTCCTCGTCTGCAGGCAGAGTTCGGTGACTGCGTTTCAATCCATCAGGCAAGCCGGCAGGAAGTTTCCGTGGTCTGCGAAGTTGAGGATATCGGGATTCCAACGATCGTGGACAGCCTGACCCACCTGCGGCCGCGAGTTGTGGAAATGTCAGAACGACTTCATTGCCGAACTGACATTTCGTTCTGACCGGAAAGTCATGCCGGCGCTGGGTTTCTGGCCAGATACGATCAACTCAGACTAATCACAGTCGTGATGTTCCCGCCATTACATGATCCACGGCACGTCCGGTTGCCGTTCATGCTGCAGTTCGCCACAATTCTGATGAGTCGGCGACTTCTGTTGATTTGCCGCCGTCACTGGTCGGCTGTCGCCTGGCAGTCTCATGTCTGGAGTTTCCCCCGTGAATATTCACGCTCAGGTTTTAAGTTTTTTGATTGCGCCTCTGATTTTCTGCGGAAGTGGATTCTCAGAAGACTGGCCCTGCTTTCTCGGACCGCGGCGGACAGGTGAGTCATCCGAGACTGGGCTGGCCCTTGACTGGAACAAACAGCCACCGGAGCTCATCTGGAAGCAGTCTGTTGGTACCGGCTACAGTGCCCCGTCAGTTTTGGGTGAACGGCTGGTGCTGCATCATCGGGTCGGCGAGGAGGAAGTGATTTCCTGTCGCAGCGTTTCGGATGGTGCAGAGATCTGGAAACAGGCCTATCCCAGCGGTTTTGCGGACCCGTACGGATACAATAACGGGCCCAGATGTTCTCCCGTGCTGACAAAGGATCGCTGCTTTACACTCGGCGCCGAAGGCATGCTGACCTGTGTTTCCATGACAGATGGCGGTCTGATCTGGCAGCATGATCTGAAGAAAATGTTCAAATTGCCGGAGTGGTTCTTTGGGATGGGATGCTCGCCGCTTCTCGACGGCGATCGCCTGATTGTACTTGTTGGAGGCCAGCCGAATTCCGGTGTTGTGGCGTTCAATCCTTCCGATGGCACCATTTTGTGGCAGGCTGTTGGCCAGAAAACATGGGATGGAGCCGACACCGATGATCCTGACGAAAAGTATAAGTGGGAAGGTGATGAAATGGTGGTCAGTTATTCGTCACCCTTCATTGCCGAGATTCACGGCAGACGACATTTGCTGTGTCTGATGCGTCAGGGTCTGGTGTCTCTCGATCCGCAGACCGGTTCTGAGAACTTTCATTACTGGTTCCGGCCCAGAGTCCATGAGTCGGTCAACGCTGCGGTACCCGTTGTTGTTGGTGATACGATTTTTCTGACAGCCGCCTATCAGGCTGGATCGGCATATCTGCAGGTTGACCCCTCAGGAAATTCCGTGAAGGAATTATGGCGTAACCGCAACAACATGCTGGCGCACTGGTCAACTCCGATACACGCAGATGGCTATTGTTATGGATTCAGCGGACGACATGAAAATGAGGGAGAACTGCGCTGTATTCGACTCAGTGATGGAAACGTTATGTGGAAGACTGATGGCATGACGGATGATGTCAAAGACCTTGCTCGTGACCGCGCGACGGGAAAGATTGTGAATACGAAAACAGGAAAGGAAGTGCCCTATCCGTACTTTGGGCGAGGATCAATGATTCGCGTGCAGGATCGTTTTCTTGTTCTGGGAGAACGCGGCACTCTGGCATCTGTTTCGGTCGACTCGGGAAAATTTGAAGAACACGGCCGACTTTCGTTCGACGAGATTCATTTTCCGGCATGGGCAGCCCCCGTTTTGTCCGACGGCCGACTGTATCTTCGGAGCGAAGACTGGCTGTTGTCCCTCAGCCTGAAGCCAAAGGGCTGACTGGTTTGGTAACGACTGCAAACAGCGTTAAGATGATGGAACGGTTTCGTCGTGTCTGAAACGCATCGACAGTCGAATCCAAAGCCAGTATCTCAGTTGTCATTGAGGGGAGAATCCATGCAGCGCAGGCGAGTTTATTCAGAAGTTATCTTCCTGCTGACAGTACTGTCGGCCGGTTTTTTTGCATCCATCTGTCCTGCCGATGAAGGAGGATGGAAGACCCTGTTCGACGGAAAATCGCTGGACGGCTGGGACGGAAATCCGGCCATCTGGAGTGTCCAGGACGGAGCCATTACAGGAAAAACAACTGCCGACGTCAAAATCGACAGGAATACGTTCCTCATCTGGCGCGGCGGTGATGTCGACAATTTTGAGCTGGAGCTTGAATACCGAATCGTCGGTGGTAACTCCGGAATACAGTATCGCAGTTTCGAACTGCCCGGCTCAGGATGGGGCATCGGCGGATACCAGGGAGATTTTGAGGCTGGTGAACGCTATTCAGGAATTCTGTACGGCGAACAGTTTCGAGGTATTCTGGCCGATCGCGGTGAGTCCACAGAACTGATCCGAAAGGATGGAAAGTTTGAAAAGAAGGTGCTCGGCAGCGTTGGCGACTCCGCTGAAATCCAGAAGAAGATCAAAAAAGAGGACTGGAATACCTATCGCATCGTTGCGGACGGATTCAAATTTCAGCACTTCATCAATGGTGTTCAGACAATGGAGTGTGTGGACAATGACGAGCAGCAGCGACGATCCGTGGGTCGGCTGGCGTTTCAGGTTCACACCGGACCTCCAATGACGGTGCAGTTCCGGAATGTCCGGCTGAAAAAACTGGCTGCTCCAAAGAAGGTGGCTCTGGTTGCCGGCCGCCCGAGTCACGGTTATGGAGCCCATGAACATCGAGCTGGCTGCATGCTGCTGGCCGAAGCTCTCAACGCAGCGGGCCTCGGCATCGAAGCCACTGTATACACAAATGGCTGGCCGGAAGACGAAAGTGTTCTTGATCACGCAGACACAATTGTGATTTACAGTGACGGGGGCAACGGACATCCTTTCAACTCGCACCTTGACCGCCTGAAGCAGCTTCAGAGCCGGGGCACAGGTCTGGTTTGCATTCATTACGGAGTGGAGGTTCCGAAAGGTGCTTCCGGCGACGCGTTTCTGAACTGGACCGGAGGATACTTTGAAACGGACTGGTCTGTTAATCCTCACTGGACGGCAGATTTCAAGTCATTTCCAGACCACCCGATCACTCGCGGTGTTGGCCCCTTCCGCGTCAACGATGAATGGTACTATCACATGCGATTTGCCGATGGCGACAATGTGGTAACCTCCATTCTGAAGGATCTGCCACCGAAGAACACTCTGGTGAAGGATGACGGAACTCTGGCACGCCCGGATGGTCCCCACAGCAATAATGCGGCAGTTCGAGCAGCCGTGCTGGAAAGAAAGGAAGCTCAGACCGTTGCCTGGGCTCGTGAGCGACTGGACGCTGGCCGGGGCTTCGGATTCACGGGCGCTCATTTTCACTGGAACTGGGGAAATCGCGAATTTCGCAAACTTGTTCTGAACGCGATCACATGGACAGCCCATGCTGACGTACCGGAAAACGGAGTGAAGTCACGCGACCTTTCACTGGCCGATTTGCAGGCCAATCAGGATTTTCCTGTTCCCGGCGATTTCAATGGAGCAAGAATTCAGGCAATGCTGGACGAATGGAACGCAGCCTCCGCACGTTCTAAAAATGCGAAGTGACGATGGGCAGCGAACCAGGACGAAGTCTGATTCTTTGGACCGTACGCATTGCGGTCGCCTGTTATCTGGCAGCCGTCTGGATTGACAGACGGCATGTCTCCAGTAACCCGGCCCAGTTTCGCTGCTTTCGCACTTTCTGGAGCAGTGCCTGGATCCTCGTCGTCATTCATGTGCTGTTTGCCTACCACTTTCAGCATCACTGGAGCCAGGAAGCTGCCCTGCGGCACACAGCAGAAATGACAGAACGGGTCGTTGGCTGGAACTGGAGCGGCGGACTTTACATCAACTACCTCTTCCTCACGGTATGGGGCGTGGATGTGGTTCGCCTCGTCCAGTCTCCCACGCGTCACAGTTCCACCATGATGCATTTGATCGCTGCCTTCATGATGTTCAACGCAACGGTTGTCTTTGGTCCCTCATGGTGGATTTTCGTTGTTCTCGCGTTTGCACTCTTTTACGCGTTTCACTACTGCTTTTTATGACATCGCTTACAACGCGAGCGGATGCCAACCATTGCACCACATTTGGTGCAGCGTTTCAGTTTTTTAAGGATTTTTGCTCTTGTTCTGGGGCGGAAAACCATTGTTCGATACTCACTTAACATTTGGCCTGGAGTCTAATTAGCCAGCAGATGCTCCACAGCCACCTGAGGCAACCGCCGAGACTGCTGAACGTTAATCCGGACGCCACCGATGCACGTTCCGGGGCGCGGAATCTACCGGAGTGCTCACGGTTCAGCAATCGCAGTTTTTTTCGAGGTTTCTCTTCTCCCATGTTTCCGGATCAGGAAAGGAACGACAAATTGTCGGATGCGTGATGTTTAGCCCTGTACAGGTCAGCGACAACGATCAGGTCCACGTAGCAGCGTCTCTCCGAGACGTTGGAATTGGCGCTCGATCGCGAGTCCAGACTCTCAATTACGAGTCTCGGAGAGACTCGTCTACGTGAGTCGACCGTTCAAACTGAATAGCAATACGTTTCAAACGATTGGATTGAACGGAACCATCAAACAATCCGGAATGACTGTACAGACATCAGATATTTGCCACGTCCCGACACGGAACAGCCGCAGAGGTTCATCTACGAAACTGGAATTGGATTCGGACTGGTAATTCTTGGTACAGGGGAAACAGTCAGCCAGCGAGACCTGGCAAATGGAGAACGCACGTCGGCTCTGAAGTTCCGGACAGATGATCTCAGGTCGCTCATTCGGGAAGGCGCGGGATACTGGCGCTACATTCCACACGACAATGGCATTCGTTTCATCACCTCTTATGACTATCGGGTACGTTTCGGTGCCGCCGGACGAGTGGCCGATGCGTGTGTGTTCCGTCCGGTCATGGCCTGGGCCACTGCATGGAGTTTCGACCGGTTGCGGTTGTGGATCGAAAGAGGTATCGATCCCACGGGGGCCGCTGTTTGGATATCGCGGCATATTCAGCGCGGAATGGATACCTGTCGGACTGAACGACATACCTGCCGACATTAAGCCGCGGCGGGAAGAACGGCGAGAATAGAGAGAATGAAACGCGTGAAGCACGTCTCGCCAGGCGAACGGCGCGGCGGAGTACCATCCGTGCTTCACAGCCGATTCCGTGCCTCGCAGCTGATTATGGTGAAGACAGTTCAACGCGTCCTGAAATTGTTCGTTCAGAGAAATGCAATGTAAACAGCACCTCGCGAATCGAATCGAATGCCTTTGCAAACGACGAAGTGGCCTGATCGGGAACGTCCTGTCTCGCGTCTTCCCGATTGCCATACACTGTGGAGCTGACCTGATCGCGCTGAGCGTCATAGATATAGTCACCGTCCGGACAGAAGTACGTCACACCATATTTCGCATCCGACAGACTGTCTGTTTCGCCGACGGACACGCCGTAGAGATGAATCAGTGTGTAGATCGGCATGATGTTTCGGTGTGATGCCCGTCGGGCTCGTTCTTCCCAGTAGACGCGCAGGTCATCTCGTATTCGCTGCATCGCCGACAATCGCAGCCGAACGGCGATCTGAGCATTCTCTGTGCGGTCCGGGACATCAAGCAGTGAAGCATCAATGACCTCCTTCAGAACGTCGGGTGCGGTGGCGATAATGAGCTGGTTCTTTACGGCGCACAGATAAAGCCTGACGCGAGCCACGTACATCCGGAAAGTCACGACGCAAATGTCATGATCGCGGTACGCGGGCAGACGATAGGAATCCAGCTCATGCGTGATTTCTCCAAAAGCCGGAAGATCGTGCAGAAACACGCGGGAGGACAGTAACTTCAGAAACCGGTCAGCCTTTTCCGAATCGTCCACATCCACGGCCAAATAGACGGGTGAGGTCGTCGCAAAGAGTCCGGCGGCAATGGCGCTCTGCTGCAGACTGTTCATGGGCAGCGGAAATGAAAGGGGCCTCAGCTGCATCGGGTCTATTTCCACAATGGCGTGCGTGTCGCAGAAATTCACGGAAGCGTGATCACCCAGCCAGTTCAAGTCCGTCAGCGTCGGATCATCCTGAAGAACAGCGGCCACTCCGGGCAGCCCCCGAAGCACATCACGGATCGTTTCACCGGCGCTGAGCAGATCGGCCGACGCAATCACCGACTTCGCCGGCTCATGCAATTCCAGCTGGCGTGACTGTTCTTTCGACAGCAAATCTCGCACGCCGGTCCAGTCGGCACTGTTCTGAAATGGAAGCAGGCAATACTCGACATTGAGGTTGCCCTTTGTGGAAAAACGGAGTGCAAATGGCGTGAAGTAATCCTTCCAGTAGCCCTCATATCGCGCAAGGTATCTTTCGTATTCTTTTTCTTCGGCAGCCGAAACCTGCAGGACGTTCAGTTCCCGAATTGGCGTGAGATACTTGATCCGGTTAAACACGGAGTTGACGCTGGTATCCGATGCCGGGTCGAAAGAATAGGCTCCTCCCTGCGGGCAAATCAGTTTGTCCCGGCCGATGAAGCGGCCCGCGATCAGTTCTTCCAGATTCCCTGGGGTCGTACCGTATTCCAGTCGCCAGAACAACGAGGCGTTGTTCAGCATCACAAGATGATTCAGGCTTTGTTTTCGCCGTCGCTCGCCAATTTTAAAGCCTGGGCTGAACAGATATCTCAGGAACGCATCAGAGAGATACAGATAGCCATCATCCGCTTCGTTGGCAGGCGGATGCACGGCCGTCATGTATTGATAGTCGGTCGCGGCAGCCAGCGACGGCAACCGACCCTGAATCGTGTCAACAATCCGCCGAATTCCCACATGGCTGCTGGAAATGATGAACCGGTCGTCGTGCTGGATGGCAAACGAGCTGATCGTGCGGCTGGGTGTGTACCGGGCAAAGATCTTCACTCCGCGATAGTTGAAGCTGCGATCTTCCGTATCGGCGTGCTGCAGACGGGCTTCGGTGACCCATTGCTGCAGGCGAGCGCTGATCGGCTCGACATTGGTCGTCTTCAGGATCAGCGTCAGGTCGGTTCCTTCTGCCACGTAGAAGTCGGAGCCCGTGATGGTCATCTCGGTCACCGTTCCGTCGCTGAACCACTGCTTCAGATCATCGAATCGAACGCCCGCCTGAGACTCATATTTTTTCAGCAGACCATGATCGCGGGCATCTTCCGTCATCATCCTCAGCAGCGGCTCCATCCATTTCTGACTGGCGCTGTAAAGGTTATCGGCGGCCTCCCAGGAATTGAAATGCAGCAAATACTGATCCGCCGGAACGAGCATAGAAACGGCATGCGGGTGCGGCTGACCGCCGTCATCCTTCAGTGACTTCAACAGGTCCTCGTAGCTGGCCGACTTCAGATTCGGAGAATTCAGCCTGCTGATATGTACGTTCAGATCTCCCGCTGTGGCCGAACCGCGGAGAGTGCTTCGCTGAAGCGATTTTTGAACAGCGAGCCCGCCGGAGAACAGACGATAGACTTCCGCTTCATTGGCTTCCGAATCTGTCGACAGATCCGCAAGGGAAGGCGGAGTAACGCCGTATCGATCTCTCGACTGCAGCAGAAGATACTCAAAGAACGTCTCGTCCGGATAATATTGCAACAGCCGCGAGAAGTGCTGATTCTGGTGTTCGGCCCACGACTTGTAGATTGCACCTGAACCAGTCGGCGCATTGGGAACATCGACTTTGATCGTCGCCTGTCGGCTGTCTACTCGGCGCGAACCATCCGGATCTTCAGAGACAACTTCGTACGATAACTGAACTGATGCGGCTCCCTCACCACGCAGCCGTCCATAGAATTCCGCATGTCGTTGTTCGAATCGGGTTTCCGTCGGGTAGATCAGAAATGCATTCTGATCCAGTGCCTTCATTCGAATGTAATTGCTCTTTTCAAACTCTTCCGCCAGAAACGGCTGACTGAGCCGCACGACAAAGGCTCGCACGTCGTCCTTCTCATGCTGAAATGTCTCGACAGTAAAGCTGAACGGCAGTGTGTCCTGAGCAATCAGCGGCCGCATGGACACCAGTATCAGCACAACGACAAACACAGATTTCATTGATTGAAACACTGAGAATGACTCCTGCCCGCTGCGGATGCATGCTGATATGATAGCGAATTGTAAACACGGCATTACCGACAACGCACAGCATGATACCCCGCATGGGTGGTCAATTCATTCTAATTCCAGTCGTATCGCTGAATTGATCGCGACACGTTTTTTGAAACAGAATGTGCATCAGGTAATTCGTTTAGAATCCCTCACAGCATGATCAGTTTTCTGCTGCGATCACACGTAAGCAAATGACGCCAGTTTGTTTGCGAGCCAGCACCATCGCCGGGCGGCATCCGGTGGCAGTGACGGCAGACGTGTACAGATACTGGTGATCGCGGCAGGAATCTCTTTTCGTTTTTCCGGAAACCGTGAGTCCATCAAGCCAGCGAAACGAACAAAGTCACTAGCGTTGGCAAGACCTCCCAAAAGCGGGGCTGCGACTCGCTCCACAAAGAGTTCCGGATCGGAACCTGGGTTACTGGAACTCCCAAAATCTGACAGGGCCAGATAATTCAGTTCGGCACCAGTGTGAAATGGCGACACTTCGCCAAATAATGCGATGCCCTCGAAGCCGGAAGAAACGCTCTGCTGCACCATCTTCGCGATCCATTCCAGCGCCACCTCGCCACGAAACGCTCCCCAGCCCCAGTCGGTACCGACATGAGCTCGCATGACATGACGCAGTCCTTTGCCCGAAACGCGGCCTTTGTCTGTCCAGACTCGATCAGGATCTCCCTGCCTCAAATATCGATCTGCGACCCACTGCACGAACACTTCCCGCGGGAATTTCTCGAGTGATTCATCGGCCCACGCCGCCTTACCGTCACCAAAGCCGGGAGCGGCTTTCGGCCCGATGTATGGTTCGGGATGAGAATAGGTTTCGCATAGGATCCACGCATCCGGCGATATGGAACGAACCGCATCAGCGGCCAGCGGATACATCAGTGCCATGTCTTCCCATGAGAAGCTGTCGGCAGGATGCTTCCGGCGGTCTCGGCACAGCGAACACTGACAGACACCCGTATCGCCTGTCTCGATCTGAACGCCGCCGAGCTGCAGATTTTTGAAAAGCCATTCCAGCGATTCCGCCACAAACTCCTGGTTCTCAGGTCGCGAGGGACATGCGTGATAGAATCCGCGAGGACCGGGTGTGCTGGTATTACTGAGTCGCACCCTGTTGCCGACCGCATCAATGCTGAAATTCGTCGAATTGCCTTCAGCGTCGACGGCGTAGAGCTCCGGACTGGCCTGTAAATGTCGCTCAAGGTTATACGGAGAGTCCCCTTCGTAATAGACGCCGCCATAGGCATTTAATCCCACGCCACACAATAACCGGACATTCTCCTCAGCCGCCACATCACACAGCCGTTTGGCCGATTCCAGACCACCATGACTATCCCTCAACAGCCCCCAGACGACAACCGCATCAACATCATGACGCCCGCACCAGCGAAGCAGTGCAGTGTAATCGTCCAGAAATGATTGTGTGCTGCGTCCATATTCGTTGCAGGATCCATGCGTGTGAGCACCCAGGCGATTCAGTGCCCATTCCGTGCTGTGGTCCCACGTCCAGAACATGCGAGTCGTAATCGGCGTTTGTTTCGGTTTCACCGATTCGTCAGCTGAGCCCGCTGCGATCGCCGGACCGGAAACGGAAGCCTCGCCGATTGCAGCACCGAGCCCACAGGCGGCACTCAGCTGAAGCATGTCGCGACGGTTTAGCGAGCCCATCGAAGGGATCTCCTGACAGAGAACATTTGGTGCAACCATTGCCATCGGTCAAATACTGTGCTGAATCCATTTTGAACAGTTCAGCTGCATTCGAATGTCCCGATCACATTTTCAAGCGGGGCAACATAGTCTTGTCACGAGCCAATCGCCAGTAAGAAGGCGTTCTATCGCGTCCCCCAGCCCCCACGAGTTCACCTCGTGGGCTCGCAGGGCCTTTGCGCCAGGACTTGCACGCGGAACCAGGACGTTCGAAGGAAGCGCCGCCTGGCGCAGAGGCGAGGTAAACTCACGAGGCAAGCTCGCGGGCGTTTGATGCGAGTCCCCCAGCCCCCACGAGTTCACCTCGTGGGCTCGCAGGGCCTTTGCGCCAGGACTTGCACGCGGAACGAGGACGTTCGAAGGAAGCGCCGCCTGGCGCAGAGGCGAGGTAAACCCACGAGGCAAGCTCGTGGGCGAGCAATCGCGTCCCCAGCCCCCCACGAGCCAGGCTCGCGGGCGTTTGACACGCTCTCAATTCTGAAGCGATGGAGAAGTCAGGCTCTCGATGCCCATACCGGAGAGAAGGTCTTTGATCAGCATCGAATCCCTGATCGAATCTTTGCCGATGATCCGGACATTGGATCTGACCCCGGCGGGTACTTCGCTGCTGAACAGCAATTCTGCGGCACCGGGAGTTGCCGCAAGCAGCGCGAGCGGATCGTACAGGTTAAACTTGCTGACCTGATTCCAGATGGGCTCGAAGTCATCCCCATGAGCCGTTGCCTGTGCGAGTATTGCCTGCCCCTCAGGTTTATCGGGATCCACCTCGGTGAATGTGCGGAAAAACCACGCCGAGTTTAGCGCAGGGGGCAGGGTTCCATGCTGAATACCTTCCCACAGGTGCTTCAGGGACTGCTTCTGCTGTTCTTTGAGATACACGCCGACCGGATGCCCGGTCGCGGCAATGCCATCATAAAAGCTGCGAGGAACTGCCGCGGCATAGGTCGCTTCCTTATTCAGAATCACCAGCGGAAGACCAAGTTCCTGCAAGCGCAAGCATGTATAACCCGCTGATGGCTGATGTGTACTGTTGTTGTACGCTCGCTTGTCGGCCACGACGAATCCTCGCGAGTCCAGCCGGGGCTCAACGCCACCCATGATGACCACTCTGGCCACTTTCCGCGTCACAAGATCCGGCGCGTCCCGCAGCAACGCAGCAATATCAGCCATACCCGCATTGACCAATAGAATGGCCGACTGATCGGGAACCTTCTCCAGCTCCCTTTTCAGCAGGGCGAGCCCATCCATCTCAACCACCACCTGCGGCTTCAGCAGAGGCGTTTCGACGAATACCCGATGATCTTTTTCTCGCCCGACAGTAGCCTTCTGGTCGACTCTGCCAGTGCCATCCCTGACTTCCAGGGCATAATCAACTCCCACCCCCACCTGTGCATTCCTGAGGCCAAGTTCGTCCAGCACGCAGCGAGTAAACTTTGCTCGGGTCGTCCGCACCGCCTGATCGCCGAGCGTCGTGACAGCGCACCGCAGTTCCAGAAAGCCGAGTTCCTGAAGGTACTTTGTCTCGACAAGGACACTCAGATCATCCGGATCCTTGTTCGGATCGGTGAACAGAAATAGTGGCGCGGGCATCTTCGGACGAGCGTTACGCAGAGTCGCGATCGCCTGAGCCTGCCCGGCGGACAGCGACACTCGGTGGGTGACTTCTTCGCCAGTCACAGCCACCGACTTGTCGTCGCCGCGCAGGGTCAGCAGTCCGGAAAATACGAAAACCGAAAGAACGCACAATGGTCGAAGCAAACGCATTGTTCCGGCGATAAGAGAATCAAGTCCCATCGGTTTAGCACTCACCTTCGGCCGGGAATTCAGTCGAATTCTCAGGATCGCACTACTGCATTGTCAAGCATTGAATTTCGGGTAGTGGACCTTGCTAAAGGTCCTGTAGCCATGGGATCTTTAGCAAGATCCACTACCTCCAACACGAACTCTTTGTCCTGACGGAGCACTATGCTTCAATTGGCCCACTGGTTCGAGCTCGAGTGTAGAGATCTCGCCAGCGGGTGCTGCCGTCGTCCGGAACCAGTCGCGTATCAGCCCCATCTGCATAATAGGGGTACTTGCCTTCATTCGCGGCGGTCAGCATGAAGTTGACCTTGCCGTTATTTGCGGTGTACATGCGACGTCCGTCCGCCCATGTTGTCTCGATCAGTCGTTCCGGTTCGGGGCGACTTTCAGGACGAGGAACCTTGAACTTCTCAACCAGATCGCGATTCACTTCGTAACCAAGGCCGGGAGCGTCAGGGACATCAGCATGGCCGTTCTTCAGAAGAATCGGACTGACCAGGAGGTCATGCTCAAACAGCTGATGACAGTTAACGGCGGGCCAGATGGCTTTGGACATTACTCCGCCAAAATGCAGAGACCACGCGGCGGTCAGCCCACCTCCAACCAGCTGCAGCCACAGCGGCAGATCTGTTTCTTCGCAGAATTTGCCGATGTTCATGAGTTTGTTGGCACCACCACCAATGACAAATCCGTCGCAACATCCGGACTGAACGACCGTCGCGGGGGAAGGCGTGCCGTAATGCATGGCGACATTCACGCGAGTTGCATCGGCAATGGCTCGATTTCCGGGAACGTCCGACTGAACGATGGGCGATTCGTAGATATCGACCTGAGGATACTTTTCAAGCTTCTTCAGGATTGGAATACCCTGAGCTGCCGTCAGCAGAGTATCGTTAAAATCCATATCGATTTTGAAGTCGTTGGGTACATTTTTTGCGGCGAGATCGACCTGTTTGAAGATGTCGAACCAGGGACGACCCTTCGTCTTGTAGGAACGATATCCGAGCCGCAGCGCTTCTTTGCATTCGGCCAGCATGTCGTCAGCAGAAGTATCGATATTCCACCAGCTGAGCGGTGTCGTCTGATGAACTTTTGTACTGAGCAGTGAATGGACGGGAACTTCGGCTGTGCGTCCCACGGCGTCAAACAAAGCCATTTGAAGACCGGCACCGAGTGAATCGTCCCACATCAGATCGATGGCATTTTTCCCAACAATTCGAGCATAATCATCGTCTTCGGAGACACCCCAGGTGTAGAACACCATTGTTTCTCCGGTACCCTGCTTTCCTGATCGCAGAGTGACATCGCAGATTTCAAGATATCGCCAGTGCGGAATCTCGCGGTCCATATTGCGCCGGGGAACAGGACGGAATTCGAGTTTCACGTGGGTGCGATTGAAGCTGACAACTTCGAAGTGCTTTTCACTGACCACGGCACCTGATGCTCTCAATGCGGCGCGGCTGAATCCGCACACTCCGGCAACAGCAGCGGTCTGCCCTGTATATTTCAGAAACTGACGACGACTGGCAATCATGACAAGATCCCCGGGCTGGCGTGAAACTGGCAGGAATGATGCTCGCTCATCTTCAATTCTTCAATGAGTCGAGCATCGGAGGATCCTGATCATAACTGCTAGCAGCCGGTCAGGGAACAGTGCAGAGCAAGTCGGGGCAGGGCAGCGGTAAATCTTTCAATTTAACAGTTTGACCGCAAATGAAGTGCGAGTGTTCGGAGTCGGAAGATGAGCGACACACCGAAGCGTCGCGACATCCGCTGTGCGGATGCACCTTGAATTGGTGACGGCTGGCGTGTATACTCAATGTATCTACTTACCGCATCAGAAGGAAAAGGAATGTCAACGATTCAGAAATGGGGTAATAGCCTCGCAATTCGAATCCCGCAGGCGCTTGCCGGGCAACTTTCGGTCGAAGAAGGGGCTGCCGTTGAGCTGCAGGTTCGCAGTGGCGAATTGGTGATTCGACCGATCCGGTCGCAAAAGCTCAGTCTTTGTGAGTTGCTGAAGAACTGCCGCCCCTCGCAATTGCACGGCGAAACCGATTTTGGTGCTGACGTCGGTCTGGAGGTGATCGAGTGAAACGGAAGACACCAAACTATTTGCCTGATCGCGGCGACCTGGTCTGGATTACCTTGAATCCCATTGCCGGACATGAGCAGGCTGGTCGTCGTCCGGCAATGGTGATCAGCCCTCGAAGCTACAATCGCAAAACGGGCTTGTGCGTCCTGTGCACGGCCACGCGACAGGCGAAGGGTTATGCCTTTGAAGTGGAGATCACGAACTCGGACGGCTCCACAACGGTAGTGCTCGCCGATCATCTGCGGAATGTCGATTGGAAGGCACGCAATATCCAGTTGATTCGTCGAGTCTCCGAGGCGGAGTTGTCGGGAGTCGTGGCGCGAATTGACGCCTTGCTCGTCAGCCCCGATGCGTGACAACCTGGCTTGAGCGGGAGACAGGAGTTTTCAGTGCTTTCGTGTGACAGCCCGTCCGCGATTCTCGTAAAGAAACCTGGGGCAATTCAGATGAACTGACCCAGATCGTGGAGTGTCCGGAAATTGAACTTGATTTGCAGGGAGTCATACCCGGTGAAATCGGGGAATGCACGATCACATCACCTGTGACCCGCACCTCATCAGTTCTTCAGGAGTCAGTTGCGGCTGAAGATGTTTCGAACGCCGGCACCAAATCGACAGAGTGGACGTTTTCGTTCGGCTTTCGCCTTTTCCCGTTCCGGTGGCGTCCAGTCGTCGTTGGTGATAACCCTCAGGTTTGCTGCGTACTCAGCCGTTCCGGGAAACAGAAACTTGTTTCTGGAACGGTTTGTCAGCATGCCATAAATCACAGTCTCAGTGTCGAGGTCTGTATTTGGCAGCTTCTGAAGTCGGAACTGTGTTCTGTAAAACTCCTCAAACTTCACTCGGCTTTCAGCTCCGTCCAAAGCCTTCTGTTCGGGAGTCACTGGAATCGCGATTCGTTCCGCTGATGTCGGTGACTTTACATAAGTCGTTTCAAACCTTCGAGGGGAAAGCAGTGACAGGTCTCTCTGGGATCCATTCACCACGACCTGATTTGGGGGTGTTCCATAAATCGAAATACTTCCGCTAAGCAGAGTTTCCAGATTTCGCAGAGAATCGCCCTGCTGATGCTTCACTTTCCAGAACCGGGACGGCCACATGGGAATGCTGACTGTTCGAATATTGAAGACTTTTGCGATATCCAGCAGCAGTCGGTCCGAATGTTCCTGAGGACTTGCCACACCCCGAAAAGCCAGATGCTGAAGGCAGCGCGATCGAATCTGCTCGATCTTAAGAATCAAACGTTCTGCCCGATCAAAGGCCAGACCCTTATAACTCGACACACAGGAAGCGTCTGCATCGCTGGACTGCGTCACATTCAGCATACCCCTCAGCCACGACATATCGGTTTCATTCAGGCGAAAGCCCGTTTTCGGAAGGATCTCAAGCCGCCGAATATCGTTGATGAACAACATCGCTGACTGCGACGTCTGTGGAGACAGCTGATATACGTTTCGCCACAGATCGAGGATAATATCGGAGTCCGTATTTGGAGATCCCATAAAATCCTGTCCCTGCAGCGAACGCATTTTGTCGAGAGGCTCCTGTGGTCCGCAGTGGAAATAGGTGAGAGGATCGGTGAACTGGGTTGTCGAATAGAGCCAGAACATAAGAGTGCTCCATGGAATCAGGATCATCGGGAAGAAACGCAGTCGGCCATTTGCTCTGATCTTCCTGAACGAGGGGCTCTTATTCGATTTTTCCCTCGGCTCCCTCTTTGACTGATGGAAGCATCCTGCGATTCAGATTTGTCGGCCCTCTGCGAACGACGAATCGCGATTTCCCGCGATCCGGGTCTCTTGATCAGTCACGTCTGCTGTCCGGCTAAAAAGTGAGAGAACAATCGACTACGATTCCGTGATGCGGCTACCCGAATTTCTCTGCTGACGGCAGCAGGATTCACGACCGGGATTTCGGAAATTGTGACGAAAACACTGCGTGATCCCGATTTTTCCTGCGACATTACAGTGATGCCGCTAAACACAGTCCGCCGGGAGTTTCGTCGGCTCCGGAAAATGAGGCGATTTTGAATAATTCTGCACTGGTCGAAGGACTTCGTCGTCACGACCCGGCGGCAGTGAAGCATCTCAGTGATTGCTATCTGCCGTCGGTTTGGCGCTTTGTCTGCGTCCGGGTGAATGGTGATCGGCATCTGGCAGAGGATATTGTCAGTGAATCAGTGCTGGCATTGATCCGTGCAGTTGCTGACACCCGTGTGGAGATCGGCAATCCGGCCGCATGGCTCAGACAGGTGGCTGCTCACAAGGTGGCCGACCATTTTCGTGCGGCTGCCCGGGTTCAGCATTTGATTGATCAGGTGAAACAGTCCAACCCCGTCATCAGCGACAGGGAAGCAGTGCACGAACAGGAATTGCAGGAGCGGCGTGAAGAGATCCGAAAAGTGGTTGATGAGCTTCCCGAGCAAACTCGACTGGCGCTGGAGTGGAAGTATATCGATCGATTGAGTGTCAAAGAAATTGCTGAGCGGCTGGCCGTCACAATGAAGGCGGCTGAGTCAATTCTGTTTCGTGGACGGAAAGAGTTTCGACAGCGATTTCTGAAGAACGAAGAACGAGATGAGGTTCAGACATCGCCCGATGGTCACGAATACCCTCCGGGGGGTGAGCACAGAGAGCGAGTTGAAGAACAGTCTGATGTGGCGTCATGAACAGTGACCGACCGCAGCGGGCAGCGATGGCTGTTGACGTATCGCTGAGGAATGGTGTTTCTTTTTTGATTGTGGTTTCCTGGTACGGCTTCAATGATGAACGTGAATAAACACAGTACATCACCGGATATGGCGGACGACAGCGAGCTCGAATCGCTGCTCGCAGACGCCTTCAATGTGCCACCGGTGCCCCGTTCACTGCTGAAACGCCTTGATCAGGGGATCGCTCAGGAATGGGGCAGTTCGCCCGGTCTTTCCGATTCTCAGGTCACACGCCTGCGCCGCTCGGTCACGCTGCCTTCTCAGTGGGCACGAGGCCTGCCTGTTGCCGCAGCCGTAATCGTTCTGCTCTGCGTCGCTGTTTTCACCAGTTCATCAACGGCCCATGCATGGTCGACGATGCTGGCAGCTCTGAAGGAACAGGGAATTGTGGAGCTTGCCCACGATGGCACGACACGCTGGCTGTCTCTGTCTGATGGTGTCGTCAGTGAATCGTCCGCAAAGTCTGTTGTTCTGCTTGATGTCAATAAGAAGGTCGTGCTGCGACGCCGGCACGACAGTAACCTGATTGAACGCGAGAACATCACTGTCGCAGTGAACGAATCACATGATCGTCTCATGTTTGCATTCCTCGCCGGCGAGGCAAAGGGAGGTTTCTCGAACCAGCCAGCGACCATCGCTGACCAGCGATGGCAGGAAGTGATTGTTGACGGCGAAACGCGGCTGCAGATGAGTGTCGATTTTTCGCGCGGAGAGTCTCATACCTTTTTGCGACTTCTCGTAGATCCGGAAACTCATTTGCCGGTGGCGTGCGATACTGGTGCCAGCTCATCTGCGTCCGCTGCCGATGATTCATCATCAGCATTTGTATCGCTGACTTATCCAGATGACCGGTCAGCCACACGAATTGCTGCGGTGTTTCCGGAAAGCATTCCGACAGTGGACGTAAGTCCCGAGACGGAACTAAAAACGGCCTTGAATGTGACTTCAGCGCCCCAGGGTCAGTCAGCGACGACCGACTCAACGGACAAACCGTCTTCTGCGTCAGGCTCGATCGGTACAGCTTCCACAGACGCGCACACTGATGCTGCGGCATTTGCGGATGCTTCGAAATGGAAGGCCGTTACGATCCCGCAGAACACGACAGGTGATGCGGTGAAGGATCTGGATCTGCTGATGGCAGGACTCTGGGAAGAGAACGGCGTCAGACCCGTGGACCCGGCTTCGGATGAAGAAATTCTGCGCCGCGTCTGTCTGGATCTTGCAGGTCGAACACCGAGTGTCAGTGAAGTGCGTGAGTATCTGAAGAACACTGCGGACGATCGCTATGAGAAACTCGTCAGCCGACTACTCGACAGCCCTGATCATTCAAGCCATCTGGCTGCGAGATTTCGATCGTTCCTGATTCCGGAAGGTATTGACCTCACGAATTTTGGAGGTATTGAGGCGTTTGAAAAGTGGCTGGCCGGACGATTCCGGAGCGGTGAATCATATGACAAAACAGTACAGAGCCTGCTGCTGGCGGAAGGTCGTCTTGCTCAGTCCGGCCCACTGCTGTTCTATTCGGCTACCAAACTGGAAGCGGATCAGCTGGCAGGCCGCACGGCTCGAGTGTTTCTTGGAATGCGGCTGGAATGTGCTCAATGCCATGATCATCCGTTTGAACCATGGACTCAGGAAGACTTCTGGGGATTCGCGGCCTTCTTTGCACGCATCTCAAGACCTCGCGGCAAACTTGAAAACGCCTCTGCGGTGATGCAGGTGCGCGATGTGGATCACGGCGAAGTCATGATGCCGGAATCCGAAAGTGCAGTACCTCCCAAGTTTCTGAATTCAAACGAAGTGCTGCACGAAGAAACGGCAACTGCTCGCCGACGACAGCTGACGGAGTGGCTGACAGGTCGGGACAATCCCTACTTTGCAAGAGCAACCGCGAATCGAGTCTGGTCAATGATGTTTGGTAAAGGCATTGTGAATCCCGTCGACGACTTCGGTTCAGGGAATCCTCCGCTGTCGCCGGAACTGCTGGATCTTCTGGCCGCACAGTTCATTCAGTCAAACTTTGATCTTAAGGAATTGTTCCGGGTTGTCGCGCTGTCAAAAGCCTATCGGCTTTCCAGCGGTTCCGGGGACATCAGTGAGACTCGCCTGGACTGGTTTGCACAGATGAATGTCCGGATGCTGACGGCCGAGCAGGTCTATGACTGCATCACAGTCGCAACCATGCCAGGCGCCGCACAGACCAGCGACATGATGAGCCCGATTTCACGTTTTGGTAATTCACCCCGTCAGGAGTTTCTGCGAGAGTTTCGAACACCTGCCGGACGATCCACCGAGTATCAGGGCGGAATTCCTCAGGCACTGACACTGATGAACGGTTCTCTGATTGACAGTGCCACGGGTCTGTCTTCCAGCGGTCTGCTCAGGTCTCTCGAGGCCCCATTCTTTACCCGCGATCAGCGAATCGAGATTCTGTATTTTGCAACGCTTTCCCGAAGGCCCAAACCTTCCGAAAAAGAACTGCTGGATCAGTACATAACAGAAGATCTGTCAGGACGTGAGCTGAGGGAGGCTCTTTCTGATGTGCTGTGGGCACTGTTAAACAGTGCAGAGTTTACGATGAATCATTGAGCGGTACACGATCGCGATCGCACCGCCTCGAGGCTGCCGGAAACAGAGACAGACAGGTATCCCGTTAAGGAAATTTTATGCACCACATACTATCCCGACGTCAACTGCTATCCTCTCTGGCCGCCAGCATCGCCGGAATCAGCGCGAGCGGCTGGTTTCCCCTGTTTGCTCAGCAACAGCTGGCCGAAGCAAAAAAGAAATCCCGGCATGTGATCCTGCTGTGGATGAGCGGAGGGCCTTCGCAGACCGACACCTGGGATCTGAAGCCCGGGCATGAAAATGGCGGCGAATTCAGCGAAATCCAGACATCATCCCCCGGCCTGCGATTTAGTGAACATCTGCCAAAACTTGCTGCATTGTCAGACAAAATGGCGGTACTGCGAGGTCTCTCGACTCGTGAGGGTGATCATGGTCGGGGCACATACTATATGAGAACCGGTTATGCGCCGATGGGTCCGGTCAGACATCCGAGCATTGGAAGTTCTCTGGCCAGTCAGCTGGGATCCCCGGACTTTGGATTGCCTGGCTGTGTCAGTGTGGGAGCTTTTCGAGCCTTCAGCGAAGACGCATTCGGCGCTGGCTTTCTGGGACCAAAAATGCAGCCGCTGATGGTTGGTGCTTCTGACATGCCGGGTACCACAGCGAACGGCACCGATGGATTTCCACAACTGCAGGTTCAGGGAATGAATCGTCCGGCAGCCATCACAGATGCTCGAATGGAAAAACGGCTGACGATGTGGAAGAACCTTCAGTCCGGATTTCTTGCATCACATCAGGCAGGGGCTCCAAAAACTCATAACATGATCTACGAAGGAGCTGTGCGACTGATGAACAGCGAAGATGCCCAGGCATTCGATCTGTCGGAAGAACCTGCCGAACTCCGTGAAGCCTATGGTCGTACGGTCTTTGGCCAGGGCTGTCTGCTCGCTCGTCGACTGATTGAACGAGGCGTGTCGTTTGTGGAAGTGTCGCTTGGTACCAGCAGCGGAGGAGCCGGATGGGACACTCATACGGACAATTTCAACGCCGTGAAATCACTTTCAGCGGATCTGGACAACGGCTGGGCAACGCTGATGACGGATCTCTCCGACCGCGGATTGCTGGAATCGACGACAATTCTGTGGATGGGTGAGTTTGGTCGAACGCCGAAGATCAATGGTACCTCCGGACGTGATCACTTTCCTGCCGCATGGTCTGCAGTCCTTGCCGGAGCCGGGATCGCCGGAGGACAGGCATATGGACGAACGAGCGACAGCGGGATGGCTGTCGAAGATGGTCAGCTGAGTGCGGAAGATCTGCTGGCAACCCTGTGTGTGGCGGCAGGTGTGGAAGAAAAGACCACGCAACCTGATGACAATGGTCGACCGATTCGAATCACCGAAGGAACGGCCGCTAAAGCGGTACTGGCCTGATTCGCCCGCCATGATGCTCTTAGGCGCTGTCAGACAATCAGTGTCGCCTTTTGCTCCGCAAAAGGATGCTCTTTCGCGGAGCGAAAGGCGACTATGGCGGTAACTTATTGTTTTCCAGGTCCTTAGTGAAAACGAATGACTTCACGATTTGACAGGACGATCCGACAGGTTAAACAGATGTTGTCAACTCCCAAAAAGAATCGTAATGAACGGTCATTTTACATGGCCAGTCTGCGACTTAGTTACGATACCAGGATCCTGCTGGCATGGATGGTAACGTGGGCAGCATTCGCGTCAGCAGTCAACTCAGCCTGCTCAGCCATGCTGTGCGACGAAGACGGTCTGGAAGACGGTCTGGAAAACGGTCTGGAAGACGGTCTGGAAGACGGTCTGGAAGACGGTCTGACGGTTCCTCTGCATCTGTTGAGCAATCCTCAACCAGCTCCGGAAGCCGCTTCGATGACCATACAACGGACAGAAACTCCGGTGGCCACTCCGGCAGCAAGAATGCCCCAGTATCAGCTGCATCACAGAGACCTCGGTGATTCAGCCGATCCAAATTCGCCAACGATCCGATTCGTGCTTGCATTACCCGAAACACCTCTGTTGATCGAAGCAGCAATTTTCATTGACGGTCAGCCTTTTCGCCAGGCCCGTGAAAAACGAGTTCAGGACATCATGAGATATCTGGCCGATCCGGCCGCATTCAACAAAGTGTCTGAGCAGCGGGCAACGACATCTGATGTGCCGCTTGTCGCTTCGCCGGAAGTGGCTGACGACTCACAGGTACCGGAAGCTTTGCCCGGGACGCCAGCTGATGACGCCGTACCCGCAGGTCCGGAATTCAAGGCTGCAGCCACGGTTTATGAACGCATCGATCGGTACACGAAATCCATCGGCAGGCAGCCTTCCGTTGATGAAGTTCGCTGGCTGCTGACAAACTGGGTTGATGGTCCGCGACTTCTGTTTTTGAACGATAACTTCCAGCGATATCGCGCCGGTCAGCAACCGGTCTTTAAAGTGCTTGACCGAAATCGTGATGGTATTATTGGAGCTGATGAATTAACGAACGCCCTGACTGCGTTTCAGGAGTGTGATCTGAGTCGCGATTCTGTTGTGGAAATGGCGGAGCTGGCAGAGTCCGCACGTGATGCCAGAGATCAGTCAGTAACATCGGCTGGCAGACTGATTTTTCCTCTTTCGGAAAAGACTTCAGCTGCCACGTTCCTGCGTCGACTTGCGGCGATGTATCAGGTATCTGAAGGTGCATCTCCCACACTGGCTCAGTTTGATCGTGACAGCAACGGGCTGCTAAGCAACGAGGAGTTCCGCGAGCTGTTTGAAGGCCCGGCAGATATTCGACTGAAAATTGAATTGATGACCAGTCAGCCGGAATCATCCCGGCTAACCATAGAGGGCTTCGCTGACAGATTCGCTCATTTCAAGGAACAGACGAAAAAGAAACCCCACGGCCTTCTTCTGAGTTTCCCGGCCTTCGATCTGGAATTCCTTGCGGCTCAGGCGTCCGGAAGTGATCAGATTTCTGTCGGAGCAGTGAACGATGGATATGCCATGCTGCAGGAGATTGATTCCACTCCGGACGGGCGATTTACAATCCGCGATTTGCGCCAGCTGAAGAATCGGCTGGCGGCATTCGATCAGAATTCGGATGGGCAAATTGACGCGAAGGAAACTCGCCCAACGTTTCGCGTCTGCATTGGGCTGGGACCCACTGCTCATCAGCCGCTGGCTTCGCTCCGGGAATCCTTTCACCCTGAAAGTGCGCGTCCCGTCACCGGTCCGGACTGGTTTACCGAAATGGACAGGAATCAGGATTACGATTTAACTCGCCAGGAATTTCCGGGCACGGACGAACAATTTCAAAAACTCGATATCGACAGAGATGAACTGATCAGCTCCGCCGAAGCAGCACTCAGCTCCGCCGAAACAGAGCAGAATTAAAGCAGTTTATCGCCATCAGCAAATGCCAGCAGCAAACGCTGTGAGACTATCTGACAGAATGAGATTCACATGAACCGAATTGACTCCCATCTGAAAACCGACCGAATCGGCGGAAATGGCCACGTGACATCTCCTTTCATCGGATCATCGCAGGATGTCGCCGAGGCGGTCGATGGAATGTACGAGAAGTTTCAGGAGCTTCGTCGGCAGCTGGCGGGCGTGATCGTGGGACAGGATGAAGTGGCCGAACAACTGCTCATCGCTATGCTGTGTAAAGGCCATTGCATTCTTCAGGGAATGCCTGGTCTGGCAAAGACGATGCTCGTTTCAACCGTCGCCTCACTGATTGACCTGTCATTTCGACGAGTTCAGTTTACTCCGGACCTCATGCCGGGAGATATCACCGGCACAGAAGTACTTCAGGAAGACCATACGACCGGAAAACGGGTTTTCCAGTTTGTCGAAGGTCCGCTGTTCGGCAACGTCATCCTGGCTGATGAAATTAATCGTACTCCGCCAAAGACCCAGAGTGCTCTGCTGGAGGCGATGCAGGAGCGACAACTGACGGTCTGTGGCAAGACTTACAGGCTGCCGGATCCGTTTTTTGTTCTTGCCACTCAGAATCCGGTGGAGACCGAAGGCACCTATCCGCTTCCTGAAGCCCAGCTGGACCGGTTCCTGCTGAAGGTTCACGTGAAGTATCCGTCGCGAGCGGAAGAGCTGGAGATTGCACGCCGTCAGACCACGGATTACAGCTTTAAGACACAGACGGTACTCGATATCGATCACATGCACGCGATGCAGTCATTCGTGCGAAACGTCGTTGTTGCTGATCATGTCTATGAAGCGGCACTCGATCTGGTCCGGGGGACTCGGCCTGATGAAGGTTCGATGGCCGCCGACCTTCAAAGTCTGGTTCAATGGGGCGCCGGGCCGCGGGCAACCATCGCATTGCTTTTGGCCGCAAAGGCCAGGGCTCTGCTGAATCGTCGATGCCATGCAACAACTGCCGATCTGGCTGCGGTGGCACTGCCTGTGTTAAGGCATCGAGTCATCCTGACCTTTAATGCGGAAGCGGCAGGAATTGATGCAGATTCTGTATTGACCAGAATTCTGAATAACACAAAGTCACTTCAAAAATCGGTCTGAGGCCGCTGAGTGTCTGAACGCTGAGTGAATGTGGCAGCCGTTCTCTCTGAGAAAAGTCGCAGGTCCCGAATGTTTCGTCTCTTCCGATCAAAGCCCGCTCTTCCGACCCCTGCACCAGGTGCCGCTGCGGGATATTCATCGGAACTGATTGATCCTCGGGTTATGGAGCAAATCGGTTACCTCGACCTGTTGTCCAGGACAATTGTCGATGGTCTGCTCGCCGGCAGGCATCGGTCAACGACCAGAGGAGGCTGCTGCGAATTCGCTCAGCATCGCCAGTATGCACCCGGCGACGAGATTCGACAGATTGACTGGCAGGTATTTGCTCGTAACGACAAATACTTCATTAAACAGTTTGAAGAAGAAACCAATCTGCACGCCATCATGGCGCTGGATACCAGCGGGTCGATGAAATTCGGTTTATCAACGATCAGCAAACTCGACTACGCACGTCAGGCGGCCGCCTGTATGGCGCGCATGCTGCTGCGACAGAGAGATGCCGTGGGAACGGCAATCCTCAATGAACAGGCGCCTCTGTTTCTCCCTCCGAAACAGAACGCCGCTCATCTGCAGGCAATCTTATCGACCCTTCAGACCGCGAAGCCTTCCAGCGGCGGATCCCTGTCGATGCAGATTCGATCGATGGTGCCGCGCATGCGGCGCCGCGGACTGTTTGTGCTGTTTTCAGATTGTTTTGGTGACCTTGATGAACTGTCCACGGCACTTCGTATCGTTCGAGCTCGCGGCCACGATGTCGTGGTCATGCATGTGCTCGCACCGGAAGAAATTCATTTCAACTTTCGTCACTGGTCGTCGTTTCAGTCGCTCGAAGTCGCCGGACAGCGCATGAATCTTGACCCTGCCGCCATTCGTGATGACTATCTGAAGAGAATTCGGTCGTTCGTCGAGAAACTTGAGAATATCGTAACGGGGCTGGGCGGTGACTATGTGCGAATGACAACCAGCAGAGATCTGGCCGAGACACTGGGATGGTTTCTGAGGCAGCGAGCGGCAAGGATCTCCTGAGTGAAAAGAGGACGGAGTCTGGCGTGTAAATGAGTGTCTTGATTGTGTGAAGGTGTGTTGGGTGTTTTGTTAAGTGGAATTCCTTTTCAGGGACCAGTCAGCGACGTGGGTTTTCTCAGCATTACATTTCTGATCGCTCTGCCGCTGGCACTGGCACCGATTCTGCTGCACCTGTTTGATCGGCGACGCAATGTCACCATTGAATGGGGGGCAATGGAATTCCTGCTGGAAGCAGCCACACGCAGGACAAGTGCTCGAAAACTCAGGCAATGGCTGCTGCTGGCCCTGCGAGTGCTCGCGATTGCCGCTCTGGTGCTTGCTCTCGCAAGGCCTAAGATGCCGGGGCACTGGTTCGGAAGCAGTGAACAAAGCGAGACTGTATTTGTTATCGATAATTCCATGTCGACAATGCGTGAATCTGAAGATTCCACGCTCTTCAACAGGCTGATCGAACGTGCTGTCACGGAACTGAACGATATTCCGCGTGGTGATACCATACGCATTCTTCTTGCATCACCCTACCCGGTATGGGCGACCTCTGGCGAAATTCGAATTGACTCGAGCACCCGGGAAATGGTGTCTGAACAGCTGCGAGCGATTCGCCCGACTACTGGCGGCAGTGATCTGCTTGCTGCAATGTTTACCGCTGTGCAGGCAGATTCGGAACAAAGAACCAAAAGTCGCCGCATTCTGATGCTGACCGATGGACAAGCCAGCGACTGGAAAACGGGGGATACCGGAGGCTGGCAGCGATTTCAGGAAGTTCTGCAGTCCGCTTCCGTTCCCACCCGGCTGGAAGTGATTGAGCCGGATTCAGCAGCGACCAGTTCAGCGAACATCGCAGTGAACTGGCTGCGATCAAGTCGACTGGTGGCGGGCAGCGGTCAAATGTTTACGCTGACGGCCCAGATACAGAATCATTCGAACGTCTCGTCCCCCGAATGCATTCTGTCGTGGCAGACGGAATCAGGCGAGATGCATACGGAAGAACTTTCATCACTGCCAGGCGGTGATACTCACGAAGCCACATGGCGACATTCGTTTGCAAAGCCAGGCGTCTACTCGGTGTCATGTGAGCTTAAAGCGGAAAACGAGCGTAAGCCTGACAACCTGGCCGGTGATAACCGGGCAACTGTCGTCATTGAGATTATCGAAGAAATCCCGGTGCTGGTCGTGGAAGGATCACCAGGCCAGTCAGAGATGCAGCAGGATGCATTCTTTCTGCAGGCAGCAATGGGATGGGTTAACGGCGAAGCCATGGAGACTCACAGCATCTATCGCCCGGTGACCGTGACAGCGGATGAACTCGAGAACCTGAACATCGGCGGATACCGGGCCGTGATCATACCCAGCTTTACAGTACTCTCAGAAAAAGCCGTTGAAGCACTGAGAACGTTTGCGTTCAATGGGGGCGGGGTCTGGATTGCTTTGGGGCCGCGAACTGACATCGAGATGTTTAATCAGTATCTGTTTGCTCACGGAGATGGATTGTCGCCACTGGCGATCGATGGAATCGCGGCAGAGAAGAATACCGCGTCTGCTCCAAAAATCAGCACATCGCTGCGCGAACACCCGGCAACAACGGCACTTGCGGACAGTCAAAAACTTGACACAAACGATATTCGGGTACGACGCCGGTTTCGATTTATTCCGCCCCCGCGCAATGAAGATGTTTCTGTGCTGTTGAGTCTTACCAATGGCGAATCAATAGCCGTGGAAAAATATGTCGGTCAGGGTCGAGTCATTGTCATGGGTATTCCTCTGACCATGAGAGACTGGAGTGAACTGGCAGGATCGCAGGCGTTCGTCGTCATGGTGCAGGACTGGGTGGCATATCTGACCCAGCCGCAGGCAACTCGCCATAATCTTCTGCCCGGCGATCCCATTTCAGTGCATCTGGCGGAGAGTGAAAACCGCGAGGCGTTCCTGAAGACACCTCACGGCGATCAGATTGAAATCACTGCCGACACCGTGGCAGACGGAGTCGTCTTTCGGTCCAGCCGCACAATTTTGCCAGGTGACTATAACCTGCAGCTGGGTTTGTCGGGTGAATCGATACCGTTTCATGTGCAGCGCAATTCGAAGGAGTCCAACCTGACTGCGCTTTCTGAAGAAGATCACAGGCTGCTGGCGGACACAGCCGGATTGAGTGGCAGCATGCTGAATTCTAATCTGAGCAGCACCAGTCACAGCGATCCAGTGTGGCCGGCTCTGCTGATGCTGGTCATTTTGCTGATGAGCATTGAGCTGATACTGGCAGGCCTGATTTCGCGTGAGCGATTCGGCAATACAACAATCGCGGAGACTGCAGAAAGCATTGGCAACTCTGGATTGGCCGTGCCGTTCGAAACCGGAAACAAAGCAGTTGTCGAAAGAATGACGCCCGTCCCGGCTCGCGGAACCCAGGGCAGCAGGAGCCTCTCCTGACACTCAAACCTCCTGTTTCGGAACTCAATATTCATCATCTGAATTTGTGAGACATATACAGCTTTCAGGATCAAAGAAACACCAAACATGCCGGCCACAATCAACAATTCTGAACACGTCGCACTCGACGGCCCGATTGGCCTCCCGATCGCGATCGGAATTGCGCTGGTACTGCTTTGCCTGTTCACATGGTCGCTGAGTCGGGAACGAAAAATCCTTGGAATCCGACAAACAATCATCTTCTGGCTGCTGCGTGCGACGGCACTGGGCGTCGTGATCTGGATGTTATTGGATCCGACTCGCATGCTGGTCGAAGTTTCAACAACTCGCAAGTCGGTGGCCTTGCTGATGGATGTCAGCGGCAGTATGCAGACTCTGGATCCGGAAGCCACATCGGATGATCTTCGCTGGGCCGTATTTCAGGGAGATCGCAAGTCCTTCACGGCCACTCAGTCCGCGGATCAGGCATGGGCGGCCGCCGGAATCGCTGAGAAGCAGTTACAGACTGCGTCCGAAGCAATTCTGCAGCATCAGCGAGAAAGCCTGGTCGTTGAAACCACGGGTGCAGCGAACATGGCGATCCACAGTGTACAGCGTCATTTGCAGAGTCTGTCAAAGGAATTGAAATCAGCAAATTCCGGCTGGGCGGATGATTCGGCCAGAGGACTGGCTGCAAGCCTTACAAAGCAGCTTGAAGGCTCGGAATTTTCAGCGTTTGATGAATTGTGTCGTGCCCTGGAGAAGGGAAAGACTCCCTCAGAGAAAGGCTGGCGGGAGAGTCTGCCGGATCTGCAGATTCGAATGGCCGGTATTCGTCGTCAGCTGAGCGAACTTGCCGGGAATGTCGCTCTGCGGGAGGAACAGTATGTGCAAAGCAACCAGCCTCAGCTGCTGTCCGCCATTCAGCGCGAACCCCGAATGAATCGAGTTGCCGCTTTTGTAGACTCCCTGAACAGCGACGCTCTGAAACTGCTGCGTGAGAAAGCCGATGTGAAAATCAGCACCTTTGACCAGTCGCCCGTGGTCCTTAACCCTCGGACCACGGCCCGCGAACTGGTCAAAGGTCTGCTGCCCGGGGAAGACACCGACACGGAGGCTCATCGGGAGCTTGCTGCAAAGTCGGGAACCAACATTACGTCAGTACTTGAACAGCTCAGTCGGGATCGTTCAGAACAGCCGCTGGCGGCGGCCTTCATTCTGAGCGATGTGTCCCACAACAGGACCGGAGTGGCAAGTCCCCGCGAAGCTGCTGCCAGTCTTGGCGGCACTCCTGTTTACGTTGTTCCCGTCGGTAACACACAGTACGTTCGCGATGTGCTGGTACAGTCGATTTTTTGCCCGGCCGTTGCCATGAGAAACGATGACGTCGTGATTGAGGCAGTCATTCAGGCATACGACTGCGAAGGAGAAAACTGTCTGGTTCAGTTGCTGCAGGACGGCGACGTCATCGACACTCGAACGGTGTCAGTGGATTCCGGATTTGCAACTCGCCAAGTTCGCTTTGATCAGAAGATGTCAGAAGTCGGCGTGCAGCGGTTTCAGATCTCTGTCAGTCCGGTCAAAAATGAACTGACCGAACAGAACAACGCTGACGATTTTGAAGTGAATGTGACCCGCAGCGAAATCAAACTGCTTCTGGCGGACGAAATGCCTCGCTGGGAGTACCGCTACCTGGCCCAGCTGTTTCGCCGCGACCCCAGGGTTGAGCTGGATGAAATGCTGTTTCATCCTCGACTGGTCGCCACGGGAAAACGAGCCATGTCCGGAACATTTCCCGTCACCGCGGATGAATGGGATCAGTATGATGTCGTGATCCTTGGTGATCTGACCCCCGAACACTTTCCAGTCGCAGCTCAGACGTCGCTTATTGAATATCTTGAGGAACGAGGTGGCACGCTGATCCTGATTGCGGGCAAGGAGTCCATGCCGGCATTATACGAGCAGTCGCCGATCGGAACCGTGCTGCCAGTGACTCGAACGGAAGGTGAAGCCAGTACAGGCGACGATCGGGGATATTCTTTTCACGTCACTGATGCAGGGCAGTCACATAATGCATTGATGATTGGTGAAACGGAAGAGGCAACGAAAGTCGCGTGGGAGTTCATCAATCAGTTTGCGCCCCTGCATGAAGTCTCTCCGTGGAGGCTTCCGCGACCTTCCGCAACAACGCTGATTTCTGCAGTGCCAAAGGGCACTCTGGACCAGGATCACGCAGCCAGGACCAGTGCTTTTTTATGCTGGCAGCCGGTAGGTCGCGGGCGAGTCGTCTATCTTGCCGGTCCGGAGACTTTTCGACTGCGCTTTCTGCGAGGCGACCGGCTGCATTACCGCTTCTGGGGGCAAATGCTTCGATGGGCACTGGCCTCTGACCTGTCTGCCGGTACCGAAGTGGTGCGAATTCGATCCGACAAGGCTCAATACAGCGCTGGCGAGTCAATTCAGATCGTCGTCCGGTTAACAGACAGTTCGGGGCAACCTGTCGTGACGTCGGAAAATCTCCAGGCAATTGCTCGTCAGGGCGACCAGGTGCACTCGGCCCCGCTGATAGCTGATGAGCTGATTCCGGGGCAGTATCGGGGCGAACTTAAGACGCTGCCGTCCGGAGATTATCAGATTGAGCCGGCCGGGCCACCGATAAGCAAGCTGCTTCAGGATTCCGGCCAGCAGATGGTATCGGCAAGCTTCTCCGTACAGCCTGAACTGCCTGCCGAGTTTCTGGACACCCGCTCGGATCGCGGACTGGCTCAGCAGATTGCCGATATCACCGGGGGCCAGGTCCTTCCTCCAACGGCGGTGGAAGAAGTGCTCAGGCTGACAAATCTGGAGCCAGAGGTGACCAACCGGCTGGAATCCCGGCCGCTGTGGCTGCAGTGGAAATTCTTATGGATTGTTTTTGGGTGTCTGCAGGCAGAATGGATCGTTCGAAAAGTGAAGGGGCTCTCATAACTGCCGCACTTAACAGCAGTGTCAGAGGTAATCGTCATGTCACAAATGCTTCAGGACAATTTTTTCCCTTCTGTAATGCGCGAGAAACTGCGAAGTATCCGCTGGCGGCAGGCAGGATTGTCGGCGGCTCGGGCGTTCGCGTTTGCACTCACAGTACTGCTGTCAGCAATGATCGCAGCGATGATTCTCGACTGGGCTCTGACACTGTTCGACACCCGCATCAGAATTCTGCTGACGACCATCACACTTTTGTCGGCAATCCTGACTTTGCTGGCTCTGGGTGTACGTCCGGTCGTTAAGGCATTTGGATGGATTCGAGCAGCAGGAGATGTGGATGACCGTGTCCCTGTGCTGGAGGAACGCTGGCGTACCGTCACAGGTTTTGCTCAGTCTCATCATCAGCCAGCCAGCGCTATCGCTCAGGCGATGCTCCGGCAGGTGACAAGCGAAGCGGTGGCCATGAGTACGCTGGTCAGACCCAGACATATTGTTCAGAGTGTCTCTCTGCGACGATCGGGAATGGCACTCAGTGCAGCCTGTCTGGCTTTGCTCGCATTTATGCTGCTCAATCTGCCACTGACATCAGTGCTGATGAGAAGATTCTGGTCGCCATCGATGAACATTTCCGCCACGCAGCTTGAATCAGTGACGGGAGACAGCATCGTCCCGAGAGGACACAGCATCGAGATTGTGGCACGTATGAAAGGCGTTCAGCGGTCATCCGGAATGATCTCGCTGACCCCGGAGAATGACCCCAGGACTGAAGAACTGGAGCTTGTTCCGTCTGCAGAAAAACCGGGGCTGCTGAGCACCGTTGTGGATGTGGATGAGTCGTTTCGATATCGAGTTCAGGCCGGCGACGGCAGAACCGAATGGCACACTGTCACAGCGATCGATTTCCCGAAACTCTCCGAAGTCCGTCTCACAGTAACTCCACCGCGGTATGTTGACGAGCCTCCGTCCGAGAAGACTCTGATTCCCGGTCGTATTCGTGCGATTCAGGGCAGTGAGCTCGAACTGGCCATGAAGCCCGAACAGGAGCTGAAGAGTTTGACTCTGATGCTCACGATTCCCCGGCCAGCGAATGAGGCTGAGGCGACAACGTCTCCGGACACGGATGAAGATTCCGAAGCCGAGGCAGAACGAATGGTGAGTAAACCTGTACTGCTGACTCGTGGGGAAGATGGCTGGTATCACTTCGCAACTTCGCTGACGGAAAGTCTGACGTTCTCACCCGTTCTGGTGAGTCCTCATGGACTGACCGGCGAAAATCCTCGCGTTTGTCGCATTGAAGTGATCGAAGACCGTGCGCCAGTCGCACGTATCATTAGTCCGGATGAACAGTCGTCAGTCAGCCCTGACGAATCAATCGAAATCCGATTTGAAGCACATGACGATCACGGGATCGCTACGGCAGAACTCGTCGTGTATGACTCTGAAGTGAAAGATGGTGAAGAGCCCGAGGTACTCGCCGTCATTCAAATTCCGCTGGGCGATCAGGAACTTCAAAAGCACGTGATGGGAAAAACCGTGCTGAATCTGAAGGAACTGGGCCTGGAAGAAGGCAGAAGCATCAGCTATGCCGTGCGAGTTACTGACAATCGCCAGCTGGAAATGGATCCCGCGGATTCCCAAAGCCGTATGATCGCGGCAGCGGACGAACAGACAACACCTCAATCCGATGACAGCCGGAATTCGTCAGAGGCAGGCTCGGACGTCGATAACGCGGATACCAGTACAGATTCGACGAATGAAACAAGCCTGGCTGCTCAGAATGGTTCTCGCAACGTCGAAGATGCCGGGACATTCACGGCCTCCGGTACAACCGCCGATGACTCAGACTCAGACTCAGACGAACCAGCGGCAACCAGTGAGACCGGTGCCGGTGCCGATGCCGATGCCGATGCCGATGCCGAAGACACCCCTGGAATTAAACGAAAACTGACGGCCTCAACCCCGGAAAACGTTGCAGACGCGAAAGAGGCAAAGAACACTGAAGATGAACCACGAACCGGCGAACCGAAAACCGGCGAGTCGCAGACGACGCCGAATAATGTAACATCAGCCACTTCCCCCACACCCGATGGAGCTGGCTCACCCGACAACAATGCCAATCCCAGTGATGGTCCCGCTCCTGGAGACAAGGCCGCCAGCGATCTCAATCCGGCTGCAGAATCGAATGATCGGCCCGGAAACCCGACGGACAGAGCTGACACTGATATTCCAGAGGACGATGCTCCTGCGGGAGATGCGCCTGTGGGAGATGCGCCTGCGGAAGATGAGGCAGCCGACGACCGACAGGCAGAACCGCTGAAGCGAGAAGTCAGCCGGACGGGCAGCACTGACGAAGAGCCAGCTGAGGCATCCGATTCAGACACGATACCGGCAGATGCAAAATCTCAGGCATCAGCCACGTCCGAAGCAAACAGAAGCAACGTCAACGGTGGTTCAGGCGACCCAAATTTTCGTCCGACTTCCGAAGAACCTGCGCGGAACGAAAAGAATGCTCAGCTGCCGATGGCGAATTCACCCGGCAACGTACCTGCGCCAAAAGTTCAGGCAACATTGCGTCAGTCGAATGCTGGCCAGCAGGAGGAAACCGATCGGCGACAACTCCGGATCAGCGAACGGCTCGACGCGGTTGCCCGTCGCAGTGAGGAACAGCTTCCGGTTGAATTGCCGGTTCGCGAAAAGGTTGTTCAGATCGACCGAATGCTGGAAACCATTGAAGGCAAACTGAATGCACTCTACAGGCATGAAGTCGAAGAAACTCTGCGGGGCGAAGGGTTCGCCGAGCTGGATGTACGACTGGGAGACGTGGAGTCCTTCGTGACCGAGCTTAAGACCGAGACGCTGAATACGGCCTTCGAATTTGTCGGTCTGCAAATGGTTGATATCAGCAGTAACCATGTCACGCCCTCACGAGATGCCGTCTTTGTCGCAATTCGCAGACCCGATTCCGGTGCCGATGTGCATGCCGAGGAAGCATTGCATCATATTGTCAGCGCTCGTGAACTCCTGCAGGCTCTGCTTCAGAAGTACGACAATGTGGCTCGCGAACGGGAACTGGCAAAGAAGATCGACGAAGCCATCAAAATCTACACCGTTTATGTCGAAGGTACTCAGCAACTGCTGCGTGAAGCTCAACAGGACTTTGACCCGTTGCGACTTCAGCGGGAACTTGCTGTTGTCGAAGTCGACCAGGCGTATCTTGATCGACTTGCCGAAGTCACTCGAATGCGTCGCGACATGATCTCGGAACTGGCGAAGATTCTGGCAGATGATCCGCGACTACGGTCTCGCTATCTGGATCTCATCAAACGTCGGCGAGCATCACTGCGAAGTCGCCTTGCAGAACTGGCTTCGAGGCAGGATCAGTCAACTCAGGAAGTCCTGGGATGGCGGAGCGTGGCGGAGAATCAGCGAGACAGTTATTGGCGACAGATTTCGGATCTGCGGCTTGATCTGCCGAAGGAACTCGCAAAAGACGCACAACAGGTGGCCGATCGAGTGGAAAAACAACTTCCACTGGTTCTGGATGCCGCTCAGGGAACCGCTGCAGCAACGATTCAGCTGGCAAAGCAAATCGCGGTTGAAGTGCGTCGATGTGATTTCGAAGTGCGGGCAATCCGAAAAGCGGACGGTGAAGTGACAACAGACAGCAAATTAAGTCTGTCAGCGAATGACCTTGCCGATCGCATCAGTGAACTCACTGCAGCCCTCGATCAAATGCGATTTGAAGGTAACAACCAGGATGAGATCAGCGATTATGCTCAGTTGCGACTGGCAGAAGTCCGTTCACTGGCAGATCAGGCCCATGTGTGGGCGGAAACAGCCATCGCCATTGAACAGAAGAGTTATGCGGAACTGGCCCATATGGACCAGCATCAGCTGACGATCGCCACGGAACTGCTGCGTATGGAGATGCTGAATATCGAAGCAGACCTCACGGGGCAGTTCAATCAGGAAAATCGCATGCCTCCGGAAATCACCGGTCTCACGCAGGAACTAATGAGCGTGATGGAGTCGTTAACATTTAACCAGTCCTCCGCAACATTCGGATTCGCCAGCGATCAGCTGGAATCAGCCGCCGCTCAGCAGGAACTGGCAATGCAGGGATTCGAAAAGGCCGGAAAACTTCTTGATCAGCTTCGTCGAAAAACCATCGAGGCTCTCGACAAAGAAGAAGTCCCGGATCCGACTGTCGCCGATCTTGTGGATCCCACGCTCGACCAGTTCCTTGCAAATCTGGAACGCGAACCTGACATCGAATCGCAGCTGGGTATTCCGATCAGACCTCGGAATATTCGAGTTCTGCAGGATGCGATGGTCTGGTCTCAGAATGGCAATACAATGCTGGGAGCATCTCGAGACGCGGCTGAAGTCCGAATGCAGCAGATGCAGCGTACGGCTGAGCAGGGAACCGGAGAAAAGCCGACTGAAAAACCTCAGGACGTGCGAGAAATGACGGACGAAGAAAGGAAAGAACTGGCTGAGTCGAAAGATATGCAGCAGATGCTGAAAGATCAGATGCAGCAGTCTCTCAAAGATATTCAGAATCGCGATCAGGATCCGGCAACCTCCGAAGAACAGCGACGACAGCTTCAGGAAATGGCTCAGCGCATGAATCAGGCTCTTGAAGAAATGAAGGAACCGCAGACGCCGGAGCAGCTCTGGCGACGAAGGGTGGAAGCGGACCTTGCGAAATCGGCACTCGAGGCCCTGGCGAAAGGTGAAGTGCTGCCTGATGATCAGTGGAACAAACTGATGTCGACCCTGGATGACGGACTGGGTCAGGTTGGCGGAAAAACTCCGCCGGAAGACTATCGAAAGTCCATTGAACAGTATCAGCAACGATTACGACAGCTTACCGGGCACATGAATCGATGACAGAACCCTCAAGTGTGGCCTTTCGCTCCGCGAAAGAGCATCCTTTCGCGGAGCGAAAGGCGACGATGGAGGTAACTTATTGTTTTCCAGGTCCTAAGAGAAACAGTTTGACACAAGAAACCGTTGCCAGCGATGTACACTCTATTCAGGCGGAATGACTTGCTCCAAATCAGACAACCATCGCTCGTCAATGACGTCAGGCTTCGATCGGCAGTAACGTCTCCGGTGAACGTCACACGGCTGCGGCAGCCGTGTTTCAGTCGTCCGCTGAGCCTGTGTCCTGGCGTGCTAACGTGTCTGCTCGTGGCATTTTTCTCCGTGTCACTTTCCGCGCAGGATTCAACTCCCTCGCTGATCTCCGAATCCTCGAATCTGTACTCTGCGCTTCCGCCGTCTGAGTGGTCCAGCGTGGAGTCGGCCGTCGATCGCGGACTCGCACATCTGGCGAGTCTTCAGGAGGAGGATGGCCGATTTCCGAGCGAAGACTCTGCACAGCCAGCCGTCACGTCTCTGGCAGTCATGGCCTTTCTCTCCCGCGGTTACATGCCCGACGAAGGTAAATACGGCGCGAAGATTTCCAAAGCCATTGACTTCGTCCTGTCGACTCAGAAACGTCGAGGCTACTTTTCACTCCTGCCGGTCGTTCCACCGGTGAGCCATGGCAGTCCGGCGCAGACAGTCACTTACAATCACTCCATCGCCGGTTTAATGCTGGGTGAAGTATATGGCATGACCAGCGGAGAACGCTCAAAGAGAATCGAATCGGCCATCACAAGCGCACTGAATTATCATCGCGAGGTGCAGACTCGTCAAAAGGAAAAGCCGAGCGATATCGGCGGCTTTCGATACGGCTACCCGGAAGGACCGAATGCGCATTCAGACATGTCGGTCACCGGCTGGGCACTCATGTTTCTTCGATCGGCCCGCAACGCAGAATTTAATGTGCCAAAGCAGTACTTTGACGAAGGCCTGGATTTCGTCGAGCGCTGTTATGAAAAAGACCCGTCGCTGCACGAGAAGGGCGTGTTTCGATATCGCCCGCGGGAATCAGAACCGGAAGGAAATCCGCAGATCACTCTGGCAAATACCGCGTCATCCATGCTGACGCTCATCCTCGGCGGTCGACACCAGCACGAAGGCATCACCGCAGGAATCGCATGGTTTCGATCGCGAAGTTATCCCCGCCCATGGCAGGATGGCTACTATTATCTGTCTTCCTATTACAGCAGCCAGGCCACTGCTCAGGTTGGTGGCGACACATGGAACGAGATTTTTCCTCAAATCGCCCGAAATCTTCTCTCTGAGCAGACAAAGGAAGGCGGCTGGCCGGTTGCAGCAGGTTCCGAACGCAACTACGGCACGGCCTACAGTACCTCACTCGCCATTCTCGCGCTGACGCCCGCATACCAGCTTCTGCCAATTTATCAGCGGTGATGCCCGATTCTGATTCGAATTGAAATTCTGCTTTCGAAAGCTGTTTTTTCTTCGTAGAATAGAGAAACATCCATGATCGCCCAAAATCAAAATAAAGATCCTGCCTCAGCTCGGCCAACATCCCACCGCACCGAGAAAAACTCATGCTCTTCGTTTCAGCTTTCCATAACGTACGTTCGGGACTGATCCTGCCGATCTGGGCTCTGTACTGCGCGTCCGTTAATGCCCAGGTCGATTTCAATCGCCAGGTGCGCCCAATTCTGGCTGAGCATTGTTTTCAGTGCCACGGGCCTGATGGAGAAAAACGCAGCGGGGAACTGCGTCTGGATGTTGAGGCAGAAGCGAAGAAGTCCGCGATCGTGCCCGGTGCAGCATCCGAAAGTGAAGTGATTCATCGCATCACATCGACAGATCCTGAGTCCATGATGCCACCCCCGTCGACCGGGAAACCGCTGACTGACGATCAAAAGAAAATCCTGCGGCAGTGGATCCAGGACGGCGCGAAGTACTCCAGCCACTGGTCCTTTCTTCCCATTGCGGAATCCGAATCTCTGCTGAACGCACTTCCTGCTTCAAACGTCGCAGCATCGCCCGTTGATCGATTTCTGCTGCATAAGTTAACGCAGGCAGGCCTCAGTTATTCACCGCCTGTGGATCGAGCCCGTTTTATTCGACGGGCCACTTTTGATCTCACCGGCCTGCCACCCACCTGGGCCGAAATCGAAGCGTTTCAGAATGACACCGCAGAGGGAAGTGAAGAACGCCTGATCGACCGACTGCTTGCGTCGGCCCGCTATGGCGAACGCTGGGGGCGGCACTGGCTGGATATTGCCCGTTACGCGGACACTCACGGAGGTGCGGCAATCGGTTTCACCACGTTTCCGTTCTCGTATACGTATCGTGACTATGTGATCAATGCATTCAATAGTGAGATTCCGTTTGATCGATTCCTTCAGGAACAAATCGCTGCGGATCAGCTGGGTCTTCCCGAAGGCGATCCGGCTCTCGCTGCACTTGGTTTTCTGACAGTTGGAATGCAGTTCCGAAATTTTCATGACACGATCGACGATCAGATCGACGTAGTCACCCGCGGCCTGATGGGGCTGACCGTCACCTGTGCTCGCTGTCATGACCACAAGTTCGACCCGATTCCAACAGCAGACTACTACGCGATTTATGCATCGATCGCTCCCAGCAGCGTTCCCTCGCAGCTGCCAGCCATCGGCACGGTTGCTGATGAAACGGCTCGGAAGCAGTATGACCAGCAGCTGGCTGAACTGAAACTGAAGTATCAGCAGTATGCTCGCGAACAAAATGAAGTACTGCGAAATCGTCTGCGAATGCAGGTTGGACTTTATCTGGCAGAGATTGCCAAAGGCGTGGGCGAACAGGATGTGTCAACTCAGTTCCTCTCGTATCGCACAGACGACATTCGTCCGCTCGTCTTCAATCGCTGGCGAACATGGCTCGCGGGACTTGGCAAAGATGATGCTGTCTTCGGACCGTGGCTTGAGATGCACTCGTGGGGTGCCGTTCCTGAGGCCGAGTTCCAGCAGCGCCGCGATGAATATCTGACGCGACTGTCGGGCGAACTGGACGCTGCCGGCCGCACTCCCGACAAACTGCATGCTCTGCGAGCCGAACCTCCAAAGTGGAATCCGTTCATTGTCGATGCACTTGTGGAACAGAAGCCGGCTTCGTTAAGCGATGTAGCCGCAGTTTACGGCAAAGTGTTTGCGGAACAACAGAAGCTTTGGCTGCAGGCACTGCTGGAGGCTTCACTCGAAGCTTCACCGGGCGGAACCGTTCTGCCTGACGATCACCCTCAGCACCAGATCATCAACAGCCCTTCACATCGACAGATTCGCCACCATCTTTACGCAGCCGGATCGCCGTTCGATGTTCCTGATGAAGAAGCCGTCAGGCTGACAAATCGTACGATTACCGATCTGGCAAGTGGAAAGAAGGGGGCAATTCATCAGCTGAACCTGTCATCGCCGGGATCACCTCCGCGAGCCATGGTTGTTCAGGAAGATCCCGCGCCGCAACAGACTCATATTTTTCTTCGAGGCAACCCGCTGGCACGGGGCGAAGTCGTGCAGGCAAAGTTCCTTTCGGTTTTTCCGGGGCAACAGAGTCAGACTTTTCAGGACGGAAAACGTCGACTGGGTCTGGCCCGGTCAGTAGTCTCCGACGACAATCCGCTCACCGCTCGAGTTCTGGTTAACTGGGTATGGCAGAATCACTTTGGCGCCGGCCTTGTGCGCACCCCGGACGATTTTGGTACCCGCGGCCAGCCTCCCACTCATCCCGAACTGCTGGATTATCTCGCCGATCAGTTTCGAAAGAACGGATGGTCCATCCGCTGGCTGCATCGTCAGATCATGCTGAGTCAGGCTTATCGCCAGGGTGCCATCGAAAACGAACGCAGTCGGGAAGTGGATCCGGAAAATCAGCTGCTGTGGCGGATGCCTCGCCGGCGACTGGACTTTGAATCCATGCGAGATTCGATGCTGGTCGTTTCCGGCGAACTGGACGCGACCATGGGTGGTCGGCCGATTGATTTGAATGCGACACCGGCTGTGCCAAGAAGAAGCGTGTATGGCTTTGTGAATCGGGATATCATTGCAAACCTGATGAGCACCTTCGATTCGGCCAACCCAAACGCCTGCACCGCAAAGCGCCCGGAAACGACAGTACCCCAGCAAACACTGTTTGCTCTGAATTCCGATTTCATTCAGGATCGTGCCACGAAACTGGCATCGCTTACAAAGCAGTTGAATCTCAGCTCCGACGAAGAACGCATCATCGCCATGGTTCAGCGAGCTTTGTGCAGAACTCCGACTGATTCCGAAGTAAGTCAGGCAAAGAAATTTCTGATCGACGCGTCTGTGAGTTCTGTTGCAACAACTTCTGAAGCAGCTTCGACCGAGAACGTTCCGACTGAGAGTGCTAAGGCTGATGCCGCCGCGACGGAAAGTGCCACGGTCGATCCGGAACGCAGCTGGACTCTGCTGGCCCACGCACTTTTAGCATCGAACGAGTTTACATTTCTGGATTAATGCGCTGTCAGACAATAAGTGTCGCCTTTTGCTCCGCAAAAGGATGCTCTTTCGCGGAGCGAAAGGCGACTATGGCGGGTTTCCGTTGAATATTGAGTGAGTATTGAGGCAATTTATGATGATCAGCCAAACACGACGACACTGGATGCAGCAATGCGGCATGGGATTCGGCGGACTCGCGCTGGCCAATATGCTGACCAGTACTTCGGCAGCGGAAGAGACCGGCGGGGCAATGCGGACTCATTTCCCGGGCCGAGCCAAACACATTATCCATATTTTCCTGAACGGTGGTGTTTCTCAGGTCGACACGTTTGACCCGAAGCCCGAGCTGACTCGCATGGCGGGAAAAATGCTGCCGTTTGAAAACCTTCAGACCGAACGCAAGACGGGCGTGGCCCTGCCGAGTCCCTTTACGTTTGAAAAACATGGGGAAAGCGGCATCCCCGTCAGTGATCTGTTTCCGCATCTTGCCGAATGTGTGGATGAGATGACTGTGATTCGGTCGATGTACGCCGAACTCCCCAGCCATGAGATGTCGCTCATGCTGATGAATACCGGCGATCAGCGACTTGTGCGGCCGAGTCTTGGCTCATGGCTCACCTGGGGCATGGGATCGAGCAACGAGAACCTTCCCGCATTCATTGCGCTGTGTCCCGGCGGCATGCCAGTGGGCGGGGCCGGCAACTGGCGATCCGCATTTCTTCCAGGTGCGTACCAGGGAACCAAAATCGACACATCGAATCCCGATCCAACTCGCCTGATCGACTTTCTTCAGAACAAGCGAATTTCCACAAAGGAACAGTCGAGGCAGTTCGAATTTCTGCAGCAGCTGAATGCTCAGCATTCCGCCGATCGACCGGGTGAGGCGGCCATTGAATCGCGAATTAAATCGTTTGAGCTGGCGTTTCGTATGCAGACGGAAGCCAGCGATGCATTTGATGTGTCTCAGGAGCCTGAACACATTCAGAAGCTTTATGGTGAAGGACCGCAGAATCGACAACTGCTGATGGCACGACGACTGGTTGAACGAGGTGTTCGTTTCGTACAGATCTGGCACGGCGACCTGCAACCGTGGGACAGTCATTCAAACATCAAAGACGAACATCGCAAAGTGGCCAACCAGTGCGATTCAGGCCTCGCCGCGCTGATCATTGACCTGAAACAGCGAGGACTTCTGGAACAGACACTGATTATCTGCAGCGGGGAGTTTGGTCGCACTCCGTCGGTTGAGATGGGTCAGGACGGCTCCGGTGCCAGCCAGGGCCGCGATCACAATCACTGGGGCTTTTCACTTTGGATGGCGGGCGGCGGAATCAAAAAGGGAATGATCTACGGAGCGACGGACGACTTCGGCTTCAAAGCCGTGGAGAACCCAGTTTCAATTCATGACCTGCACGCCACGATCCTGCATCAGATGGGCTATGACCACCAGCGAATGACCTACCGCTACGCCGGCCGGGACTTCCGACTAACGGACGTTCACGGCGAGGTCGTTCATTCCATCATCGACACATAACTTTCATCTCCAGCCGATGAACCGCCATCCGGCGTTTGTTCGTAGTGAGATGTACGTTCTACGATGGGCATTCCTGCCCGTCGGCTTTGCTTAACTTCTCAGGCTGACTTCAAATGACCTGGCCTGTCGGACCGGGCCATCTGGGCTCTGACGTTAGGGGCAGCTCACTGCCAGTCTTCGATTACCAAACCTGGGACTCTGGTAAACTCTGACGTGTTATGCGAAACCAGAATCAATTTGTTGGCCAGAGCAATCGAAGCGATCATTAGGTCATTCGGGCCAATCGGCGTTCCCAGAGTCGCCAGGTGGGCTCGAACAACTCCGCAGGATTCCGCGGCCAAATCATCAAACGGCAACGAAACAAATTGCTGTCGGAGTTGTTCAACTTTCATTCGATTGTTTACCTGATGGGCTGGCAACGCACGTTCCGCACCGTAGATTAATTCGGACACAACGACCGAACAAATAGTCAGTTTAGACGGAGTTTCCTGTTTGATCCGCATCACCAGCTTCGGATGGCTCAGGCGAAGCCACGCAATACAAGTGTTCGTATCGAGGAGGTATTTCAAGACAATGGATTCCTTTCCTCAAATTCCCCTTGTGCTGGCCGCTCGAAAGTGCCTTCCCACGAACCGGCCATTTCATCAACCCAGACTTCCCATTCGGATGAGGAGTTGGCTTTTGGAGATGAGAGAGATTCCACAGTAATTCGAACGTCATGATTGGCTTCAGACAATCCCAGAGGCAGGGAAAGTCGCAACGTTCCGTCGCTGCTGACTTTCGAGTTCACCACAATGCGATTCATAGTACAACTTCCTTCTTTGAGGTACCCCGAGTATATCAGATCAGTCTATACCGATGCATTGTCACTTTCAAAAAGGAAATGCACCCCGGTAATCACTCCATCGGCTGCTCAAAACACTTTACCGAATTGTATGTGGGCGTCGAAATCGTCCAACGCTGGTACTGATACTGGCGTAGTGATTCCAGCCAGACGACAGCCACACATAAATGGAGAACAGCAGTGACTGCCGGTTTGCTGGAAATCGGGCTGAATCGAGCCCTCTGCATCCGTAAAGAACATCTGTCGTCATGTCCCGAAGCATGTCGCCTGCTGTATATCAGCGATATTCACCTGCGACGAAGTCGTTCAGAACGACTGGGTCAGCAGGTGCTTGAATCTGTCCATCAGTGCCGACCCGATTCGGTGCTGCTGGGCGGTGATCTGGTCGATTCACGCTCCGAGCTGAACAGGCTGAGTGATCTGATTGGTGAGATCGGCAACGTTGCACCGGTTCTGGCGATGGGTGGAAATCACGATGACCATGTCGGAATAGAACGAGTAAAGGACGCTGTGACGAATGGCGGCGGACAGTGGATTCATTCCAATACTGCCAAAATATTCCATGGGTCTCGAGTGATCGCAGTATCAGGTCCGGACGCCCGGGTAAACGCTGATGGTGATGTTCGAATTCTGTGTGCCCACAATCCGGCAATCTGGAAGACCGCCCGTCAGCAGAGTTATCACCTGGTACTTGCTGGTCACCTGCATGGATGTCAGATGGTTGCGTTTGAGTATCGTGATCGCCTGTTTCCCGGTGCCTTTTTCTATCCCTATTGTTATCTGAGCCATCAAAATGGCGGGTCACGGCTGGTGGTCAGTCGCGGCGTCAGTGATCTGGTACCGATTCGCTGGCGATGTCCCCGGGAGGTTGTTCTGTGTCACGTTTAACATTCACAGGAACCAGGCACACGAAGAATCTGCTCGAAGCGCGTCCATCGCTCCCAGTCAGGCCTGTTCCCGGCAGATGCTCGGCAATTCTGACTTCAGCCACCAGTTTTCTGCGAGCGATCCCACTCTTTTTTGCGTCGACACCAAAAACTCCTCTGCGAGTTCTGTGCGTCATCGCATTTGACACTCTTCACGTCATGCGGCATGCAAGGCCGATGTCACAGGACAAGCTGACTGCGCTGGCCGCTTTACTTGATTTCGGAGCCTGTGCGAACGCTGCCCTCGATGGTAAGCACTATTGCAGAACAGAGTATGACGAAAACTGGCAGAAGTTACAGAATGCCGGCCTGGAATTGCTGGTTGATGATTATCTGAGCAGACTGCGGAATCTGGAAATTCAGCGACCTTCGCCTGGCGGTGACGATCAGCGTTTTGGAGAAATTCGCACTTACCGGGAAGCAGTCGCGAGGATTTCTCTGGGCCTTATTGCCGCCGCTACTCTGGGTGATGCCGATTCCGGATTCCACGGAGGAATGGTTGATAGTGAGTCATTCCATGCGGACACCGAGCTGGACGCATTGTTTCGAATCGTCATGCTCTGCCAGATCATCGACGATGTGATCGACTACCCAACAGACCTGTCAGCCGCATTACCAGGTTTTCTCACCGCCACTGCGTCACTGCCCCGAGCTCTTGCCCTGACTGCTCAGGCGGGAAAGGAATATGCCACGGGCATCACCCGGACGAAAACCGGAGCCATATTTCCGCTCCGAATCGCACTGATCCTCGTTTCTGTAATAACACGACTCATCACATGGATCTGTCATCGCGGCAAATTCGAGATACCAGCCGATCAAAACTGCGAATCAGAACTCGCCGACAACCTCACTGCCGCCCCGAGTTGACAGCGATCGAAGAATGGTCATATCAATGTTCTCACTCAGAAATCGCACACTGCCATCAACCAGGCCAAACTGAGCACCACCAGTGTGCTGACTTCCAAAAGCACACAAACGCTGAATGGACTCCAAAGCTGCATCGAACGTGGCCGCACTGGAAATGCTGGCTGGCTTGTTTGCAAAATTGAAGGGCAGCCGATAATTGATCGGCCCAAAACTGCTCATCGTGAGATCTGTCAGCCCCAGCTGGCCGCCGGACGGAGCCCAGTAGCCCCAGCCTCCCATCGGATTCTGCGAATAACCCCCGGTAAAAAAAGTATCGTAATTCGGGTCGTGGTGAGATCGTTCGCCAATCAGCAGTGTGTTCGATGTTCCGTCCGTCACATCTCGCATTCTCACCAGGCCGTGCTGAATCGTCGGCGGACTATTGATCGGCGGACCAGAGCCGGCAAACATTCCATTGCCACTGATATTCGACGGAGGATGTGACTGCGTGCCACCATTTCCACCATAACTTGTGAGCGCATAACGGGCACCGCTGCTCTTCGTATGAGGATTCTGACTCAGTGTGGCAGACGGACACAAAAGCACAGGCAGGATCACAGCCGTATTGCCGTTCGTTTCATTCGCCAGCGGATTCGCAAAATCCCATTGGTTATAGAGTGCTGTTTGTTCAAAGTACGGAAGAATCTGCACAAACATTGACCAGCCCCGCACACGAGGTGCCGTGGGGAATGACATGCGAATCTGGCCAGGCGGAAAACACGAATGGGTACTCTCATAGTTATGCATCGCCAGTGCGATCTGCTTCAGCTGGCTTTTGCACTGCGTTCGGCGAGCCGCTTCACGTGCCTGCTGAACCGCTGGCAGCAGCAACCCAATGAGAATCGCAATGACGGCGATCACAACAAGCAGCTCAATTAGTGTAAAAGCACTTCGATGTCTAGACATTGATGCTCACTTTCAGGGTCTTCCGGAACGGGCCTTTCAATTACAAACTTCTGGATCGCCTGAAACATCAGGAATCCGATTCCCTTTTGGCCAGATCCAGTTGTTCCGCTTCATTGACCTTAATGTAAATACGATCGTCTTCATCCACCACCACACCAACAACGCGAATCATCTTTCCTCGGTAGAATTCCTCAGGAACATCCACGTTTCGGACTTTCTTCAGATCAGCCACTCCCTGTTCCGAAATGGCAACCCCAAGATTCTTCCTGTCATTAAAATCGGCCTCCGAATCGAGAAACACGGTTTTTCGTTTTACGGAATTCTTCGAGCCCTTTACTTCAAAAACCACTTCCACCTTCCTGCCGACATGCTGTCTGGCGTCTTCTGCCATAATGCGCGGAGGCTTTTCTTCAGCCGCATGCGATACAACAGTGGCAAACGCCAGACTGCTCAGCAGGCACACAGCAATTCCGCACAGCGTGTTTCGAATATCCACGACGTCCACCTCTGTCCTGACTTTCTCTGTCCTGATCTTCCCTTACCACATGACAGAGACACGATTCTGACATGCAATGTCAGAATGATGACAGACGGCGAAACTTTCGGCAAACAAAAGAGTGCGACGGTTTAAAATCTCTTCAGGGCTGCCCCAGACGGCTTTGGCACAGAGGGCAGGCATTTCGCGCACCTCCGTAACTGCGATTGAAGGCGATCAACTCATCCCGTCCGTCGCCACAGCACTGGCGATCGCCAGTTCGCTGGGAACCACCGTTGAGGAACTTTTCGGCAAGTCTTCCAAAGAGACATCTTCCGAACGATGGGCGTGGAAGTCATCAGCCTCGTCGAATTGCTGGGGAGCCGATGTTGCCAGCAACACAATTCTCTATCCAGCCATGTCATCCCGTTCGCTCACGAAAACAGGGGGGCGATCACTTCACCCATGCTGACTCGATGAGGGCGGCCGAGCCGATCGACCATCGTCGATTCCGGATCAATGCCCAATGCCGTGAAGATCGTGGCACCCATGTCGGCCGGATACCAGCCACGAGTTGCCGGATAGGCGGCCTGATCGTCACTCGCTCCTATCACCTGGCCCCCCTGAACTCCGGCTCCTGCAAACACAGCGGAAAAGACTCCTGACCAGTGATCACGACCCGCGTCCGGATTGATCTGAGGAGTACGACCGAACTCGCCCACTGCAACCACCAGTGTCTGCTCGAGCAGACCTCGTTCTTCAAGATCTGACAGCAATGCCGAAAGCCCCTGATCAAAGGGAGGCAGCAGTCGATTCTTCAGCTGACCGAAGTTGTTTCCATGCGTATCCCAGTTATTCATCGTACCCATGTTGGCCTGAATGATGGGCATGCCCGCTTCGACCAGGCGCCGAGCCAGCAGCAGGGACTGACCAAATGAATGACGGCCATACCGGTCCCGAACTTCCGCCGGTTCCTTGTTCATGTCAAACACATCCCGAAATCGCCCGGCAGCCCCCAGCAGCTGGTGAGCTTTCTCCATCGATCTGCTCAGCGACTGCGAAGCCGAAGGCAGCTGCAGATGACGATGCTGGTCGTCGAGGACGGTCAGCAGACTGCGTCGGCTTTGAACTCGCTGTTCATTCAAGTCCTGCAGCAGCGTCAGTTCATCAATGTTGAAGTTGGCAGCATTCGGGTCTTTGGTGACGTGCCATGGATCGTACTGACTTCCCATGAACCCGCCGGTCTGTCCGGAAAACCCATAGCCATTGTGAATATAGGTCGGCAGCATAACGCCCGAGGGAACACCGTCTTCGCGCGGTCGCAGCGCCTGCATCGTGGCCGAATAACAGGGCCAGTCACTGCGGCTGGCCATATGAGTTGATCCGGGCGGAGTTTGATTAACGCCCGTCAGCACAAAATGTGTGGCGTGCTCATGACTCGGCAGACTGTGAGTCATTGAACGGACAATGGCGAACTTGTCGGCGACGAGTGCCATCCGGGGCAAATGCGGGCCAATCTGAACACCAGGTGCCACGGTGTCGATCGGACGAAACTCTCCCCGTACCTCTGCCGGTGCATCGGGTTTCAGATCCCACATATCCTGATGGGATGGTGCACCGGTGAGGAAAATGAAGATGACGCTCTTCGCTTTCCCAAACAACGGCTCCCCCGATTCCGCCGCCCTCGCTGTCTGCCCGACCCCCGCCCCCATATTTGCCAGTCCCAGACCCAGCGCTCCCGAATAGCCAATCTGCAGCATTTGACGGCGACACAACGCGGCAGCACGAGCATGAATCGGGCGAATTGGGGGCATCTCAGGCTCCAGGAAGCAGAACAAGCAGATCAAAATGGACGAGATTTTACCGGGGAACCGGTTTGGCAGGTATCGGGCAGAACCGACATCATACGGATTTTCCCCATCGCCCGAAACTCAGGACCTCAGAAATCGCTGGAAATCACCTCGCCCTGATCTCTTGTGGAAAGACTTCTCTGGATGTCGTGATCCGTCGAGTACGAAAGGAAGCGAATGCTGCCATCAGCGAACGCAAAGTAGCACCCGCCATCGTGCGAACTCCAGAAATGAAGTTCGTCGCTGGTTCGTCCCCTCGGCGGTCTGAGGCCACCACCAAATCGATCGCCCAGAACTCCCGGCAGTACTACATCCAGCACCCCCAGTGGACATGCAAACAAGAGTCCTGGGCCACCCCATTTTCCAAGTTCAGGAACACCGCCACGTTCTCCGAGCAGAAAGGTGTTGCTTGTGCCATCCTTAATATCGGTAAGACGAACACTGCTGTTGCCAAAGAAGATTCCTGCATGAATCGTGCTCACCGGCTGCCGCGAATCCAGTTCGTTACATCGAAGAATGTGTGTCGCGGGTTGCAATCCCCCAATCCCTGAAACACCCAGATAGTTGGTTATTCCCCAGCCACCCTCCCAATAACTGCCATAGACCGGGTGTGGGTCCGGAGAACGATTGAATTCAACGGGGCCTCCATGCATTGGATCAGAAGGGCAAACGAAGGACGTCACGACCTGCTTTGTTAATTGCCTGTGATGAATCTGACAATCCAGATCGAAGTCAAACTGTGCGTAGATCGGAAGTTGATCAATATGGGGCAGCACCGCTACGGTCCATCCAAACGACTTTGAATAACCTGGTGGCCGCTCCCAGTCAGCAACCTGCGATCCTGCCGGAAATGACCCATACAGAGACTCGTAGTGATGCAGGCCGAGCCCAAGCTGACGCATTTTATTTGCACAATTGATGCGACGCGCACTCTCACGCGTACGCTGCACCGCAGGCAACAGCAGAGCAATGAGTAAGCCTATGACCGACAGAACGACCAGCAGTTCCACCATGGTCAGGCCACGACATACTGAACCAACTGGTTCTGCCACTGTGTGTTGCGACGTCGCCTTTTTCATCAGCATGCCCCGTAATCGTCAGGTCAACTCGATCAAACGACGTTCCCGCAACGAAAAAACATCAAAACTCCGCGGAGAGTTCCCCACGGAGCATCCACTAATTAGCTACAGTGCACATAACTGTGTCATTAGAAGCGGTGTTATCACCGTCACGCAGTTCGCTGGCTCAAGGCCCTGCCTGCGGGGGTGCGCAGTGACATCTCTCCCAGTTTCCATAGAGAACTTTCGTTGCATTCTCAGGAATCGTAAACTGAACTGCCACGGAATCGTCCCTTTCAGAACAAACCGCTTCACAATTTATTCCACTGTATTTCCAGTGCTTTACCATACCTGTGGAATTTGCTCGAGTACCTCCGACGGCGACGGCCCAGGACACAGTGCAGCATGTCAATTCGTCAGCCTTAATGCAGTTGGACCCAATTTTCCAGTATTGTTGGGTCGTACAGCCCTGACTGCATCCATCACTTGCCCAGGCCGCTGCACCACCCAGGATTACCACCGCAATCGAGAATTTAATTACTTTATGTAGTGTCATTTCTTACTCTCCGGCATTTCGTAGATGTTTCGAACTCAAAATTCCGCAATTTTGCACGCAGCACGCCGTTGGGATTATCCACACGACTTTGACGCAAACACAATCCCCATAAACTGCATGGACTTCGCTCTCTCCAAGACTGTCCACCTCCTTTCTTCTGGTTGTTAGTCATTGTGAAATCTTCGGTAACCCATCAGCACCAGGACACAGGCCACGCCGAATAAACCTGCAACGATCATCCATCGAAACGGCGTCGATGCCTGCGTAGTTTTCAGACCTGAATCATCGGTCCCGGAAATAAACTTGCGGTTTGTATCGAAGTTTCTGACTTCCGCTCCGACGGGAAACTGTATTTCAAAGTCCGACTCAGGAATCTCCGGATTCAATCGGCACTCAAGGACTTCCGACGATCCGCTCCACGACATCTCACCCTCAAAATTCATTTCTGTGATTTTCCAGGAAGTCAATTCATAGTGATCGTCTGATACACGGGAATAGGCGATATCCGCATAAGTGCTGGGGCGTTCGCGCACGAGCGTCACGTACCTTACCGGGAGATAGCCTCGGCCCGGGTCGAGCCAAAGATCACAGGGAATCCAGTTTTCATCCGGATCATCCAGCCTCAGTAGAACGCACGACAAATCTCCCAGTGGAACGGACTGCGACACGATCGAGGCGTGTTCCAGTGGGAAAAACTTAGGCACCTTTCCGATGGGCCGATATACCAAAAACGGAACAGTCATCTCGGGAGAAGTTCTGAATTCCACTTCATTCGCCGCCGATCCAACGGCGCCACTTGATGTTTCATCAAAAACCGTCGGATCAAGGCTTCCGGAACTTCCCATTCCCGCAAAAATACTTCGATACCCGGCTTTGTTCAGGGCATTCCGCTCGGAGGGTGGCAGCCAGGGAGTTTCATCCGGGTTCACCTTGTGACCCCGGATATCATAATGGGTGTCGGAAATTCGCAATTCCGTGAACGTATCGAACGCAGCAAGATGGTTTTGCTCCCGACGTGCCTTCTTCAGGTCGTCGCCCCGCAGCCCTCGAGACTGTACGATCGTGGTTCTGAATTTCATATAGAACGTCTGAACGGCATCCTCTCGCTGTTGCCAGGCGTCGCGGATCTGTTCAATCGTATGAACCGATTCGTCACCTTTCACTGAGACCAAAGGCACGATGAAGATCGCCTGAATCCAAACAAGAACAACCGCAGTCAACGAACGAAGCATTGGGCTCTCCTTCATCAGATTCTCACTGACAGCTCAAGACATTGTCGGCAATCCTGTTTACGGCTTTTTCGACAAACCGTAAACCGTAAACGGGAAGACACCATCATTTCTTTCAGTTGCACCGATTTCCGAGAGGATTAGCTGAAACCCCTGGTTTCCGGGAACCTGTGGTGAAACTCGCAGCCGTATCAAGCTGCCGACAACAGTGCACTCACCGACCAGATTATCGCTGCAGACAAGTTCTGCGGTTACTACTCCTGTCGGCTTTCCCGAACGACGAACTACGGAAAACTCGGCTTCGACAAATTTTTTAATTTCCGTGACGCCAAGGTGTGGAATCTGAGGCTTCAGGCTTAAGTCTGAGTCATAGACAATTGTAACGGGCCATTCCATGGCAATTGAATTGCCTTCAAGATCAGATGCTTCGAAAAACAGAGTCCGAGTAAACTTACACGGGTCTTGCCGACCATCGGCACAAATTTCTAACCAGTATTCCCCCGCGGATTTCCCCGGTGAAAGGGCAGCTGTAACATCTGATGCCGACGATTTGACGATCAGTTGGATTAACTCAGGGCAGGCCTGTAGCTTTGTCCTTAGCGAAACACCTTTATTGCTTTTCGCAATTCCCTCAATCAAAAGCGATTCAGAAATATGAAATGCACTTCGAACCTGCCCTTTTAGAGACCAATTAATTGATAGTGAATTTTGCAATTCCGCCATCAAATTGACTGCAAATGGCTGCACATCGAAGTCTCCGTGATTTGCCTGACGTAAATCGATGCTCAGATCAATCATGCGGGTCTCTCCCGGAGGGATTGTCAGGGAACCTTGTTCCCCGTCAGCATTGACAACCGTGCAACTACATGACGTCGCGAATTCAGAAACAACGACGTTTGTTCGACTAACGTTTGTAATCGGAATTTGCCAACGAAAGGTTGGCGTGGCCCAAACAATTCCGAGATTCAGCGATGACTCAGGAATTGATAGTGCGGGGGCAGGTATTACGTTCTCTGTGGAAGCAACTTCTGGCAGCCCCTCGTTGTCTTTTGGAATAAGAATGCCCATCACCACGCAACCGATAGTAAGTCCCGCAGTAATTAGAAATGCAATCTTTGATTTCCTCATAAATCCGTTTCCCGTACAAAGACTTCGCTGTTTACGCATTTTTTGGCGGGGC
>JALHMY010000028.1 GCA_022843805.1 Fuerstiella sp.
ACTGGGGGTCGCCCGGTGCTGGAAAGCTGCACGCCGGTAAATATGAGGAATTGACCTCATTGCGACAACGGGGAGGTGGTGGCTGGAATTCCCTTCAGCCTCCACCTTACCCACTTACTTCCAGGGATGGTGATGACAGAACCGACTTTCGACCACGAACGGCTCGACGTCTATCGAATTTCGAATTTCGATTGCCGACGATTCGAATATCCGAGGCAAAACAGATCTGAAACGAATTGTGTCGATGCTGACTCCCCTGATTCAATGAATGGCGTTCCGGTTTTTTCCTGACATCAGGATCACCCGCGCCGTTTCCGCCCGCTGATCGCTGTCGTTCGGTTGCCAGTCAGATTCGGCGGGGCTATCGTTCCCGTTTCGATCGGGGCCGACCTGTCCTCGACGAAAATACCTGCTGCGTCACTTTGCCCGCTTATTCGGAATGTTCCGGATCGTGCGGCAGACGTTCACCAAAAACCTGTGGGGACCGGTCATGTTTAGTCGAAGAGCCTTTCTGGGCGCAGTTGGTGCGGTTAGTGCGGGAGCCGTTCTTGGTCCCCAGGTGATTTCCGGCGAATCTGCCGCTCTGCAGCGTAAGCGGCTGGCCGTCGTCACAACCGAATGGCGCTATCATTCGCACGCATGGCATATGGCCGAACGTTTTCTTGTCGGCTACCCGATCAATGGCCAGTGGCATCGCCCGCCACTGGATGTGGTCGCCGCATATGTTGACCAGACTCCGGACAATGATCTCAGCCGCAAACGCTCTGCCGAATTTGGTTTTCCTATCTATTCCACGGTTGCCGAGGCACTTCGCTGCGGTGGTGATTCTCTGGCGGTGGATGCTGTGCTGATTATCGGTGAGCACGGAAAATACGAAAAGAGCGAATACGAACAGACCAAGTATCCTCGGTATGAATTCTTTAAACAGGTCACCGATGTCTTTCGGAAGGATGGACGTTCTGTCCCGGTTTTCAATGACAAACATCTGTCATGGAAGTGGGAATGGGCCAAAGAGATGGTTGATATCTCGAAAGAGCTGAACTTTCCATTTACCGCCGGATCATCACTGCCTGTGACCTGGCGAATGCCATCCGTCGAAATGCCTCATGGAGCTGACGTTGAAGAATTGATGTGTGTCGCCATGGGTGGCATCGACAGTTATGATTTTCACGCACTCGAAGTCATTCAGTGCATGGCTGAACGGCGGCGTGGTGGTGAATCGGGCGTCGTGGCAATGCAGGCCATCAAAGGGGATGCCGTGTGGAAGGCCATGGATGCCAGCAGCTGGGCCAATGGAGGCTGGGCAGCTGGTGGCTGGGATCCGAAGCTGTTTGAAGCTTGCCTGTGCCGCAGCCAGACACTCGCACAGCCGGAAACTTTCAGCGATCGCTTCCCCACCACAGCCCAGATGAAGGAATGGGTCAAAGAACCTGTGGCCTACCGATTCGAATATGCGGACGGAGTCAAAGCGACCATGCTGCTGATGAACGGGCTGGTGGGTGACTTCACTTTCGCCGCAAAGCTGAAGGGAAAACCGGAACCGCTTTCCACACTGTTCTATCTGCCTCCCGTTCCCAACGTCACCTATTCCGCTTCGCTGATGTCAAAGGCGGAGGAGACATTTATGACAGGGAAGTCTCCCTACCCGATCGAAAGAACTCTGCTGACAACAGGACTGGTTGAAGCAGCGGTGCGATCTCTCGGCACCGGCCAGAATCGACTCGAAACACCTCACCTCGCCATCAAATATCAGGTGGGACCCGAATCCACTTTTGCCAACAGCTAAGTGACTGCGGGTAGTGGCCACCATAATACTACTGGCTGTTACTGCCGCTGCATTCGTTAAAATCGTACTGTCGGATGGTGTAATTTCGATACATGGAATTACGCATGGGCTCCTTTGGCAAACTAAATTTCTGCCGGAGGTGCAACATGGAAAAATTGAATCAGCTGGTCGGAATCATTGTCTTTGCGGGCATCGTGGCAGTGTTTGCCAGCCAGTCGAAGCAACAGGTTCCGGAAGATCCGTGGTTTAAGCAGGCCGTACTGGAAAATAGTCGGCCAGTGGTTGTGAAATTTGGAGCCGAATGGTGCGGTCCGTGCCGCAGTATGGATCAGGCTCTCAATTCTCTGGAGTCGCGGTTTTCCGGCACCGCTCGCTTCCTCAGGATTAATATTGACGAGAAGCCGGAATTGTTCGCTTCTTATGGATCAGGCAGTGGAATCCCTCAGGTGATGATTTTTAAAAATGGCCAGGTTGTTGCTCGGGACAGAGGCTTTGGCGGCACGGAACATCTCCGGTCGTGGCTCAGCAAGAATCTGTGAGTAAGAACGGTCATGCCATGCATCTGAGAGCATCCCCGATCTCGGAAAGTACTGTGAATGAGCAATCGTCGTGTGCCCGTCGAACACAGAGTTTGGGCTGAACTGCCTGCTGCAGCCGGAGTACTTCTGGCTGTTTTTTTTTGCGTGTGGTCTCCGCCTCTGCTGGCTCAGGCAGCCGATGCCATTCCTGTTGTACCTCCGGAACAGCTGGGGATGAGGTCATCCACGCTGAATGTCATTGATGACATCGTCAATGAAGGTCTCGCCCAGGAAAAGATGCCCGGTTGCGTGGTACTGATCGGACGACGCGACGGGATTGTTTATCATCGAGCCTTCGGACTGAGACAAACCGCACCCGTTCAGGCTCCGATGTTGCCCGATACCGTGTTTGATCTCGCGTCGCTCACAAAGCCAGTCGCTGCCGCCACCAGCATTATGAGTCTGATTGAGCGTGGCCTGCTGGATGCGGAAATGACCGCCGGAGCTGTCATTCCGGAATTTGCCGGTAACGGCAAAGAGATCATTACGATCCGCCATCTGCTGACTCACCAAAGCGGACTGATTCCCGACAATTCCATTTCCGATTATCAAAACGGTCCTGAGGATGCGTTCAGCCGCATCTGTCAGCTCAAACCGACCTCACCTCCGGGAACCAAATTCATCTACAGCGATGTGGGATTCATCGTCCTTGGAAAAATCGTCGAACGAGTTTCAGGAATGGATGTGCATCAGTACTCGCAGAAATACATCTTCCAGCCACTGGCGATGACAGAGACCGGCTATCAGCCAGGTGATGAACTGAAATTGCGATGCGCAGTCACCGAGCAGCGAGACGGACGATGGATGCAGGGCGAGGTCCATGATCCTCGCGCCTTTCTTCTGGGAGGAATCGCGGGGCATGCAGGCCTGTTTTCCACAGCCACTGATCTGGCCCGTTATGCTACGATGATGCTGAACAGCGGAAGTCTGAAAGACGTTCAGATTCTGCGGAAGGAGACTGTCGATCTGATGACGGGGCCCGTTTCCGTCAGCAGCGGAATCCGCGGGCTGGGCTGGGACATTCGTACGGGTTATTCGTCCAATCGCGGTGATCTGTTTTCGCGTCGAGCCTTCGGACACGGTGGCTTCACAGGCACATCAATCTGGATCGACCCGGAGAGAGATTTGTATGTAATCTTTCTGAGCAATCGAGTTCACCCGAACGGCAAAGGCCTGGTGAATCCGCTCGCCGGGCGTATAGGAACAATAGCTGCAGCTGCAATCAAAGTCGCAGCGGAATGACTGACATGACAGGCCGTGCTTTGCCATGCGATCTTTGGCGTCAGGAGATTGTCTCTACCGGCCCACGCCGAACCACAGGCGCTGTCAGACAATAAGTGTCGCCTTTTGCTCCGCAAAAGAACGCTCTTTCGCGGAGCAAAAGGCAACTATGACGGAAACCTGTTGTTTTCCAGGTCCTGACGGTGCCGGAACAATGGTCTCCCGGACGTGTTTTCGGAGACGTCCCGCTGGCAGCTCGGACCATCGCGGACATCGTCCGCCGACGGGACTTCACAACGCTCGACAGGTACGCACACCTGCGACTGAATAGCTGAAACGCCGCGAAGAACATCGCGTTTCTTCCGCGCTGCATATCCCCTGAAAAGTCCCATGCCAATGAGCGCCGGAGCCATTACAATGCAGATTGGACAGGTCGCTCCCAGAAGAATCGCCGATGCTGTGCCCACTGTCCCCACGCCAGCCCCCATTGCCAGACATGAGCCTGCGTCACGCAATTCCTGCTGCACCTGGGCTTCGTTTAGTTCCTTCTCCATTTTTATTTTCCTTTACTTCCTGAAGGTCAGCCCGTTTCGGAAGGTCAGCCCGTTTCAGTTACAGCATGAAGTTTCGGAACCGACTGAGCAGTTCTTCACCGGTGGCGTGTTTGCGGACTTACCCACCTGATTCCACGGCATGCGAGCCAGAACCATAGCCATGCCACAAGTGTCAGTAATGCCGGCAAACATCAGGCCAGCCCCGACAAACGCAGAGAGCCCGGCCCAGTACGGATGGACGGTCATCGCCAGTACTCCGCCCGTCAGAGACAAAAAACCGGCAGCAATTCGAACCTGACGTTCCAGAGACATCGACTTCCTGCCACGGTCGACAGGAAAACCAGCCTGATCCCAGGCCATCGTTCCGCCTTCGACATTCACTACGTTCGTGCATCCGGCAGCCGCCAATTTTTCAGCCGCCTGCCTGCCTCGACTGCCTGACCGACAGATGACATACAAAGGAACGTTCGTTGGATGCCCGGCCAGCACGGCACCGCAGTCGAGACTTTCCAGTGGCGCGTTTCGAGCAATCGTGACATGCACTTCGCGAAACTCCGCTGGAGTGCGAACATCGACAAGATCCACGCTCTCCCCCGACTGAATTCGGTCAAACAACTGCTTCGGAGAAATCAAACCCACACTCATTGTTCTGCTCCCTGCAAGTAAAACGGAAATGTCGAGATATCGTAAATTGTCGACCTGTTTAATAAAAAGGGGGGAGACAGCGATTTGTCTCCCGAGATTTCTACTTCGCTGCCAATCCCACGCCGAATCGTTCCTCAATGCAGCAAAGGATGTCCTTCAAATGTGGCTCGGCCACACGATAAAAAACCTGCCGACCATCTTTTTCACTGGTCAGAAATCCACACCTCTGCATCAGCCGCAGATGCTCCGATGCCATCGCACTCGGTAATCCACAGGCTTCTGCCAGTTCACCCACCGGAAAATCGCCCTGCAACAGCATTTGCACCATTCGCAACCGATGCGGATGAGCGAGCGTTCGAAGGCATTCGGCCGCCTGACCGAGCGCATCCAGTTCTGTAAGTTTCAGCTTGTTGGCACCCATAAATCTGTCTCCCCTTCGAAATATATCGACAGATTCCGATGTGTCAATTAATGTTTTCAGAATTTATTGGGGCTCCGGACGAAATCGGCCGACGATTTCATGTGCGTGCCGGGGAAGTTCTTACGCGGCTTTGCCCACCTCAGTGTTCACCTCAGTGGAAATGTCCTGTGTTGACGATCTTTGCAACGGGACATATCATATGTTGCAGGAGTTGAGGAAAGACCGATGATGCCGGGGGGGCCAGTTCAATGCCTGCCGAACTTTTGCTTTCCAACAAGCTCAGAAAAGCCAGGTGGAAGGTGAAGATTCGAGAAAAGGAGCGGCTTGAACCTCCGCATGTCTCCATCATCAATGGGACAAACACGTGGCGACTCTGCCTGAGGTCAGGCGATTTCCTGGACGAAGAGCCCGACCCGGATGAAATTCCGGAAGAACTACTGAAGTACATCAAAATCGAACGGCTGAATGACGAGCAGACGGTTTGGGAATGGCTTTGCGAGAGGTGGGACGAAATGTATCCGAGCAACAAGGTCGCAAGTGCCGACTAATTCAGGACGACTGAAATGACTACTCTCTCTCTCAATCAGGACAAGACGATTGTTCTGAGCCGGGGTGTTACCCATGTTCGGAAGCTTGCTGCACTTCGTCCGCGGAAAGTCTCTACGATTGCGGAAGTTCAAAAGAGTCTGCAAGAGGCTAACGAGCCTTCTTTGTGGATTAGCTTCGAAGGAGCACTCACGAATGAACTCCTTCGTTCGGTCCGTTGGCCATCTAAGTCCCTCGGACATGCGTTGTTGCTACATCGAGCGAATCTTGCAAGCATGACCGCCCTGCAACGTTGCTTTGGGCGAGTTGCTTTCAGTGCAGATGGTGGATTCCTGGCAGATGAGGAACTCTGTGAGGTTCTCATGTCTCCACGACGTGGAGATTTGCTGATCGGGGGCTTCGCAGACGATGCAAGTCACACGGTGACGCTATGGCGAGGCAATCTCGACAGCATCACAGTTCCATACTCAGCGTTTCCAAAGTCTGGTGATGGAACTGCTCCTGACTTCTCTCAGTTCGCCGTTACAGATTGTGGACAGACGGTCCAGTTCGGCGACTACGAAGCGTCAACCGATTCAATTCTCTACGAGAACGATCCTGACTATCGACGCACAATTAAGAAGAATCGCATAGTTGCTGACTCGTCTCCTGGTGGGGCGATTCGCCGTCTGCGATTGCAACGACAACTGCGAAGGAGCGACTTCTCTCCGCTCACAGAGAAGACGATCGCTCGAATCGAGCGAGGTGAAAGCGAAAAGATTCAGCCGAAGACTCTTGCAATTTTGGCTGAGAAGCTTGGTGTTTCGCCCGACGAACTCGGCACTTTCTAAAACGACATGTTCAATTCTCCGAGTCACCGTTCATGGTGTCAAACGTGGTCCAGGTGAGAAATCGAACTGGCACTGATCCAATGTTCAAGGCAGGCAGGAAATGAAACGACTCAACACGGTCTTTCCAGCGAACGCGAAGTGTTACATTTGCGCAATTGCATCCATCGCTGTTCTGCTCGGTCCATCCGACCTGCCCGCTCAAACGGTTCCGGACTCAGGTTGGCGGGACTCAGCAGAAGCACGACTGAAGGCGATCTATGAGCGTGGTGAATTTCGCGCGAAGGCTTATCGGCCGACATGGCTGAGCGACAGTTCAGGATTTGTTGTTGAGGACACTGATCCGGCAAGCACGAAGCCGACGCAGGCGGAGCCGACGCAATGGTTTCACGATGTCACAACCGGTGCTCGGCTTGCGTGGAAATCCGATGGCAAACAGCTTGTTCCGGCAGACTCCGGGCATACTCTGCATGGAACACTGCGACTTGAAGCTCGTCGCGACCAGATCGTTGTCGTCGACCAGAACAATCAGCAGCAAGCAGTGCTCATCTCAGGTCCGGAAGGTCGAGATGTCGAATATCGCGATCCGGTTTGGAGTCCGGATGGGGCTCGAGTTGTTTTCATCGAAGCGGACTATACCGATGTCAAACAACGGTCGGTGCTTGTCCCCGGTGATCCGTCTTATCCCGATGTTCGGCAACACCGCTTCGCAAGAGTCGGCGGAACCATCGAGAAGCTGCGAATCGGTGTCGTCGATGCTGCCGGAAACAATCTGCAATGGCTGCCCGTGGAATGCCCGGACGAAGGAATGTATCTCGGACAGGTTGAATGGGCAGGCAACTCGGACGAAGTGCTTGTCGAAAAATTCAGCCGGTTCCGTGATCGCCGTGATTTCCTGCTGGTCACCGTTGGCGGCAGCGTCAGAACGATCTGCTCAGAAAAAGATGACGCCTGGGTTGAAGCAAGTCAGGGCTGGAACTCAGGGCTCGTCTGGCTGCAGGGCGGCAAAGAGTTCGTCGTTGTCAGTGAAAAGGACGGCTGGAGACACGCACGCCGTTATTCTCGTGATGGAAGAGAACTGACCTTGCTGACCCCGGGAGACTACGACATCATCGATCGCGCGGTCATCGACGAAGAACGGGGCTGGTATTACTTCTACGCCTCGCCCGACGACGGGACTCAAAGATACCTGTATCGGGTTCCACTCGATGGATCCGGAAAGCTGCAACGGATCACCCCGGAGAATCAGCCTGGCACGCACGGCTACGTTTTCTCCCCCGATGCCACGTGGGCTGTTCATACCTTTTCGACTCTGAATGTCCCGCCCGTTCATGAACTTATCGAAGTTGAGACGCATAGAGTCGTCAGTCTGCTTGAAGACAATCATGCGATCCGCGAGAGAATGAAGTCGATTTCCTGCCAGCCTGCCGAGTTCCTGAAGCTTGATATCGGAAACGGCATTATCTTTGATGCATGGATGCTGAAGCCACGGGATTTCGATGCGTCAAAGAAGTACCCGCTGTTCATCTATGTCTACGGCGAACCTCACGCGCAAACTGTTCTTGACGAATGGGGCGCAGCTCAGATTGACTTTCATCGTGTGATCGCCGAAATGGGATATATCGTCGTATCGATCGACAATCGAGGGACTCCGGCACCAAAAGGTGCTGCATGGCGGAGAGCGATTTTTGGCAGCCTTGGACCGCTTTCCACTGAAGAACAGGAAGCTGGATTGCAGGCTTTGGCAAAGCAGTGTTCATTCATCGACCTGGATCGAGTCGGAATCTGGGGTTGGAGCGGCGGCGGCTCAAACACGCTCAATGCGATGTTTCGCAAGCCGGATTCGTATCACGTGGGGATCGCTGTCGTTCCCAAACCGCAGCCGCATCTCTACAACGCATGGTTCCAGGAGATTTTCATGCGTACTCGCGAAGTCAATCCAGAGGGATATGAGCGTTCCGCACCGATCAATTTTGCTGATGGTCTGAAAGGCAAACTTCTGATTATGACCGGATCCGGTGAGACCAATACCCATATCCAGATTATCGAAGGCCTCGTCGACAGCCTGATCTCTATTGGAAAACCGTTCGACTACATGGTCTACCCCAATCGAGATCACGGCTTACGTGAAGGGGACGGAACTGTGGTGCATGTGCGAATGCACATTCTGAGGTACTTGCTGGAAAACCTGCCTGCCGGACCGTTGTGACGATGGATTCCCTGTTCAACCCGCAGCCGGAGGCGAAGATATCTCCGGTACGCCCTGTCCGCAGTTCTCTGCCTGTGAAGACTGCTCCAGAGTTATCTCAGGCTGGTGCCCGGACCATACCGAATGCCGCGTCGTATTATTCCTATGCCCCGAATCGCGGCCTCATCATCAAAGTCGACCGTGATGGAAAGAGAACAATCAGGCCTTCAACAGAAAAACACTATGAAAAGCAAACGAATGTTATTCTGGGGAATGACTATGTCCATTCTCCTTACCATCCATGAAGTGAATGCTCAGTCGAAGCCTCTTCGAGTCTTTATTCTCGCTGGCCAGTCCAATATGGAGGGACATGCGAAGATTGAGACCTTCGATTATCTCGGCGATGATCCCGCGTCCGTACCGCTGCTTGGGCAGATGCGTGACGCCGACGGCAAACCTGTCGTATGTGACGGCGCGTGGATCTCCTTCCTGACCGGGGACGAAGACAGTAATGTCAGGCTTTCCGGGAAGCTGACTGCGGGCTATGGCTCAGTCTGGGGACAGCCACCAGGAAAGCTCGGCGAAAAAATTGGCCCGGAGTTCACTTTCGGCCTCACGATGGATGCGGCGTTCAGTGAACGCGTGCTGATCATCAAGACAGCCTGGGGGGGCAGGAGCCTGCATACGGATTTTCGTTCGCCGAGCGCGGGGCCTTATCAATTGAGTAAATTCCAGGTTGAGAACTATCCCAAACAGGAAGGTCACGGTATCCCGAAGGATTTCGAACAATGGAAGATTGAAAAAGCGAAAGCCACGGGTGTCTTTTATCGGCTGATGATCGAGCACGTCAGAGAAGTCCTTGCCGATCCAAAGCAGGTGATCCCGGACTACGATGCCAGCCAGGGCTATGAGATTGCCGGTTTCATCTGGCTTCAGGGATTCAACGACATGGTCGACCACCATGTCTATCCCGAACACAATTCGCCGGATCGGTTCAAACTATATTCCGATCTGCTCACGCACTTCATCCGCGATGTTCGCAAAGATCTGGATGCTCCCGCAATGCCATTCGTGATCGGTGTAATGGGCGTGGGAGGACTCGGGGATAACTCCGTGGATATGCTGGCCTTTCGCAGTGCGATGGCCGCACCTGCAGCGCTGCCGGAATTCCAGGGCAACGTGAAGGCTGTCGAAACCGCGCCATTCTGGTCCGATGAACTCGGTGCCATCGACGAGAAACGAGCGAAGATCAGCCAGATGCGATACTTCCTCGACTCAAAGCATAAGGATCATGCGAACGCCGACGGACACATGAGCCAGGATCAGAAGAATGAGTTCCTGAGAAAGTACGAGGCTGAACTGATTTCGCCGGCAGAAGTCGCCCTGTGGAAACGCGGCGCGTCCAACGCAGGCTACCATTACCTCGGCTGTGCGAAGACGTTTGCCCTGATGGGCAAAGCGTTTGCGGACACCAACCTTCAAATGCTGGCCTCAGCCACACCAGATGAAAAAGGCCCGAAGATTCCGGACTTCACAAAGGGCGATGTCATCCCGCCCGAAGCGAAACACGACTGGAATCTCGGGCCGACGGGACTGCGAGGCTGGATGTTCTGTGACAAACTGGTAACGACCGATGCCAGACAAATCGCCATTACAGTCGTTGATGCTGGTTCGCCGGCAGACGGAATGATGGCCGTTGGTGACGTGATCCTGGGCGCTGGCGGCAAGCCGTTCTCTTCTGATCCTCGCACGGAATTCGGGTGCGCAGTGACTGCGGCTGAGACTGACCAGGGCGGCGGCCGACTTGTGCTGACTCGCTGGCGTGCCGGAAAAACAGAAAACGTCACGCTGATGCTGCCCGTCCCTGGTTCATACAGCGCCACCGCACCTTATGACTGTCCAAAGTCCAAACGCATTCTGCAGCAGGGCCTGAAGACGCTTTCTGAACGTGTGTCAGAAGCCGATTATGCGGACAGGACGGATCCGATACCTCGTTGTCTTAATGCCCTCGCGCTGCTTGCGGGGGGAGATCCGTCTCATCTGGCGATAATCAGGCAGGAAGCCCGCTGGGCGGCAGATTTCAGAACGTCGGATTTCAGAACATGGTACTACGGCTATGTGATGATTTTCCTCGCCGAATATGTCGTAGCGACTGACGATGTTTCTGTGATACCGGGTCTTCGTCGACTGGCACTGGAAGCAGCAAAAGGCCAGAGCGCCGTTGGTTCGTGGGGGCACACGTTTGCGCTGCCCGACGGTCGTCTTCGTGGTTATGGCATGATGAACTCTCCTGGCCTGCCACTCACGATCGGGCTTGTCCTGGCCCGCGACGCAGGTATCAAAGACCCGGAAATCGCACATGCGGTTGAACTCAGTTCAAAGCTTCTTCGCTTCTACACGGGAAAGGGCGCCGTTCCCTACGGCGATCATGCGCCGTGGACCGAAACGCACGAAGACAATGGCAAGTGCGGGATGGCTGCCGTGCTCTTCAATTCTCTTGGCGAATCCCGGAGTGCGGACTACTTTACGCATATGGCGGTCGCATCGCATGGCAGCGAACGAGACTGCGGACACACGGGCAACTTTTTCAATCTGCTGTGGTCCCTGCCCGCGATCGGTCAGGCAGGTCCTCAGGCAACAGGAGCCTGGATGCAGGAATTCGGCAGCTGGTATCATGACCTCGCGCGACGCCCGGATGGGACGTTCGCACATCAGGGCCCGCCCGAACCCGACCACGACAGCTATCACGGCTGGGATGCCACAGGCGCTTATCTGCTCGGATACGCGCTGCCACTCAGGAAAATCAGACTCACCGGAAAAATGCCGGGAGTGGTGCAGTCGATGTCGCCTGAAACGGCTCAGAAGATCGTCGCCGACGGTCGCGGCTGGGATAACAAAGATCGCAGAAGTTTCTACGATCAACTGACGGATACTGAACTTGTCGAGCGTCTCGGCTCGTGGTCACCCATTGTACGCGAGCGAGCCGCTATGGCGATCTCCTGGAGAAAAGAGCCACCGCTATCCGACGTCATCGCTCTCCTCGACTCAGAAAGCCTCGACGCCCGCATCGGCGCCTGTCATGCTCTGGAGCAATTGAGAGGCAATGCGGCACCTTCTGTTCCGCAACTTCTCCGCACACTCCGGCACGAAGATCTCTGGCTGCGTGTCCGAGCCGCATCAGCACTCGCCGCCATCGGAAAGCCCGCGGTTTCCACACTGCCGGATTTACTCGATCTGATTGCTCGCACCCCGTCGCCGGATGACCCTCGTGGCATGGAACAGCGATTCGTCGCGTTTGCCGTATTCGGCAGGCTGTTGCCCCGACTGCAGTCACTCGACGACGTCGACCGGGACCAGCTTCTTTCTGCGATCGCTCAGGGACTTCAGAACCAGGATGGCCGTGCCCGCAGTGAAATCAGTGATGTCTATCGGCGTCTTGGCTATCAGCAGATTCGGCCCCTGCTGCCAGCGATTCTGGAAGGCATCAAAACGCCTGCACCAAGCGGCGAGATGTTTGCCGATGGCGTACGGCTGAACGGCTTGAAGGTGCTGGCCTCACATCACATCGAAGAAGGCATGCAGGCCGCTGCTGACTACCTGCGCACACAGAACCCGTGGGCCAGCGAGCATCGGACACCGGAGATTCTGGAAGTGTTCGAGCCTTATGGTGCCGAAGCTCGGGTCATCGTTGCTCACCTCGAAGAGACTGCAGCCATCTTTGATCAGGGCGACGACAACTTTCCCAGGGAACTAAGCAGGCAGAAGGCCATGGCTGTCCGCGAAGCCATCCGAAAGATCAATTCCGCGAAAGAACATCCGGAGTTAAGGTCCCTGAAGTAAAGCACTCGTATACTGTTTTCTTCGTTTTACAGTCCGCCGCAGAACTACTCGCTGTATTGTTTCGCGTGCGCCTGCGGCTGACAGTTATACAAATTCTTCCAAAGTACTTATGCACCAGTGCCAGGAACCCCTGACCAGCGGCAAAATACCGCGATTCCAGGCCGCTTTCCTCTTCATGAATCATGCTTTACTATGAAACAACTCGCCTGCCTGTTGATCTGCCTTGCTGGCTGTGCCCGTACGCTGTTCGCAGTGGATCAGCCGAATATCGTCTTCATACTCGCTGACGATCTGGGCTATGGCGATCTCGGATGTTACAACCCGCAGTCGAAGATTCCCACGCCTCGTCTCGACAGACTTGCTGCCGAAGGGATGCGGTTCACGGATGCTCATTCGCCATCGTCCGTTTGCACACCCACGCGTTATGCCCTGCTCACCGGACGCTATGCATGGCGTACTCGACTGCAGCGAAACGTGCTGGGACCATGGGACAAGCCGCTTATTGATCCTGACCGTCTGACCGTCGGCAAACTCCTTCAGCAGCATGGTTATGGGACGGCCTGCATCGGCAAGTGGCATCTGGGACAGAACTATGCCACAACAGACGGCAAGCCGCCGATCGGCGGAGTAAGAAATGCGATAAGCAATGTCGATTTCTCGAAACCGATCTCCGATGGGCCGATCACACGAGGATTCGATCATTACTTTGGAACCATCGTGCCGAACTATCCGCCGTATTGCTTCATTGAAAACGACCGGACTGTCGGCATTCCATCCTTGCCGATGGCTGGTGCCAATTTCAACATTCCCGGCCCGATGGTGCCTGACTGGAAACTGGAAGACATTCTTCCCGGTCTGACACGTCACGCCACTGAATGGATCGAAGATGCCGCGAAGAACAAAAGGCCGTTCTTCCTTTATTTTTCGCTTACGTCTCCACACTACCCGGTCGTGCCGTCGCCAGAGTTCGCCGGCAGCACAAAGGCCGGTGCTTATGGAGACTTTGTCTACCAGACCGACTGGAGCATCGGACAGGTACTTGATGCACTTGAAGGTACGGGAATCGCAGAGAACACGCTGGTCATCTTCACCAGTGACAATGGTCCTGAGATCACTGGTGAAGTGAATCCAGGGGCATATGATCGTGTTCAGCAATCCGGCCATCACAGCGCCTGTGAACTTCGAGGAGCGAAGCGGGATGCATGGGAAGGTGGTCATCGAGTTCCCTTCATCGCCCGCTGGCCCCGCAAAATCAGGGCAGGAACCTCCAGCGATGAAGTCATATGCCATGTGGACTTCCCTGCGACTGTTGCTGCCATCCTGGGCGAGAAGCTGCCGGACGACGCCGCAGAAGACAGTGTCAGTATTCTACCCGTGCTGCTTGGCCAGGAACTTCAGGGGCCTGTTCGCGAGGCGACGGTCCACCATAGTGCTCGGGGAAAGTTCGCCATCCGCCAGGGCGACTGGGTTTTCATTGATGCACCGAGTGGCGACGACAATGGTGTCCACGGTGAACCGCAGTGGCTTAAAGACGAACGCGGTTATACTCAGCACTCGCACCCCGGCGAGCTCTTCAACCTCCGCGAAGATCCGGCTCAGCGTCACAACCGATATGCTGAGATGCCAGAACTTGTTTCTGAACTGAAATCACTTCTGAAGAAGTATCAGCAGGAAGGCCGCAGCACTCCCGGTGCTCCTGAGACCCCCTGACTAAACCTGCGTGAGCCGCGACGCTGGTGGTTGCGTCTCATACAGGGAGTGATGGTCACCTATTCCTTACTGCAGTGCGATACACGGAAAACCCCGATTGCTTCGACGGATTGAGGAAGATGGTTCCGAACCCCCTGGGCACTTTGTCGATCGAGATTTTGTTCCGTTGTCCTGAAAGGAAACCTCATGCTTGATGCATTTCGTTTAATCCCGGCCTTGCAGGTCATCTTCACTCAAGAGATGGAGTTTACCCAGGATAGCTTTGCCGACCTGACCAGTGAACAAGCCGAGGCCTTCGCGCGGAAATGCGGGAATCTCACCGAAAGGGTCTATCGCGTGACGACGATCGAACCTCAGGCTATCGAGCGATCGGCCGAGAAAGTCACCATGGAACTCTCAATCGTGACCGAGTCACAGCGACAATTGCTTTTGGACGGTGTCGCTTTCGTCTACCGAGCATCTGCAGCGATGAATAAACAAAAGCCAACGTTTGCGCAGCGGCTTGAATACTTGCGTTCCCGTCTCCCCGAAATTGTCACGGCCAACCCTGATGAGCGTTAAAGAAATCGGGATGCAACCATTGCCGGGGTCATCAGGATTTTGTACGGCGATTCTCTTCGTACTCGTACTCAGCTTTGCGGTACTCGTACTCGCTCGACGCCTCCGGCACTGCATGGGTTCGCAGGATCTACAGCATGATCACGCTTTTTGCGAGTACGAGTACGAGTACCGTTGCACTGAGTACGAGTACGATTTTTCTGCCAAATGGGCAACGCTGCGAATCCATGCGATTGATCTGTGTTCTCTGTGTCATCTGTGGTTAAAAACGAACGTTGAATGAACCGCGGAATAGGATTCGCAAAAAATAACCTAGGGATTCGGAGTTAGCGGCAGGGCGCGAGCCCTGCGGTTTCGTGGCACCGGACGGCTTGCACCGTTCCGCTGTTTGATCAGTCGGACGGACGTTGGCAGAAAAATTATTGGGCAGAAAAATTGGAACAGAAGATCGGTCTGGCCTCCTTGTGGGAGTTCCTGCCAGTTAACTCACCGATCATCCCGTCATCGCCTGCGATTCATTTTTCTGCCCTGAAATTTTTCTGCCAAATCCTTCTTCCGGAACTCGGTATCACCCACTCAACACCAATTGAAATGCCCTGCGTCACACATCAGAAATGCGTGTGATTCATCTGTGTTCTCTGTGTCATCTGTGGTTAAAAACGAATGTTGAATAAACCGCGGATTACGAACGGACGATCGGTCTGGCCTCCCTTATGGGAGTTCCTGCCAGTCAACTCAACGACCATCCCATCATTTCCTGTGATTCATTTTTCTGCCCTGAAATTTTTCTGCCAAATCCTGCTTCCTTAAATCGGTATCACCCGCTCCACACCAATCGAAATGCCCTGCCTAACACATCAGAAATCCATGCGATTCATCTGTGTTCTCTGTGTCATCTGCGTTAAAAAGGGCGGATTTGAAATTTGCCGGGATCGTCTCGAAGTCAATTTCCTTTGTTTTATGCCCGGAGGGCAGGCACAACCATTGCCGGGGTCGTCAGGCCCCGGAATCTGTTTAATTCCTGAATCCGCCGCGGCGTCGATGATCTGCCTGCGCTCGTCGCCGCGTCACCCTTCCCGGCAAACAGCGAGAGCGCGCAGTCGAGTAGATACTCTTCTGGTTTTCGCCATATTCAGAAGTCCGTCGACGCTTGTTTCCACAGCGAGCGCACGAATTCACCTCGAGTGACTGCACCGGGCTCTGTCAGACTGCTGCTGAGCTTCAGACCGAGCCGACCAGCAATCTCGGACCAGGCTTTGGCAATGGCACCATCCAGCGGTTGATCGAGACCAGCGGCGGCCATCAGGTCCCCTTCGTAGGTTGCGTCGATAAAGACTTGCGCCGGAACGACTCGTTGCTTTCCATCGACATCGTTCAGTGTGGCCGACTCGATCGTTCGAGACGGGACATTCGGTCGAAAGACAAAACGATCCTACCGATCCTCACGTTTCAGAGCAACTCCATCGCTGACCGTCGGTCGGGCAATGAAGACAACGCTTCAGGTGTCTGTGATGCGAGGGACAGGCAGGCGATGCCAGCAGAACTGCTTCACCATCTCGCCATACTCGACTTGACACGATGAGTATCGACAGCTCGACTTTTGACAGGAGTTCTTTTGGCGGGCTGCGCACATGTGTTGGCTGCATTTCTGTTTCTAATTTACGCTCGCAGCATTTCCATCGCCCTCAGACGTCAAGACCTTGCGCACCTGCCGATCATGGTATTGCTGGTCTATGGGAGTTTGTTCACCACAGTTGCAGTTCCACTGAGCATGCTGCGCCTTGTCCTCCTCTGTACCGTTGCGGCCGATTGATCTGGCACCTTGCAGATGCCGTTGACCCGAACAGCCAGAAACGATTTCAATGACCGTGTTCGACGTCCGGGACAGGTTCTGCGTCCACGACCTGTGAAAGCATTACCTGAAGATTACTCGAGATGTCAACGGGCGGATCTGGCGGCAATGGAAACGGAATGAATGCTCGATAGCCAGCGGGCTGCCTGAGGTAACGGCCTGCTCTGCCTGAATTTCCGAAATCTACTTCTGTGTTTTCAATGGTAATGACACGATTTAACAAGCGGACTCAGGCTCCTGCTGCCATTCACCGCCCTGACGACATTGTTCGAGTTGAATGCACGTTCCGCCGCCGATCGCTGTTCCTGACGAATCGGGATTCTACAATACCTCCTGCGGCATTTCCCATCTCTCTCCTTACCGGATGCCCCCTATGCCCAGCCTGCGCGTTCAACTCGTCGTTTTTCTTTCCCTGATTGCCATCGCTGCAAACACGCCCGCGATCTCGCAGGAGATCATTGACATTGGCTCCCGCAGGGAACTCTTCGTGGACGATTTTCTGATCGACAAGCTCGATAACGTCCGCCTCGAATTGCAGCATCCTCAGCCGCAGGAGATCACGTTTGCATGTGATAAACCATGGGAAGGAAACACGTGCATCTATTTCCGGATTATACCCGAGGCGGGCAGGTTCCGAATGTGGTATCAGGGAGCGCATTGGCAGATCGACCCGAACGATTCAAAGAAAACGCATCCGTATCACATCTGCTACGCCGAGAGCGATGATGGCATTCACTGGACGAAGCCGAACCTCGGCCTTGTCGAAGTCGATGGCTCGAAGGAGAACAATATTGTAGTCACCGGCGTGTACGATAACTTTACGCCTCTCAGGGACGACAATCCGAAGTGTGAACCGCAGGCGAAATATAAGGCGCTGGGGCAGTCCAGAGATGGCCTTATCGCCTGGCAATCACCCGACGGCATCCGCTGGAAGCAACTGGGCGATAAACCGGTCATCACGAAAGGGGCGTTCGATTCACAGAACGTCGCCTGCTGGGATGCCTCGCTGAACAGGTACCGCGCCTACATCCGTGATTTCCATGACGGGCTGCGTGACATTCGCGTGGCGTTCTCCGACGACTTCCTCACCTGGACGACGCCGGAACCGCTGAAGGTCTCGCCCGCGGTGGAGAAAGAGCAGTTCTACATCAATTGCATCGCCCGTTATGAACGAGCCCCGCATCTGTTTCTGGGGTTTCCCGTGCGCTACGTCGAACGCCCCTGGTCGCCGTCGATGAAAGAACTGCCGGATCTGGAGCATCGGGAAATGCGCGCCAAAGCCGGCGAACGGATTGGCACAGCGATCACGGATGGTGCCTTCATGTCGAGTCGCGACGGGCTCCACTTTCATCGCTGGACCGAGGCGTTTCTTCGCATCGGCCCGGAACGGCCCGGTTCGTGGGTCTACGGCGATTGCTATCCCGCGCACGGCCTGATCGAAACGCAAAGCAAACTGCCCGGCGCACCGAAGGAGTTTTCTCTGTTCATTGCCGAACACTATTGGCGCTCGGAAGAAGCCCTCCGCCGCTGGACGCTCCGCATCGACGGCTTCGTCGCTGCGAAAGCCCCATTGCAGGGGGGCGAACTGCTGACGAAGCCGTTTACGTTCACCGGACACCAGCTGTCGCTCAACTTCGCGACTTCCGCTGCCGGGAGTTTGCACGTCGAACTAACGGACGCTCAGGGCAAACCGCTCCCCGGCTTTTCACTCGCCGACAGCGATGAACACTTTGGCGACAGCCTGGACCGCACCGTCACCTGGAAAGGAGAAACCGACGTCTCGTCCCTCGCAGGCAAACCGGTGCGACTGCGATTTCGGTTGCGCGATGCGGAGCTTTATTCATTGCGGTTCGAGGAGTGATAGCCGAACTCTCAGCCAATCACCGTCGGGCGGCCCGAGAATCCAGCGGTTGGAGTGTTTCAGACGAGTCTTATCGAGCGAATCGTCATCCATAACCGAGTCATTCTGCGATTCGCTCGCGGAGCGAGCACAGCGCGTAGCCCCATGCTTCAGCATGGGGTTTCCGATCAAACAAAAACCATTCGCCGTGGAACGGCGGCAGATGCGATTGCTCGTCCAATGTCCATACTTTGATGTTTCGGAAGAGCATTCTCCCGATGATGGGTTTATGACACAGCCAGTCGGGATTTACTTCATCGTTCCTGAAACGAAAGAGAAACCGCAAGCCAATGACCACGACGAAATGTTCACGTCGCAGAATCTGGCGGATTTCTTCAAAGAGCTGGCCAAAAGTGATGGGGCCAGTACGGCCTCAGTCTGAAGCAATTCTACGTCAGCGACGATCGCAGATTCGCAGGCCGTTTGCTGTGAACGACTTGCCGCCCCGGTTTTGTAATGAGCTCCGGCAGCTTCTGGCCGGATCTCCGTTTCGAAGCTGCTCATCCGACGCAGAACATGAGCTGTAGAAATAATGCATTATGAGCATTGGTTTTCTGTATTGCCCGGAAGCTGGTGCGGCAGTCGAAGGTTCCCTAAAATTTTCTGGCGAAGATACACTCGCCCTCTATGTGCGAAGTTGCTGGCGTGCAGCTGCCGGGAGTGGTACTCTTCGGTTGTTGGAATTTTTTTCTGTAAGTCGCAAATTTCCTGCTTGCTCCATGACTCAACCGGATTCAATCACGGAATGGCTGGCTGGATTGAAGAGCGGAAACTCCGTTGCCGAAGCGGCACTTTGGGATCGCTTTTTTGACCGGATCTGTGCGATTGCGAAACGCAGGCTGGGTACCTTTGGCACCTCAGTCCGTGATGAAGAAGACCTGGCATTAAGTGCGATGAACGCGCTGATGCATGGTGCTCAGGAAGGCCGATTCCATCGCCTTGAAAATCGAGACGATGCCTGGCAGCTGCTGCACATGATTCTTGCCAGAAAAATCTCGAATCATCGCAGGTACACGCGAGTACGTCGTGAGACGGCAGAAGCCGATCTTGTCACAACTGCCAGTGAATCGTCTCATGGATTCATGGATCAGCTTCAGGCGCTGGTGACCGCCGAAGACAGCCTCGATTCACTGGGGCCTGAATGTGAAGAACTGTTGGCTCTGCTGGAACCAAAACTGCGGGATGTTGCTCTGCTGAAGCTCTCCGGATACTCGAACGCAGAAACTGCGGAACGACTGTGCAGAAGTATTCCGACGATTGAACGCTACCTGAAGCTGATTCGGCTCACCTGGAAAGATTTTCTCGAGGAAGCACACGGGAACTGACCGGCAGGTCCTCAAGATTCTCCGAAAAAGCATGATGGTCAGTCGGTATTTCGAGTGAGAAGAGATCTGTAAAGGGCATCGACGTCGGTCTTAACCCTGAAGATTGCCATTCTTCATCACCGGGAGTATGAACATGCAGAGATTTCTGTTGGTCGCGTCGTTACTTGTGTCAATGATGACTTCGGCTCCGGCACAGGAGAATGGAAAGGTCTACCGGCTTAAGAACCGTATGACCAACAAGTATGTTTCACCCGACGACAGCGGCGAAAAAGCAGTTCAGCAATCGAACAATCCTCAGGAGACGTCGCAGCGATGGAAGCTTGTCGCTGCCAGAGGGGGCAAGGTTTTTCAGATCATTAATGAGGAAACCGGGAAGGCACTTGTTGCACCTTCAATGGAAGCCACTGCTCAGATTCAGTTGCGAGACGCGGCCAGTGAAAAGCCGAAAAGGGACGAACTCTGGACGATTGAGAAGGGCGTGGTGAACTTCAAGATCAAGTCTCATCTGAGTGGGCTGTACCTTGAGGTATTTAATTTTGAAAGGGAGGATGGCGTTCCAATAACGCAGCAGACGTTAAATGACTCGGACGGACGAGGCAACCAAATTTGGGAGCTCGTACCTGTCGAGTAAAACGCCGCGGTGTTTTCTCCTGACGCCATCGCCCCCCTCGGTTTGTTCATGTTCCAGGATATTACCTGAGACTCAGATCAGACGACAAACTGCGCCGGATGTAATAATCGTCCTGCCGCAGTAACTCGCAGAGCCTTTAGGCCGCGTTTGTAAAGAATTCCCGGGATTCGCTGAGGGGCAGAATCTCCCTGCCGGGAGAGTACCATCGAACGCCGATTCGATCCTATCACCGACCTCTGAGTTCAAGAGATCGCCGGAAAGCATGGTGGTTGATTATGTTGCATGTATCGCACCCGAATGTCAAGTTTCGCTTCCAAAGGTTCTCCATTGCCTTGCTGGTACTCTCTGCAGCAACCGTCAATCTGCTGGCAGTCACGGCCGCAAGCGCGACACAGCGGGATGAGAAGGAAAATCGGACAGGAAGAGCTGAAAAGCAACAGAACGGGGAGTTAAAGGACAAGGCTGACACACCGAAGGGTAAGGCCAGCAAGAGGAAGGGCAAATCCGGAAACGAGAAAGAAGCGGCTGACAAGATGCCACCGGATGGCAAACTGAATGCTGATCGAAAGCCGAAACCCGCTGGCCCAGTCGACCATCCATCCGGGGACAAGCGAGTTTTGCCCGCCGGACGATGGATTCAGGTAATCGAACCAGCTCTGACAGAACAGGACCTGTTGTTTGGCACCGGATTGGCGAATCGGCAAGGGGAGCCGGTACCCAAACCAACTGTGATCGAAATCGAACCTGAAAGTGAAGGCCTGATCATCACCCGAGATGGTCGGCAGACGCGTTTTCACATGGAGAAGGGCACCGACGAACAAAGGCGTGTTTGGGTCAGTGAATCCCGCGCTGAACAATTAATCCATTCCGGGCCACGACTCATTCTGGTCACCGATTCTCGAAAAGTGGGATACCAGCGATTTTCGGAAAAAGAAACTCGCCTAAAAGATCTGGAAGGCTTCTGGATCGGCCTTGATGGCTATTTCCGGTTCCGGAACAGTGGAGATCGACTTTCCGCACAGGAAAATGATCTTGGTCCTCAACTGGTGGTGAGGAATCTCACTTCAACGGGATTCCAGTTGGTCCATGAAAACGCAACGGTTCATTCCAGTCTGGAGTTCTTCGGGAGCGATGCATTCGGTGAGGTGAGAGTTGTTGATGGCCGGACCGTTGCCGACAGGATTTTCTTTCGAATACAGCGGCAAACGGTAGAATTGGAGATTCGGAATGAAGTGAATTCTGAGCTGATCGTCAGCGTGGCTCCCGTCATGATGTCGACTGGAACAGGCGGGACGTCCGGAATCTTTGAAGGCGGCAGAATGATCCTGCCAAAACTTCCGCCCGGCCAGACTCGTAAGGAGTCGCTGGAAGTTGGCAGTGTGATCGTCTTTTCTGACGCGAACGGCCCCCTGTTTCGGGAGCGAATTACTCCACAGATGCCTGACGTTCTCCGTGTCAGACGATCGCCGACAAAGGGAATCGACGCTGAAGGAATCTCAGGCAACTGGCTGTCGGAGAGCGGCAGGTGCATCATTACGAAAGAGACCAGCGGACTCCAGCTGGCTGTGCCGGGCGGCGTTTCTTCAACTGCGTCTCGGCCTTCAAATGGTCAGACCCACCCATCGGAAAGAGGCAGGGCAAAAAAGAAACGCGAACCTGCGCAATCCGCTGACCGGCGCAGTACGATGTCCTTTGCACAAAGGTCTTCCGGCGACCAGAAGAATCCAAACGTCTATCAATCTGAAGATGGCGCAACACTGGAGTTCTTCTCTCCGGATGAGGCGAGAATTCAATTCCCCAGCCTGATCGCGACAACACTCCAGAGGAAAATCAAACTGGGGGAATTCGTTCCGTCGAAGAAGCCTGTCGATCTCACGGGTTACTGGGCGAACGGTTCTTCGGTCGTCGAAGTTTCGAAGAATGCAGAAGGCGATGTGAATTTTGGGGGGACGGTAGTTTCATTACTGGAAGACAATGTTTATCTGTCCGGTCCTGTTCGCTGGGTGGCAACAGATGAAGATACGATTCAGCAGTTTCATTCTGATCCAGGACTTGCGAATGAGAATCTGGCCTGGAGGCGTTTGCATCCTCCTTCGCTCGATCGAGCACTTGTACCACTTGGCCTGATTGATGACTCCTCAGTCAATCCGGGTGGATACTGGCAGGAACGGACTCCCGAGAACAGCGAAGTATCCACGGTGGCTTTCGAACTGACGTCGATCGGGTTGTTCAACGGAAGCAAACACTTCTTTCGGGTTCAGAACAGTCAGAACATCTTCCGGGACGCTGATCACTGGTACGTCTTCGTCTCCGCAGATCTGATGTTTCGATCGTCTGCGATCGGGGAACTGTCCACATTTGTCAGAGGGAGTTCCAGCCTGAATGCGGCAAGCCTTGTCGGTGGCTCGGGTGGATTCGGAAGTTCGATATCCGGAGACCCGCCGGATCTGACCGGAAACTGGTCCGCTGCCAGCGGCGTGAATGGCAATCGGGTCAGTCAAACCTGGAAGATCTCAAAAGAAAAAGGCAATCGTTATCGAATTTCGAATGGTCCATTGCTGGAATTGACATCTGCGGGAGTACTGACACCTTTCCTTTCAGGTGGTGTCGGACTTCAGACGGTCTTCCTCAACCGAGTGGAGAACCTGACAATCGTGCCTCGCTGGGAGACCAGTCCATCTGCACTGACCGAAACCGAAATCGAAGAAGTGAAAAACCTCTTCCACCAGCCACCGAAGTCACTTTTGCTTGTTTCACCAGACGTCATTGTGGAGAGCTTCGATCGCCCGTTTCCCACTGTATACCGTCGCCTGAAATCGCAGAACACCGGTGCAGAAAAACCCACCGCAACTGAGTGTGTCGAGACCTACTTCATCACCGTCCGATGGTTGCCACGTTTGTCCGGTACTCGCTCGCCATTCTCGGACAACAATAACTGGCAGCTGACGCTGAAGGGCGACAAAGGGAAACAAGTCAGGATCCCGAGACTGCTGGTGAAGTCTGACAGTCCGAACGCGGAGCATCGACAAACCTGCCATACGGTGGTCGCTGCTGCCTATGGCCCGCCTTTGGGAGAAGTCACTTCGGTCGAGTTAGTTTCTGAAGGAACCGCCGCGAAATTCGGGCAGGGAGTCGTTCAGATTCAGACCAGAAATAGCCTTGATGCAGTCTTCTTTTCCGATGAGCAGACACCCGCATGGAACGAAAAGCAATTCCGCAAGCCATTCATGACGGTCTTCAACATCTACCCATTCCCGATCACGATTCCGTCAGCTGGCGAACCAATCAATGGAACGACCATTGAATTCTATGATGAAGCCAAAGCAGGAGCTCTCTCCGCCGAGTTTCTTGCTGGCTGCTGGCACCCTGCACCGTCTGTCTACGTACCCATTCCGGCAGAGCAGCAGAAGCCATTGTGGCATGGTTATGATACCGGTTTGCTGAGGCCCGGAATGCCGAATCATTTCGTCTTTGACTCGGAGAAGTCACCTAACAGGAAGATGATCGTATCGATGGAGCCCTCGGGACTCGCCGTGAAGGTGAAATTCTCTGATAACCCCGACAGGGAATTTGCTCTCAGGGCCATAGAAATGGGAATGTATCTGAGAAATCCACTCGTACAACCCCATTTCTGGAGCAGTGATGATGGGAGGACGACTCTGGCGGTATCGTCAAACCATGCAGTGTGGACCAATGCGGATACGGAAGAAATGTTCTTCCAGCCACTGCCCTCAAAAAATCAGCGATCCCTGACACTTGGAACGGTGCAGAAGACCGACAAGTCGGACGACGAAAATGCGTTTATCAGGGAAGTCTTAAACCGGGATCACACCCCTGTCGTCATCCCTGAGCATCCTGAATTTGACTCCAGGAAAGTTCACGCGGCCTATCGCTCAATTAATGAAACCTTCAGAAATTACTCTCCTTTTCGCAATGGCAAACAGGGTTTCTCCTTCGAGGAGTGTCTGGCTCGGAACTACTACCCGTTTGAATCGATTGACCTGGACAGCTCAATTCGGCAGGCAGTTCGAGACGTCAGAGCACAAAGCCCCGGACAGGACAGCCTGTTCAATCACATCGAAGAGCACCTGACTGAGATCAACTCCCTTCAGAAAATAGCCAATGGGTATTTCGAACGCTCGGCAAGAAAAAACCATGAGGTGGCCACGGAAACAATTGCTGAACTCCAGAGCGCTTATCAGCTCCTTAGCCTGAGCGGAGCAACCGCAGAGGATGCTCCAGCCCCCAACGTTGATCTGACTGGAGAGCAGGCACAGGACCGGCTCTTTATAGCTCTGGATGTGTTGTCGATTGCTGCTTCGTGGCTTCCGATATTTGGCTCCGGACTTTCAAAAGTAGCCGATAAAGCAGTTCAAGCGTCGTCTTCCATTAAGTACACAAATCCTCAGAAGGCAGCAAAACTCCTGACGATTGCTCGCAGCGCCAAAGATGCAGACAAGGCGATCAGGGGCAGCACCGACGCCTTACAGAGCTTCCAACTGTTTCTTGATACCGCTGACGACACCAGCAGCATTATTGGTGAGGTGGAAAACCTAAAAACAAGCGATGGAGCAGAAACTGGAAACGTACAGAAAAGTTCCGACGGCGACCTGGTCTGGGATCTCGAAAAACTGACCGGACCGGATCAGGTGCACTACAAGTCCGCAAAAATCTGCAAAGAGTTGCTGGAGAAGTTCAGAAAGACGGACAGTGCATTGCAGAAGTTAAGTCGTCTAACCGCGCACGATGTCCAAATGATGAGGGACGTCGTTGAGTTGGAAGTCGAAGATAGAATTAGTGATGGGGAAAGCAATCAGCTTCAGCTGGATCAGGAAGCAGACTTTGCTCAAACCCTGATCAGGCAGCAGATCCTGATGCAACTGTTACCAGCACGAATCGGTTTGTTTTCCCGGCCGATTTGGGGCGACTTCCAGGGGCGCATGGGATTCCCGGCTTCAGGACTCCGCAACATTGTTGCTACCCATGGGCATCTCTGGAAACCGCAAACAGCCGCAATGTTTACAACTCTGAATCCACATTCCTTTGAGGGCAGTGAGGGCAAGTTTATCGTCTATTATGCTATGGACTTCGCCCTGATCCCGACTCAAATGGATACGGACAAGGCCCCATCAGGTATGCCTCCTGCTCTTTGGGAACTCATTCAGAGTTCCGGGATTACCAGCGAAGACCTGATTCCGATGGTCTGGGAAAACGAAAGCTTCTATTTTTCACCCGCTTGCCGATACTATTATGACTATAGCTGGGCAGGCTGGGTGCCGGCGTATGAACCAACTGCGCGGCTGAAATACTACCGTCGTGAGGCGACTTACTGGTGGAACGACTACTACACTGACCACGACGGTTACTCCCGCAGTTATCACTACCACGAAGAACCCGGCGACAGGGATCCCACGCTGAAATCCAGCAGGATCTACTGGACCAAAGAAGCACTGCTGAATGTTCCGTGACTCGTTGTGCGGCACACCTCAGAGTAGCTGAACTGTGGAACGAATTCTTTGTCTAATGGCTGCGTACACACACGACTTATGAAACAGTATGTGCCGGTGAAAAAAATGACTTTGTCAAAGTTATTTTTGCACAGGCACTTTTAACTGTAAAGTTACTGTCCGTTCCGGAGTATTTCGTTTTGTCAGCCGGAGAACGTACCGTTGAGTTGCAGGGAACTGGAACTTCTAAGAAGAATCGATCCACTCTGTGAAGAGTTTGAATCGGCATGGAAGGACGGATTCCGTCCGCAGATGGAGTCTGTCCTCGCTTCGATCACGGACAAACACACTTGCCAGGTTCTGTTCGAGCACCTTTTGGAACTGGAGTTGAGCTATCGGTCAAAGGTCGGGAAGTGCCCGACGGAGGTTGAGTACACTTCACGGTTTCCTGAATTCCTTGACACTGTCGTCAGCGTGTTCAGTCGACGGCCCGAGTTCCCTGGCCTGCCAGCAGCCATCGGTCAATATCGGGTCGAGAAGGAAATTGGTCGCGGTGGAATGGGGATCGTCTACAAGGCTACGCATCCCGTCCTGCAAAAGCATGTTGCCGTCAAGGTATTGTCACGGCGATACATCGACTGCATTCGCGCTCGATCTCGGTTTGATCGTGAAATGAAGATCGTCGGTCAACTGGACAACCCGCATGTTGTGAGAATTCTGGATGGCGGGGAGTTCGAAGGTGGTCCGTTTTTCGTAATGGAACTCGTGGAAGGAAACGATCTTGCCAGTCTGCTTCAGCGTCTTGGTCCGTTTCCTTCCGGTGCCGCCTGTGAGATTATCCGACAGGCAGCGCAGGGGCTTCAGGCGATCCATCAGTGCGGCCTCGTTCATCGCGATCTCAAACCGGCAAATCTGATGCTGACCCCGGATGGGGTCGTTCGCATCCTCGACTTCGGACTGACAGTTGCCAGCACTCATCGCAAGGCAGCTGATGGTGCCCATGATGCTCTGACCACACAGAACACGGTTCTTGGTACTCTTGAATACATGTCGCCAGAGCAAATCGAACAGAGTTCTGAAGTCGACATTCGCTCGGATATCTACTCACTGGGTGCGACCCTGTACGGACTGCTGGCTGGAGAGTCGCCCTATGCGAATCTGAGGGGGCAGACGCCAGTTCGCAAAATCATTCGCATATCCGGGGAGTCTCCGGCGTCACTGAGACTTCAGCGACCGGAGGTGCCAGCGGCCGTCATTTCTCTGGTCGAAAAAATGATGGCACGGAATCCTTCGGATCGATTCGCTGATCCAGGTAAGGTGCTCAGGGCGATTCAGCCTCAGGCCAGCCTTGATGTCATGAAGCAGTTTATCACATCAGCCGCTCCGTACAATAAACCCTTGAACGCTGTTACTGAAGACCTTGAACGCGGTGAGACAGTCACAGGTCTCAGAATGGAAAATCAGGCCACGAGATCAGCTCAGGGAACAGGGCTCGGCAATTCGGCTGACAATCTGCCTGAGCCGTATCTCCGATCTGTTACTGAAAGCACTGGCTTCCGGAGAAACGACCGACTCCGGAAACTGACTGCCGTAGTCGCATCGCTGACTCTGGTGTCGATTCTCTGTGCCGTGGTTTACATAAGGACCAACAGGGGAGTGCTGCGGGTCGAGATCCTTGATCCTGAAGTGACGGTCACAGTCTCCGGCTCGGATGTCGTGCTGAAAGGAGCAGGCGCGGAGAAAGAACTTGTTGTGACACCGGGAACAAAAGTGTTCATGGTGCGGCGCCGAGAATTCGAATTCGAAGCGGGTGAACTGATCCTGCGACGAGGCGAAGTAAAAACCGTGTCGATTTCCGTATTCGATAAGGTCATCGAGGTTCGGGAAAAGGACGGAAGACTGATTGCTCAACAACCCGTTCCGAGTGATGCCGGACCTCCTTCCGCCGGGAATCCAGCAGTACAGACTGAAACGCTACCGCAGCTGTTTTCCGGAAACGAACTGCATTTTTCCGGAAATGAGAGCATTGAAGTTCCTTCGTTGAAGTTGAGATCAAAGGCCGATTACACCATGGAATGCTGGATCATGGAGACTCAGGGGTCTGCTGGTCGCCGTGGCGGACTGGCGGTTGGATTCCACGGCGTTTCGTTTCTGGCGATCTCTCAGGAAAAACGCTGGCGCTGGCAGTTTCAGCGCAGGACGCCTTTGAATATTGTTGCGATTCCCGCTCTCTCAGAACCGGCTCACTACGCCTGTGTCCGGGAAGGGAACATTCATCGCCTGTTTATCAACGGCAAAATGGCGAGGGACATGGAGTGCAGGACCCCGGACAGTGGTGATGTTCCGTTGACGATCGGTCGGGACTTCATCGGCAGACTGGACGAAATCCGGATTTCCCGAGTGGCCCGGTATCGTGAGGAATTCACTCCCGCCAAACGCTTTGAAAGCGATTCTGACACCCTGGCACTGTACCACTGCGATGATGAACAAACAGGTGTGTTCAGCGACAGTTCCGGCAATCGGCATAATGGCGTGATCATGCGCATCGGCCGATAACCAGCGTCATCAGTTTAAGAGGAACACCTATGTCCGTTGCCCGATATTGCACACTCGTGCTGATGCCTGTCTGGCTCTGCCTGGCGGCCAGTCCGTCGCCCGCACAACAGCCGCCTCGGGGCCGGCTGCATTTTTTCGGGATCGCCTATGACGAAGCTCCGGCACCAGGCACCACCGTCGATAACTTTAACTATGCCCCGGATAACTTCACCCGGCTCTTTCAAAGTCAGTCGAAGACCCTGTTTTCTGAGATCAGGATCTCAACGCTGAAGGGGCATCGAGCAACAAAGCCGGCTGTAGCCGAGCAGCTTTTCCTGCTGCAGAAGATCGCAAGAGCAGATGACCTGGCAGTGGTCTATTGGGGTACTCACGGAGGGACAAACAGGAAGGGCTGGGGCGCAAATCTGCCGGGAGATCAGGTCATCTACGGAACTGAGATCAAGCAGGCGCTTGCAGCACTGCCCTGTCCATCAATCGTTCTGATCAGTACCTGCGGCTCAGGGGGATTCGTAAGGACTCGCCCTGGCGAGATTGACTTGCCGACCAACGTTGCGGCAGCAGCAGCCTGCGGACGTCGACGTTCCGCCAGTAACGAACTCGACATCACGATGCTGGAAGCTCTGTCCGGCTTCGCTGACTTCAATGCCGACGGACAGGTGACGCTGAGTGAAGCACTTCGATATTTGCCACAGCGTTATCAGGAGTTTTTCCGTGACGAAAGTGGTGATGACATTGCGCCGATTTTCCATAGGCCGGATGGAGTCTCAGCTGATATTGCCCTGGCGAAAGTGGAAGGCAACCATGTGGCAGTGACCGTAGACGGCACCTGGTATGGTGCGACAATCGCGGAGAGAATGAAAGGCAAGGCCAAAGTGCGATTTCTCGGCTATGACTCCACATCGAGCCACGGCGGTTATGCGATGCCGGACCGGGTCCTTGACAACGAGTACATTGATTTCGCGGGCGAAATGCCGCCCGCAGAAGTCGAGTCCGAAGGCACATGGTATCCCGCCAGAATTCTTGACCGCCAGCAGGGATCCTGGAGGGTCCATTACATCGGCTATCCCGACAGCGACGACGAGGTTGTCCCGCGAAAACGTATCCGGTTCCCATTCGCCGGCTCACCGCCGGAAGCGAGGCAAAGAACAAAGGGCAGGAATTAGATCGGCTCGCCGCCGATGAAGTGCCCGCCACGCCGCAACGTATCATCGCAGGCGAAACATTCCTCTATCATTCGCTGACCTTCCGCCTCGGACAGTGCCGCGTATCTGGATTCCTCGATGAATCATCCAATGCATCGACCGCATCAGGAAAACTTGTCGCCACGTCCCGAAGAATGGCTTGAAGCCAGGTGGGCAACTTCGACACGGCTGATCAAGATCATTCTCAGTCAGGGTCTCAGGCAATGTGATTACGGTCTGATGCTGAAGCTGCAGAGCGGAGAGCAGGTCGCCATAGGGTTGATGGCCGCTCCCGTCAGACCTGGGAGTCGATCGTCCTTCTCTTTGTAAAACCTGTTGTCTCACACTGGAGTTGCCGGACTCACGATTCCGGGTCAAACATGATCTCACGGACTTCCTGTGTGCATCGACACGCCTGTGCAAGCCGGGCTGCCCAGGCGTGTGCGTCTTCGCGTGCAGCCACTTCGATGATCGAGAACCCACCGATGAATCAAATCACTGATGTCAACGCTTGCGACAGTTTCATCACTGAACTGTGGAATTTTTCTGGTAGCCGAGCGACTCGTAGAATCGGATTGAGTTCTGCAGGCTACGAACCGGCAGACTGACAAAGATCTGAATTGGCATGATTTTTCCAGCAGGAAGGGACTTGAGAAACGAGGCGGGCCAGTTCGGTGTTTTGCAGTAGTCGTTCGGCACCTGTCGAAATCGACAACTGGCCGGGAATTTTCATAAATGCTGATACTGCCCGAGCTGTCAGAAATCCTGGCCCTCACGCAGGCGAGTCTCTCCGAGACTCGCAGTCAGCGTCTCGGAGAGCTTCGAAGGATTTGCGAACCGCAGCTTGTAATTCGCTTCGTTGCGATTCGTTCGGTAACCTGGCTTGCCTGAGTTTATCCGCAAGCTGATGGGTTTGTTGTTCGATTTCGTTGTATTGCTGCCTGAGTGACTCGACGGATTCGCCACGTACGATTCCGTTTGAAAAATCAAACGCCAGTGGCTTCGGTCCGAACGCTGGAACGGAGATAGAAACGCCGTTGCCAGTATCACCTGGAGTTGGCGTTTCTGCATCAGGCAGCGTGCAAAGCTCTTCGAAAATGCGAGCCGTTTGATCATCCTCTGGCTGGAAGATAAATGAATTCGTTCGCTCATCGACTGCGAATCCGGAAGCTCCCTTTTGCTCTGGTTCGAGTTGTTGCAGGATCTTCAACACATCGCCAGCTTTCGCATGTTTGAACGTGATTTTGCGAATTGAAGGCTGTCGGTACGGCGAAGGGGCTGGGACAGGAGGTAACGATTCCGTCGATGCGTCTGGCGAAGGAGGGCGTATTTCCGGCGATTGGCCTGCGACGATTGAGCTTGAGAGCCAGGCGATTAGCAGGCATTGAAAGATAGCCGAGCGGTTGCGACGAGGTGTGGACATTGTTTCAACTCCGTTTGAAAAGTGATCGGTTAGGTTCATCGCTGTGTCAGTACTTCGGACTTTCACGTAGACGCGTCTCTCCGAGACGCAGGTTTTTCGCGTCTCGGAGAGACGCGACTACGTGTCGTTACTACTTCGTTGGTTCTACATCCCACAGTTTACTCGTCTTCATTTCGACAGGCGAATACTTGTTGTACCACATCATCAGCATCGGCCGCCTGCAACCCCTGACGCAGTGCGAGCCGGTACACCAGCGGCCCGTAGGTTGCCACAAACTCATCCCATGCAGCCACATCCGCCGCGTCGCGAAGACGCACGATTAAGCTGGCTCTGGTTTCGGGTGGACTGGGAATCATGAGGACTCGCTGGTGGTTTTGCACATTGTTGCCACCAGTAAGTCCCTCGTCAGGTCGGTTTCTTGCACGAGCCCGAGAACTTTTTCAGAAAAAACTGCATCAACCAGCGGAAACACTCGTGGAGTCACAAAATTCCTTCAGAATTTTTGCGGGCTTTCGACGCCTTTCGCTGATCGAGAAAGATGCTGTCCTCGACAAATGATCCATCCACATAGATCTCAGAAATCTCAGCCTGCCAAAGCCGGAGAATAGAGAATATGGTTCAAACTGGCTTAGGTGCGATGTAGACTGCAGCCGATTGGAGCAGCACAGCTGGCGGAACTTTGAACGCGACTCTCGTCCTGCTCACGATCGCCGTCGAAACGAGCCCGAGAAAGCCAGGAGCCTGTGGAGTAATCGAAACATGACGACACTGAAGATTCTCGGAATCCATGGACTGGGAGATCATCGCCAAAGTCCCTGGAAACGTGACTGGCAGGATGCTTTGCGGACGGCGATTCCGAACGCTCAGACAATGTCGCTTGAGTTCCGGTTCTTTGAGTACGATCGCATTTTCGAAGAAGTCGACATTTCGTTCACCGATTCACTGAAAGCCCTTTACAAGCTTGCGTCGAGTGGGGTATCGCACTGGCGTGATGAAAGTCCGCAGGAAGGCAGGTTCGGGGTTGCCCGATCTGAAGGAGTGTTCGATTCGACTCGCGACAAGCTTCGCTGGACTGCTGGTTATGTCGTGGCCTGGGTTGAGAACGAGGTATTTCGAAAACAGCTTCGCGCCGAATTTCTCGATATGGTGGCCCGTGAGAAGCCGGACGTGATTCTGGCTCACAGCCTGGGTTCGCTCATCTGCTACGATGCTTTGATCAGCCGTGATGTTCAAGGTAATGCCACTCTAAAGCGACATCTGCAAAAGAGCGTTACGTTTGTGTCGCTGGGTTCACAAATCGCCAATGCTTTTGTCATCGGTAACCTGACCGGTGGTCGAGTGATGCCCTTGCCTGTGAGCTTTTGGTATCATCTGTACAACTCAGAAGATGACGTCTTTACTGCTCCGGTCTCACTTCCTGGTGTGCCGAATTTCCGTCAGGTTCAAACATACTTCGACATTCCTGGCTGGGCCGATCACGATGCAAATCAGTATCTGAAGCACGTTGCGACCGTTCAGAATGTCTGGTCCGGCATTTCCGCCGAGACTACCGGAGAACGCGGATTTCTTGGGGCGGCAGCGTCGAAAGATCGAGCAGAGTCACGTGAAGAGGCTCAATGGCGAAAACAAACGGAGAATACTCGCCGAGGTGCTGCTCGCAAGGCCCTGCTGGTCGGCATTTCAGAGTATCCCGACCCACGCAATCGCCTTTATGGCTGCGTGAACGATGTCTTTCTGATGAGTTCGCTGCTGCAGGAGAATGGATTTCGGGCGGATGACATTCGCATTGTGCTGAATCATCGAGCGACAGCGGAGGGGATCCGGTCTCGAATGAAGTGGCTGATGGAGGACGCTGTCCCCGGAGATCAGCTGGTGTTCTATTTCAGCGGGCATGGAGCACAGATGCCTTCGTACAATGCCGAGGAGATTGTCGATCATTGTGATGAAACTCTGGTTCCCTGGGATTTTGACTGGAGCCCGGAGCGGGCCGTTATTGACGACCAGATCGTTGGTCTTTACAGCCAGCTTCACTTTGATACCCGACTCACGATGATTTTTGATTGTTGCCACTCGGGAGGAATGCACCGTGACGGCGGGCCAGCAGTTCGAGGAATCACGCCACCGGACGACATTCGACATCGAGCCTTACGCTGGGACTTTGAACGGCAGATCTGGGTCCCGCGACCATTTGCGGAGGACTCCTTGCTGGATGATTCGGGCGCGGGGCGATGGTGGGAACAGAATCACGTACGTCGCCTTGGACGAGCCACAATCCTTCGTGAATCTGTCCGTACAGATTCCGGACAGTATGACCGGAATCGCGAACTCGCTGAGTCACTGGATGTGGCTCTCGTTGGAAAGAACGTCGGGCACGCACCGTATCTGCCTTTGATACTTGAGGCTTGCCATGAAACTGAATTCGCGTACGAATACCGCCATGGAGCCGAAAGCTATGGTGCGTTCACATACATGCTGGCAAAGCGACTTCGGAAGAATGAACTGTCGAAGCCAGATCAGGATGTTTCAAAACTGCTGAAAGCAATTGCGATGGACCTTTCAGCAGCGGGGCGAACGCAACATCCTCAGATCTGTGGGCCGAATCCACTGCCGCAGGTGTTTTAACAGACTGCCGGCCCCGCGACGGTTTTCCAGCTCAGGATTCAGCGATGTCATCGTCGCCCTGCAATTGAGCCCGATTGCATTGATTGCAATCGGGCTCTCAGTTTCTCCTGCAGTTCCTCATGTCCTGTCAGCGCTTTACAGCACGATGGACTCCAGCCCATCGAGCATTATCATCGGCCGACCACCGTCGGCAGATTCAGTGCCGTTTAGTGGGTCATGCTGACTCAGTTTCCCGAAGCTCAGGCCTGTCAACTCCTCGATCTTCGCAACGGATGTCTGGTAAGTCCGGAATTTTCCAAAGACGAATTCCAGGTCATCCAGGAACTGACGCTGACTCAGCAGGTAGGCCGTTGCATGCAATGTTCCGCCAGGAGCGACCATAGCCACGACTTTCCAGAACTGCTCAGGAATCTGAACACCCCGGTACTCAATGTCCGCTTCGCTGAAGACTGGTCCAGTGAAGACGCTGATTTTCAGATCCTTTGCATTCGTATTGTTCAGCAGATGATCTTCAAGCTGCAGCCATGTCTTCTGATTCAAGTCCTGATGCTGGGGAGCGGCATTGGTGTAGTGAAACGTGTCATTCTCCGCCTGTCTGGCTTCAGCATTCGAACCCCACACGGGGTCATTGCGGCGAACAAGGTGCCCTCGGTCGATCTTATTGCTCGAGTAGAAGGCATTCCCGACCTGGTGATCTTCAGAGATACGGGGATCGATAAGCCACGGCGTATTGCGACGTCGGATTATCACTTCTGCATTGCCATCGATGTTCACGGCCGTGTAAAACGCCGTCCGACGCGATTTGGACATCACGACAGAAAAGTGAGTATAGTGCAGTGCGAATCGATCGATTCCCCGTCCGCGGGAAGAAACGGTCACAGCGTCTTCTTCCAGATCGCCCAATTCAGGAAACGGCACTTTGAGTTTCGCGTGACTGCCGAGGAAATTCTCCTGAAAGCCCTCACGGTCGCTGTAGTCGGCCGCTGTGCGACGTTCAGGCGGATCGCCCGCTACACTGACACTGGCTGGCGATACCCGTGTCAGCAGTTGCCTGACGGCACTGGCCTTCACAGCGAAATTCGCGACCCCGAATCGTCCGGAAAAATGGAGTCCAACCGCTTCTCCGGTTTCATAGTTGATGACAGGCGACCCGGAATTTCCACCCAGAGTCGAGCAGTCGTGCTCAAATACGTTTCGACCGGATTCAACAAAGCTGACTTCCCCTGGAGCCATCCTCTTCACGTCAAAGACGTCCGAAAAGATTCGGCTCATGATGGGGCCGTCGTTGCGAGTATCGAGGGCGGGATAGCCGAGCACAGCGACGGGATCATGCTGACTGGCGTCGCGTGCTGCCAGGGCAATCGGAGCAGGTAACTTTGCGTGGTCCTTCAAAAGCAGGAATGCCGCATCCGGCCCGTTAGCCTCAGCCATGAACAGAACGTTTTCGACCTCGACTTCGAACGCCTCAGAGACCTGGTATTCTTCGCGAAAATCCACCTTCGCAACAACGTTCTGACCGAAAGAGTTCTGGACGATCACAAAGCGGGAACCCTGCTTTCTGGCGAAAACGCTGGCGACGTGTCGGTTAGTGATCAACACTCTCTCATCGATAACCCAGGCCGTACCGACCCAGGAGAAGTCTGAGTGGTTAACCAGTTCCACACGACCGACCGATGGAATAACCTTCTTCAGTTTGGCCTTATGTGGTGAAAGTCGATCATTCCAGGTCTGACTACCCGCATCCTGAAACACTCCGTCCTGAATCAGGATTGCTGGACGCCCCTGAAACAATACGATTGCTTCGGAGATACGGTCGGGGGAATCAATTCTGGCTTCGGAATTCGGCATCTCATCCATGTAATGGATGATGGCACGTCGATCGAGCGAAAACGCTTTTCCGTAGAAACTCATCTCATTGGCGATTTCGATTTGAGCATCAACGGGATGCTTCTTTCTCATCGTACCGACTGACTCTCGGATTTCATCGAAGACAGCCGTGTCCTTCATCAGTGATTCATAGGGCGTTGGTGATCGACGCATTAGACATTTCCCTTGCCAGTAGAGTGGGTAGACAAATGTAATCAGCGTATGGTGTCACCTTTACTCGACAAATTGTCAAACGAGCTGCTGGCGAATTTGCACAAAATACGCAATTGCGCTGAGGTTTCGACTGGCAGGTAGTGGATCCTGCTAAAGATCCCCTGGCTGCAGGACCTTTAGCAAGGTCCACTACTAGCAAGGTCCACTACCCGAAATTCAAAGCTTGACAGAGCGCTGGATCAATTCCCGAATCGGCTCATGAGACTCGGTGAGATACATCGGGCGGCCAGAGAGATCGGGAATGGTCGTGTTTCTGAGATCAATGCCCAGATTGTGGTAAAGCGTGGCGAATACTTCGGGATATCCTGTCGGACGAGCAACCGCCTCTTCGCCCAAACGATTCGTTTCGCCGATTACCTGGCCTGTTCTCATCCCGCCGCCAGCCAGCATTGCAAAGGTGACCTTTGGCCAATGATCTCGTCCGGCATCCTTGTTGATGACGGGGGTGCGGCTGAATTCGCCCCAGACAACGACCGAAACATCCTTGTCCAGTCCTCGTTCATGAAGATCGCTCACGAGCGCAGCAAGGCCCTGATCGAGTAACGGAATCACCTTTCGGCCGTTGGCGAAATTTGCTCCGTGCCAGTCAAAATCCGCAAAGGCAACCGTCACACATCGAGCGCCCGCTTCGACAAGTCGACGTGCGGCGAGAAACTTGGACATGTGGGCCTGATAGCCCTTCGACGAATACGGCAGACAATTCGGATCATCCTGACCATATCTCGCACGGACCTGTGGATCTTCCCGAGTCAGGTCCAGAGCTTCCACAAGTCGACTGGAACTCAGAATCCCCAGGGCCTGCTGAGCAAAGCTGTTGTCCATGAGTTCAGCTTTCTGATCGGCTTCGCGCCGGAACCGATCCAGTCCCGCAAGCAGCGATCCACGATCCGCCAGTCGCCTTGCGTCAATCCCGTTGAGCACCATATTCTGCAACGCATCACCTGATGGCTTGAACGGCGTGTGCGCCATTCCCAGAAATCCAGCGCCGGGCAAATTGTACGGCTGGTGTTCCATCGCCATCGACAGATCGATGGCAGGCGGCACGGCAGGATCCACCGGCCCGCCTAAACGAGACAATACGGAACCAATTTCGGGCCAGCCGCCCAGAGGCTGCGAACGAAACATTCGCCCCGTCACACACTGAAACGAAGAGTGACGTTCTTCTGCGCCAACCAGCGAACGAATGATCGAGAACTTGTCCATCATTGACGCCACTCGAGGCATCAGTTCAGAAATTTGAACACCGGGAACATTGGTGGAAATTGGCTGAAACTCACCACGAATCTCTGACGGGGCATTCGGCTTCAGATCAACCATATCCAGATGGGGCGGTCCACCGGTGAGATAGATCATGATCACCGACTTATGCGACGAATGCACTCCGGCGCGATCTTCTGCCTGCAGCAACTGAGGCAGCGACAATCCCCCAAGAGCCAGTGAGCCGATCGTCAGAAAATCCCGACGGGGCTTCCTGTCACACAGTTGCACTGATCGTCCTGTCATCGTGAGCATCGCGTTATCGCTCCGCGGAAGTGTGGCTTCTTGAACGGGCTGTTGCCCGGCGAGAGTTCTCCACTTTAGTCTCGGGACCCATCGGGTGTCGACTTCTGGTCAGGAGAAGCCGCATACATTACGGGAGAATGTGATGCGACAGGATCGAGGTTGAGTGGATGAGATCATGGCCTGATTAGCAGGCAGGATGGCGCTGCCATCGTGGAAACTCCGCTTCAAACGAGTCGAAATGGGGCCACGTCGTCAGAATTGCAGGCTCCCAACTTTCCATTTTCCCCGAAAGCCACTCACCGTCGTGTTTTGGAACGGTAACCTGTAGGCTATGATCGACGGGAAAAGAGCGGCTTAGTCAACCCAACCGTGACATTTTCAACCGGAGCATCCAGCGTGTTGCCAGCCAGTCGAAACCGCCGTGAGGGCTGTCGCCCTGAAGATCATCCGCTGATTGGACGCCGCGCTTTGGTCCAGGCCGGTGGCATGAGCCTCATCGGGCTGGGGCTGTCGGATCTGTTGAAGCTGGAGACGCAGGCGGCGGGCAGTGATCGGCCCGGCAAAGCGAAGTCGGTCGTGTTCATCTACCAGTCCGGTGGGCCCTCGCAGCACGAGACGTTTGATCCTAAGCCAGGGGCTCCCGACACGATTCGTGGGGAATTTGGCGTGGCTCAGACGCATGTTCCCGGCGAGTTGTTCTGCGAACATCTGCCGAAGCTTGCGGCGCGGTCGCAGATGTTCTCAATCGTGCGGACCATGCACCACATCGCGGGGCGCGAGTTTCGCAATGAACACCTGAGTGCCATGTACCTGCTTCACACGGGGACGACATCACTGCCCGTTGGAGATACGAACGCCTCCATCGCCCGACCTCGACCGGCACGGATTCATTGGCCGTCGATCGGATCGATGATTGCCTATGCCGCGCCAACCGCGGCGAATGTGGGTTTGCCGGCGATGATCGAATTACCGCGTGAAGACGGCATGAAGTACCCCGGCCGCGAATCGGGATTGCTCGGTCCGCAGTATGATCGGTTCGGTGTCGATCTGGCCTGCAAATGCGGTGCGGAAGGAGGTTCGTGCCCCAATTGTTTTCGGCATGCGGAACCAAATCTCGATTTGGAACGCAGGCCGGGCACGGGGCCGAAGGCATTCTGGAACAACTCAAGTTGCCGCACGCCGGATTTTCACATGCCGGATCTCGGTATGGCAGAAGGAGTCGGTGTCTCGCGTCTGGACAATCGATCGACTCTGCTCATGCAGCTCGACGAACTGCGACGGAACCTCGATCAGCGAGAACAGGCCGCGCCGCTTGCAGCCTGGGAAGCGCGTCGACAGCAGGCGATGCGATTTATACTGGCGTCAAGTCCTGGCAGACAAAGCCCGTTTGATTTGACTCAGGAAACCGATGCCACACGCGACCTCTATGGGCGCGAAGAGTGGGGGCAGGGATTTCTCGTTGCACGTCGTCTGATCGAAGCGGGCGTCAGGATGGTGCAGGTCAACCTGCGCGGCTGGGACACACACCAGAACGCCTTCCGCGATCTGAAGGGCAGACTGCTCCCATCACTCGACCATTGCCTGAGCGGCTTTCTCGACGACTTGTCGGCACGCGGCCTGCTCGACGAGACTCTGATCGTGATGTGCGGGGAGATGGGACGGACACCCCGCATTTCGCCAATCACTGAAGGAGGCCGGAACGTTGCCGGCGAAGTCTTCACACCGGGGCGGCATCATTGGGGAGACGCATTCCCGTGCTTCTTCGCCGGCGGCGGCATTCAGCCGGGACGCATCATCGGCCAGACCGACGCCCAGGGCGGACTCCCAGTGTCTGATGCTTTTACTCCGGAAGACCTCGCCGCCACCATCTTTCACTGCCTCGGCATCGGCCCTGATCGTGAGTTCCACGATTCCACCGGTCGTCCGTATCGAGTTTATCGGGGCCAGCCGATCAGAGACTTGTTGTGACGTGGAGCCGGTTACCGATTCGACTTGTGTATAAATGACAATCCGGACGTCCGTCCCACGGTCGATCAGTCTTCCAGCACAGAATCAGCCAAAAGCGGATCAGACCTATGCCACATGTTCTTCGAGTGACGCTGTTCGCGTTTGTCGTTTCGAACGTATGTGTCGCCGACGAAGTGCCGTCACGGACAATGACCTGGTCCCTTCGAGACGAGTTCCTGACGGGAGCTGCGCGGGCGAATCCAAACGCAGATCGTGACGGACAGCCAGTCTGGCACTTCCTTCAGACGACGCGTTCTGAGGGACCACCCGAATCGCGGCAGTGGCACCGTGACGGTCGATATGTGCCTCTGGCCAGCGCCGGGGACAAGCTGTTTGGCTCACCGCTGGACGGCTGGATCTTTCGCGGACAGGAATCACTCGCCCCGGCGATCGGCAAGCTCACTGCGGAATACGACATCGGGCTGAAGTTTGCGCCGGGCGACGTTTTGATCGCACCCGGGCCTGATCACGCCATCGTCGTCGGCTGGCGGAGTCCGGTGGGCGGCAAGCTGGAGATACAGGGGTCGTTCGAGCACGGACAGTCGTGCTGCGGCGACAACTCAAAGATTCGCTGGTATGTGGAACGCGGACCAGCGCCTGAGGAAACAAACGGTTTCACTCCGACGGTGCTGGCTTCAGGCGATGCGGATTTTGGAACTTCGACTCAGCGCGGAAAATTTCACATTCGTGATCAGGTGGTGCAACCGGACGACTACCTGTACTTCATCGCTGATGCGTCCACCGATGGTACTGCGACACCTCATCACGGCGACGCAACACGTCTGGAAGTAACGCTGACTGTGCACGATGCCGTGGTGCCACCACCTCCATCATTCGAGAACGACATTCTCCCGTTGCTGGCGTCAAAGTGCCACGATTGCCATGGCGGCGACGTGCGGGAAGCGAAACTCGATTTGCGGACACTCTCCGAAATCCTGCGAGGTGGTGAAAACGGCCCGGCTGTTGTTCGCGGGCAGCCTCACGAGAGTTTACTCATCGATCTGGTTGCCACGGGACAGATGCCACCGGGAGAGGATGGCAAACTCAGCACAGACGAAATCGCACTGCTGCAACGCTGGGTCAGGGCGGGGGCTCCGGCCGAAGAACATGTTGTTTCACTGCCGCCACATGTTCAGGTCAGCGAGTCCGACCGCAACTTCTGGGCGTTTCAGCCGCCTCGAAAATCCGCAGAGCCATCCGTGAGGAGCGAAGATCGCGTACGGACGCCAATCGACCGGTTTCTGCTGGCACAACTGGAATCGAAAGGGCTGGAATTTTCACCCGATGCAGATAAGGCTGTGCTCATTCGGCGGGCCTTTCTCGACCTCATCGGACTCCCCCCGGAACCAGCGGCTGTCGAGACGTTCCTGAAAGACTCACGACAAAATGCGTACGAGCTGTTGATTGACGAGTTACTGAAATCCCCGCATTACGGCGAACGCTGGGGGCGGCATTGGCTCGATGCAGCGGGTTATGTCGATGGCAAACTCGACAACGACCTCGGGTCGATCTACCCCAGCAACGGCATCTGGCGGTATCGCGATTACGTCATTCAGGCGTTCAACGACAATATGCCGTTCAACCAGTTCCTCACCGAGCAAATCGCCGGGGACGAACTGGTCGACTGGCGCAAGGCCGAGTCCTTTGACGCACGGACAGTTTCACTGCTGACCGCGACCGGCTTCCTGCGAAATGTCGACGATCACACCGACTTTGATCAGTATGGGATCGAGAAGCGGTACGAAGTCGTCAATGAGACGCTCGACATGTTCTCGACGGCGGTCCTGGGATTGACGTTGGAATGCTGCCGCTGTCACAACCACAAATATGACCCGCTGCCGCAGCGGGATTACTATCGCCTGATGGCCTGCTTCGAGCCGGCCTTTAATCCGCATTCCTGGAAGAAGCCGAAGGATCGCTTTCTGGTCGATGTCTCAACTAAAGAACGAGCCGCCATCGATCAGAGTAATACGGAGATCGATCAGCAGGTTGCGAACCTGACGAAGATCGAAGCCATGCTGCGACAACAGGTTCGGCAGCGCGTTTGCGAGTCGCGCTTCGATGCGATCTCGGAAGAAACCGTTCGGAGTCCTGCTTTCAGGCAGTTCATCGCGGCAAGCTGCCTGAAAACAGAACTGCAAACAAGTGAGTTCGAGCAACTTAGTGACGCAGAGAAGACGCTGGCAAAAAATCACGAAGTGGCATTCAAAGTCAGCGATGCTGATATCGACGCCGCCCTGACTGATGACGAAAAGATGACGCTCAAGTCGAACGCCGAACAACGTGCGGCCTTGTCGTCACAGAAGAAGACCTACGGCGACATCCAGGCACTCTGGGATGTTGGTCCGCCACCCGTGTCGCATGTCCATCGTCGCGGCAACGTCAGGGCGCACGGCGTGCTTGTACAACCTGGGTTCCCTGAGGTCCTGCAAACAGTCGCGAGTGTCGGCTTTCGCTCCGCGAAAGCACTTCCTTTCCCGGAGCGAAAGGCGACTAACCCGTCAAGTGCGGACTCAACTTCGGATCCATCTGAAGCACAGGGCGAAACAAGCGGTCGCCGTCTCGCGCTGGCTCACTGGCTGACTCAGCCCGATCATCCGCTGACGGCAAGGGTGTTCGTTAACCGTGTCTGGCATCATCACTTTGGCCGCGGAATCGTCGGGACCCTCGGAAACTTTGGCCACTCGGGGAGTTTGCCTTCGCACCCGGAGCTGCTGGACTGGCTCGCAGTCGACTTCATTGAGAACGGCTGGAGCATTAAGCGTCTGCATCGACAGATGATGTTGTCGACCGCGTATCGGCAGTCGTCGCGTCGTCCCGCTCGTCGTCCCGGCTTTACCCAGCCAGAGTCTGACCGCCCGGAGGCGGGACCGGAGATGGCGGAACGCGCTGAGCAGACCGATCCGGAGAATCGGCTGCTGTGGCGGATGAACATGCGGCGTATTGAATCCGAAATCGTGCGAGATTCAATTCTGTCGGTTTCCGGTGCTCTCGACCGAACTGCGGGGGGCCCTCCAGTCGAGATCACGAGCCCAGCCGATGGTTTGTCCGAGGCTAAACCTGCGCCGACGCCGACCAGTCCGAACCGGCGGAGTGTATACCTTTTCGCACGGCGGGTTTATCCGCTGAAGTTTCTGGAGATCTTCGACGCGCCCATCATGCCGGTGAATTGCACTCAGCGAATGAACTCGGCAACCGTGCTTCAATCGCTGGCGGTTCTCAACAGTGAATTCCTGTTCTCCCAATCCGAAAAACTGGCAGTGAGGATCAGCGAGACAGCCGGTCCGGAGAGCGACCAGCGCGTGAAGCTGGGGTTCCGGATCGTGCTTGCCCGACAGCCAGCAGAGAGCGAACTAACAAAGAGCGTCACGTTTCTGAAAGAGCAGGAACACGGTTACGTGTCTGCAGACATTCCCGCCGAGAATAGGCGACAGATGGCACTGGCCGACTTCTGCCACATGCTCCTGTCGTCCAGCGAATTTCTATATGTGGAGTAGCGATCGTTTGTGGTCCTGCCTTCAGGCGGTTTCGTGACAGCAGCAACCAGATTTCAATTTCGTACGATAGAGATCATACAATCGCCGCCTGAAGGCGGAACTAAGAATAAGGCGGGACAACGAACGATGATGCAGCAATTCACGCGACGGTCGATGCTCAATCAGCTCGGAAGTGGCTTTGGCACAATGGCACTGGCGGGTTTGCTTGAACACGCGGGACTACTACCTTCGGCAGGTGCGGTGGAAGTATCTCGCGGTGTGAGTCCGCTCGCTCCGCGGTCGGCTCATTTTCACGGCAAAGCAAAAGCCGTCATTCAGTTGTGTCAGAACGGTGGTCCGTCACAGATGGACCTGTTTGATCACAAGCCGGAGTTGTCCAGGCGCAGCGGCCAGGCGCACCCGGAACAGGTCGAAGTTTTTCAACTGGGCAACAGGAACGTCCTGCTGGGGACACCGTTCAGGTTCGCAAGACATGGCCAGTGTGGGATGGAACTTTCGGAACTAATTCCGCATCTGGCCGGGGTCGCGGACGACGTCTGTCTCGTCCGCTCGATGTTCACGGAGAACAACAATCATCCGTTCGCGCTGAATATGCTGCAGACTGGCAAGACGTTTAATGGCCGCCCCGCGATGGGATCGTGGATCGGGTACGCGCTGGGGACCGAGAATCAGGACTTGCCATGTTACATCGTGCTCCGTGACCCGGCGGGCTACAACACGTCGGGCAAGATGGTGTGGTCAAATGGCTGGCTTCCCCCCGTTTATCAGGGGACCGAATTCAGTTCTTCGGGGACGCCGGTTCTGCATTTAAATCCTTCACGTCAGGCGTCTTCTGAGTCCCGGAATCGGTCACGCCAGTTTCTGCAGGAACTGAACGCGGCGCATCTTGAAAATCATCCAGGGGAATCAGAACTCGAAGCCCGCATTCAGAACTTTGAGCTCGCTGCACGCATGCAACTGACGGCGACGCGGGTGCTGGACTTGTCGCAGGAGACCGAAGCGACTCGCAGGCTCTACGGACTCGACAACCCGTCGACGGCGGGCTATGGCACGCGTTGCCTGATGGCCCGGCGACTCGTTGAATCTGGCGTGCGGTTCGTGCAGGTCTTCCCGCCGCTCAGTCCCAGCTTCCAGCCGTGGGACAACCATGGGGATCTCAGGAACGGGCTCAGGACAATCTGTGGTCAGGTGGATCAGCCGAGTGCCGCACTGATCACGGACCTGAAACAGCGAGGTTTGCTGGACGATGTCATCGTCCAGTGGACGGGCGAATTCGGACGCCTGCCGATCACCGAGGGATCCGATGGCCGCGATCACAATCGGCACGCTTTCAGCCTGCTGATGGCAGGCGGCGGATTTAAGTCCGGCCACATTTACGGGTCCACCGACGAGTTCGGCTACAAGTCCGTCGAGAACCGCGTCAGCGTCCCCGACCTGCACGCCACGATCCTTCATCAGCTGGGGATCGACCACACAAGACTAACTTTCACGCACAACGGACGGCCGGAGCGATTGACGGACCCCGACGTGACCGGGGCCAGAATTGTTGAGGAGTTGCTGGCATGATGGCATTCATCGGTTTGCAGGTCGGCCCGAATGCCGCTTCGTGTGACGGACTTCCAGTCCGTCGTAACCGGCGATCTATGAACTGGAAGTCCGTCGTACGGAGAACGTTACCGGCTTCGCTGAGTCGCATCACATTCGTGGTTGTGGCGATGGCGTTGGCGACAATGGTGTCGAAGTCAGATGCTTCTGACAGGGACGACCACTTCGAGCGGCACGTCCGTCCGCTGTTGATCGAGCGCTGTCACAAGTGCCATGCTGGCGTCGAGGCGAAAGGTGGGCTTCGCCTTGATTCACGGGCAGCAGCGCTAAAGGGTGGCGATACAGGGGCGGCGATCGACGTCGGCAGGGGCGAAGAGAGCCTGCTGCTTCAGGCGGTGCGTCACGAGAACGGTCTGGAGATGCCGCCCGATGGAAAGCTGACTTCGGCACAAATTGTTGCCCTGTCCCAGTGGATTCGCGATGGTGCCGTCTGGCCTGGCTCGTCTGCGACTGCGCCCGCTGACAGTACAGAGACTGTTGCCATCACGGCGCCGCAGCGGCCTAACAGCGAAAATCTGGCAGCGGCGCTGCAACTTTGGCTGCGTGCGGACTCGCTGCAGCTGGCCGATGGCGAGAGCGTGCCGGTCTGGCCCGATCAGAGCGGGCATGGCCGTGATCTTTCGGCGACGAAGGGAGCCCGTGAAGGAGGCGTCGGCGGGCCGGGGAACTTCGTGCAGCAGAGCAATCTGTATGGCCGTCCGGCGGTTCGGTTCTCGCAGGCGACGGGGCTGGCCTCTTCGCCAGGCAATCCGGTGGATATTCGCGGGGATGCCGCCCTGACAATGACGATCGCGATGAACCTCAGCCAGTTCGATGGGCAGCCGTCGCACTCGACGGTCTTCAGCGTTGGGAATCCCGCGTTCGGAAGCGATCCAGGCAAGCCGCTCGCCGCACTCATCGAAATCGATCTGCCGCAACAGTTCTCACTCGATTTCGCCGGAGGCTGGGGACACGACGCAACCCCCGGCCCCGGCTCGTTCCAGCCCTTCTTCGGCAAGCCCGTTATCGTGACGATCGTAAAGACCCCCGGGCCGATCAGGGAAACCACTCGATTCTTTATCAACGGCAAGGCAGTGGTGGATAGTCGTGGATCGCTCCGCGATCCAGCGTCATCATCCCTGGCGTCGTCTGCCTCTCCTTCAGCAACAGCCGCGGCAGTTTCTGCATCGCCGGATCAGGGTGCGATCCACGACAATGTGCCCGACATTCAGCACCGAACAGATGTTGGCGTAATCCTGGGCAAAGCCCTCAGCTGGTGCGGCGCGATTCAGGGAGATATCGGCGAGGTTTTGCTGTATAATTCCGCTTTGAGCGACTCCGATCGGCTCGGCGTGGAAGTGTATCTCGGTGAGAAGTTCGGTCTGTGGATCGACGAAGAGCGAACCGTCGAGAAGCAGGCCGTCTATACCGACGCGGAGAAAAGCCATTGGGCCTACCAGCCTGTTCGCGACGCTGTACTACCAGTTGTGAAGAACGAAACGTGGGTCCGTACTCCGGTCGATCGCTTTACGCTGGCGGCGTTCGAGTCTCACTCGCTGAGTCCCGCTCCGGAAGTCGACAAGCAGCTGTTTCTCCGCCGAGTGACGTTCGATCTGACGGGGTTGCCGCCGAGCCCCGTGGAGGTCGATGCTTTTTTGGCCGACACGTCGCCTCAAGCCCGTGAGACCGTCGTCGATCGGCTGCTCAGGTCGCCCCACTACGGCGAACGCTGGGGACGCCACTGGCTGGACCTTGTGCGTTACGCGGAATCGACCGCCAACGATGCGAACGCGGTAATGCCATATGCATGGCGGTATCGCAACTACGTCATCGACGCATTCAACAGCGATCTCCCTTACGACCAGTTCCTGATCGAACAGCTCGCGGGCGATCTCCTGCCGCCGACCGAATCAATCGCTGTCAACACGCGACGCACAATCGCGACGGGATACCTGATGATCGGCCCGAAAGCGCTGGCCGAGACCGACAAGGAGCAGTCGAGGCTTGATATCGTCGACGATCAGATCGACGTAACTGGTCGAGCAATGCTTGGACTGACGCTCGCCTGTGCCCGCTGTCACGATCACAAGTTTGATGCGATTCGCACCAGCGACTATTACGCGCTGGCGGGGATCTTCCGCAGCACGGAACCGTTCCGGAACGAAGTCCGCAACGCCACGATGTGGTGGGAGTTCCCGGTGCCGCAGGGGGAAGGCATCGAACCGCTGATAGTCATGGCGCCGAAGGAAACTCAGCCGCGCAATCTCCGAGTCCACCTGAGAGGAAACCGTTTTACTCTGGGAAAAGTCGCTCCGCGTGACGCTCCCGGAATTATCGCCGCAGCCAGTTTGTCGACTGATGATGATACACTGTCGATCATCGACCCGCATCAAATGAGCAGCGGCCGACTGGAACTGGCCCGCTGGATCGCCAGCCCGACAAATCCGCTGACTGCGCGCGTTCTGGTGAATCGTGTCTGGCAGCTGCACTTCGGACGAGGCATCGTCGGCACGCCTGACAACTTTGGCGCCCGTGGTGAACTTCCGTCCGATCCAGCGCTTCTCGACTGGCTGACGACGCAGTTCATCCAGAGCGGCTGGAGCGTCAAAAGACTGCACCGATTGATCGTTTTGTCGAACACGTATCGGTTGCAGAACGATGGTCGCGGAGCGATCCAGGATTATCCGAACTTATCCGCCTGTCAGTTTCACCGCCGTCGCCTGTCTGCCGAAGAACTTCGCGACGCAGTTCTGGCCGTCAGCGGCCAGCTCGACCCCGTGCCAGGCACTTCGGAGAGCGGCGAATTCCTGATTTCGAAGGCGGAGGATATCAGCGCCATGATCCGCCCAAATCGCGTGGGCGCTGATGACGAGTACTACACGACCTTCCGCAAACGCTCCGTCTACCTGCCGATCGTCCGCAATATGATGCCCGACGTTCTAACCCTCTTCGACGCTGCCGATCCGAACGGTGTGACTACCATTCGTAACGAAACCACCGTGGCGTCGCAGGGGCTGTTCCTGCTCAACCATCCGTTTGTACTTGAACAGTCAAAGGCTTTTGCGGAGCGATTGCTCAGGGACGAATCTCTGACTGATGAACAGCGGATCGAACGAGCCCATCGGCTGGCTTTTGGCCGGTCGGCGACTCAAGTCGAGACAGAGGACACGCAGGCCTTCCTGACTGTCTTTATCCAGTCGCCGGAACTCGGCGACAAGCCCGAAGCGGAGCGGCGGACATCAGCCTGGCAGGCGTTCTGTCAGTCACTCCTGTGCAGCAACGAGTTTTTGTATATCGAGTAGAAATCACGAAAGCATCCGCATGGCCAACCCACTCACACGACGACAAATCCTGAAGCATTCGGCCTGCGGTTTTGGCGCACTGGCCCTGCAGGGTTTGCTGGCCGAAACCGCGTGTGCCGCATCGTCCGGGCCGCTGGCGCCCAAACAGTCGCACTTCCCCGCCACAGCAAAACGCGTCGTGTTCCTGTTCATGCATGGTGGAGTTTCGCATGTCGATTCGTTCGATCCGAAACCGAAGCTGGCAGAAATGAACGGCCAGCCGTTTCCGTTTGAGAAGCCGAAGTTCGAATTCGCGCCGACGGGGAACCTGCTCGCATCGCCATGGAAGTTCCAGAAGTATGGCGACAGTGGAATCGAAGTGAGTGACCTCTTCCCGCAAATTGGCAGCTGCATTGATGACATCGCTGTCATCCGTTCGATGAACGGCGGAGACCAGGTTTCCCATGGGCCGGCACTGCTCAACATCAACACCGGCAGCGGAGTTTTCGCGCGACCGTGTCTGGGTGCGTGGACGCTGTACGGCCTGGGGAGCGAGAACCAAAACCTGCCCGGCTTCATCAGTCTCAGTCCATCGCTTTATCACGGCGGTTCGCAAAACTACGGCTCGGCGTTTCTCCCGGCGACGTTTCAGGGAACACGGCTCGGTGACGGCAGCACCAACTTCAGAGACGCCCGGTTGTCCAGTCTGACGCCAGGTCTGACACCCGAATTGCAGCGGCTGCAGCTCGACCTGCTCAAACGCCGCAACGAACGTCATCTGGCCAGTCATGATTCCGACTCCGCGCTGGAGGCGCGCATTGATTCCTTCGAAATGGCGTTCCGAATGCAGGCGGAAGCACCCGGGGTGATGGACATCGGCCGTGAGTCAGCGGCCACGCACTTGGCCTACGGTCTTGGCTCGGAACCAACCGACGAGTTCGGGCGCCAGTGTCTTCTCGCACGCCGCTGCCTCGAAGCGGGCGTGCGTTTCGTGCAGGTCAACTTTAGCTACCCGCGCAACTACTGGGATGCGCACGGCGACCTGCGGAACAACCACACCAGCAACGCCGCAAAAGTGGACCTGCCGATTGCGGCCCTCCTGAAAGATCTGAAGTCGCGCGGCATGCTGAGTGATACGCTGGTCGTCTTTGGCACGGAGTTTGGAAGGACGCCAGCCGCACAGGGGACCGACGGCCGCGACCATCATCCACACGCCTTCAGCGTCTGGATGGCGGGTGGCGGCATCCGCGGCGGTGTGACCTTCGGCCAAACCGACGAGTTCGGCTACTACGTCGCCGAGAACAAAGTCACGATGCCCGATTTCCACGCGACCATTTTGCACACGCTTGGCCTCGACCACGAAACGCTCACCTACCGCCACGCTGGCCGCGATTACCGCCTGACCGATGTGGATGGGCATGTGGTGACGGAGATCCTGGGATGACACGATTTTCCGGACTGCGGCACCCGGCTGCCGCCTTTTAAATGACATCTTCCACTCGTTAGAACCCTGGCCGGTTCTGACCTGCGCAATAACGCATATCAGACAAGTTTGACAAATGGACAGTGGCGTTCGTCGAGATCGAATCAGGACTGGGCGAAGAGTGCTGCCTGCGGAGTCAATGGGATCGGCAATGTATCGTTCCGGAAGTCGGCAGACCTGCGTTTAGGACACGTTCAGAAATAAGAGACGGAATTAGCGAAACGGCGCAAGCCGTCCGGTGCTACGAAACCGGAGGGCTAGCGACCCGCCGCTACTTTCGAATTCCTCAGTTGTTTTTGAGCGAATCCTTATCAGCAATAGTGCTGTCGCCCAATCCTGTCGCCCGTATTGTAGCGACCAGCGGCAGGTGATACCGTATCCTTCCTGCCTGGCAGGAATGCAGGCCCGGTCGTTTTAGCGGGATGAGGTGGTCATGCCCAGGTTTTCAAATTCGGCTGCACAACCGCAGCTTCCGCGTCGAACTGCCCTTCAGGTGGGGGCCTGTGGTCTGCCTGGACTGCCGAAAACTCTGGTCTGGAAGGATCGACTTGACCGGCCTCACGCTGTTTATCGCGGCGACGCGATTCCCGGTCTGACATGAACGAAACTATAATCTATTCTGAAACGTTTCCTGCCGCGTTTCGAGACCACCAGCGGAAGCCGATACCAGATCCGTGCTGAGTAACATGATTCGTTCTGAACAAGATGATTCGAAGAGGAGGATACTCCATGCACACCATAATCAGAGCCTGGCTCGCGCTCGCGGTGGTGCTCGTCGCATGGTCGTCATTGTCCGCTCAGGAGGACGTTTACGACTGGAGTCAGGGGCGAGAACTGCATCCTGGAATTCGCTTTGTTCGTGTTGAAGCGAACCAGCCGCGAAAAATGGTGGTTCATGGGGCACGCATTGATGCCTGGATGCCCGACATGCAGCTGGAGACGTCGCCGCGACGGGCAGAGTGGATCGAGGGTAAGACCGAGACCGATCGACAGACAACCCGCGATTTCCTCCGGCAGTCGCGAGCGGAGGGACGCAAAATGGTGCTGGCTGTCAACGCCGACGCCTTCTCGCCGTGGCCTGCGCCTTACAATCAGAGCACGCCGACCGATTTGCTGGGCCTTGCGGTTTCTGCCGGTACCCTGGTCTCGCGAGGAGCCAGCACGCCTTCATTGATGGAGTTGAAAACCGGATCGCTGGAAATTGCCACGTCGGCTCCCGACACCGACATCGCCAATGTGCGACTGGCCGTGAGCGGATTCTCGCTCTGCCTGGACAATGGCCAGCCGATTGATGGCGGCAACGATCTCCATCCTCGGACAGGACTGGGACTGAGCGCGGATCAGCGTTACCTTGTGCTCGTCGCGATTGACGGGCGACAGCCCGGCAGCCACGGTGCCACCACTCAGGAACTCGGCACCTGGTTGAAACACTTCGGCGCGCATCGCGGGATCAATATGGACGGTGGTGGCTCCACTTCGCTGGCCTGGTGGGATGTCAGTTCCGGCAGGGACGATCAGTGCCAGCTTCTCAATCGTCCGGTTGGCAACGGAGCGAACCTCGAAAGGTTTCCCGAGTTGCTCTTTTCTCCCTCGGAGCGAGCCAACGGCAACAATCTGGGTGTGGTCGTCGACACTCCGCGAACCACATACGACCCTGATCTCTATCTCTTTGTCGACGACCACTGGATCGAGACCCAGGAAGGGGTGACGCGAGTCTGCAATCATGCTCAGCCGCTCGAACAACCCATCATTGCGCCCGATGACCCGAAGACGGAGGCCGATTGCGCCTGGGGTAACGTGATTCGCGAAGCGGACGGAAAGTTCCGCATGTGGTACTGTACGATGACAATGGGGCACAACGCTGCCGGTCCCCACGAGATGGCCGCCGCGGGTGTCTGGGGACGCGGCGACGATTTCACTTTTCGTCCCCGTTCGGAGGCCGATCACCCCGACGTCGAGTCCATGCTGGGCAAGTACGCCGAGTCGGACGACGGGATCACGTGGCGAAAACCGAAAGTCGGACTGATCGAGTATCGCGGCAACAGGGACAACAACGTGATCCTGACTGGCCAGCGAGCCTCGGAGCAGACTCAGGGAGCACTCACCAACTTTGACGGCTATACGATTCTGCGTGACGACCGCGAACCAAACCCCGATCGCCGCTACAAGATGATCGCCCATTGGGAGTCGGTTCATTTCCGGGACAATCATGCCGTCAGCGGTTCGCTCGGCCGTCCCCGGGAGATTATGCAACGCTATGCCGCTGCGCGGGGCGAATACATCACCTGCAGTCCCGACGGATTACGCTGGGAACAGCCTCTGGAACGGCTGGAGACTCTTCCGAGTGGTGGTGGCGATCGACTTCTGGTCGTCCCCGATCACCGGAACAATCGCTGGATGGCGTATGTTCGGGCTGGCGGGTGGTCGTATCCGGCGTTCAGTTACAGCGACGACCTGCAGCAGTGGTCTCCGGCGGAACCTGCTCAACGAATCACACCGGAACTCGTTAACGCGCCGGCTGTCGAGTGTATGATTCCATTCAGCTATGGCAATCAGGATCTGGGCTTTCCGTGTGGAATGGACAAGCCGAAGGGGCAGTTCACTGTAATGCTTGCCTCCCGCCATGATCGAGGAGAGTGGAACCCGGTCGACCGGACGAGCGGGTTTATCGCCCCCGGCCCGCCCGGCAGCTATTACTCTTCCGGCGCCGTCCCTCTGCATAACGAGCCGTTCCCTGTTGGCGATGAGATGCTGATTTTCTTCAACGCATTCTCGCGGAATCAACAGACGCCATGTCCGCAGGGTTCACGGTCGATCGGTGTGGCGAAACTGCGCCGCGACGGGTTCGTCGGAGTGCAGTCGGCGAACAAGGATGCCGTTGGCCAGCTGACGACCAGGCCGATGCCGGTCCGTGGTGCGCAGCTCCTGCTGAACGTCGAACAGCGTCGCGGTGTGGACGAAGCGGTGGGCGAAGTGACGGTCGCCCTGCTGGACGAACAGGGAACTGAGCTGCCCGGCTTCGGCTTTGCCGACTCCATTCCGCTCATCACCGATGCGATCCGTGCACCCGTCCGATGGAAGGCTCAGGAAGACCTCTCCTCACTCCGCGAAAAAACGGTCCGCATCGCTCTGAGACTGCGAGGATCAGCGATTGTGTATGCTCTCGCGATCCATAAAAATCTCCGATGAAGCAACATAGGCTGCTGCCTCCGTTCGATCAGGGCGTCTCTGCTCTGTTGGACGATCCCAGTTCCTCGGTCCGGATCGCTGCTTATCAAACATTGTCATATCCCTTACGTTCAGCGGGAGATCGCATGAAACGTCGCATGAAACCGCTACATGTCAGTCTTTCATCAGTTTTTTGTCTTCACGGCCTGGTGACTGTTGCGATGATCATCACGACCGCCGTCACTGACGCGGAAGATCCGTCGGCATCAATCCCTGTTCACAATCCGCGACGATTGAGCCATGCCGCGATCCCCTGCGAGCGAGTCGCGCTGGGGGAACCCGATGACTATAAGCCGTGCATCGCGAAGCTGCCGGATGGCGAGCTGATCTTAACCGCCTTCCACCAGCACAAGCGAGACGGCAACAGGGTTATGGAGCAGACTCTGCTGTTTCGCTCGTCGGATGGGGGAAAAACCTGGTCGACATCCGAGAAACCGGACCTGCTCGGACGCGAACCGTATCTGACGGTGCTGCCGAACGGCACGATCTTTATCACCGGACATTTGCTGGCCCAGGATGTTCGCAACGAATGGGGCTATACCTGCGGTTTTCTGCATCGATCCACCGATCGTGGAAAGACCTGGGAAACCGTCCGTATCGAGACAGAGGGTATCAAACCAAACGCCTCCAACCACTCGACACGCAATGTACTTCGGCTCGCGGATGGCACTCTCATCCTCGGTGTGGATTACGATGGTGGCGGCGGCCCCTTTCTGATCTGGCGTTCGACGGATAACGGCAGAACCTGGGACAAGACCCAGCGTTGCGAACCTAAGGATTTTAGCAGCCAGTATGGCTTCTTCGGCGGCGAAACCTGGTTGTGGCAATCGAAATCGGGAAAGGTCTGGGCGCTGGTCCGAGTCGACAGCAATGAGCTGCCGATCAGGGACAGGCCAATCAAAGCGGGGAACGACCAGGCCGATCACTTCATCCTGTTCTCATCGTCCGACCGTGGCCGGTCGTTTGATCGCATCCGTGATTTCGGCGACTACGGCGAGATGTACATGTCGCTGCTGAGACTCAGAGATCAGCGACTGTTGCTGACATTCACGGTCCGCGACCTCAACCCGCCACTCGGCGTGCGTGCGCTCATCGGCACCGAAACTGACGACGGCTTCGAGTTCGATTTCGCGCACGATCGCATCATGCTCGACACGCGCACGCCGATCGGTAAGTATCAGGGAGGCGGCTTTGGTCCGACGGTTCAGCTCGACGATAACACGCTGGTGACCTCATATTCCTATCGTGGCGACGACGACAAGACCAGCCTGGAAGTCGTCCGTTGGCAAGTCCCTGCCCACCAGCCCTGACACCCTTTTACTTCGACGCACAGTCTTAAAAAACGACTGAGAGAAGGCATTTTAATTGCGGATTAAGAAAAATCTGAAAACAATGGATTGACATATCGATAGGTTCCGATATATTTGCACAGGAGGCAAGTGAACATGGCCAGATCGAAAACGAAACTGACCGAGTTGGAATCGTTGGGTGAAGCGTCGGAATATCTCCGTCTGATGCAACGATGCGGCTTTTTTACCAGCGACAAGGATGGGCGACGGGTGTTCTGCCGAGTCACAGAGCCTCATTTGAAGAAGATTCCGGGCTGCATCGAAGATGCGGTTCGGTGTGGGATACGCTGAGAAATAGTAAACAAAATCGCGTTACAGGCGTTTTTTTGCTCAAAAAGGTCGATTGTTTACGATATCTCGATGTTTTTGAATTTTCAATCGAAGGAGTCTTTTGATGACCATTTCTGTCATTTCCCCAAAGCAGCTTCAGGATCGAATTCAGGCTGGACAGCAGGTTCAATTGATTGACGTGCGAACCCCGGCAGAGTTTCGCGAAGTTCACGCAAGTATCGCGAGAAACACGCCGTTGGAGAGTCTGGATTGTGGAGCTGTGTTGGCGGCTCATCCAACAAATGCCCCGCTCTATGTGATCTGTCGATCGGGCAGTCGTGGCAAGCAGGCGTGTGAGAAGTTCACCGCGGCCGGTTGCACCAATGTCGTGAATGTCGAAGGCGGCACCATGGCCTGGGATCAGGTCAGAAAGTCGCCGACAGCTCCACCGGTGAAGAACTGTTCGACTACGACGAGTCCATCATGCTGCGGCTGAGTCAGGAATTTCAAATTTGAAATTTCGAATCCCATATCGAAACACATCAGAAACTTTCAGAAAACACTGTCAAAGGAGAAGGATCATGAGTGTCGTTTATCACACTTCATCGCAGAATTTTTCGCGAGACGTGTTGAGTTCCCCGGTACCTGTGCTGGTCGACTTTTATGCCGACTGGTGCGGACCGTGCCGCATGCTGGCCCCGACACTGGATAAGCTGGCGGTTGAGTTTTCCGGGAAAGCTCGCATCGTGAAAGTCAACGTGGACAAAGAACCTGAACTGGCAACTCGGTATCAGGTCAGTTCGATCCCTGCTCTGGTGTTTATCGACGACGGCAGAATCGTGGCTCAGTCGGCAGGGGCTGCGTCGGAAGCGGCGCTTCGCAAAGCACTGAGTCAAATGACGGGAGCGGCAGCGTAGCCGTCGTTTCCTCGGTTCGACGAGAAGTTCAAAGATCCCATGATCTGATCGAAATTCTGCTGAGTCCCGTTGCGTGAATTATGATCCCACACGGAGGGCTGACGCCCTGCCGCTCGCCTTTAATACAAATCAGGAGTTCGAACATGTTCCTTAAACAATACTATCTCGGCTGTCTGGCTCATGCGTCTTACATGATCGCGGATGAGAAAACCAAAACTGCCGCTGTCGTCGATCCACAGCGTGATATTGAACAGTATCTGGCCGATGCGAAGGCCGCTGGATACACGATCAGGTATGTTTTCCTGACACATTTCCATGCCGACTTCCTTGCCGGTCACATTGAACTGCGGAATCAGGCCGGGGCTCGAATTTGTCTGGGCGAACGAGCGGGCGCGGAGTTTGATCATACGGCGCTGAAAGATGGCGACGTGATCGAATTTGGCGACGTTCGAATTCAGACGATGGAAACCCCCGGACATACTCCGGAAGGCATTTCACTTCTGGTGTTCGATCTCGCCGCGAGTGCCTCAGTTCCAAACGCGGTATTGACCGGCGACACGTTGTTTATCGGCGACGTGGGTCGGCCGGACCTGCTGGCTTCGATCGGTGTGACCGCCGATGAACTTGCTGAGATGTTGTATCACTCGCTCGATAAATTGCGACGTCTGCCGGACGCAACCCTTGTCTATCCGGCTCATGGAGCGGGCTCGTTGTGTGGCAAGTCGCTGAGCAAAGAAACCGTATCGACCATCGGTGAACAGAAGAAGTTCAACTATGCTCTGCAGCCAATGCCGTTTGAACAGTTTCGGGATCTCGTCGCCAGTGAGCAACCGGAAGCTCCGGGCTATTTTGTTTACGACGCCATCAAAAATCGACAGGAACGCCCGGGCCTGGAAAGCATCATGCAGACATCCTTGAAGGCACTCAGCCTTGAAGAAGTCATCAGGCTGCGGGACTCGGGTGCGCAGCTGGTCGATGTTCGTGAAGCGGCCGACTTTGAAGGAGCGTACCTGGCAGGTTCGATCAATATCGGACTCAAGGGCAAGTATGCCACCTGGGCCGGTTCCATTCTGAGCCACGACGCGCCGATAGTTGTCATCGGTGATGGTGACAACGAAGAGGAGGCTGTGATGAGACTGGGACGCATCGGGTTCGACAACGCCGTTGGTTATCTGAAGGACGGCATGGAAGCATTGAATGATCATCCGGAGCTGATTCGCAAAGTGTCACGTATCACAGCGGCAGCATTGTCAGAACAAGGATCGTCGAACGAAAAGCCGTTCGTGCTGGACGTACGTTCGGAGAAGGAATACGGCATCGTGCATCTGGCCGATAGTTACAACATCCCATTGACTCATGTACGCGAACGCATCGCGGAAGTTCCAGCGGATCGGTCGGTTGTGGTGCATTGCGAAGGAGGATATCGCTCGGCGATTGCCTGCAGTCTGCTGACTCAGGCTGGCCGCACGAACGTGTCGGACATGGTTGGCGGAATCAAGGCCTGGATCGCAACGAAGCTGCCAACGGTTCCGGAGAGCACGATGACCTGCGGCACGAAGATTTGTGAAGTGGTGTCGGCTTAGGCTCTCTGCCGCTCGCCAGTCTTTTTATTAACCGTCTCAGAAAAGGAGCATCAGGATGACATTGCTTAGCCTGCTATTTGGCTCCATCGTGGGACTTTCGCTGGGGCTGACCGGCGGAGGCGGCGCCGTCTTTGCCGTTCCTTTGCTTGCGTATGGCATGGGATTGCCGGCTCGCGAAGCTGTGGCGATTTCGCTGGTGTCCGTTGGTCTGACGTCATTCGTGGGTTTCCTGGGAAAGTGGCGAAAAGGCGAAGCGGAATTGAGAACCGGCCTGTTGTTTGCTTTCGCCGGAATGTTGGGAGCGCCATTTGGTTCATGGGTTGGCCGCCAGATTCCAGAGGCGTGGATGATGCTCATGTTATCCGGGCTTATGCTCACGATCGCATGGAAGATGTGGCAGAAGAGCAGTCAAACAGCGGCCCAGTCGCAGGTTTGTGTTCCTGTTGAGTCAACGGGAATGCAGGCAGAGGGCTATGCCAGCGATGGCCCACGTTGTCAGCGGAATGCAGCAGGTCAGCTCATTCTTACCAGTCGATGCGCTCGGTTGCTGCTGATCGTTGGAGTGGCGTCAGGGATTCTCTCCGGGATGTTTGGCGTCGGGGGAGGATTCATCATCGTCCCTGCTTTGATCCTGTTCAGCAGCATGTCGATGTCCCGCGCTGTTGGGACTTCGCTAATGGTGATTTCGCTGGTCAGTGCATCAGGAATTGCTTCGCAGTTATGGATCGGCCAGTCCGTCACCCTCGACATCACCGCATTCTTCGTTACCGGTGGATTGTTTGGACTGGTCGTGGGACAGTCGGTTGCTCATCGGCTTTCGGCTTCAATGCTGCAGCGAGTGTTTTCAGTGGCCATTCTCCTGGTGGCTGCGTTTGTAATCGTCAAAAATCTTTCGTAGAAGTGGGTTCGATGTCTCAGACCATTCATCATCAGGTCGTCGTCGTGGGCGGAGGCACCGCCGGAATCTCAGTTGCGGCAAGACTCACAAACGGCTGGTTCAATAAGCGCGACGTCGCAGTCATTGAGCCGGCCGACACTCATTACTACCAGCCGCTCTGGACGTTAGTCGGCGGCGGTGTCGTGCCAAAAGAGGTGACCGGCCGGCCGATGAAGTCCGTGATGCCAAAGCGAGTTCACTGGATCAAAGATGCGGTGGCTGAGTTTGAGCCGGACAGGAACCTGATTCGAACTCGGGACGGTAAAGTCATCACGTACGATTGGCTGGTCGTCGCCGCAGGCCTGCAGATTAACTGGGAAATGATTCCTGGACTCAGGGAGACGGTTACTCGCAACGGAGTCTGCAGTAACTATTCGTATGAGACCGTTGACTCCACCTGGCAGAACATCAGGAACTTCAAGGGTGGCACGGCCATTTTTACCATGCCCTCAGGCGCTGTGAAATGCGGAGGTGCTCCGCAGAAGATCATGTATCTGGCAGACGAAACGTTTCGCAAAAACGGGGTACGAAAGGGCAGCACGGTGATGTTCACAAGCACTCTGCCCAACATTTTTGCGGTTGAACGTTATCGCAAGACCCTCGAAGAGGTCGTCAGGCGTAAAGAAATCGTCTGCCATTTTCGTGAAGAACTGATCGAGGTGCGGGGCGAACAACATGAAGCGGTTTTCAAACACCTCGACACCGGGGACGTCGTTACTCGTAAGTTTGACATGCTGCACGTCACTCCACCGATGGGGCCACCTTCGTTTCTGGCGACGAGTCCTCTCGCTGACAAAGATGGCTGGGTCGACGTTGATAAAGCGACCTTGCAGCATAAGCGGCTTTCGAATGTGTTCGCGATTGGAGATTGTTCGAACCTTCCCACCTCAAAGACCGGTGCTGCGATTCGAAAACAGGCTCCCGTGCTGGCTGGAAACCTGATTTCAGCGATGAGCCGTCAGACGTTGTCTGGAAAGTACGATGGCTACACATCGTGTCCGCTGGTTACCGGATATGGTAAACTTGTGATGGCAGAATTCGACTACGACAAGAACCCGGAAGAAACGTTTCCCATCGACCAGTCGAAGGAACGCTGGAGCATGTGGCTTGTGAAGCGATATCTGCTGCCGCAGCTGTATTGGCATGGCATGCTGAAAGGCTGGATGTAAATGGCATACGTTGACAATAACCAGCCGCGGGGAAACTGAACACCGCCATGAGTCGCGAAGATCACTGGAATTCCAGCAGGACAAGAACAGAGTCTCTCAGGCAAGAACTTCTCTCTTACGTTCTTTTCGCGAACTCGACAACAAAGGTTGAAGATTGCGATGAATTGACATCATTTTGACGCAGTCAGGATCCTGTGCATTTACGCCGCCACCAAAATGGAACCAAAGACTTTTGAGAACAACACATTCCTGCGTACGTCTGATAGCCCACATTATTCGACTGATCCCTGATTTGTCGGTTTTTCTCACTCAGGAAGCCCTGGTGGACCCCGGATTGTCGACGACTGAGACAGGGCTGGCCAGCCCTGATTTGATCCGTTGTACGATTGAATCAGGAATTTATCGAAAACGCGGAAAATCAAAGGCGGGTAATGGGACGCTAAGCGGCTTCTACATGGTAGGCGTGACGTCAGCGTCAATTCGGATTGTTGCAGGTTCTCAACACGCTCAATCGCTCAATCGCTCAATTGTCGCGGCTGAGTGAAATCTGTAAGGAATCCCTCAAGTACAGCTGGGCCGGATTCCCATGGCCTTCCGGCGCGTCAGGTCCGAATCGTGTCCAATCAAAACATCGTTCAGCGCCAGAAACGCTGAATCGACTCTACATGAAACTGAGAGACAGCTATGCTCTGGAAAAACAGCCGACGCTCTTGCACGACTAAACTGACTACTGCGGTTGCATATGCGTGTGAAACCGTGGAAGCGCGAGTTGTTCTCTCGGGTTCCAGTCAGTTGGCCGCTGTTCTGACCGGGGTGACTGCCGGTTTTGGTGAGGCCGAGTATCGGGACGACAACGGTGACCGACGCCTCGAACTTCGCGTCTATAACGCAACTCCGGGTTCCTATGACGTGACCGTGGGCGGGCAGGTTGTTGCTCAGATCAGCGTCAATACGAAACGAGTTGGCAGGTTGGAAATGCGTGACAGCTCTGGTGGCGGAAACCGCCTGCCGTTTCCTCCGAACTGGCCTGCCGTGTCTGTGGGAACTTCGGTTCAGATTGGAAACCTCTACTCAGGAAATCTTGTTGTCGAAGGCGAAGACAGTCGCATTGAAGAGAACGCTACGGTCCGTCTGGTGGGAGCGAAGGGCGAGTACCTCGAATCTGAGTATGAAGCAGAGCAGGAAGATGGCAATGTGACTGTTCGTCGTTTTGAACTTCATGTTCGAAATCTGACACCATCACAGCAGTTTGCATTTCAGATCAATGAACAGACGGTCCAATCGATCACGACGGATGCTCTCGGAAATGCGAACCTGCAGTATTCCGACAGAACTCGGCCAGGTTTCACAGCCTTTCCGGCGGGCTTCCCGGCCATCACAGACGGCACTCAATTCTCCATCGGTACCGTGTTTTCTGGCGCCTATGCGACGGCTCCGGTTACACAGGCACCGATTACCGATGGTGGCGACCACCTGCATCTGAACCTGTTCGGAACTGGCACGATGAAGGGGCAGGCCGTTTATGAAGCGGTCCCGGGTGTCGGCGGTGCTGTTCGCCGCGAGTTCAAAGTGGAGCTTTGGAATGGCACACCGGGAGCGTCCGTTCCGGTCAATGTTGGCGACCAGCAGGTCGGTACGATCCTGATCAACAGCAAGGGCTACGGCAAACTCGCATTTGAAGACGGCAGCGTCCAAAAGCCATTCCCGGCGAACTGGCCAGGAGCCAGCGTCGACACCATTGTGACTGCTGGTAATGCTCTGACGGGCGCATTCACCGGAGTTGGACAGACTCTGTCACCTCTGGAAGACAACGCTCGCGAAGCCTACGAACTTGATCAGACTCTGGGACTGCAGGCCCTCACCACGATGTACGAAAACTGGGGAGGGCGCGGCGAAAAGTGGTTGCAGGGCAAAGGTTCGTCCTGGTATTTCATCACACCGGACGGAACTCTCTACCGCTGGGACGGAAAGGCCGGCGCCAACGGACAGAGAATTGCTGTGCTCGACGACTCGCTGCATGCCAGCCCCGAACTGCTCCATGAAGCTGAGGCTCCGGATGTGATCGGCACAGACGATCGTCTGGTTCGTGCAGAAGCGACGGAACTGGATCGCGAGTTGAATCTGACTTCAGCGGCTCCCAGTACGACCAACTGGGGCGGACTGGCCGAAAAGTGGTTCAGGGGAAATGCTCAGAAGTGGTATTTCATGACTCCTGACGGAACACTCACCCGCTGGGATGGATCCGGCAAGGCGAAAGGCACGGTTGTCGGAAATCTGGACGAACGATTCCATGAACGCCCGGAACTTCTCACCGAAGCCGAAACACATCTGACGGAAACCGAGAAGGCGTTTGCTGCTGATCGGGGACTTGAGTTGTCTGCGGTCCGCAATGAATTCAACAATTGGGGTGGCGAAAACGAAAAGTGGGTCAAGTCAGCGTCTCAGTGGTACATCGTGAAGCAGGATGGCGGCCTGTTCAAATGGGACGGACGTCGAGGCGCTTCCGGTACTCGTATTACTACCCTGGCGAAGAGGTACTACGACGACACTTCTCTGCTCGTCAATGCAGCCTCCGCGGGAGATATGGAAGTGGAAGCAGCCCTCGACGATGTGTATGTCGATCTGCCTGATTATCTGTAAACGAGACAAGCCAGGGGTGGCTGTCCACTCGTGAGTTGACAGTCTCTCAAATACCAGCTGATATTGAGCAGGCAACATAACGCCTTCTCCGCACACAGCAATGTGTGAGGACTGGGAACTTGGAACTCTGTTTCTGAATGAATCCGTCAGACTGGGATCAGACGAAGCGGCTGCGGCAAGCGTCAAAAAGGGGTTCCAGGATGAACTCTGTCGCAAAGATAAGGACACTCGTTTCTTCATGGGAACATTCTTCCCGTACAACACGTGGCTTGTGCTGGGCGTTTTCTGGCCTCCGAAAGAAAAGCAGCAGACCTTGTTCTAAGTCTGTCGGCTCAAACGACTGAACCAAACGTGTCAATTGGGCAACGTTTGGTTTCACTAATGGTTGCCGGTTTTCCTGACAACCATTTCAAATGCAAATCAGTGTTGACCGCTGATGACAGACCACCCACGGATGAGCCGGTTAGCCCCAAAATGCCGACAGCCGCAACCCCTGTCATCGTAAGACGTTAGACAAGGATCGCGGCTGTCTGAGTGCCATTGATAATGCGGAGAGACAGGGATTCGAACCCTGGATACCCTTGCGGTACGCCGGTTTTCAAGACCGGTTTCGATTTGACGTAAGTGCTAGCAACAATAAAGAGTTACGAATAGAGGCTTCAGGCAAGGTGCCGCTATTGATGCCACATCGACACTACTGCGTTTAGCTGCAGAATTTTCAGCGACTCGTCCATCGATACGACCTTCATTCTCCCGCGAGAATTCACTGCGAGCATTCGGCTGACATGTGACTCGGGATAGGATGAAACTCTTCGCCACTACAGGGTCGAAAGTTGTCGGGCCAGCAGGCGTTCATACGGCACAGCAATCGGTTCTGAAACGGCGCATCCGGGTTGACGCTGGCGACCGTAACGTGAAGAAAGTCAACGTCGCATTCCTGCACCAGGTTCCACACGTCTCGGGCCAGGTACCGTGGAACATAGCCGATCACCATGCGATCCTCTTCTGTGCGGACAGCAACAGCATGTGGATCGGTTGAGTTTTGAAAGTCAGCCATTAATTTCAGTGATTCGTTCGGCTCCAATCGCGCAATGCGGTCGACAACCGCAGAAGTCATCCAGCGGATTCCGTGCAGGAAGAACTTGTTGCGATAACATCCTTCAGCATCGGGAACCGGACACGGAAATACCTCAATCGCATCGGTCTGCCGAATCCCCTCAGTCACACCCAGTACGACAATCGGATCCGGCGGGTTGTCTGGATCAAATCCGCTCCACCGGAGATATGCATCGTACTCTGGTCGTGATGACGGCAGCAATCGATTTGAGAACAGCGGGAACAGTTCCTCAGATTCGTAAACCTTCTTCAGGTCGTCCATACCCGAGAACGTCCGAAATCCCTCTCGCTTTGCGCCCTGGGTGTAGCAAAACCGATATAGTCCATCATCGTGTTCAAGCCGACCGACTGGCCGCCAACCGGCATGAGCCGCGACAGGTCGCCAGGCGACAAATAATGAATTCATTCTGTGACCTTTAAATCCAGCAATCGCTTCTGATTCGTTCTCAAGAGTTCCAGCGTGAACAATTTGCATATCTCCGACATTCTGACACCTGGAATGCGATCCACAATCATTTGCACCGATTCCGAGCCCACTGCCCGCAGTCGATCAAGCCAGGCGGCCGCAGCGACAGGAGCACATCTGGCGAAAGCCAGAAATGCCTCACTCAATTCTAGAGAGCGCCTGTGATCAAGTGAACCATAGAAAGCACTTCGGCCTTTTCGGACAAACGCGGCCACCGTCCGATTTCCGTCGCTTGTAGACAGCCGTTCCTGTCGCTCAGAATCCAGGAGATTGCGGGCCAGTGCTGCTCCATGGTCGAAAGTTGGTGCCAATCGCGTCGTATTGGTATCCCGAATGGCACCCCAGTTCTCGTGATGTCGATCCTGATTCGCGACCCAGGCATCGAGCATAATGTATCCGACGAACACATCCATGGCCGATTTCACGTCCACTGGGACCCGAGACATCCAAATCGGATCCGGTGCCTCAAGGTTCAGTACCGTTTCGCGGACGTTTTGCACTGAATGCTGCCGGACCTTGAATCGCTGCTGCACGGGATACTCTGGGTCAATGGCTAACATCAGATCGTTTCCGAGTACAAGTTCCGCTGGCGATGGAGACATGTTCTCGCACACGACACCTGGACGAATATAGTGTTCCCCCTCAACTTCCGAAGCAAGTTCATACTCGACATGCGGAAGTCCAATCAACTCACAGAGTTCGCACACAATCTTCTCAGCCCAGTCTTCACCGGTACCGCGATCATCCGCCTTGAAAAGATATCGCCGTCTGCCGTCTCTGAACCAGAATTTGGGTTTGCTTCCGACTGTTTCAACAGATTGAGCGTAGCTCCGATCGACTTTTCGGACTTCGAATTCTGGCATACGACTTTCATCCGCTGTGCAAACTCCGGCACATTTCTGATCATCCAGTTCCTCAAACCGGCAATTCTACCGGAACGAGGAGAAAAAACACTCTCGCCTTTAATCCGAATGTCGTGGCGATGTGATGGCAGCAAAAACTGGTTCCGGCACGCAATCTGGCACAACGACTGTTGTCACATAGGTGTGTTGGAAGTAATGCGAGGTTCTGCCAGTGTCGTGCATTTGTAATAATCAAAGGTGTCGTTTTTTGCACGAACGCATCCCATTTCGAAATGCCTGAGTGAATAAGATGTCCGCTATGAAGAGACAACGAACCGACGCTGATGAATGGGATACGAGGATCGGAACCGGAGCGCACTCAACCAATGTGGTGCTGCGCGAAGCCGGTCGGCCTTTGACACTGAACGAAATCCTGACAGAGGTCCGCCGGCGCGGTTTGCCTACGACGAATGCTCCCGATCGGCATCTCTATCGTTTGGAGGGACGACAGAAAGACCGGCCCACGGCGTACATTAGGAAAAACGGTGATCGGTGGGTGCCTCTGGAATTCACAAAATCGAACAATGACAATGTCGCAACATCCGGGGTAGTCAGCAATTCAGAATCCTCGTCGAGAGCTCCAATCCCTGAATGCGATCAGGCCCGTGATATTACGACGATCCTTACAGACTCACAGATTTCTGAGACGAGTCGTAAGGCCCTTGTTGATGCCCGGCTCGGTCAGGGGAAATTCCGTGAATCAGTTCTCCGGCTTTGGGATCGGCGTTGCGCCGTAACCGACTCGACCATTGGGGCAGCTATCCGAGCGTCCCATATCAAACCATGGCGAGATGCGACAAACGAGGAGCGGCTTGATGAAGAAAACGGGATCCCGTTGATCGCCAGCCTTGATGCTTTGTTTGATCTGGGCTGGATTTCGTTTTATACGTCTGGACGAATGATTTTCTCCGAGGAAATGAGTCCGAATGAGCGTGAGATATTCGCGATAAGCAATGCTGCTCTCCGCAAAGTCCCCAGTCCAAAAATGGCCCGGTTTCTTGCCGAACATCGGAAGGCACACGGCTTTGAATGTTGAGGCCTGGACCATGACGATATAGCGCCGATTAATTCAAGCCTGCTGTATTGGCTGACTTAGACTGGAAATGCGTTTCCCCAGTGCTTCACGGCGAGTGGCACGCAGATCTGCTGTTCTCACAGCATTCTCCGATTTATCCTGAACCCCCAAAAATTGTGTTTGTGTCCTCGGATTCCGTCATCATTGATGTGGCGTTGTTCGCCGCTCCGCAGCAGTCGAGTTCGTCAATCCGGATGGAGCAGAAGACAAGCGGCCACAGACCTCCTCAGGTGACAGGCAGTGTCAGTCCGGTTTGTCGGCCGACGTGGCTTTGGAGACTCCAGTGTCGAGTGTGTGATTCGTTAAATGGGTCTCAACGAAGTCACGGTGTACTCGGCCACGGCATGCGGTGAATACACATTGATGAGTGACAAACGACCAACGGCCTCATCATACCATCTGACTGACAGATCGACGGAATCGATTCACGGCAATAAGGAAGAATGTCCCGCCAATCAGCAAGAGCATCACAAACGATGGCCAGACGACAGCAAACCCCGCGCCTCGGAAAAGAATCGCCTGACCGATGGCCACAAAGTGGGTTGTCGGGGCGATGAGCATCAGCGTCTGAATGAAGTCCGGCATGCTTTCGCGAGGTGTCGCATTTCCTGACAGCAACTGCAGCGGCATCATGACCAGCACCGCAAGGATGCCAAACTGGGGCATGGAGTTGGCCTGAGTCGCCATAAAAATCCCCAGCGATGTCGTCGCGAATAAGTGGAGAGCAGTGCCCGCAAGAAACAGACTCACCGAGCCTTCGATCGGAACATGGAGCATTCCCTGCACCACAAAGACCAGTGAAAGTCCCGCAGCCAGCAGCACAACAGCCCCCATCGACCAGACCTTGGCCAGCATAATCTCCGCAGCAGTCACCGGCATCACCAGCAAATGCTCAATCGTCCCATGTTCCCGTTCTCGAATCAGCGCTGCCCCTGTCAGGATGATGGAAAGCATCGTCACATTGTTAATGATCTCCATCAGTGATCCAAACCAGGCTTGTTCCAGGTTGGGATTGAAGCGAGCTCTCAGCGCCAGCCCAATGGCTGCCGGCTTCGTCCCTTTCCGGCGCTGAGTAAACTCGGTCACTTCATCAATGGCTATCTGCTGGATGTAGCTGCTTCCAGCAAACGCCTGACTCATTCGTGTGGCATCGACATTCAGCTGTATCGATGGTGACTTACCTGCCAGAACATCTCGCTGAAAATTCGGTGGAATGTCCATCACAAACGTAAAGTCTCCGGCATCCATCCCGCTATCAGTCGTCGGCTGTGCGATCATCTGAGGTCGCTTGAAACGCGGCGGGTAGAAGGCCGAAATGATGCTTGCCGACAATGGCGAATCATCCTCGTCCACAATGGCAATTGGCGCGTTGTGAAGAGTTTCGGGCCTGGCTGTGGCGGAGATGTAAATCGAGAAACTGAACGTGTACACGATCAGGCCCAGCAGAATCGGATCTCGTGCGAGACTCCAGAGTTCCTTTGTGCCAAGCCGATAGATGTTGCGAGTGTGGGACATGTTTTTTTGGTGGTTAAGCCTAAGTCATCGGTTCGATTTCATTGTTTAACGGCAAACTGCAGTCGTCGGCGAAAGCATTGACAGTCGCCTGCGGATTGCCGTTAAACGAGAGACGATGTCCTGTTGCGAATACATTCTGTCGTTCTGCCGCTCGCCTTATCACGTCTCCTGCTTTTTCAACAACAGGACAGACACACCAAGGATCACGGGCACAGCCAGCATCATCGGCCAGAATGATGTGCTAAGCGTGGCAAATCCCAGCGACTTGTTGAACACCCCGCGACTGATGATCAGAAAATGAGACGCTGGATACATGCGACCAATGATCGCCCCAACACCTTCCAGTGACGAAACGGGATTGATCAGGCCAGCAAACTGAACGGTTGGGATCATCGTTCCGAACATCGTGGCAAAGAGTGCAGCGATCTGACTCCTTGTGAATGTCGAAGCGAACAGCCCAAAGCCGGTCGAGAACATCACAAAGATCAGCGCACCGGTGGCAAGTGCGGGATAACTGCCTTTGACCGGGACATTGAACACTGTAACGGCCAGCACGGACATCAGCAGAAAATTGAACATGGCAAGAACGATGTAGGGCAACTGCTTCCCCAGGAGGAACTCACTGCATGTTACTGGAGTCACATACAAATTGATGATCGATCCCAGTTCCTTTTCTCGAACGACCGACAGCGCCGCAAGCATCGCCGGAATCATCATCAGGAGCATTGGAATGACGCCGGGAACCATGGCCGGCAGACTCTTCACATCCGGGTTGTAGCGAAATCGCGTCTCAATGGTCGCAGCGCCTTTGGGCGAATCCTGTCCCAGCTTGCGAGTTGTAATATCCAGCAGCCAGTTCCGGTGCATTCCCAGAACATAACCCTGTACGGTCTCTGCTCGAGTCGGCATAGCTGCATCAACCCATGCGCCGATCTCAACCGCAGTGCCACGCTTGACGTCGCGCGCAAATCCCGGCGGAATCTCAATCGCCAGAGACAGTTCACCGCTTCGCATTCGCCGATCAAGTTCTTCGTAGTCCGCCAATGGAGGATGCTCGACAAAGTATCGAGATCCGGACAGATTCAGTGCGTAGTTCTGGCTGAGTGTCGTCTGATCGCGGTCAAGCACCGCGTAAGTCATGTCATTTACGTCAAGACTTATGCCGTACCCGAATACGAACATCAGGATCGCAGTCCCCAGCAGCGCCATGGTCGCTCGAACCGGATCCCGCTGAAGCTCCAGTGATTCGCGCAGCGTGTAACTCCATGCGCGACCGAAATTGAAGGGAAACCCATCGAATCGCCCTTCTACCCCGCGCCAGGGGAGAAGGTGGCCGGAGGCCGGATGAGGGGGCGTCCCGGTTGATGCAGCCACCGGATGGTTGATTGTTCCGTCATCCGAATTCGCACACTCCGCCTCCTTCAGATATCCAATAAACGCTTCTTCCAGTGTGCTCGACTGGCGAAGTCGCACGAGTTCTGCGGGGACGTCTGTCGCAAGCACTTTCCCGGCGTGCATGAGCGAGATGCGATCGCACCGGCTGGCTTCATTCATGAAATGTGTGGAGATAAAGATCGTCACCTTGTCGTTCCGCGACAGGTCAATCATCAATTGCCACAGGCTGTCTCGAGCGATCGGGTCCACACCCGACGTCGGCTCATCAAGAATCAGAAGTTCAGGCTGATGGACCAGCGCAACGGCCATCGACAGACGCTGTCGAATTCCGAGCGGAAGCGTGTCCGGCATCGAATCCACAACCGATTCCAGCCCGAACCGGTTGACCAGCTGACTGACACGTTCAGGAATTTCCTTTTCGGGCACATCGAACAGTCGAGCGTGCAGCATCAGGTTTTGTCGCACGGACAATTCTGAATACAAAGAGAAAGACTGTGACATGTAACCAACTCGACGCCGAGTCGCGATGTCGTCAGTATTGACCGGGTGCCCAAACAGCGATGCCTGGCCTTCGGTGGGCTGAAGCAGCCCGGTCAGCATTTTCATCGTGGTCGATTTTCCGCACCCGTTGGAGCCGATGAATCCAAAAATCTCACCGCGTCGAATGCGAAAGCTGGCGTGATCGACCGCCGTAAATGTCCCAAAGCGCTTTGTCAGATCAACGGCTTCAATCGCAACGGCACTGTTCGCTTCATCTCCCAGAGGAGCAATCGTGATCGATCGATGGCCACGGCGTTTTTCTTCAGGCATCAGAGCAATAAAGGCGTCGTCCAGAGAATCCATGCTCGTTCGCTGCAGCAGCTCAGCTGGAGTTCCCATGGACAAAATCTGTCCGCCATCCATCGCAAACAACCAGTCAAATCGCTGCGCTTCGTCCATGTAGGCGGTGGCAACGATGACGCTCATACTGGCCTGATCTTTGCGAATCCGACTGATCAGTTCCCAGAACTGGACGCGTGCCAGCGGATCAACGCCGGTCGTGGGTTCATCCAGAATCAACAATTCCGGGTCGTGAATCAGAGCACAGCACAGGCCCAGTTTCTGTTTCATTCCTCCGGAGAGCTTTTCGGCGGCTCGCGACAGAAACGGAAATAATCCGGTACTTTCGGTCAGTTCGTCAATTCGTCGACGCCGCTCAGCTTTGTTGTGACCAAACAGACGTCCAAAAAACTGCAGGTTCTCCTCAACGGACAATGACGCATAGAGATTTTTTCCAAGGCCCTGCGGCATGTAGGCAATCTGCGGACAGACCGTTCGTCGATGAGACTTTGATGCCATATCACCGCCCAGCACCTGCACATGTCCCGTCTGAACGGCCCGTGCACCAGCCAGCAGAGAAAGCAGGCTGGACTTGCCAACACCATCCGGTCCAATGAGTCCCACGATCTGTCCCGCTGGAACCTTCAGTGAGACATGATTCAACGCCGCCACTTTGCCGTATGTCAGTGAGACATCGACGATGCTGGCTATAAAGGCGTTGGAGGTGAGTTCGGGCATCGTGTTATTCCGGCACCCTGGTCTCCAGTTCCTTCGGCCATTCGACTGAGGGATCCAGCTTGAGCCATGCCATTCCGGGCAGTCCGGTCTTCACAACTCTGAGATGTTTCAGCAGCAATTCATGACTGATCTGTGCTTTGACACGGAACATGAGTTTTTGACGCTCACTGGCTGTTTCAACGGTCTTCGGAGTGAACTGAGCGGTGCTGGCAACGTACGAGACTTTGGCTGGAATTACATACTGCGATGCGGCATCGAGGATGATTCTCACGTCACTTCCCAGCGGAACTTTTCCGACGATGTTCTCCGGCAGAAAGAACGTCATGTAGACGTCGCTCAGGTCCACAAGATTCAGAACTTTGCCACCACTTGCCAGGACTTCGCCGGGTTGAGCAATCCGGTACTGGACTCGCCCGGAACGCGGTGACTTCAGCTGGCAATCACGAAGATCCGACTCAATTCGCGCTATTGTGGCCTGCGCTGCGGCGACTCCGGAATTCGCTCCGGCCACCTGCGCGATCGCGGCATCGATGGCCGAATTGTCCGCAGCCACCTGAGCCTTTGCGGCCACCATCGCTTGTTCGGCTGTCTTTGTGTTGGCTCGATCATCATCCAGTTCCTGCGCCGTCAATGCACCCTTCAGAGTCAACTTTTCAGATCGTGAGAGCCGCCGATTCATCGAATCGAGTTCGCTTTCCCGTTGACCGACAGTCGCCAATGCGGCAACGACGTCACTCCGTCTGACCGCCACTTGAGCTTCGGCACTGGTGACTGCAGCCAATGCCTGACGGTATTGTGCATTCGCCATGTCTTTTTGAGCATCCAGTGAATCAATTTGCATCTGAGCCAGCGGCTGATCCGCCGTCACGAAGTCTCCTTCATTGGCAAAGATCTCAATCACTCGCCCGGGAAGAGTCGTCGCGACGTCAATCTCGGTCGCTTCTATTCGCCCATTGCCGCTGACGAAGCCTGGTCCCGGACCGGTCGGTTTCATCGACGTCCGGACGAACCACGAGACACCACCGATGGCGATAATGCCGGCGACAATCCAGGCGGTTTGTTTGAATCGTTGAGTCATGAGGTCCTGTCTGTGACAGTTGCTATCTTCGTTTAACGGCCAGCCGAAGGCGTCGTTGGAAAGTGGCGGCGCGGTGTGAGTTGCCCAGTGTGAGCGCGAGAAAATTCATCGACACCGGACAGCTTGCAGACGCTGCTGCAGGAAGCGGCCGATGGAGGAGCCAATGACGCCAGCGGCTGGCCGTTAAACGAGTCGCAGCCCACTACAACCTACGTCGTGGCCTGATGATGAGCTTCGACAAACCACAACCACCTGTCGATGCCGCGAGTCACCTCGGTGAACAGGTCGACTGTCACGGCGTCTTCCAGTTCATCGGCTTCGGTAATCGTGTTGCGAGATTCATAAGCAAACGTCGACAACGCATGAGCTACCGCATCGACGTGAGCGGAACCATCGCCAATGCCTGAGGGATACTCCGTGAGCCTTGAGCGATTCGCAGCCCCTCGAATTGTCCCTTCGGCTGTGCCGCCCAATTGCACGATGCGTTCGGCGATCATGTCCACATAAGGTTCGATCGCTTCGCTGACTTTGTCGAACAATTCATGCAGGCCGATAAAGTTCGGACCTTTGACATTCCAGTGAGCCTGCTTCAACTGCAATTGCAGATCGATAGCCGACGCCAATCGCTGATTCATCAGAACGTTCAAAGCTGTACGACGCAAAAGCGGAATATCGTTTTCCGTTTCGTACATCTGATTAGGATCAGCGACAATTGAAATCGATGTGTTCATAAGAAGTGCTTCCACTAAAGTGAGGAGAGAAAATTGTTTAACGGCAGGCCGCAGGCGACCACGTTTCATCGCCGGTCGGACTTCAGAAAGATCCCGCGTCCAGCCTGCGTTCTCAGGCCTGACACAGCACTACGCTACCACCGCTACAGGTTCATCAACCAGAAACAATTCCGTTTTCGTCGCCCCGGAAGTGTTCAGCAGTTCCTTTGCTCGTTCGACTTCTTCAGGAGTGCCATGAGCCACCATCAGAAATTGTCCGGACTTGATGCAGCCTTCGTACTGCACGATGCTGTTGTTAGGAATCCCCACGCTGACCAATGCGGCTCCAAGAGCACTGAACCCGCCCACCACTGCAGCGCTTTCGAGAGTTCCGACGAGTGCGGCGACAAAGGGACCAGCCACCAGCAGTGGTCCAACTCCTGGCACCATAAAGAATCCTGACCCAAATAAAAGAGCCCAGAACCCGCCCCAAAAGGCGCCCTGAGTTCCCCAATACATCATTCGATCACCCGCGTTGTAGTAGCCAACGACCTTCTCTTCGGAGTGATATCCCTTGCCAATAATCGACAGCAGCGTCATATCGAAGCCCGCGTCAGCCAGTTGTTTCACGGCTTCCTCCGCCAACGTGTGAGTACTGAACGCTGCAATCACGCTGCTCATGTGGCGATCGATCTTTGCGTTTGAATTTTCCATCAGAACACGTCTTTCTTTAGGGCACAAAAAAAGCCGACGTGACCGAATACTCGAAAGTATTCGGTCACGTCGGCTTACTTGAAAACGGGCGGGTCGCATTTGAGCCGCCATTTTTGAGGTCGTCCGACAACCTGCGAATCACTCGCCAGCTTGCGTTCAGAATGGCGATTGCTCGATCTTTACATCAATCACCGAATATGCAATGCCGATCCCACGCATTTGCAGTAATACTTAAGAATCGGTTCATAGGTCCTTTGGCGAGAATCAGAAGGCGATTGATTGTAGTGTTCAGATTCTATGGCTCATTTCGCGGCCGATAAAAAATCGCAGCGTGCAACAGAACGCCAGGTCCCCGGCACGCGACTTCAATAATCCGTCCGTTGCTCTGATGAATCACAGGATCGTAACCTCTGTAGGCATCGGCCTGCAGGAATCCAGACCAGCCGCTGAGCATCGACAGAGGACCATCGCGACGACGATTAATCGTAAAATCGAGGATCGTCTCCGCGAGCGATGTACGGCCAGAAGCGTTCGCGGCGAAGCGACGATTCTCCCTTCTTCGTCTGCACCTGTTTTCCGTTGCGATCAAGGAACTTCACCGGAGTGTCATTCGTCCAGAGCACCTGCTGTTTCAGAACTCGCGTGCTGATGTACGCCACGAACGGCAGCAGCAGCAGAGCACTGCGATGCATCCAGTCACACTGAGTGGATCGCGGAATATGCAGTCCGTGTCGCACAAGAATATCTTCGCTGCGATACGTTGGCAGAGGGTCGCCACTCTTGCTGACAATCAGCGACGTCATCGGCGAAAGCTGGATTCCAGGTCTTTCATGCGATACTCCTCCAGCGAAACAGGCCACGTGTGCAGAGATTCAATGTATCGCCGCAAGATCCTAACTTGCTCCTCGGTATTCCACATGTCAGCAGTGCCGGTGAGTTCATCAAGATTGAGCAGGTTGCCATGACCGTCTCTTTGAAGCAATGGGCGAAGGGGTTTCTGCTCCTTCTGTTCGATGGCCAGTTCAAACGCTCTTCCTGCGCTGGAACACCACGATTTTTGATACACGTACTTCACCCACGCGCGATTGATTGTTGCGTTGTTCATTGGCTGGGGATCGCGGATTACCTGCTCGCAAAAAGATCGGAACGATTCCTTAAGTCCGTTGTTTTCGGCAGCACTGTCCGCCTTGTTGAAATTGGGAGGCAGATGTTCAACGTCGGCAAACAGACGTTCGATGTTCACACGTGTCGCCCTGTCATCAATCAACGTCCAGGGATGCCTGTGATCAATTTGTATTTGCCCCGGGAGAAAATGGGCTGCCTGATAACCGTCGCCCGAGGAGAAGTTCTGAAGTATGGTCGTGTCAAGCTGTACCAGCGCGGCGCCAGTGCATTTGCCAGTGCTCCGCAGCAGGCTGAGAATGCAGCCAAATTCCGCTACTCGAGCGTTTCGAGAGTTAGAGTGTTCCAGCGCCATCCTTGGATCTGACCGGAATCGCTCGACTTGCAACTGGTTGAATCTGGCGTCCCGGGTCACTGTCGGATCTGAGGTAGGTTTTCGGTTGCTCATAAAATGTACTCTTCACTAAGGAGCTGGAATCTCTTGAATACGCAGTCAATCGGCTAAACATCGTCGCGACTCAGAAGAGACAGTCATAGACTAGTCTCGAAGTCTCTCGGCGATTTCGTAAGGAGAAGCCAGCAAAGGCGATTTTTTCAACGACGTTTAGCGACACTGAGCACGAACACGATGACGGATTGTTGCTTTTCCTGGTGCTACCCGAAAAAGGGGAACTCGAACTCATCCTGATCCCTCCTCGTTGTTATCGTACGACACTCAAAATGAGTGCCAACTTTCTATGTGGACCTCCACAGTCTCTATCGATCTGCACACAGGAACTTACGCATCGTCAATGATTCCGCAATGGCAGTCCGTGAAATGTCGTATTCCCGTTCAATGGCCTGAATTGGGGTGATCCGGAGAAGATTTTACGCTCCGGCTGCTAATCTGGGAAACCATGTTTTGCCCGTCGAATGGCGATTCACGACAGTCAGGGAACATGGAGGGGAGGACCACCTCACCCCATGGCAAATGAACCGGCTCTCCGGCGATTTCTGGAGTTCGCATTTCAATCCTCCGCTCCAGCTGCGATTACCCCAGAAAGTTTTTGGCGTTCTGCAATGCATATGCGAAACTGGAACCTCCCTGCCGAGGCCGCCGCAACTCGGAGGCCGAATTCTGTGATCCGATCTCCAATTCAATCTTCTGTGGTGACGTCGGCAGAATCCAGGGCGGCGAAGCTTCCGGCAGAAACGTGGGTGGATCTGCTCATCGACGAGTGCATCCGGCTGTGGTTGAATTCATTAGATTCTCCCGGCACAGCCCGCGATGTGGCAGCCAATTCCTCAGCCCCCCGTCAACAATGCACCGATAAGTTATGGTGCAGGCATGACTCTTGAGAATGTGCTCGTCCCATTGACGACTCAGTTGCATCCGGCAACGGCCCTCGCCATTCGACGGTGGAGCTGACGATCGGTCGCTACACCCACACCAACATCAACGATCTCGGGTCGGCAGTCCAGCAGATGACGCCGCTCCCTTTGACCACCTGCACCGGTCAAACGACTCAACCAAACGGGTCAAATGGGCGAAGTTTGGTTGCACTAATGGTTGCCGGTTTTCCTGACAACCATAGCAAATCGGTGAGGACGGCTGATGACAGACCACCTACGGATGAACCGGTTGAGCCCGAAAACACCGACAGCCGCAACCCCTGTCAACGTAAGACGTAAGCAAGGATTGCGGCTGTCTGAGTGCGCTTGATAAAGCGGAGAGACAGGGATTCGAACCCTGGGTACCCTTGCGGGTACTCCGGTTTTCAAGACCGGTGCAATCGGCCGCTCTGCCATCTCTCCGGGGCGGATGCTACGGGGTCAGATGCATGGTGTCAATAACTCCCCGCCTCCGGTTGCCCAAAGTTCTTTGTGTTGCTGCGTTTCTGCCGCGTTTTTAACGTCGGAATGGATATAACCGGTACTCGATGGGTACTCGGAGCCTGGCAGAAATCAATACTTGGCAGGCGTTTTAAGTTGGGGCGGTGTCTTTCGAATGAAACCGCGGCAGTACAAAGTCGCTGAAGTTGAATCCGCTGTGGTTCTTTCCGAAATGGTGGGAATTGAGGCGATTCGACTGCCAGGCGAGGTCACTGTTTGCCGTGATTTTGCTGTGATTCGCTACCGCATCAGACGATTGACATCCCTGCTCGGCCTAAATTCACCGTCCATGCCCCTTGAGCCTTTCCGGGCGCGGGCGTGAACCTGTGAGATTCCGGGGATGGAGCGTCACGGCGGAGCGTGATGAGTACTGTGATGAGGCGGCTCGCCCAAAAGAATTAGCAGCCGTCACTCGGCGAGTGACGGCTGCTTTATCCACAAAAGAGTTGCAGAGATCTGCGACTCGCCGAAGCGAATCATGATCAGGACACGTTCTTCAGATCAGGTTGATCGGGTCTTCATATCCTGAACACGTTTATCCGATCAGGCGGCGCGGCGCTGGGAGGCTGGCTGGGACTTTTGGAATGGCAGCGTGGCCTGGTTGCCGAGCACGGAGCAGAGGCCGTCCACGACGGTCTCAAGGTGAGCTGCAGGCAGTTCGGAGTAGATCGGCAGTGACAACACTTCTGCTGCTGCAGTTTCCGCTACCGGCAGGTCGCCGGGCTTGTATCCAAGGTACGCAAAACATTTCTGCAGGTGCAGAGGGATTGGATAGTAAACCGCGCATCCAATCTGTTTTGATTTCAGTGACTTCATGGTCTCGTCGCGACGACCACCCGTGACTCTCGTCGTGTACTGATTGAACACATGACGGCGATCAGGCAGATTTGCCGGAAGGACCATGCTGTCTGTCACACCAGCCTGATTCAACAGAGTTGAGTATCGATCGGCGTTCCTGTTGCGAGCAGCTGTCCAGGAATCGAGGTGGCGCAGTTTTACTCGAAGTACGGCGGCCTGCAGTGCGTCGAGACGACTGTTGTAGCCAACTTCGACATGGTTATATCCGCCCGTGTCTCCGTGAACTCGAAGACGACGCAGGCGAGCTGCCAGGTCCGCATCGTCGGTCGTCATGATGCCGCCGTCACCAGCTCCTCCAAGGTTCTTTGTGGGGAAGAAGCTGAAGCATCCGATTGTGCCAAGAACGCCGGTGCGACGTCCCCGGTATTCAGCTCCAATGGCCTGTGCTGCGTCTTCAACGATTGGTAGTTTGTGCTTTGTGGAAAGGCGCCACAATGGCTCCATCTCTGCACACTGACCGAAAATATGAACGGGCATGATGGCCTTTGTTCGCGGAGTGATGGCTCGTTCGACCTGCTCCGGACAAAGATTAAAACTGGATGGTTCGATGTCGACCAGAACGGGTTTCGCACCCACTCGATGTATCGAACTGGCAGAGGCGAAGAATGTGAACGGACTGGTGATGACCTCGTCGCCCGGGCCAACTCCCAGAGCCAGTAGAGCCAGGATCAGCGCATCCGTGCCTGAAGCACAGGAGATGGCATGGCGAGAATCACAGTATTGAGCAATCTCCTGCTCGAGCAGTGAGACTTCTTCGCCGAGGATGAAGCTCTGGTTTTCGAAGCAGCGATCAACAGCTTCGCGAACTTCATCGCGGATCGTCTGGTATTGGGCAACCAGATCAATAAAGGGAACAGGCTGACAGGACTGCACCGGTGCGGTTGGCGGGCAGGTTGTAGACATGAGCGACTCCATTCGCTTCAAAATGCCGAGAACCTCGGCGGTTGGCTCAGAACGTTAAGCTTTCATCTGCCGAGTGTCAAGACGAAGGCTCCGGCATATTGTGCCGGTAACTAACTGTGGTGTCAGTACTTAGAGCGTTCAGGTCCGATTAAACGCGGTTCGTACTGAAATACCGTGCGAACAAACGACTGGCGTGGTCGGGTGCCAGTCAATAACCGGCAATACGTGCCGAAACCGACGAAACTCGGGGCCGGCGGTATTATGGTTACTGTGTGGGTATCGGTTCGAGGATGACTGTGGCCGTAACGATCGTGACGATTTTCCCATCCGTGGCCATCCTCGTCAGATTGCCTTGCTTATTTGTGACTCGTGGTCTGTCAGGTTTTCGAGTGCCGCTGGCGCTGAAATGGAAATGGCTGGTTGGTTGGGCTGAAATCGCGTGGGAGGAATGGGAGGAATGGGAGGAATGACTGGCGTGACTGGCGTCGGAAGACCAGGACGCGGAGCGTGTTGAAAGTGCAGGATCGGCTGAAGCATTGCGGTAAAAACGTCTGTCGATACCATCTCGATTGAATCAGATAACCCGGCGTTGTCGCCTGGCCTGATTTGCCGGTGAATGTCTGCTTCCGGGGTTTCCACATGCGCCATAAAAAATGATCCGCGTGATGGTGAATCACGCGGATCAGTGTTTGATGAGCAGATCGCAGCGGAGTTCGCGGCTAAGTCTCCAGGCGTTCGAGCACGTTGTCGATCAGATTGTAGTGCTTTGCTTCTTCGGCCGACATGAAGTTGTCGCGATCAGTGTCTTCTTCGATCTTTGTGAGAGTCTGGCCGGTGTGTTTCAGCAGGATGTCGTTCATTTTGCGTTTGATACGCAGAACTTCCTTGGCATGAATTTCCAGTTCCGTGGCCGTGCCTTCCATTCCGGCGAGTGGCTGGTGGATCATGATGCGGGCGTTGGGAAGTGCGTTTCGCTTACCGGGAGTACCGGCGGTCAGCAGAATCGCACCCATGCTGGCGGCCTGACCGATGCAATAGGTGGCCACATCGCAGCTGATGTACTGCATTGTGTCGTAAATTGCCATGCCAGCGGTAATTGAGCCGCCGGGAGAGTTGATATACAGGTGGATGTCAGCCTTTGGGTCATCGAACTGCAGGAAGAGCAGCTGGGCGACAATGCTGTTCGCCACATCATCATTGACACCGCTGCCGAGGATCACGATACGATCCTTCAGCAGTCGGCTGTAGATATCCATGGCTCGTTCATCACGGCCATTCTTTTCGACAACGTAAGGTACAAGTACGGTCATCTGTGGCATCCGTTGAGTAAAGACAACGAGGGGAGGCTTCCCGCCTGCCAATTCCTGAGCAAATCAGGAATCTTGTTTTCTGTTACTTCTTTATTAGTCTGTAATCGCTTTTTCGTCCGACTACTTCTTTTTCTCTTTGGGCGGTCTCTGAAGAATTTCATCAACCAGACCATATGCTTTGGCCTCTTCGGAGGTCAGATAGTGATCGCGCTGGGTATCTTTGGCGATTCGTTCCACTGGCTGGCCGGTATGAGAAGCCAGCAGTTCATTCAGCAGCTCGCGGGTACTGATGATATCCTTGGCCTGGATTTCAATGTCCGAGACCTGACCGCCCACCTGTCCGTATGGCTGATGGATCATCATTTTCGAATGCTTGAGGGCGAATCGTTTGCCGGGAGCTCCGCCGGCGACGAGGATTGCTCCACCGCTGGCGGACAGACCCACGCAGTACGTTGCGACATCGCATTCGATGAACTGCATGATGTCATAGATTGCCAGCGTCGCCGTAACGGATCCGCCGGGTGAGTTAATATAGAGATGGATGTCCTGATGCCGGTTTTCTGACTGCAGAAACAGCATCTTCATCACGATCAGATTTGCGCTGCCATCATGGATGGGACCATCCAGGAAGATGATACGGTTATCCAGCAGCAGATCGCCGACAGTCATTTGTCGCTGGGCTGAATATTCCCGGGCGGCCAGAGGCATGTAGTCGGTGCGAGGATCCTTCATTCGCCAGTTCCTGTGTGCTCGACGGGGAGTCCAAAAACGAAGAACAGGCAGAGCGGGTGCTCCCCGGTGCTGCCTGTTCCGACGAGAGCTTTGTTATTCTGCGGCTTCTTCTGCTGGTTCTGAGTCATCGACCAGACTGGCATTCATATTGCCGCAGATTGCAAATCGAATTCCGACGGAATCATTACGAGCCATTGGCTCGCGCTTCACATCTTCAAATTTCGCTTTGCTCAGAATAAAGTCAACTGCTTTTCGTTCACGGAGCTGTGCTTCCATGTTTTCGATCATGCCCGACTTTGTAAGACGTGCACGAATCTTCCGAACAGGCTCGCCGCTCTGGAACGACATCAGCAGCAATTCACGATCGATGTCAGCCGGATCACATTCAATTTTCTGTTCGGTGGCCAGTCGATCAAGTACGAAGTGCTCCTTCAGTGCCTGACGAGTATTGTCGATGGCACTGCGGCGAATTTCGTTTTCCCGGGAAAGGATCTGATCCCTGGTGAATCCGGCCTGAGACATCTCAAGCAGTTCACGTCGAAGGGCATTTTCCGTTTGCTGCCGAACGAGACTTTCGGGAAGGTCCCAGTTGGAAGATTCTGCGATCTTCTCCAGAACCTGCTGACGAGTGGCCTGTCGTTGCTGAAATTCAATCTGTCGTTCAAGTGATGATCGCAGTTCTTCGTCGATCTGTTCCACACTTTCCACGTTCAGTTTGGCGAGGAATTCCTTGTCAAGCACCGGCAGAATTTGCCGCTGAATTTCCTTCACTGCAAACTCGGTCTGAACTTCTTCGCCCCGCATTTCAATCACAGGAGACTGCATTGATATGCGGATACTGGCCTGACGTGTTTCGCCAGCCTGAACTCCGACCATCAGCTTATCAAAGCCTTCCAGACCGGCGTCCTGGAAATTCAGAGTCGGCAGCACATGGATGCTGACCAAATCAGTTTCGCGAAGCACTTTACCATCGTGCGTGAACTTCAGATCGCATATGACAAAGTCGCCGGGCGCACATGGTTCGGAAACGGTTTCCCGTTTCGAATAGCCGGCCAGGAACTGTTCGCGATACGCCTGAAATTCCTCGTCCGAAACTTCACCGGACGGACGTCGAATGGTGAACGATGAGTAGTCCGGCAGTTCAAATTCTGGCCGAACTTCAACTTCAAATTCGTAGTGAAAATCGCCGGAATCCGGAATCTCCAGGCTTTCCACATCGATCTTTGGCTCGTTGATCGGATCGATCCGATTTTCTTCGGACATCTGCTCCAGGCTTGCCAGGAGCACCTTCTGCTTGATTTGACCGGCGATTTCGTCCTTAAACTTCTTTACCAGCAGCGAGCGGGGAACGTGCCCGACGCGAAATCCCGGAACCTGAGCGCGGTTCGAAAGTTCGCTCAGGCACTCTTCACGAACACTGTTGACATCGGCTTCGGGAACTGTCACTGAGACATGTTTCCGACAGGGGCCAACATTCTTAATTTCGACCTTTAAATCCATACGTTCAGGGGCTGCATCAGCGGCTGACGTAAGAAGCCCTTCAGCTTCAGAACTCATCTCAGAACCTCTTCGCAAACGTCAGGACAAAAAAAAAGAGCGGGTGAAGGGACTCGAACCCTCGACAACCACGTTGGCAACGTGGTGCTCTACCAACTGAGCTACACCCGCAGAATAGTGTTCCGGCGAAACACAATCAAATTGTAGGAACCAATCACCAGACGCCGGCTGCAGCAAACCCTGAAAGAACAGAAGTTTTGCGGATTATGCGAGAATTCACCGCTTCGTCAACTGATCATACCGACAATTCGTCTCGGAATCGCTGCCACCTTTTCCCAACCTGCCTGTCCTGTGGCGGTTCCTGCCAGGGAGGGCTGCGACGAGTGCGGATTTCCCCGGATACCGAGAATCTGCCACGACACTTTAATCAGGGCACTGTAGCGTTCGTACGACCGGAGTCCAGACAGTGGAATCGCAGGGTTTTCCTGGGATGAGGAAAGAAAAACCGAGTGCTGGTCTTTTGTCAAATTTCAAAATGCAGGCTGGACATTCTTGTCCGACTGTGTTTTGACGGGCAGGAATGCCCATCCTGCAAAAATCCGACGGGCAGGTGTGTTCATCCTAACAAAGCAAAGGCTCAAAAGCTTAAAGCCTGCGGAACTGCGGAAATCAGCCTGTGGAGAGGCAAAAACTCGCCGGAGTTTACATAACATAGATGGACAGGATGCAGAACAGGCTTGCCTGCAGTATTCTGTCGGGGACTAAATTCTCATCGGAGATGCATGGCAGGTTTTTTTGCAGGCAAGGGTTTACCGTCGGCCTGATTGTCAAAGTCGTTCATGATATTTCGAATTACCAATCTGAGGTTGCCGGTCGAGTTTCCTGAGTCTGAGATCCCCACTATGGTTTCTCAGCGAACGGGTTTGTCGGAAGGCGATCTGACGAGTCTGCGAATCCTGCGAAAAAGCCTGGATGCGCGGCAGCGCGATCGGCTGGAGTTTGTCTATTCGCTGACCGTGGCTGTACCATCGCCGATGCGTTCGGGGCGAATCACGGCGGATGGCCTGCAGGTCGACCCCTATTTGCCGGAAGATTTTCGAGATGCGTTTCCGGGCGACACACCCATGCGTCACCGGCCTGTTGTCGTTGGTTCCGGGCCAGCCGGGCTGCTGGCGGGTTATTTTCTGGCTCTGCGAGGATTTCGTCCCATCATTCTGGAGCGTGGACAGGCCGTCAAAGACCGCGTGCCAGCGATTCGCCTGTTTGACCGGGGTGGCGAGCATGACAACGAAAACAATTATCTGTTTGGAGAAGGCGGAGCGGGCTGTTTCAGTGACGGAAAGCTGACGTGTCGGATCACTGGTCCGGACGTGGACTGGGTGCTGGCCCGATTCGTTGAGTGTGGTGGTCGGCCCTCGCTGATTTATGAAAATCGTCCGCATCTGGGCAGTAACAAGCTGCCGATGATCTGCCGCAATTTTCGTCGGCGAATAGAAGAAATGGGGGGTGAATATCGGTTCGGGTGTCGTCTTGAGGGAATGCGGATGCAGGATGGGAGGCTGGCTGGCCTTGAGACATCTTCGGGTTTTCTGGAGACATCTCACTGCGTCCTCGCGATCGGCCACAGCGCCCGAGATACCTATCAGATGTTGCTGGAAGCCGGATTGCCGATTCGTCAAAAGGCATTTCAGATGGGTTTGCGAATCGAGCATCCTCAGGAGCTGATCAACGAGCACAAGTATGGTCGCCGCGAATACCTGACGATTCTGGGGGCCGCCGATTATTCTCTGGTGGCCAAAGGGCAGCGTGACTTATTCACTTTTTGTATGTGTGCCGGCGGGATCGTCATCCCCAGCATTTCTGAGCCCAATATGTATTGCTCGAATGGCATGAGCAACTCGCGTCACAATTCGAATTTCGCCAACAGCGGGCTTGTAGTCACACTGGAGCCTGAGGCATTTGGGAGTGACCATCCTCTGGCGGGTGTTCATCTGCAGCGAAAATATGAATCCAGAGCATTTGAACTGACCGGTGGCGACTATTCTGCGCCGGTGCAGCGCGCCACAGATTTTCTCGCCGGGAGGACGCCTGATCCGCATGAGCAGCTTCCGTCGTCCTATGAACGGGGAACTAAAAGTCGCAACCTGAGTGAAGTGTTGCCGGTACCCATTTTGAAAGCGATCCAGGCCGGTTTACCGATCATGGACCGACAGTGGAAGGGCCAGTATCTGCCGGATGCGGTGCTGGTGGGGCCGGAGATGCGGGGAAGTTCGCCGGTGAGGATCGACAGAGACCGCGAGTCATGGCAAATTCCGGGAATGGTCGGTCTCTACCCGGTCGGGGAGGGAGCGGGGTATGCGGGAGGAATTGTTACGGCGGCTGTTGACGGACTGCGTGCTGCTCGCCTGATTGTTGCTCACCATCGCGTGCCGGACGATGCCTGAATCGCCGGATGATGCATCAGAAAATCTGTCATCTGTTGAACTGATGCAGCAGTACGATGCTGAGCGTTGAATTTGCAGGGCGAGTGCCCCTACACTGCGGCCTATGGATACATGGTGGCAAGCCTGCTTAATATTGTGCCCGGCTGCAGCTCTTGGCGGGGCGATCAATTCGATTGCCGGAGGCGGCACGCTGATTACCTTTCCGGCACTGATGCTGGTTATGGGCAACGTTCCGGGTGCCTCGATCATCGCGAATGCCACCAACACCGTGGCGCTCTGCCCGGGATCGCTGGCGGGTGCATGGGCGTACCGCAGAGAACTGATTTCGCTCTGGGACTGGGTTCGCTGGCTGGCGGTTCCCAGTCTGATCGGCGGCATTGCAGGGTCTCTGATAATTGTGGGAACACCGGAAGAATGGTTCCTCACAATGGTGCCATGGCTGATCGGAATGGCCACACTGCTGTTTATCCTGCAGCCGAAGCTGGTTCCTCAGGCCGCGACGGATACTGAACTGGCCAGTCGATCTGCAAGTTATCGCTGGCTGGTGTTTGGTCTTCAATTGATGATTGGTTTGTACGGTGGCTACTTTGGTGCGGGCATCGGAATTTTGATGCTCAGCTCATTAAGTCTGCTGCATCTGGGCAACATTCATCATGTGAACGGTCTGAAGACGGTGCTTGCCACTCTGATTAACGGAGCGTCGGTGGTGGTGTTTGTGGTTTCCGGCGTGGTTAACTGGCAGTATGGCATTCCGATGATCATCTCGGCGATTATCGGTGGCTGGCTGGGAGCCTCCTGGGCTCGAACGCTGGATCGTAAACTGGTTCGCCGACTGGTGATTGCCATCGGAATCGTTCTGACGACATGGTATTTTTTGAAGCGATTTCTGCTGACCGGCTAGTGCTCTGTCAGGATGAAGAGTTCGGGTTGGAGGTAGTGGATCTTGCTAAAGATCCCCTGGCTGCAGGACCTTTAGCAAGGTCCACTACCTCAAATTCAAAGCTTGACAGAGCACTAGCCTGCAGATGGTTGATTTTTGCGATGTTTTTGTTGTTTGGGCTTTGGCTGAGATTGAGTGCGGTCGGAGGATCGTGTCGACTAAAGTCGACACTACGTCGACACGACCGAGGTGCAGTTTGGGAAATCCGGCAATTGTCCCTGTTCGCTTCGAGAGGGATGTCAATAATCGATAGGTCCACTGCAACGCCACACTCTGTTCAGAAGTATAGAATCATATGTCCATGATCACGGAACGTCCGGCGACGCTTGCGGAACTGAAGGCCAGTGGCTGGAAGTCCCGAAGTGTAAGAAACGAGATTCGCGACAATTTTGTGAAACAGCTTGCAGCGGGGGACGATTTGTTTCCCGGCATTCTGGGATACGAAAATACGGTCATCCCGGAGATCAGTCTGGCTTTGCTGGCCGGCCATGACATGTTGTTTCTTGGCGAGAAAGGTCAGGGCAAAAGCCGGATGATGCGGGCTCTGCCGGCATTTCTGGATGAAGCCATTCCGTATCTCGATCTGCCGGGGTGCCCGGTTCATGAAGATCCACTGCTGCCGATTACAGGGCCGGCAAAGAGAATGCTGGCCTCAACGCCTGACGACAAGGTGGCGATCAAGTGGTGGCCTCGCAAACAGCGGTATGCCGAGCGACTGGCACCCGGAACCAAGTTTGCCGATATCATCGGGGAAATTGACCCGGCGATGCTGGCGGCCGGGACGAGTATGTCGGCTGAGGAATCTCTGCACTTTGGTTTGATTCCACGCATGCATCGCGGCATCTTTGCCATGAACGAACTGCCGGAACTGGATGAACTGGTTCAGGTGGGACTATTCAACATTCTGGAAGAACGGGACGTTCAGATTCGGGGCTTTCCCATTCAGTTTGATCTGGACGTGATGATTTTGTTTTCTGCAAATCCTTCCACATACAATCGCAGTGGCAAGGTGATTCCGCAGCTGAAGGACCGTATTGGCAGCATTATTCATACTCATTACCCGGCGGAACGAGATGCCGGGATTCAGATTATGGAGCAGGAAGCCGACATTCCTCTGGAAGGCGATTTCCCTGTTGTCGTCCCGTTCTTCATGAAGCAGATCATCGAAGAGATCAGCCGTGCAGCTCGTCGCAGTCGTTATATCGATCAGCAGTCCGGCGTGAGTACTCGCTTTAGTATTGCCAACTACAGGACGATGATCGCCAGTGCCCGCAGGCGAGGAGCCGTTCTGGGGGAAAAACCGGCCGTCCCCCGAATCAGTGATCTGGGGCATCTGTATTCGTCATCGCTCGGCAAGCTGGAAGTGGATCTGATGAGCAGTCATCAGATGAGCGAGCGACAGGTCCTGGACGCCGTCACGGCCGAGGCGATCCGGACGGTCTTCGACGAATATGTTGAGCAGCACGGACTGGAACAGATTTCACAGATCTTTGCAAAGGGTGTAAAGATCGAAGTGGGTGACATGCTGCCCAGTGAACAGTATGAAAAGCTGCTTAAGCGAGTGCCACCGGTTTGGGACAAAGCATTCGAACTGAACGCTTCTGAAAGTGCAGCCGTTCGTGCATCGTGCGTGGAGTTTGTGCTGGCGGGACTGTATGCCACCGAGAAAATCAGTCGATCGCAGCGTCATGGCGTGGTAACATACGAAATTGGCTGAACAGTCGGACGGCTGTTTTGTCAGGAAACATTCTTGTATGGTCGAAGTCAGTGACACGAAGCTGGTGGAATCGATCCGCCGGCGTTGACCAGTGGATGGATGAGCTATGGCCAGCGGGTCTTTGAAAAACAGCGATTTTGATTTGCTCAGCGGACGATTGGTCGGACATGTTGCCGCCGGATTGAGGCAGCGGTCGTGCTGTTTGTCACAGCATGGCGGCTTTCGCATCGGGCGAACCTGCCTGGCACTTCTGCTGGTAACCGTCACGATGGTCGGAGCGGCCATTCAGAACGCGGCGGCTGTTCAGTCGACCGATGATTCTGCGACTGCGGAGGCCGCTGATACTCCGAAACCATCAACTTCACCTCCGGAGAATCCGTTTCCCCGGGCGGTGCCTGTTCCTGAAGGAATTCTGGACGGCGGCACCGAGTGGCTGAATACGTCGCATCCAATTTCGCTGAAGGAGCTTCGCGGTAAAATTGTCATTCTGGACTTCTGGACGTACTGCTGCATCAACTGTATGCACGTTCTTCCGGACCTGAAGTACCTCGAAGAAAAATATGGCCGCCAGCTGGTGGTCATTGGAGTTCATTCGGCGAAGTTCGAAAACGAGAAGCTGTCCCAGAATATTCGCGATGCCATTTTGAGGTACGAGATTCAGCATCCTGTTGTCAACGACAGTGAGATGCTGATCTGGCGCAAGTTTGGTACTCGGGCATGGCCCACTCTGGCACTCGTTGACCCGGAAGGAAAGTACGTTGGGTCACAGGGTGGTGAAGGCAATCGTGAGCTGTTTGACGAAGTTGTCGGCAAGCTGGTTGAGTATCACCGCTGGAAGGGAACTCTGGACGAGAATCCGATTGTGTTTGGACTGGAGTCTGCGAAAGTCGAGCCGACACCGCTGCGTTTTCCTGGCAAGGTGCTGGCCGATGCGAGTTCTGATCGAGTCTTTGTATCCGACAGTAATCACAATCGTATTTTGATCTCGTCTCTGGCCGGAGAACTTCAGGACGTCGTCGGCTCAGGGCGCATTGGTCGAAAGGACGGCAGTTTCGCCGAAGCTGAGTTTGATCATCCGCAGGGTCTTGCTCTGGATGGTCAGAAGCTTTACGTCGCTGACACCGAGAATCATCTGCTGCGAGTGATCGATTTGCAGTCAAAAACGGTCAGTACGCTGGCCGGTACGGGACAGCAGGGACGCCCGGGACGTGATATTGCCGGTGCATTGCTGGAAACATCTCTCAACAGTCCCTGGTCACTCGCCCATGTCAATGGCACCCTGTTTATTGCCATGGCGGGACCTCATCAGATCTGGTCTCACAAAATCGGAACGGATCAAATTGGCGTTTACGCGGGTTCCGGGCGCGAAGACGTGATTAATGGTTCTCTGTCTGAATGTGCCTTTGCACAGCCATCAGAAATCGTGGCGGATGCTTCAGGCCAGTTTTTGTATGTGGTTGACAGTGAAGGGTCTGCAATTCGCCGAGTGCCGACATCAGGCGAGGGTCTTGTCACAACGATTGCCGGCACGTCGGAGCTTCCTCGCGGGCAGTCTCTGTTTGCATTTGGCGATGTCGATGCCGTCGGCAGTGAGGCTCGATTCCAGCATCCTCTGGGAATCGCTGTGGATGGCGACAAACTGTATGTGGCGGATTCGTACAATCACAAAATCAAAATCATAGAAGGTGGTTCGGGAAAATCCGTCACATGGCTTGGTACCGGGAAACCGGGAAAAGATCTTGCAGCCGGTCAGATGAGTGAACCGGGTGGTCTGTCAATCAGTGGCGGTCGGCTGTTCATTGCCGATACCAACAATCACCGAATCTGCGTGGCCGATCTGAACAACAAGTCTGTCAGCGAACTGGTTATCGCGGGCCTGACTGTTCCCTCGCCGGTACGTTCCGTAGCAGCACCCGATGAGCCGAACGCGATCCAGGTGTCGCCTCTGTCCGTGAAGACCGGCAGTCTGCTGGACGTGAATGTTTCACTGACGGTTCCTGAAGGATACAAACTGAATGACCTTGCACCGGTGACCTGGGAAGTGTTCGCCGAGTCGGATCAGGCCATTGTTCCGGCAGATGCTCTGGCAGCCCGCGATGAGGCGACCGTGAACGGATCTCAGGCCAGTTTTCAGTTACCGATGACGGCTGTCGCGGGAGAAGCAACGCTGTTATTTCGAGTGAGCTATGGATTCTGTTCTGAGAACTCAACGGTGTGTCGACTTGCGACTGCTGCATGGAAAGTTCCCATCACGGTCAGTGATGAGGCTGAAGGCGCTAAGTTATCGCTCACATTTCCGCCATTGAGCCTGATGCGTCCGGAAGCAGGGGTTGAGACGCCTGAGCAGTGAGTTGTTGGGCGTTCTTAATCAAAAATGCCGTGCAGAAACCAGTCGCTGGTTTGCAGGTCGCGATAGATCCAGAACTGCGAACCCGTTGTTGTTTGAACTCGGTAGTAGTCCCGGGACACGGGCTGGTCAGACCACCATGCCGTCTGAAGACGTTCGGGGCCGCTGATGGTTTCCGGCTGAAATCGCTGTCCCTGCCAGATGAATCCGAATTGCATGGGAGACCCCTGTTCCGGGCGAGGCAGCAGAAAGGGGACGGGTAAAAGTCGGATGGGGCGATTCCAGCCTGCAGGAGGGGTGGAGTTTCCGTCGGGCTGAGGCGTTACGAGCTGAAACAGAATCTCATTCAGCGACTGCGAGGGCTGATCATTCTCCTGGCTGTTCAGCAGTGGAACTCTTCGATAAGCGAATTCCGGGCGGGCGTCCGGATGTTGCTGCATGGTGGTGATGGCCTGAGGTCCAAGTCGGCCATTGAGGCGATTCACAAGAGTTGCCAGTTCGTCCTGCGGCACGACATGTTCCGTATCGCTGAATAAATCCCGTTGTTTGGCCACAGGCAGAGGAGCTGTGGATGCTCGCATCTGCACTCGACAGATTGAATCCGTGAGCGGAAGATTTTCCAGTCGAAGACCGAGCACCTCGTTCAATAATTCACTCGACTGCGTTGGCCGGACAACTTCTGCAACGAGTTGCAGTGACTGATCGGCTGAGGCGTTAAACAGCTGGCAGCTGAGTCGAATGCAGCCCGTTTTTCTTCGCAGAAGTTCTGCAACGATCTGAGCGGACAGATATTCCAGAACCTGTCGCAGTTCGTCGAGGTTCGTAGCGGGAAACTCGGAACTCCATTCAGCGACGACGGGGTTGGCTTCCGGTATCCCGCGAACAGGTTCGAGTGTCAGGCCGGTCAGCTGCTGAACCCGGATGACTGCTTCACTGGAAAGTCGGGACGGAAGATCTTCGCGGGGCAGCTGAAGCAGCTGGCGAAGCGAGCCGAGTCCTAACTGAGCAAGCACGTCGATGTCCGCGGGATGCAGTCGTCCGGCGGCGAGAGGAAGGTCGGCGAGATAATCGGTGGCCTGGCCGGGAGGAATGATCAGGACGGACGGGGTTCCGGCATCGACCGCGTTTTGACGGGACGAGGAATGTTTCTTCGCGGCAGGCAGGCGAACGGATGGTAAGAGGCCATGGCCTGTGGCATGAGTAAACGCCCATGCAGCGGCAACGAAATCAGCCACACACGCATGACATCGATAGCCGGCCTGTCGCAGTACATACAACAAGTGCTCGGCCAGTGCCGATTCGCCGCCAAACAGTGGAGCACATCCGGTAATGTCCAGCAGAAGACTGTCGGGAACCGGCATCTCATCGATACCGATCAGCGGCGAAAACTGTCGCAGAAGTTCGGCGGCACCTTGCAGCTGCATACGATCTTCCCATGGCTGCCATTCCATAAAGCAGACTTCCGGAGGTGCTGGCTTTTTGAGGGATACTCGTCCTTTTCCCGGTCGAGTTCCCTCGCGAGTTCCCGGTCGATTTCCGGGACGAATTATGGGCCTTGCCATGCTGCGAGCTTCGGCGAGTGGCATGCCGGGGCGAACGCCCATTGCCCATGCATCTTCGGACACTGCAATAACGGCTGGTCCCGTGCGTGCGGCGGGAAAGATCGTGCGGACAAATTTCAGTTCTGTTTCTTCGATACTGACGCGTCGCCGTCGGCTGGTGGCCGGTGAGGTGCTTGCTGGTTGTGCGGCCGTGCAGACAGCCAGTGGCGAATGGACTGTTTGCGTGGCAGACTGATCGGTTCCCGTCGCGCGATGATCAGCGGCACTGCGATGATCAGCGGCAGCAGGATGATCAGCTGAATGCAGTTGTCGGCGAAGACGCTGAACAGGCCAGTTCAGAAACCGAACACACAGCACCCGTTTCATGATCGACCTTTAAAAGAGCATACCCATGATGCTGAACGGATACTTTGGAACGCAGGAGCCGCAATGCCAGTACAGGAGATGCAGGCAAACGCAACGTCCCTGATGGCGGTGATGTCCCGTGAGAGGTCCCGTGCGATATTCCAGGAGATGTCCCGGAAGATGAAGGCCGCGTGGAAATCAGTGATGAGGGGGCTCGACCGATCTGCAGTCGGTAATCAGCCCATGAAGGCTGGTTCAGTGCGGATCCCGGCCGAATGAGAAACACGGTGACTCCGCTGCGTTCCACGGCCAGTTGCAGCCGACGCAGAGCAGTGGATGAAACCCGATCCAGCCAGCACAGCACGATACGCACGCCTGGACAGCGGGCGACCTGCTCAAGCGACCACAGCGTTTCGCTTTGCCGGGCAGAAGGAAATGCACGCTTTGCAGAATACGGAGTTCCAGAGGTACGACTGGTGGTCGAGCTGTCTGTTCCGGACCTGTCAGCGGCGGAGGCCGTTGAACCGTCGGACATTTCCTTTGGTCGAATCAGCAGTAACCGAGACAGGGGAACACCGGAGACCTGCAGGATGGCCGGGTGGAATTCATGGCGAGCATCAACCACTGCCAGACAGCCCGGCATTTTCAGGTAGGATCGCACGCATTGCAGAGCCACGGTGGCGGCGGAGACGCCCGCGTATTCGCTGATCCATTCGATCACGGCACCGGTGGGCAGTCCACCCATTGGCAGCATGGCATCCACAGTGGGTAATCCGCTGGGAATGATTTGCTGAGTAATGGCGGTCGACTGTGATTTCAGCAATTTTTGCTGAAGTTCGCGAACGGCCACTGAACGGGTGGATGAAGCCAGCATTGGGAAATCGCCTGACAGGTACGGTTTCCCTACCGGGCAAATCCGAAACAATCGGCAGCCGGGAAATTTGTCCGTCGTTTACCCGTTCATCGGCGATCAGACGGTCCAGTTTTAAGCTTGTTGATGTTAACTGTCAATATCAAATGCCGGGTTGAATCGCACTGTTTGCAATCAAAAAACGTTTCACAGCGTTGGTCGTTCCGCCGGAAAATCGTACTCGTACTCAGTGCAACGGTACTCGTACTCGTACTCGAAAAAAGCATGATGATGCGGCAGATCCTGCGAAACTGCGCAGTGCCGGAAGCGTAAGAGCGAGTACGAGTACCGCAAAGCTGAGTACGAGTACGAAGAGGATTGCCGTACAGAATCCCTCGATGAACAATCGCATGTAACGAGCCCTGAGGAGCAAAACCGGCGACATTCGTTCTCCAACCCCAACAGGGCAACGCCGTTAAGGATTTTGAATCGTTTAACCCGTGGCCGAGAGGCCAGGTTGTTCAGACTCGCTGTGGCCTCTCGGCCACGGGTTAAACGTCTCAGTTTTTCGGTGCAGGAATCCTTAACGGCGTTGCCCAACGGGGTTCCACAAGACGATGAACGAACGATCGCTGCCTTGTGGAACCCTTTCAGGGTTCGGAGCGAACGAACATCACGAACCTGGGGTGCGCCGCTTTGCGTCGACCCCAGGCTTTGTTGTGAAACCCGTTCCGGGTTGAATCGCACTGTTTTCACTCAAAAAAACGTTTCACAGCGCTGATCGTTCCACAGGAAAATCGTACTCGTACTCAGTGTAACGGTACTCGTACTCGTACTCGAAAAGAGCATGATGATGCGGCAGATCCTGCGAAACTGGGCAGTGCCGGAAGCGTAAGAGCGAGTACGAGTACCGCAAAGCTGAGTACGAGTACGAGTACGAGTACGGAAGAAGATCGCCGCACAGAATCCCGATGACCAATCGCACGCAACAGAGTCGACGGTCGGGACGGTTTTGAAGTCAACTCGGTTTCGTGTTGAGCGGCCGTGACCGTGGATTTTGAGGTTGCACACTTTCAGCTCCGAAGGAGCGACAGCATGTAGCCGCGGGTGTCAACCCGCGGTTTTTGGTGTCTTCTGAACCAACAGCCGCGAAGTGGCGACAGCAAAGTGTTTCGCTTTGTTTTCTGTCGCCACTTCGTGGCTTTCGGTTGGGATGGGTTCGCTTTCCCAGGGCTTACACCCTGGGCTACATGCTGCCACCGCTTCGCGGTTAGAAAGTGTGCAACTTCAAAAACCGTTGACCGGATCATTGGCAGACCGACCAGCGTAGGAACGCTCTTCCGGTCCTCATTTCACCTCGTCGGCAAAATAATTCAGCGTGTAGTAAGCGGAGTTGTGCAGCAGGGGCTGACCTTTGGAGTTTCGGACGCCGGTTGCGTGCAACTCATGCACGTGACCTCGCTGAAGGCCGCTGATGAACAGCCTTGCCGACAGGCGATCTTCAGAAACTTCCACCTTGTTGATCACTGGTTTCGTCGAATCCACTTCCGGGCTGCCGTAAGCCGCCTGATAAATATAACAGTAGGTCTGCAGGTCCCAAGATTCCGGCGAGACGGCTGATTCCGCGTCGATGGCTTCCGTAAAAATCAAGTCAAATCCATCCGGCTTTGCTCGCATTTCCTGAATCTCAAAGGGTGTCTTTCCGGACCAGTGCAGTCGCTCAAGAGCAAACGGTTTTGTGCCACGAGATCCCCAGCCTCGATTCGTTCCGCCAACAAACAGCGAACCGTCTTCCGTGATTCTGAGTGCCAGGCTGCCGGAGCCCAGGCCTTCACGAAACGGAAAACAGGCGCCCTGATAGTGACCGCCGACCTTTTCCAGAAAGCAGCGCATCACGGTACTGTGAGTGACATCGCCAACAAACATCTGACCGTGGAACGGGCCAAATTTTCCCTCGGAGGCGTCGCAGGCAATTCCGCTGGCTGACTGCCCCATCTTTTGGTACGGAAAAAGCACAGCAGACGGCTCGAGTTCCGGGATGCGATCGGCTTCTGTCATAATGCGACTGCCGCTGTGCGGTTCTGCCGGAGCTGACGCAGATCCTCCGTCGGTTCTTTCATACCATTTGTTCCCGGACGGATTCCCCTGAAACGAACCGGGCCGCAGCCATTTTAAACTGCAGGTACCGTTCCACGGTCCCTGGTTGTCGGTATAAAAAACATCGCCCGTCAAATTGAAACCAATGCCGCCGGGAGAACGAATGCCGCTGCACGTCGGGATCATTTTACCTTCGGAATCAATTCGCAGCGCCCAGCCTCGCCATGGACATTCGCTCGTGAAGGATCCGGTCAGACAAAGAACCACCCACATGTGTCCATTCTTATCGAACGGAGAACCGAAAGCGTATTCGTGATAGTCTCCGCTGATACCCCAGCTGTCATTGAATGTCTGCAGCTCGTCAGCTCGACCATCCTGATCTGAATCGCGCAGTCGAGTCACCTCACCTCGCTGAGTTGCATACAGCCAGCCGTCACGAAAGCTGAGTCCCAGAACTTCGTGCAGTCCTTCGGCGAAGAGCTCATAGGTGGCCCCATCGGGATCGCCGCTCCAGGCATTTTGCACGCGGTAGATGTCTCCGCGTCGAGTCGCCACGGCCAGGGTGCCATCGGGCAGTGGTTCCACCGCGCCAGCTTCGAGTACGATCTCGGAAGGAATCGTGTATCGGACGATCGGATAGAAGTCGTCCTCCACGGCGACTGCCGACTTTGGCGCAGCCGACTTTTCAGAACTCTCCTGCGCAGACACAGGAGCATACACCGGTAGTCCGGCAAGACTGATCAGAACCAGAATTTTGCAAAGAAGGTCTGGCACAGCTGCCACCATTCGCATGTTGGAAGACTCATGTATGATCAGTAATCGCCAGTTCATAAATCGCAGATCCGCTGCAGGAAATCAGAAAGGCACTCAGCCGAATGGTAACACGACGGCGGGCCGCTCTGAAACGATCCCGAGGCTGCTCCGCAATCTTTTGGAAGTCTTATTCTGAGGAGATCTGGCACGTCCCGTATCTGCTTGAGACCCGGGTTCAATCTCAGATGAAGCCAGCAGCACAGAATCCAGGAAACGATTGGGTAAAGGCGAACTGAGTACCGTTCGGGAAATCAGCAACCCAGGAAGCGTTGATGGAATACAGATTGGGAGCGCAAGTCGAGTTGGTAGTATTGGCAGAAAAATTTCAGGGCAGAAAAATGAATCGCAGAGAAATTTGAAAGCGAATCTGAGCCGGAGGTCCACGTGAATGAAGGCGAATGAAGTCAATAGGGCGGCAGGAATCAGTTGATTTCGTGCGACGAAGTCAGTGCTCTTTCCGGCCCGAGAATCCTTCGAATGAACTCACTCTCGATCACTGATGCTATTCGTGTGGATTCGCGTCCATTCGCGGTTTAGACCATCAGTTATGCTTCGTGCACATCAGTTGTTGATGAGCCGAAATCTGAAACATGTCCACTTTCGATTCCTGTTGATCGAAGGGGAAACCCGCCATAGTTCCGTGACGCCTCAGACGAATTTTATTTCCTGTCCAACAATTATTAGTTGACAATGTGGATTCCCTAGATACGATAAATCACGCCGCCCCGCCGCCCCGCCGCCCCGCCGCCCCGCCGCCCCGCCGCCCCGCCGCCC
>JALHMY010000029.1:0-64454 GCA_022843805.1 Fuerstiella sp.
CTGCAGCAACTCAGCCGAGGTCGCGGAACTCCGGTTGACCGGCTCTTCCCGATAGTTGATTAGGCAGAAAAATTTCAGGGCAGAAAAATGAGTCGCAAAAGAACGCCAGACGGTAAGCGGATTTCGCTGCCAAAATTGCCACGGGGCGTTGCGACACGTGTCTTCCGTACTGCTGGCAACCGGGCTGCAACCCGCATTTCGTATTGCCACGTCTTCAGGGAACGTAGAACCGAAGTGATTTCAGGAAATTCTGCGGAAGGGGCCGAATGCCTATTGAAAAGTCGATCCTCAGCCTCTAACCTCATGAGACTGAATCTCAATATCACCTTAGCGTCAACAAAACAGGTGATCTTTCGATCAGTATTGCTGAGGCTCAAGCCAGCCAGTGACATCAAACAAGGCGCCCGGTATGGGGTACTGATTGTCAGGTAGCCAGCCATGCTCAGCACAAGAAGGTCCGCGACACAGCGTCGCATGAGTTTCCTGTGTTTTTGTCTGGAGTCACTGGTTCATGCATCGAAATTCGGTCTCTCGCCCGCGCGGTTTTACACTGATTGAGCTTCTGGTGGTAATCGCCATTATCGCGATCTTAATCAGCCTGCTGTTGCCCGCCGTGCAGGCCGCCCGCGAAGCCGCCCGTCGAACTCAGTGCAAAAATAATCTCAAACAGCTGGGTCTTGCCCTGCACAATTATCTGGGAACGTTCAGCGTATTTCCGCCCGCAGCGATCGTCGATGGAGCGAGGATCGGCCAGCCGTGGTCAGGACAGGCGATGTTGCTGCCCTATGTTGAAGGATCGAACGAGTACTCCAAAATCGATTTCTCTCTTGGTTATCACAACGGCGTCAACAAGGCCGCTTTTCCGCCTAACGGCATTGCGACGCAGAGAATCTCCGTCCTGCTTTGTCCCAGCGACATCAACGACAAAGTTCGAATTAACACGGGAACGGGTCTGCCGGAACATTATCCCCTGAGCTATGCCTTTGGAGCAGGCCAGTATTTGATTTTTAATCCTGTTGCAAAGCAGGATGGTGGTGCTGCTTTTGCTCCGAATGGCAGGCTGGCGGATCGGGATTTCACCGATGGACTCAGCAACACCGCAGGAATGTCAGAAGTACGAGCATTTCAGAACCGCTTTCACGATGCCGTACTGCCAGCCGTCGCCCCGGTTTCTCCTGCCGCAGTGGCGGGCAGCATCAGCGGCGGAGCATTTGGCGGAACCGGACATACGGAGTGGGTGTGCGGCCGTGCGATTCACAACGGGTTCACAACGACATTTGGACCGAATACTGTTGTCCCCTATACCGATGGTTCAGGAAATGTGCTCGACATTGATGTCTGCAGCAGTCGGGAAGGTGCCAGTGCAACACTTCCAACTTACGGAGTGATTACTTCTCGCAGCTACCACACAGGGATCGTCAACACACTTTTAATGGACGGATCCTGCCGATCGATCAGCAACAATATCGATCTTAAGGCATGGCAGAATCTGGGTGCACGCAGTGACGGTAACGTTATTGGCGAATTCTGATCGGGACGATTGGTTGCCCAGCTCAGATGTAAAAGGCTTTAAGGTACAAAGACTTCAACGTAAAAGTTTTTTGATTGGGACATTGCTGTCATGTCAAAAACGTTGTGTGAAATGAAGAAACTGCTGAAGGCTGATTTCAAGCTTTACCGGCAACTGGTTTGCGACGCCACCCATGTCTGTACCAAATGTGGACGAGCAGCAAACGATAAAAAGCTGCTTTGTAAGCCGGAACGTCTGAAGGAATAGGCTGTCGTGCGGTGAGGACTGCGAGCAGGGTTTTCAGGATGTACAGAAGCCTTGTCCTTCCCGAAGACTGCTGCAAAATTTGCAGCTTAACTATGTGACCGCGCAAATGACTTTCGGCGGATACTGCTGCAGTCTGTCCGAACAGTTTATCCAATCCGCAGTGTGAACAGGGAGCACGAATTCTGAGACCTCAGCGGGGTGCTCGTCGCATTCAACGGACGTGGTCTGGCCGATTTGACTGACCAGAACAGGCAGTTCTTCGGTACCGGACTGCGATTCACATGCGTCGTTGCGAGCCACACCGTGTGCTTTCGCCTGCTGAAAGCGATCTCCACATGTCTCGGTTTCTCGTCTTCTCAACGAAAGAATGTGTTGCGACAGCATTAATACTGTTCGCGGCTTTGGGTTTCGATGCTTCGAGTGTCTGTGGTCAGACCACAGGACAGTTATTCAGTCAGGCAGACCTGCCGTGGCTAAGGTCGACGAACGAGGGGCACCGGGGAGCTGAAGAAGAGCACCTTGAGACGGACCGCGATTCATTTACGCCCTCGACGAGCACCGTGAAATCGGGGCGGCTCCTGTTTGAGTCGGCATATTCGTTCATTGACAACGGTTCCTCCTCCGCGTCGCACAGCTTCCCTGAAATCCTGAATCGCTATGGCCTTGCTGATGGGATTGAGCTGCGATTTGGCTGGAATTATGAAGTTGGCGGCGGGGGATCAGTTGCCGGTGGCCACTCGGGACGGCACTCAGAAGGAAGCTCAGAGGAGAAGGAATCACAGGTATTGTATGGGCTCAAGCTGATGCTTACCGAACAGGACCACTGGCTGCCCGAAAGCGCCATGATCGTTCAGGGAACAACTCCCACATCAGGTCCGGAGACGGCCAGTGACATGCAGCTCGGCTATGTGTTTGGATGGAAATTTTTCGACGGCTGGCAGTTTGACTCATCCCTTCGCTGCATCTCCACGGTGGAAGAAGAAGATCACTTTAATGAATGGGCTCCGTCGGTGGTTCTCAAGGTGCCAGTGACGGAACAGTGGAATATTCACTCCGAGTATTTCGGGCTCTTTTCTGATGGGCGTTTCGACGAAAAGAACGGTCAGTATTTTAGTCCCGGCCTTCACTATCTTATATCGCCCGACCTGGAAATTGGTGTTCGAACAGGCTGGGGACTGAGCAACGATGCTGCGGATTTCTTTACCAACGCAGGTCTGGGACTCCGATTCTAGAGCACGAGCCAGCATGCCAGACTGTGCTCTGTTCAACATCACCGATTCCTTACCGGAATTCTGTGCTGAGCACTCCAATTGCCGATGAGCCATGACCGCCATTCATCGCGCTGCACGCCAGAAAGGCTTCGGTCGTTCCGTCAGCCTTCGCGCCCACGTAGGCGAGTCTCTCCGAGACTCGCGAATCCCAGCGTCTCGGAGAGACGCCGCTACGTGGCTGAGGTACGTCGCCTGAAAGACACAGGAACGCTGGAGTTCTCTGGTAGCTGAAGCACCGGGAGGGCGAGGCTCCTGCCGAGCCGATCACTCGCCACAAGTGGTCCCAGGAGATCCAGAACAACCAACAAAGCTGATAAATTCACAGGACGGCAGTCACCGCTCAATTTCCTGAAAATATTTCCCAGATGGCCCGTCAAATAGGTAAATGCTGGTGGCGCGGAATCCCATCGCTTGCGAATCCAATCAAAGAGACCTGACCCCTTTTTCCCTTCCAGATCGCAGTTCCTCGCTGCACTCGGCACACTGTATGCAATGAGTCCCTTTGCGGAACGAAAAGCAACGTTCGGCCTGCGGCCGGAAACGACGTCAATCGGTCCAATGTGATTCAGATGTTACATTCGGGGAATTCCCTGTTTTTAGGAGAAATGACCATGCCAGCAAACAAGCCAAAGAAACGAGATGCGGATGCGAATCGGGATCCGATAAGTGGCGAAGCAGGTTCACATCCCGTTGGAACCGGGCTGGGTACTGCCATGGGCGGCGCCGCAGCCGGGATGGCAGCCGGGGCAGTGGGAGGTCCTGTTGGAGCAGCGATTGGAGCGGTCGCCGGAGGCATCGCAGGCGGCTATGCGGGAAAGGCTGCCGCTGAAGCAATTGACCCTACTGAAGAACAGGCCTACTGGGAAGAAAACTACGCCGGCAGACCTTACTTCGAAGAGGATGTTCCATACGATACCTACGCACCCGCCTATCGATATGGATGGGAATCGCGAACGAAATATGCCGACCGCTCCTATAATGATGTCGAAGCGGAACTACAGCGGGAATGGTGGGAATCTGAGAACAACGACCAGCTGGAATGGGAAAAAGCGCAGCCCGCGGTTCGAGATGCCTGGGATAGAATTGACACTCGAGATCAGGCGCGAGTTCGAGAATCTCAGAGAAAAAGCCGTAAGTAACATTTTCCGCTTTTCAACCGGTGGCTGACGCCCAATCGGCGGGCGTCGCGAATCAGCAGCTCAATAGATTAGCGTACAGGCGGGATGGCCAGACCATCCCGCCTTATTTTTTTCTTAGCGACGCCAGCGTTCTCAGGCAGGCCGGTCAATGGCAATTTGAAACTTCTTCAATTCTCCGAACGCTGAATTTCAATTCGGCGGCCGGGCGAATGTCGGCTTTCATCGCCTTCAGGAAATTCCAGGTCATTGATCACGTCAATCAGCAGAAGTGCGACGGCCGACTTGTCGGGTGCAATTCCATGCAGATCGCGGTTTGACTCGGACATGCTCATAAACTGAAACAAGCGCATAAAAAGAGGTCGTCAGGACGCAGCATCCGTTTGCAGACCTTTACCAGCATCAAGTATTGGCGAAGGATTCTCTGAAACGATTGTTTTTCCTGACGACCCTAAGTCGCATACTGCATTTGTTGTACCAGAGTGTTTCGATCAACGTCAGCTGCTGAATTGCTCGATCGGAAACAATTCTGACTGCAAATCGATCAGAGTGAATGGGACGCTGTCTCCCGGGGGAACTTTCGTAACGTCTCTGTCAGGAAATATCGGCCTGAACACGATCGTCCCGTCGACCACCTGAATGATGGGAGTGGTCTGTTGTTTGCACTAAGCAATATCGGCATCTGATGCATCTCGATGGACGGCCCGCGGGGTGCTTCTGTCACAGAGGAGATATTCTCAATGAGCTCACAAAGTGCAGGACAATCCGAATATTCTTTTTCGCGTGCGGAAACTGATTCCTGCGGGGTGAAGGACGGGTGTGATTCAGCACCAGCGAGCGGAGTTGTGGTCGGGGCTCTGGCTGGCTTTGCAGCAACATTTCCCATGACAGCCGTGATGGGCGCAGGTTATCGGGCTTTGCCAGCTGGCGAGCGGTATTCGCTGCCGCCGCGTCAGATCACCATGTCGCTGGCACGTTCCGCCGGAGTGGCTGAAAGCATGGACAACAGTGATCGAACAGTAGCAACCGCAGTAGCTCATTTTGGGTATGGTGCCGCCATGGGCGGCATTTACGGTCTGCTTACCCATTCAGAATCCCGCAGCGCAGCAACGGGTGCTGTGTTAGGGGGCTGCATTCGCCCTGTTCGAAATTGTTTTGACAATGAATCCGCACGGAGCATAAGTGATGGATAAACGTATAACGAGGGCATTGGGAATCTCATTGTGCGGAGTCGCTGCAGCGATAGCGGCCCGACGATTTTTACGAGGTCCCCTGCCGAGCTTCGCCGGGAAGTGTATCGTTATTACCGGCGGATCGCGCGGGCTGGGACTCGAAATGGGAAGAATCTGGGCCGCAGAAGGTGCAAGTATTGCACTGTGTTCACGAACTCAGGATGAGGTGGAAGCGGCCGTGGACGAACTCAGTGAGTACGGATGTCCGGTTTACGGGGAAGTTTGTGATGTTTCCGACGAAGCTCAGGTGTGCAGATTTCTTTCCGGAGTGTCACAACGGTTTGGCCCGGTTGACGTCCTTGTAAATAACGCAGGAATTATTAGTGCGGGGCCGCTTGACTGTGTCACCCTGGATGATTACCGACGAACAATGGAAGTGCATTTCTGGGGGCCGCTTTATACGATGCAGGCAGTAATTCCGGAGATGCGACGACGTGGCTGGGGGCGCATCGTCAATATTTCATCAATTGGTGGTAAAGTCAGTTTTCCTCACCTGCTTCCTTACTGTGCCAGCAAATTTGCATTGACCGGTCTGTCGGAAGGGTTGCGATCTGAGCTTGCTGCGTGCGGAATTGCAGTCACTACCGTTTGTCCTGGAATGATGCGAACCGGAAGTCCGCGGAACGCCGAATTTAAAGGTCAGCATCGTGCGGAGTATGCATGGTTCAGCATTGCCTCATCGCTGCCGCTCGTCTCACTGAATTCCACTCGGGCCGCACGCAGGATTGTCGAGGCTTGTCGCCGAGGAACTGCGGAAGTGGCACTTTCGCTTCCGGTTGAAATTGCAGTACGCGCTCACGCGATTGCTCCGGAACTCAGCGCGTTTCTGCTCAAAAAAATCAGTGAATACCTGCCTTCTTCAATCGGCGGCGAATGCGATCCCCGAAAAGGCTGGCAAAGCTTTTCAGAGTGGTCTCCCTCCTGGCTCACAACCCTGTCGGAGCAGGCCGCCATACGAAATCTGGAGGTTCACTCGAGCCTGCCGCTGAAAATCTCTGAAGAAGACAACAGCGCCCGACAGCACGCTGGTATCCTGGATGAAGTTGATGAAACGAGTGCCGATTCCTTTCCTGCGAGTGACCCGCCTTCATGGACACCCGTCAGCCGTACGGGTTCATCTGAAGAGGCTGCTGTACAACCTTAGTGCTGAGTACATTTTCGATAATCTTTATCCAACGTGAGAATGACCATGCTGCCAGCAACCGTTGAACGTGTACCCGCTCAAACTGACCAGAAAATAAACGAAAGAATTCGTCAGCAGACAATCGCAAGGATTGCCCAGGGGTGAATCAGCGAGGATCGCCGGGGATTTCTGTTTCCATTCTGCATTTGTCGTGACGGAATGAGAGCATTGAGGTCCGCGCAAAGTCCTCCACTGCAGTGGCAATGGACATCCTGTGCAGTTTAATTCCGTTTCGAACGTACTCCGAGCGCATCGATTTGCGACTCTCAGTTTAACGCCGCGAAATGACCAGAATATCCGTACAAACTTTTATACATCCGGAAGAAAGGGCCACAATCTGAAATCAATCCGAGACAATATTTTATGACATGGTATGATCCGTTTCTGACTCTGAGCTCGAAACAGTCGAACGTGGGCATCGGGAATCTGGAGCCATGCCAGTCCGAGTGAGATTGTCCGGGACAACATTCCTGATTGATTACGGAGATGTGATGGTGAGTAAGTTTTCGCTTCGAATTCTGATTGTTGACGATAATCGAGACGGTGCGGACAGCCTTGAAATGATGCTTCGAATTCTGGGAAATGAAACTCGAACGGCCTACGATGGTCAGAGTGGAGTGGAAATCGCTGAAGAATTTCGCCCCGACGTGGTTTTGCTGGATATTGGATTGCCCCGGCTCAATGGTTACCAGGCGTGTCGTTATCTTCGTGAACAGCCCTGGGGTCAGACAATGATTCTGATCGCGGTCACCGGATGGAGCCAGGAGGAAGATCGTCGTCGTTCGGAAGAAGCAGGCTTTGACCATCACCTCGTGAAACCCGTCGACTCTGCGGCCCTGATGAAAATGCTGTCAGCAATGGCGGCCACAGCAACTGCGGGATCAGCCACGGCAAATCCCTAATCCAGAGCCTGCCAGCCTCACACCACGCGATTTCCGCTCCTGGGGCCTCGGAGGAAACTGCATGACATTACGAAAATGAGTGGAGATGTTTCGAATAATGAAATTATCTCATTGGCCCCGGTCACCCGGAACGACTGGCAGTTTTGGCGTCATACTGTTTGTGCTTGTGCTCAACGGAATTGTCGTTCACAGAAACAGTATTGCCCTGCACCGTGCATATAGTCAGGTGATTGATACTCACGAGACCATCAGTCTGACAGAGCATATCTTTTTTCAGCAGCTGAATGCCGAAACAGGCGTGCGAGGATATGCATTAACTGGTAAGGACGCGTACCTTGAACCCTTCAGCGAAGCGAGTAAGTCGTTAGCAACAGAATTCTCACTTCTTCGCGTCAGGGTGGCCGATACGCCTGATCAGACAGCGAAAATCGAGTCTCTTGAATCTCTTGTTTTCGCCAGGCTTGAGCATCTGAAGTCTGTAATATCTGCTCGATCCGAGTCCGGAGCAGAAGGGGCGTCTAACGTCCTTCTGGCTGGTGTCAGCGGACAGCAGCCTGGACAGACCAGCAACCTGTTCAGGCAGCTCAAGGAAGACGAGGAGACTCGACTCAGTGTTCATACGGAATTCGCGGCCCAGCAGCTCTACATTATTCTGGCCGCGAATCTTTGTATGGTGTGCGCCGGCCTGCTGATCAGCGGCGTTGCGTGGCGATCGATCAATAGTCATGTTCGTCATTCCCGTATCGCAGAAGCCAATGCTCATGCGGAACGGGAAAACCTCATGGTCACGCTGGTCAGTATTGGGGACGCGGTCATCGTGACCGATTCCCATGGTCGCGTGCAAATGGCCAACCCGGTCGCCGAACAGCTGCTTGGCTTCCCGGAAGATGTAATCGGCAGGAAGCTTGAGGAGGTTTTTTCCGTCATCCATGAATCCAGCCATGATCCTGTACCGAATCCCGTAGACGAGGTACTGCGTCTGGGCAGAGCTTCCGTCTCATCGACTCTGACCCTTCTGGTGCGACAGGATGGAGTGAAACTTCCCATTGAAGAGAGTGCGTCTCCAATTCGCGACAAGTCCGGGCGAGTTGTTGGTGTCATTCTGGTATTTCGAGATTGCTCACAGAGGCGAGATTTTGAAAAGCAGTTACAGGCCCGGGAACAGCACTTTCGCCGAATGCTTGAGACCCCGCTGATCGGTATTGCAGTCTGCACGCCCGATGGAAAGAGACTGCTGGAAGCAAACGATGCGTTCCTCAGTCTGATTGGTCATACTCGCGGCTCGCTTGACGGAAGCGACCTTAACTGGGAGGGAGCCAGTTCGCTTCAGGGCCCACTGGACGAAGCCGCACAGAGAGAGCTGCGCGAGACAGGAATCTGTCGCCCCTCCGAAAAAGCCTGCCGACGCAGCGATGGACGAATCGTCCCCGTACTGATTTCCGCAAACAGACTATCCAGTGAAGAAGACCGAATTATCGTTTTTGTGATGGATCTGTCTGAAAGTAAACAGTCAGAAGCATCACTTAAGGAAAGCGAGAATCGATTTCTGATTCTGTCGGAAAGTATGCCTCAGATTGTCTGGCTTGCCGACATCCACGGCGACTTCAGTTATGTCAACCACACCCTGGTCTCATACTCCGGACGTTCGGCCATTGAACTTAAGGATAGTGGATGGGCCGAATTAATTCATCCCGATGATCGGGCAGCGTATATGGAAGCATGGTCCGAGTCTGTTTCCAGTGCTCTGCCGTTTGAGGCGGAAAGCCGACTGGAAGACAGTGCGGGCAATTATCGATGGCATCTGACCCGCGCACTGCCAATGTATAATGATCTCCGACAGATTACTCAGTGGGTTGGAACCACGACCGACATGCATGATCAGAAGGTGATTGAGGCAATTCTGAAGGAAGAACATCTTCGTAAGGACCAGTTTCTGGCGATGCTTGCTCACGAACTTCGCAATCCTCTGGCTCCATTGGCAAATGTCGTGGAAGTGCTGTCAGCTGCTCCTCACGATGCCGGGCTCCTGGCAGACCTGCTTCCGGTTATGAAACGCAAGATCAGATTGCTGACTCGCCTGATTAATGATCTGCTTGATGTCGCTCGTCTGACGCAGGGTTGCATCGCTCTCAATCGACGGCCGTCGCTTGTCAGCACGATTGTTTCGGAGGCAGTGGAAGCAGCACAGCCGCTGATTTCAGAGTTTCAGCATCAGCTCACAGTAACAATGCCTTCACACGATATCCGGATCAGCGCAGATTCAGGGCGAATTGTGCAGGCTCTCACCAACGTCCTGCAGAACGCAGCGAAATACACTGGCCCCAAAGGAAAGATTGACCTGACGGTTGCTCAGAGCGACTGCGAAGTAACATTCTCTGTTCGGGACAACGGACAGGGAATCTCTCCAGCAATGCTGAATCGAATCTTTGATTTGTTCATTCATGCAGAACCCAATCTGGAACGAGTCCCGGGAGGTTTGGGTATTGGTCTGTCGATGGTTCGCACGGTTATCGAACTGCATGGAGGCACGGTATCGGCAAAAAGTAAAGGTTTGGGTCATGGAAGTGAGTTCGTGATTTCGTTACCGCTCATGGATTCTGACGAAAGGACAGAAGTAGCCGCAAAGCCACGAGAAACCACGGCAGCGGCAACGGAGTCTCTGCCGGCAATGCGAATTCTTGTGGTCGACGACGTAAAAGCTTCCGCCAAAACTCTTGCAATGATGCTGAAGGTTCTCGGACAGGATGCGGAGATGACTTTCGACGGTGCATCGGCCATTGAGCGACTGACCGAAAAGACGTTTGACGTCGTTTTTCTGGACATCGCCATGCCCGGTATGGACGGCCTTGAAGTTGCCCGACATCTTCGCGCAGTGCCATCACTCAGTTCGCTCACAATCGTTGCGCTCACCGGTTTTGGACAGGAGGACGATCGTCATCGCAGCCTGGTTGCGGGAATTGATGAACACCTGCTGAAGCCTACCAGCATCAATCTGCTTCAGGAAGTCCTTCAGCGAGCAAGCCAAAAGCTGGCGGGCTCTCCCTGAATGTCAGCCTGCCGTCTGCTAAACCGCCTTTTCAATCGTACCGCCAAATGCCGTTCGTCGTCTCCAGATGTCAAGAATCGCGTCGGCCGTTGCCAGCAATACCGGCCCCAGGATGATGCCTGAAGTTCCGAACAGAGCGAGTCCGCCGGCGATAGAGAGAAACACCAGCAGAGTGTGAAGTCGAAGTCTCTGGCCCACAAGAAACGGATACGGCAGATTGTCGATCAGCCCGATGGCGACTGCTCCCCAGACGATAAGAATCAGAGCTTTCGTCCAGTCACCGTTCGCGGCAAGGAAAATGGCTACCGGAACATCAGACCTCCCATGGCTCACTGAACCATGGCGACCACCACAGATCCATAGATGGTCGCATGAATCGTGTCATCAACCCGGGAAAATACCTCGTCCGTTTCAGGACGGGTCAGAGGCAGCAGTGAACGAACAGCCTTCAGACTCCCGTATCGGTCTCGAAAGAAATAAAACAACGTCATAAACGTCACAAGAAGCTGCATGAACAGCCAGCCAGTTCCGCCTATCAGGCTCCCGATCCCTCTGGAAATCAGCGCGGCCGCGCGTTCGACCGGAGCGGCCTCCTGTGCCGAGGTTTTTTCTGCAGATCCGGGTTCGGAAACCTGTGTCCGGGAATCCTGAGATTCGTCCAGGGTGGGGGTTGAAAGTCCCAACTGAGATTCAATCCATGCTTTCACGGGACGCATGCGAGGATGCGATTCGAACCATCCTTGCCAATTTCCTGACGACAGGACCTCCTGTGCACGATTCGTGGCCACGCTCGCTTCGATGGCGACGCGGTGCGTCACAAAGATGGCAGGTGCAACGACAACCACCGCCACTGCGGCCACGGCTAGCGCCGCAGCAAGATTGGCATTGGCGATACGACTTCTCATCCAGCGATGCAAAGGATGCGCAATAACCGCCAGTGCCAGCGCCCATGCCAGAGAAGGCAGAAACGGAACGATAAGACGATAACACAGATATCCCGTAACACCTGTTGCTATTACAAGCACCAGAGCAAGAGACCTTTCACGTGAAAGCCACCCGTCGGCGCGCTCAATGATCGGTTGTGGTTCATGGTCTGTCCGAGTATTCATGAGTTCCACGTTCGATTCCCCATGCCGGCCACGTGGGGCGATGGCTTCAAATCCGACGAGTTGTCATCAGCCGGTGGCGCAGAATCTGATCGCCTCCGAACTTCCTGAACGACGCACTCAGCGTTCGTAGACGGTGCCACATCAGCCCGAAAATGATGGGTATAAGCCTGTGTAAGCTCGGCACCGAAGTAGAGGATCTGTGCCGAATAATAAATCCATACCACCAGTACCACCAGAGACCCTGCCGCCCCGTACGCCGAGGCAATCCCGCTGCGGCCCAGATATAAACCCAGCAGGAACTTACCGACGATAAATAACAGGGCTGTTACCACAGCCCCCATCAGAGTATCTCTCCAGCCAATTTCCACATCCGGTACCATTTTGAAGATCAGCGCAAAAAGCCCGGTAATGACCGTGAAGGAAATGACTGCTTCAACGGATCCCACCAGAGCATCGAATCCCTGAAACAGCCCGCCCATATACTTGCCAAGAGCTGCCAGAATTGCACTAATCACGAGGGATACAACCAACATAAATGCAGTGCCCAGGACCATCGCGAATGAAAGAAAACGTTCGCGCAGAAAACCCCAGATACCTCCCCCAGGCCTGGCTCGAACGTTCCAGATTGTGTTCAGAGAATCCTGAAGCTCTCCAAACACACCGGAGGCACCAAACAGTAGAGTAATCGTCCCAAGTATCGCGGCCATCGTTCCCTCACCCGGGCGTTGTGCATGAACAATCAGGTCCTGAATTGCTTCAGCTCCTTTGGTTCCGACCAGACCCTGGATTTGCGATACGATCTCGCCGCGAGCCGCCTCTTCACCAAAAGCGGAACCCGCAATCGCCAGTACGATGACAAGCAACGGAGCCAGAGACAACACGCTATAGAACGCCAGGGCCGCCCCCAGACGCGGAGCCTTGTCTTCAAGCCAGTCGTTTCCGGTCTTCTTCAGAATGGCCCAAACGTCGTTCCACAACATACTACGGATTCCGTGAAAAGTTCCCGATCGGCAGAAACCAGAGACTCTCATTCTGGCGGCAGGCAACTGCTGTAATGGGATGACGGGCGGATTTCCGTATCCCCTTTCTTCCATGCACACCACGTGCCGCGAACATCCTGCCTGAACTTCTGCCGCCGCTGAGTACCACATCCGCCCGCCCGGCCCCACAACCTGACACGCAGAATGGAGGGTGTCGACGACTGAATCGGTGGCAGCTTTCCTTCCATCATGGTCGGCGATCGAGCGAGGAGAAGGACGAGTCGAAGGACGGGGCGAGGCAGTCTGAATTTGCCGCGCGGCACACACGCACAAACTGACGGTTTTTCCTTCCCTTAGGTATTAATATGGCGATTGGGCGGTAAGCCGTTCGTGGCACGAAAAATGCTTAAATCGGGAATTGCAGAGCGCGTCATTTTCAGACGCTAAGCCAAATGACATCATGGTTCCACTCCACGTCAGCAGCGAATCCATTGATAACTCATCACGTCAGCGGAATGCCTCAACGATGCACGATTTATCTGACTATGCAAACGATGGCGCGGACTACCGTGTTTATCAGAGACTCTTCTCCCGAAACGACGGGCTGATTATCGGAGAATTCTGATGGCCTCCCCATTTGTCCCTGCTCGGGCAAGACTGATGGACATGGCGGCCACGTTCAGTGAATTAAAAAAATGGATCCATGCCAGTTCGGGTGTTGCTCCAGGCGTCCGACGATGGCATCGTTCTCTGGTGATCCTTGTATTCATTGGAGCAGTGGTGTGTGTCATTCCGCGAACGCCTCTTGCTGGTCCGGTTGGTGGCGTGGTCGGATTCTCCACGGTCCTGGCTGGCTGCTGGGCTGCCGGACCGTTTGTGGGGCTCATTACCCCGCTCTATATTGCCACGCTGTCGCGTTTGGTTAGCAATCCGCCAAAGCCTCTGGTACCGGATTCGCAGGAGTTAACGGGACTCTTTGTCATGACGGTGCTTACCCTTCTCATGGGAATAACGGGAGAAAACAGGCGTCGCCTGAAAACGGTGACCCGTCGTTCCAGCGCTCGCTTACTTCAGCAGTCGCATGCTCTGAGTCTTGCCAGAATCCTTTTTCGAGATCTGGATGGCAGTATTACAACGTGGACCCAGGGTGCTGAGGATCTTTTTGGATGGACCCAGAGCGAAGCCACGGGACGACGCATTCAGGATTTGCTGAAAACCGAATATCCGAGACCACTGGAAGAAATTCATCAGGAACTTTTGCTGCACAGACAGTGGCAGGGTGAAGTCAGGCAACACTGCAAGGATGGCAGGGTCCGCATCATTGCCACTCACTGGATTCTTTACAGTGGCGATGACGCGGTACAGGGCGGCGTTGCTGAAGTGCACAACGACATCACTCTTTTGCGTGAGGCCGAAGCCACACTGAGGGAATCAGAACATCGCAAGGACCTGTTCGTAGCGACTCTGGCATATGAGCTCCGAAACCCGCTTGCTCCCCTTCGCAGCGGGCTCGACTGTCTGCAGCTGCTGCGAGGGGAGAGGCCGGAGGACGCTCGTGTTTTTGAAATTATGAATCGTCAGCTTCAGCATCTGGTGAGACTGATTGATGATCTGCTGGACGTGAGTCGAATCAACACGGGCAAAGTTGAGCTGCGTCCTGAACGTGTCAGCCTGAACGAGATTATCTCTGACGCCATCAGCTCCTGTCGTGCGCAGATCGATGCTGCCGGACATGAACTCCGACTGTCCATGCCGAACGAGACGATCTGTCTTAATGCAGATCCAGGGCGGCTGACACAGGTGTTCACCAATCTGCTGCACAACGCAGCGAAATTTACTGGAGCAAAAGGGCGTATTGGCCTGACTGTCGTAAGCTCCTGGAACGAAATCCTCATACGGGTTGAAGATTCCGGCATAGGAATTTCCAAACAGATGCTTCCTCGCGTATTTGATATGTTTGCACAGGTTCAGGACGTAAGAACCCGAGGTCAGTTCGGGCTCGGCCTGGGTTTGAATATTGTAAAATCTCTGGTGGAAATGCATGGTGGTTCCGTTGAAGTGGATAGTGACGGACCAGGACAGGGCGCTCGATTCTCAGTCCGATTGCCGCGGACAAGCGATGATTTGCCGGTCGCTGCCATGTCCTTACCTTCCACGCCTGCGGCCAACCATCTCGAATCCCGGCGAGTTCTTGTGATCGATGACAACCAGGATGCGGCCTGCACCCTTGCGATGTCGTTAAACATTTTTGGCTGTGTTTGTCGAACGGCCTTTGATGGTGTATCAGGACTGCAGGTCGCCCGCGAATTCAATCCTCACGTCTTTGTCCTGGATCTCGGAATGCCTGGTATGTCGGGGCTGGATCTGGCTCGTCAGCTGAGAGCTGCCCCCCAATTTGCGTCCGCCATTCTGATTGCTGTGACAGGCTGGGATAAGGAAGAAGACGTGCAGGAGTCCCGCGTTGCAGGATTCAATTACCATTTTGCCAAACCAGTTGATGTCAAAGCCCTCCACCGGCTGATTGAGTGCAACGACACGAACCAGACTTCATAAGCCGCTCCCCGAGCGAGGGAAATATCTGGTCCTTCGTTGCCCCAATAAAAAAATCGGGCACCATCCCCGAGACGGCACCGGATCCACAAATAGCCAGCCTGTTCATGACTGATCACCAAAATTATTCAACGGCTTCAGCATCGCGCACGGCCGGATTACCCTTATTCGAGATGATTTCGGCACCTTCCTCAATCAGGCCTTCCATGGCCGCACATTTCTTACCTTTCGGATTGATCTGCAGCTTCTCGCAGATTTTTTCAAGTCTTGCCACATGGACCTCTGTCTCAGCAAAATGGTCTTCAAACGCCGTGGCCAGTTCTGACGACGAAGCTGCCTTCGCCATTTTCGGCAACGCTTTTGAAAGCTGATTCTCAGCACTGTAAAGGTCCTTGATTTCGTGAACGAAGAGATCGTGCAAAGTATCGAGTTTCATGCCGGATACGTCCTTTTTCAAAGTGTTACTGTGAAGGTTAAAAGACAGTCAATCTGAGCTGTGGACTGTGGTTGCTCTCAGGCTCTGAAAACACGCTGAAATTCATCAGACTCTGAAGAACATGATTCACATGTCGTTCGGGCGTTCTCCGGAAAAAATTCTGCCAGAGCGCGACAGCGATCGGTCGATTCGTCTAAGAACCCCTAACAAAACCTGCGTGAGCCGCGACGTTTGTGGTTGCGTGCTGAACTACTGATCTGAATCAGACGCTCCCGAGCAGTTGCAGCCTCTTTATTCAACGCTATTGCTGTACCATTTTTCTCCCACCCGGAGACAATTCAGCATCAAACTGAATCAGATGCTGCAGGTGTGTCATCGGTGCTGCCCAAAAGATTTTCATCAGCATCCAGCGGTTTACCTTCCCGGGCTTGCTTCTGCGGCACCTCAGCTTCACTCGACAGCTCACCCTCTGCAGGAAATACCGTTCTGTTGAGACGCACGTTTCAACAGCCGAATAACTGAAGAGCGAACCTTCAGGTTATGAAGACTACTCTTGTAAATGGTCGCGTTGCCAGAACTTCCACGGCTGACCCGAAATACCCGGTTAGCAGCATCCACGGCAACGGATCCGACTTCAGAACGACAGGAACCGCCTCTTCATCCGTCGAAGGATCTGGCACTTTGACCGTTTCTTCCACAGCATCATCTGCTGAGTCCTGCAATTCTGATCCAATTTCCTCGATCATATGTTCGAATCGGCGAGCTGCCGGATTCGAAAACATTTCGCGCAGAGATTTGACCTTAGCGGCCATCCTGGAGGTATTGGCGGGAAGTTCCGCAAGCAGCGCTGTGACCTGCCGACTGCCGGCGAAACCGATGACTGTGATGCCGGTACCAGCGAGGCATACGGCAGGAATCACGGAGGTCACTGACCCCGTACCCATTCGTCTCAACCCATAAACAATTGGATTGAGCACGAATGTCAAAAGAGCCGCCAGGGCTACCGGCAACAAAACGAGCCGCCCCCAATACATGGCTATGACAACAATGACCGCAGTGAATGTGCGAGAAAGTCAATTGTGGCTCGTTGAGGTCAAGACAATTGGGGCTCTCTGGCCACAGTGAGCCTCCTGATGCGGGAGCAATTTCATTGAGGGGCATACCTTGCTTCCCCTCAACCACCGATTCGAAGTTCACAGCACTGCAACAGTCAACAGAGCGCTTTGACGCCGAAGTGCCATCATCAGCCGGATACCACCTTGAGGGCATTTCGAATTCGGTAGCCGCCCGCCACCCGTCTCACCGCGTGCTGAGCCATCTGTTTTTGAAAGTAAGACGGTACAGCCCCGGAAAGGATGATTTCCTCTCCTTCGATATCCACAAAAATGAGTTCCCTCGCTACGAACTGATCAACAGCAAGATGTCGTGTTACCGACTCCCGCAGCATCTCCGTCTCTGCCATGGACTGATAATACCTGTAAAAAAGACGTAAAAGTGTCGGTATTCGAAATTTGGCGGCCCCGATGTCATGACGATCAGGGGCGATCCTGAGAATTCGCAGCGTAATAAGTTGGCTCGCGATGCCCGGTATTCGACGACGGCATTTCGTCCCTGCCGCCTTGCGAAAGTATTGAATCATGAATCGGCTCGCCACCAAGTTTTCGATTCATGTCGTTAATGATTTCAGCCACGTGAGGCTGAAGGGCTGGGGGTACGGACTGCGATATCACGTCCCGAACAAGCCCAAGCGAAGTTCCAATGGCCAGACTTTGCAGCTTGCCGAGCTCCGCTTTTACCACGTCTTTAATCTGATCCATCCAGCCAGAACCCGCCGTACCAGTATTCTGACTGTCAAGAGAACGCCTCGGCTCCTCTTCGCAATAACGCGATGGATTTCCGCTGTTCATGAAGCCAACCGCACCATCACCCTTTGCAACGCGGAATTCCCGATCTCGATCGCTCGCAGCTCTTCGAAAGGACTCACGTTCTCCCAGCGAACGTCCGTCTGAATACTCCTGTGGCTTCAGAAGGAGTCTCGATCCGACAAAGCCGATAACGGCGGCCCCTGCAAAGGTTTGCCAGGGGTACCTGCGCACCTGCTCCGGCAGGTCAAAGGTTTCTTTGACAGACCGGACCGTTTCGAACACAGAATTCCTCACATTCTCAACAGTATCCTGCACGGCCGAATTTACGCATCCTACAGTATCAGAAACTGAAGCAGTTGCCTGCTGCACTGTTTCCACTACGGAGGCGGTTGCAGTCCCTACAGATTCCGTAACTTTTTCTTCCAGCAACTCCAGTTTATCGGCAAGTGCTCCCCGTGACTCTGAAATTTGCTGTCGGAGCATTCGCTGTTCTGATGCCACACCTGTCGTCTCATCGCTCATCAATTTTACTCCCCGGAAATCCTTTCACATTGCCACCTGGCGGATTCTGCGCTCTCAGGCTATTGAAACCGGTCAACAGGGGCCAGACCCCCAGAACCGCAAGTACGGCACCCACGATTCCATAGGAGGCCCAGACAGGCAGTGTGGGATAGAAACGGGAGAGCAGCATCACACACATCTGGCAGAGAAACAACGCGCCAATCTGCACCACCATAATTCCTGCCACCAGCATGACAATCGCATCTCTGGTTTGCTGCAGGGACTCCATCAGTTCACTGCGGAACAGAGCCATATGCCGAAGTGCCAGATCCTGGGCGTCAGCAAGAATGCCTTTCAGCAAACCTGTAACACTCACTTCGGAACCTGGTGATGTCTCGATCGACATTGTTATCTCCTTGAAGAACTGGCCTGTGCGACGAGGTAACCAATTCCGACCCCAATCAGCAGGGAAGGAAGCGGATTGTTTCTGATCATCTGAGTCAGGTCAGTTCCCAGCCCTTTCAGACCCTCCTGCTGCAGATAGTTTCCAGTGCTCTCCAGCGTGCGAGCTACTGCAGACGAAGCATGTCCCAGTGCGCCATCATGTGGAGCATGCTCCCGAAGCGACTGACCAGCCGATTTCAGACCACTGCCAAGCGCCGAAGAGGCGTCTTCCACTTTACCGCCCACATACGAAGCTGCCTGTTTGCCTTCTCTTGCGATATTGCTGGCAGCACTGCGTGCTGCTTCACCCGCCTGAGAAGCCGCCATTGATGCAGTCTCGGCAGCTGAAGATGCCGCCTGCCCAATGTTCCCCCCAACATCAGCCGCTTTGTTCTTCATTGTCCTGGTTGGATCGGACATGACTATTCCTCTCGTTAAACACAATCACCCGGAGTCGCATTTGAAAAACCTGAAAAGCGTTTTCGCTTCTCTCCCTGATCTTCAAAACTGCTTCGCTCCGGACAGAAAATGATAAATGCAAGTGGCATGCCAATAATGCCGCTTCCGATTTCACCCCATTTCTAAAGCATTTGATCGCGCATATCAGAATCGGATCCTGGATTCGCCCGAAATGCTGGCTTGTCGGCGAGCAGGCTGAACGTAAATCAGCCGGATCCCCTCAGCCTTATTTCAGCCCGTAAACGAAAAAAAACCGTCGCTTCCGGAGGCGACGGTTTTCTGAATTTTCAGCAGTAAAACCGCTGTGATCTGCTGCTCTGCTTGCTGCGGAGATCAAACCGACGGTGTTCCCCGTCCGCGTACCAGCGAGATGAGGAACAGGATGATAAACACCACAAACAGTACATGAGCAATCCAGGCAGCTTCTCCCGCGATTCCCCCAAATCCAAAAATCCCGGCAATCACTGCCACAACAAAAAACGTCAGTGCCCACGATAACATGATTCTCTCCCTTAACCTGTCTGAGAGTAAATCGATTAGGACCGGACCTGCTCGGGCCGACGCTGTTCCCCTTCGGGGATCGGTTTACAATCGAAATTGCCATCAACGGAATTCACTGCCTTAAGGACGCTGACATTGCCAATGCAAACGCGATGCCAGAAAACCCTTCTCAGTGCCCCGCGTAAAACTTTTCGTCGGTTCGCTTTCGATGCACTGGGGCGAGCAGACCTCGAATTTAGAACAGATATGTTTCGGGCTGATCGATTGACAATCTGTCGACGACGGAAAGAGCGATGATCAAAAGATTCAAACAGCCATTCATCACTGTTTCATCGAAATGATGTGTCCCGCAGTTGTTACCATCGCTTTTTACCGAAAAGTCCGGCTGTCCGACGAGAATGCTGGCTGACGGATTGGAACGAGACGGCAACGTTGGCTACCCTGATGGATGAAGGGCAGGGATGACGGATCACGATTCCCCCTTTACGATTCCCTTTTTACAGTATCTGCGTGGCAGGTGAAAAAAATGGCTTCAGCACTTGTCGTGGATGACGACCGCAGCCTGCGGTACATGGTACAGGTTTCCCTTGAGTCGATTGGCATAGAGGTAGTAACGGCATCGACTGCTGAAGAGGGAGTACAGCTTCTGGCACAGAAATCACCGGATGTGATTCTGCTTGACATCATGCTGCCCGGGAGGTCCGGACTGGAGGTCCTCAAAGATATTCAGGCAATCGATCGCCGACTGCCCGTGATCTTTGTTACGGCTGACAATGCCAGCAGTACTGCCATCGAAGCGATGCAGCTGGGGGCCTATGATTATGTCTGCAAGCCACTTGATCTGCCGCAGCTGAATCGCCTTGTTCAAACGGCAATCAATTCGCGGCAGCTAATGAATATGCCGGTGGCCCTGGCAGCCGATCTGGACGAAAACTCATCAGGGAAGTCGTTCGTCGGACACAGCCAGGAAATGCTGGATGTTTTTAAAGCAATTGCGAGGGTCGCCGCGCAGGATGTTCCGGTCCTGATTCGAGGAGAAAGCGGAACCGGAAAGGAATTGGTTGCACAGGCCCTTTATCAGCACAGCCACCGACGCGATCAGCCATTTATGGCCATTAACTGCGCGGCACTGCCGGATACTTTGCTTGAAAGCGAACTTTTCGGACACGAAAAAGGTGCATTCACAGGAGCAGATCGACGCCGAATCGGAAAATTCGAACAATGTCATGGGGGAACCATTTTCCTCGATGAGGTTGGTGATATGGCGCTCGTCGTACAGGGAAAAGTGCTGCGATTGTTGCAGGATCAGCGATTTGAGCGAGTTGGAGGAAACGAAACGATTTGCACAAATGTCAGGGTGATTACCGCCACTAACAGGCCGCTCGAACAAATGGTTGAAGAAAAGACGTTCCGCGCTGACCTCCTTTATCGACTCAACGGAATGACTATCTCTCTTCCTCCGCTTCGTGAACGACGCGACGATATTCCACTCCTGCTTCGATACTTCCTGGCACAGGCTCAACGCTCACTGAATAAGTTTCACATCGAAGGATTGTCGCCTGAATGCCTGGACATCCTGACCAGTTATCGATGGCCGGGAAATGTTCGGGAAATGCAGAGCGTGGTGCAACAAGCAGTTCTGAATGCCAGCGGCCCGATCATCATTCCTGACTTCCTTCCGCGGGAAATCACTGAAGGACGAGAAAGTCGAAATGAAATTCGCACCAACCCCGCTCCGGTTGCCATCGCACGTCAGGAGCCGGAATCGGGCATTGAAAGTGAGCGAGCCCGCATTGGTGACCTCGGACAGTTTATCGAGCAGCGACTCATGGCTAACTCGAATAATCTGGCCGCAGAAGTAATCGAACGAGTTGAACGTTATCTGTTCGCTCGAGTTCTGGATCTGACAAATGGGAACCAGAGTCAGGCGGCCGACATCCTTGGAGTCACACGAGGCAAGATTCGTGATCGAATCGCCACTTTTAATATCTCAATGGAACGAAAAGTGCGTGTTGACAAAGGTGCCGACGCCTGAGCTTGCCGCCTGCGTCCCCAACCTGCCCCACCCGGATCAGTCCGTTGTAATTCCTGAAATGATGGATCATGCGATTCCCTGTTTTTTCCCTCAGTTACTCCCATGCGACGACAACCAATACAGCGGCTTCCGAGCATAAACACTGAGATAGCGCTCCAAAGGCTCAATGGTAACAAAGCGCTTCTGGCCACCCTGGCCGGATTCTTTCTGGAAGATGCTCCCCAACTTCTCGAGCAACTGCACGAAGGCCTGCGATCAAACTCATTGCAGCAGGTCACACAAAGTGCTCATCGGCTCCGGGGACTGGCATCATCGTTCGAAGCAGGCCCAGTTATGCAGTTAACGGCGGAAATCGAGAGCCTCAGGGGTTCTGACGGCCCATCTCGCATCAATGAACTGGCAACGGAACTGGACGCCGAATTCGCCCGTCTGATTGAAACTCTCCAGTCGTTGACGACCTGAGCTTCAAATTCTGTATACCGCTCAGCCGTCACCCGAGGTTATTGCCGCGCCACTCCTGCGGTGAAGAACTTGCCTGCGGTGAAGAATATGACGCCTGGCAAATCCTGCGATCCTGAAGCCTGACAGGCCCGCGTACCGAAAAATTATCGATGCTGACCGCCCAACGGTCAGCGTGGTGGAAAACAACTCAAAAAACCAGGGTTTTATTTCCCCCTCCCCGAACCCCCGCCTTTGCGACTCAAATTGCCTGAGTAACACCGTCGTCAGCCAGGCATATCGCAGCCCCTCGCTTACAGACCGTTTAAACGCAAGTGGCCTAAGCCAGTCGAAAAACGGCCCCGTTCGTGCTTTCCAACACTTGAAATCACGAATATCCGAAGATCGCCAGTCCGCCGTCCAGACAGAGATTTGGCGGCTTTCAAGTCGTGACCGGTAAGCCACCTCGTCAGTCAGCAACACAGAATGCCGATCTTTGGCGCGAAAAATGCCATACTCATTCATCGGTGGGTTCTGGCTGCTGATTTAAAGAACGGCAATGCCACCATCAATCGTTCGAAGGGTCTTTGGACCACCAGGAGCATCCAACAGGGAGAATGAAAATGAATTGGGATCAGATAGCAGGAAACTGGAAACAGTTCACAGGAAACATCAAAGAAAAGTGGGGAAAACTGACAGATGACGATCTTACGACCGTCGCAGGACGTCGCGATCAGCTCAGCGGATTGCTTCAAACAAAATATGGCTATGCCAAAGAAGAAGTAGAACGAGAGCTTGATGAATTCACAACAGCACTGCGTTAACAACAGGTAAAAGCCAGTCGGGCGTTACATATCGCCCGGCTCCCTTCCAGAAACTTCAACAGGAAAACAAACATGAACCGAATTTCCGCAACAATACTCTGCCTCTCCCTGATCCTTCCAGTGGGCTGCAATCGCGGTGAGCCAGGTGGAGCTGGCGTGGCTGACAATGGCACCACCACCCGCACAACGACAACAGACACATCCGGAACCGGCACAACAACGGTCCACTCAGCAAATGACACAACCAGTACAGGAACCAGCGCAACAGATACAACCCACACTGTTGCAAAGCCTGCGATCGGAAACAGTAACGATACATTTACCCTGAGTATGCCGTTGCTTTCAACAGGTATTAAACAGGGTGAAACGAAGAATATCACGATCAGCATTTCCCGTGGAGACAACTTTGACGAGGATGTGACTCTGAATCTTCAGAATCTGCCGAAAGGTGTTACGGTATCGCCCGAAAAACCGATGATAGCTCATGGAGAAAGTGAGGCGGTGATTTCAGTCACTGCCGCACCAGACGCTGCCCTTGGTGACTTTACAATACCTGTCAGTGGAAAACCTTCTGGCAGTGGAGCAAATTCAACGAACGAACTTAGCATCACCGTGGAAGAAAAATAGGTTGTAAGAAGATCCCTGCGGTCCGGCCCGGACCCAGGGACTTTTTTTTTCCGCGGCGAAAGTCAATTCTCTGTTTTCGGGTTCGCTGCCGCGTTAACACCACGCGGCATTTGGTTGCTGCAAAGCCGAAAACTGAATGGCGGAACACACTGTGGAGCCTCGGGGCTCTTCATAACAGGGAGCTAAATATCATGTCCGGAATTAAAATGTTCCTCGTGGTACTGATTGCCGTCTGCAGCCTCACACTTGGCGGCGAAAGCGCAGAAGCAAGAATTCGTTATCGTTCCAGGGGCTTCTATGGCAGGCCGGGAATCAGTTTTCGCAGCACAATACCGTACCGAACCCGAAACTATGGCTATCGTTACAATCGCCCAAACGGCGGCTATTACTCACGTCCAAATTCATACTACTATTACCACAATGCATACCCATCCCCATACTATAACGGATTTAACAATAACTGGGGATACGGACGCGGTGTGAGGGGCGGAATCTATTTTGGATTCTGATGACTGATTTAGTGGACCTTCGATAATCACCTCCGGGACGGCTGTGCGGAATCAACTTCGTACGCCATCCTGAACGGTGATTTGCGCCGTTCGATCCGGCTTCCTCTTATTTCTGTGGATGAACTGCAAATTCCTGCTTCCGTATTACGTCCTGAAATTGAAGAGGACAATCCAATGAAAACTCTCCTTTGTATTTTGTGCCCTGCACTGTTGATCGGTTTCTCCAGCGCCAGAAGCTTTACGGAAACACTACAAACTGCGGCTGAGCAGGTTCCTCCTGCGCCAGAATCTCAGGCAGTATCCCCCGATGCTCCATCGGTCAGCCCGCCACCTCCCGGTGTCCCAGGACCTCAGCAAAGAGGAACTGCGACCGTCGAAGATAAAGATGGGGCGCTTCAAACAGAGCAGACGACTGAAATACCGGAAGAAATTCAAGACGCCCGCCAGGCCTTTGTGGACGCTTACGAAAAAGGAGATGCAAAAGCCGTCGCGGCACACTTCACAGAGAACGGGGAGTATGTGGATGAATCGGGCTATGTGACGCAGGGGCGGGATTCCATCGAACAACTGCTGCAGCAATTTTTTTCTGAGCATCCAAAATGTCGCCTTGAAGTGTCGATCAACTCCGTCCGAATGATTAGTGAAGGAGTCGCCATTGAGGACGGATTGACCCGGGTGACCCATCTTCATGGCCCTGAAGGAACGAATCCCGTTCCGGAGAATGCGACCTTCACGCCCAGCGATCAATCTACTGTCACTCAGCCTGCACCTGTACCTTCTGCAACTCTTCCAGCACCGGCAAGCCCAGGTACACCGTCCCCGGAGGTTTTGTCTGACAATTCCCCAACTGCCCCCCTCTCCGTATCAGATCCGGAAGCAAGAGCTTTAATGGGAATTGAATGTCGCTACACGGCAGTGCATGTCAAAGTGGACGGAAAGTGGCTGCTCGGCAGTGTTCGCGACTTACCGACTGATTCATCGGTCTCCGAAAGCTCTGCAGATCACATGGACATGCTCGGACAGCTGGATTGGCTGAACGGAGACTGGGTTGATGAAGGTGACGACGCGATCGTAACTTTCTCCTGCCGCCCGACTGACAATGGATGCTTTCTGCTGCGTACCTTTTCGATTGTCATCGCTGGCGAAGAAGCAATGAGCGGAACTCAGCGAATCGGCTGGGACCCACTTACCGGGAAGCTTCGGACGTGGATCTTCGATTCTGAAGGAGGCTATGCAGACGGCTACTGGCATCGGGACGAAGAACGCTGGGTATTGAAGTGTTCCGGAGTGAATGCCGTCGGGGAACCCGCTTCTTTCACAACAATCTATACACCGGTGAACGAGCACACGATGACCTGGCAGTATGTGGACTATGAAGTGGCAGGAATTCAGGAACCGGACAGCGAAATTTACACAATTGTCCGACAGGCTCCTGCCCCCGCCGATACTGGGTCTGTCTCAGATGTGTCTCCATCGGAATAGTTGACGATGGAATCTTTCCCGCATAACGAATCACATGTTGAAAATGAACGATGCCGCTGAATCAGCAGACAACTGCCTCAGCAAAGGGCTCCGGGAATCAGATCCCCAGGATTAAGGGCTTGATTTCCGCAGGTAATGGAACCGTTTTCGATTAACCATGCCCCATGGACGACCTGGGGCACTTTCGCGGATTTAAATGGAGAGACTTATGTCAAATGATGGTGAGTTTTCAACTTCAGACGAACCCACGTCAATTTATGGTAAACTAATGGGAGTGTTTGACGAAAAGTCAGACCTCGAATCCCTGATGCAAAATAGTTACGACTCTGCAGTCGGGCCGTTCGAAGTTATTGAAGGAAAAGATGGCGTTGCCATTCTGCAGCGATGGCAGGAAGTGATATCACACCTGTTTATGGGTGAGATGGAGATGAAAATGATCCGTGAATACCTGAATGCACTAAACGCGAATCAGATCGTGTTCGCCGTGCCGGTTTCATCAGCCCAATTAGCAGAAAGCCTTGCCCAAACAGCGAAAGCGTGTAACGCTTCAAACGTCGTTTACTTTGGTCGATCGGTTGTAACGAACTTTTGAGATTTCGTCAGGCCCGGTCTTTTGCGAAAATCTCTGGTCCCTGGCGGATTCGCTCAAGCTCGCCTGTCCCGTTGCTCTGCGACAAAAAAAAGGCCGGACGCAGGAACGTGCTGGCCGGCAGGATTGTAGTTGTGTAATTCTGCCCCGGATAAGAATGATCACGATCGGGCACCGGCAGCTCGAATCATTCCCTTCCGGCCACATCAGTCCACTTTGTTTCTTGAAACAGCATTTACCCGTTCTACGTTTCGCGTACCCTGATGATCACGATCTGTCGAGCTGCTTCGACGCCTTGACGCCACAGCGGCCGAAATGACCGAGGCAGTTCCAACGACGGCCACAGAAATCCACGCGGTCATCGCGACTCGTTCACTTGCTCCCATGTTGGTCGTAACGGCCGCTGCGATTGCAAGCCCGAGCGGAACAATGCCGCCGGCTGCCACAACCATCCATGATCTGGGTGTGGGTTCGAGTTCAACGTTCCTTTCGATTGACCCGCCACGCGCCCGCTCTACAGAACTTTCGCGATCCCGATCGATGGAGTTTGACGGAGTATCCGATGGGAATGCGGTTTGGGAGGTTGACATCAGACGTCTCCTGTGAAGGCGATACAGTTAAATCGAAACGAATTGGTTACCTGGCACCTCGTGCAGGCTGAATCAGCAATTCTCGTTCCAGTCACTCAACGCCGAGCAAGAGGCAGTCGCAGCGAGTCGTTATCGAAGAAGTCCTGAGCGGTGTCGGGACTGAGAAGGTCAGTCAATGTATCCGCTGCGTTCACCATTTCCTGTTTTCGGCGCTTAACGACAGATGAAGTGCGCGTGACAGAAAAGTGAACTTACCGGATGAGTGCAGAATTGACGACAAGAAATGCATGGTATTTGCCGAAGAACTGCACCGAAATTGTTGTTAAGGCCTTCAAGTCGTCTGGTCGGGATGTGTTCAAAAAACCGAATGCATTAACCACAGAGGACACAGATTTTCACGGATATCACGAACGGCGGCGCTTGCGTCTTTTGTCTGTGTCCAGCTGTGAAAACTGTGGTCAGAGGAAACCGAGGAGTCACTGGGAATACGCTGAGTGATTGTTGATCTCCGTTTCCTCTGTTTCCTCCTGTTCAATTCCGAGTCACTGTTCATGGTATCAGTCGTGCAGGAGCGATGGAGCTAGCCGTTTGCTGAGCTTTGCTTCGATGGACGATTTCAGAAATTCGAAGAAGTTGCGTTGTTGTTTTCGGCATGTGGCTAGTGCTCTGTCAGTGATGTCATGATGTATGTTATCCTTGATCGGATAGTTCATGGAAGACCGAAAATTCAAGGAGGAAATCGTGGAGAAACGATACCGGGTAACGCTCACGGATGAGGAGCTCGCAGAATTGAGTTCAATGGTTTCAAAGGGCAAGTCGAACGCACGCAAGCTTGTTCGAGCAAGAATTCTGTTGCTGGCGGATCAGGCTTCTGGAGGTTCCGCAAGGACGGATGTGGAGATTGTGGAGGCATTGGGATGCGGGCGGGCGACTGTGGAGCGAGTTCGGCGGTCGTTCGTCGAAGAAGGGCTGGAAGAAACTCTGGAACCATCTCCATCAACACGCATTTACGAAAGGAAATTGGACGGCAGAGTCGAGGCTCATCTGGTAGCACTCGCCTGTGGTGCGCCGCCGGAAGGACGTAGCAGCTGGACTCTGCGTTTGCTGAGTGATCGACTGGTGGCACTCGGACATGTCGAATCCGTGTCATATGAAACCGTGCGTCAGACGCTTAAAAAAACGACCTTAAGCCGTGGTTGAAGAAAGGTTGGTGTCTTCCGGAATGTCCATCGTCGGATTTTGTGGCTTCGATGGAAGATGTTCTTGAGGTCTATCACAGGCCATTTGATCCACAACGTCCAGTGGTCTCCATGGACGAGGCAAGCAAACAGTTGATCGCAGAAGTCCGAGAGCCCTTGCCCGCCCGACCCGGAAGTGTTGCCAAACAGCACAGTGAATATGAATGGCGAGGAACAGCCAATGTGTTCATTGCAGTCGAACCGCTCGCAGGTAAACGGACAGTGCAGATTACCGATCGACGTACCAAAGTTGACTGGGCACTGTTTATCAAGTTCCTGCTACTGACAGTTTATCCGGAGGCGGCAGTAGTAGTGCTGGTGATGGACAATCTGAACACTCACTGCATTGGGAGCCTGTAGGAAGCCTTCGATCCCGCGACAGCGCGAGCACTGGCTTCACGACTGGAAATCCACCACACACCAAAACACGGGAGTTGGTTGAACATGGCGGAGACGGAATTATCCGTTACGCATGTCAAATGTGCTGTCGTACAGCCTGTATCTCCGCCACCGATTCGACCACGCTCTGCCAGACAAACTGACTTGCCCGATCGGGCAAGCAAATAAGCGGCTGTGAGCCCGGTGATTCCGCCGCCCACAACCAGTACATCGCACTGAATATCATATTGCAGTGCCATAAACCGGGGCATATCAGCATTTTGCCACAAGCTCTCTTCCTTCATCGCCGCTTCCTTTTGAAATTGCTGTCGTTGAATCCGGCAGTCTGCTGACGCCTTCAGAAGAGCTTTCACTGTGGTGGAGGGCCCGAAACGGAGTTTTGCTGTATGCTCAGCTCAACCCGCGGTTGTATCGCCGCCCAGCAGCGTTAAGACTTCTCCGGTGATGTAGCTGGAGTCAGCCTCTGAAGCAAAAAACACGAAGGCAGGGGCCACTTCTTCCGGCTGCCCCGGACGGCCCATCGGAGTCTTCTGGCCGTGTTCTGCAACTCGTTTTGCCGACTTGGAGACGGGCTGTAGTACCGTCCAGATCGGCCCCGGCGCCACACAATTTACCCGGATTTTGCGATCGACCAGGTTTAATGCGAGTGATTTCGTAAATGCGTGAATGGCACCCTTGGTTGTTGCATAATCAATCAGCGTCTTATTGCCAATTAATCCAGAAGCTTGCCCGATCCACGATAATTCGCAGCAATATACCGTGGCCTCGGAGTCATTTCTGATTCGAGTCCAGGCTGAGTCTGCTGTTGTCCCGGGAACGGAGCCATGGGCTCGTGCCACAGCACATCACCCTTCTCCATAGTGGGCATAAAGCCGTCATACAAATGCACGTCGGATCCGCATATACCACTGGCAGTAATCCGAATGATCGCATCGCCTGGCTAAAGGATTCGAGGATCATCAACCTTCTCAACGCGAACGTCTTCCGTACCGTACCAGCAAAGTGCTTTCATCGTGGCTCTTTCTTTAAAGCTGCCCAGTGACTACCAGAGATTAAAGGTGGGGGACAAGAACACAAAGGAAGAGCAACGATGCATGGAACGGTTCCACCTCTGCGACGGGGCTGTGCAACCAATTCTGTCTGAAAACAACGTCCGCGGAACGGAACCTATGCTGCCATACAGCACGTTGGCCCCTCAGACGCCCGCATAATCTCTGCACCACTCCACCTGGCCGAGGTCATACAGGCATCTTTGGGGCTCGCGTGGATTCGGTAATTTCCGACCGAAGTCAAAACACCCAGTTCTGGATGTCCCATGAGTTTCATCGCGTTCCTGCACCATTACCGATTTGAGGAGACTTCAGTCTCCTTCGTGGTTGCACCATGGGCGCTAAGAATGGCCCTGGCATCTTCAGTGCGACTACCGGCGGTGACGGTTACCACAACCCTGCCCGCCACAATCTCCTTCTCATAATGTCGAGCATCATCTTCAGAAATGCCCCAGCCGGTTAGTGCTCCTACAAGTCCTGCCACAGCAGCACCACCGGCAGCATTTGAGGCCAGCACACCCAGAGTCCCTGCAAACAAGGCAGGTCCAACAATGGGGATTACCCCGCTCAGTACGCCAAGCCCAATCAATCCTCCGATTCCTGCTCCAGCCGCCGCTCCCGTAATTGCTCCGGTCGCTGCGCTGTCACCTTCATCATCCGAATCATCATCGTCATCCAGCCGGCGTGCTGAAGTCTCAGTCTGGCGGGTTACCACACCGATCTGGCTATCCGGAAATCCTTCATCCAAAAGTTCATCGATGGCCGCCTCGGCCTTTTCTCGATCTGAAAACACACCTACTGCAATCGTCGAAGATCTTGAATTCATGGTAACTCCTGTCCGGTTCCTGAAATCTGCATTGAGCAGATTGGTGGTGAAAACAAACGTCAGAATGCACACTGCTTCTTCTGACCATCGTCACGCAAAATCTGTGCCGGGACACGATGCGCCATCACGGACCGCTTAATACTGCTAACTGAAGTAATTCTGCTAACAGACGCGAGCCAAAACTCCACGCAGCTTTAAATGGCGGCTCAGGCACAAGCCTGACTCACCACCATTCACGCTGAGCCTGAAGACAACAACGACAGACCTGTTGAATCGACCCTGGTTCTACGGATGGTCGTCTTATCTGTGTCATAAGGCGATTGAACTCGACAGTCCACGACGCGGGGTGTGAAATCGGACAACTGGTTCACAGGCAGATCTGCGAGCAAGTACTCCTGGGCTGAGCAAAGCGTTTATCACCTCTGCCGCAGAGTTTCCTGACGAAACTGAAACCGCTGTAACAACGCGGCATCGTATTTGCGGCTCTTCCGATGAGGGCATGGGACGGGTTGCTATTGTTGGCGATGCGTATGGAGCCATGCCTGCGAGTATTTGGAGAGGGAGCAGGATATGAAGATTTGCAAGATGGTAGTCATCCCGATTGCCGGAGCAATGCTGAGTGCAGCCTATGTGTCAGCTCAGGATAATCAGCCGCAGCCTGGCCAGACAAAACCGGCCCAGAATCAGCCAGGGCAGACACAGTCCGGCCAGAGACCAACAGGGCAGAATCAGCCGGGACAGCGACAACAGACTGCTGACCATTCAGGATGGCAGAATTCTGACCAGGCAATGGCAGCCTCAGTTGCCATCGACAATCAGGCGGAAATCGCCCTTTCAAAGATGGCTGGTGAGAAGCTTCAGAACGAAGAGGTGAAACAGTTTGCGTCAATGATGGTTGAGCAGCACCAGGCGTATTTAAAGAAGCTGCAGAAATATGCTCCTGATGTCGCAGGGGAGGAACTGCAGGAAGGCAATACGCCAACCCAGGGAAATCAGGGACAGGCAGCAAACAGCCGAACCAACCGTCAGAAAGTCGATCAGGCGAAGGCAACACGCGATGACGCTCCCAGTGTCCGTCCGGCATCAGGAACTCAGGCCGATCGAACAGCCGGACAGACAGATGCGCAGGGAGGTTCTGGTGCCGACTTTGTGCAGATCCAGAAGGAGATCGCTCAGGAATGCCTTCGATCCGCAAAAGCGGAATTTCAGGAAAAGCAGGGAGTTGAAGCAGACCAGTGTTTTCTTGGCCATCAGATCGCCATCCATGGTGCTATGAAAGCCAAGCTGACAGTTCTTCAGCGCCACGCCTCCGGGGAGTTGAGTCAGGTATTTGCCGAGGGAGCAGAGACAGCAGAGAAGCACAGGAAGGAAGCTGAGAAGCTAATGTCTCAGGTCGACAACTCAGATTCTGCCAGCGAGAAGCGTTTGGAACGACGTGAGGGTCGCGTCGATCGACGCGAAGAACGTCGCCAGACAGACAAAGAGTAGTCTGAACATTTGCCGCGCTGTCCAGCCGGTAAGCAGAAAATGGGATGATGGCAGGGATGCCATCATCCATTTTTTCTGATTTTCTGTTGTTAGTTTCATTTCCCTGACGGCTCCTCTCCTTTCACAGTTGCACGAATTTTTGACGGAGCGAATTCTCGGGCCTGCACGATTGCTGCCGGTAAATCCGCCGCACAAAGTGTCCAATGGTCGGAGCAGTATAATGTCATCGCTTTTGTCGGCGCCGGTTCAGAAAACAAAACGATCCTCGCAGCGTGGCATGGTTCTATGGCACGGTATGCGGATCAGTGAACTCATTGAGCTGTTCGGCAGAAAGCCCGATTTACATCTGTCGCGATGGAATCGGATCGCCCTTCTGCCTTTTACAGCCGCATACAATTCCGCACTTGCCCTCGCTGAGCAGCTTCTCTACGGATCCCGGATCGAAAAGACCACACTGACCGAGCCACCTATCTTTATTCTGGGGTTCTGGCGAAGCGGAACGACCCTTTTGCATGGCCTGCTGAGCCGCGATCTTCGTCATACCTCCCCGAATATGTATCAGACTCTTTTTCCATGGCACTTTCTGCTCACCGAAAGGCTGGTTAGCAGGGCGACGGCAGGGCTGCTGCCGAAATCCCGCCCGATGGACAACGTAAAACTGTCATGGGACGCGCCGCAGGAGGATGAAATCGCTCTGTGCGTGATGTCCGGTCTCTCCCCATATGCCTTTCTCGCGACGCCGGAGGATTTTCGCGAATACTGGCGGACACTGGATATCAATAATCTGAATCCCAATGAACGCGCTCGCTGGAAGACTTCTTTACTCCTTCTTATGAAAAAAATCACGCTCCTGACAAACCGGCGACTGGTGATGAAATCGCCCACACACACGTTTCGAATTTCAACGTTGCTGGAAATGTTTCCAGACGCCAGATTCGTCTACATCTATCGCAACCCTTATGACGTCTTTCGATCCGCTGTTCATCTTCGCAAGGTCATGATCGCCGAAAACGGACTCGGACGTCCTGTATTTAAGGACGCTGAAATGGAAATCATTCGCAGCTATCAGGCCTGTTTCGATGCTTATGAACGCGACCGATATCTCATCCCCCAGGAAAACCTGCATGAGATTCGATTCGAGAATCTTGAACAGGAGCCGCTCGAAGAAATGGCAAAGCTATACGAAGCTCTTGATCTTCCTGGGTTCGATGAACTCTATGATGTCCTGAAACCAGAGGAGCCGCAGCTGAAACGCTATCGCAAAAACGTGTTTCGTGATGATCCCCGATGGATGGCCAGGGTGGCAGACGAACTTCAGCCAGCCTTCGAAAGATATGGCTACCCGCTGCTTCCCGAAATGTCGAACCGCGCGGATTCCGGAGTTTGCTCAGTGACCAGATCGACTGCAGGTGCCTTGTAAAATTCCCGCACAGTGCCGGTTGAACACAAATTTCCTCTGGGCACCCGCCCGTCATGTTTTTCCCTGCACACTTATTGCTTTCACGGGAAAATCAGGACGAAAACTTCTCTGGTGAGACATATTGATTCAGCTCCCGAAATGGCAACCCGGGACGTCACTTCACTGCGTCTGATCTGGAAAAGGGCAGTGGAGGAACTCCGGGAAGAACTTTTGAGCGACTTGCTGGCTGATGCAACAATGGCATGAGCTTTTCGCAAAGTGACGTTCAACGCTGACGCTTTTCCGAACAGTTTTCTCTCAAAATCCCCACCCTGGCATTTCACGGTCCCAGGTGAACGATAAACGGCCATTCGTGTGTTGGCGAGATGCTCTGAACATCATAAGCCGTATATGCGGGAATTCCCGACAAGTGCAGGTCAGCCGTATCCCCTGTATGATGCCGATTCCGTGGATCACCACGGTCGATCAACCCGGTAATTCGCCACATCCCAAATTCCTGCGAAGTTTCCGGGCACTGGCATTGAGTTGCGCATTCAGGGTGAGGTTCACAGCAAGATGGTCTCGGTTTCACGCCTGTTACTGGTTCTGGAGAATGATCTGGCAAACATCGAAGAAATGCGGCAGCAGCTGGCCGGTGCAGGTCTGAAAAAATCTGTCACCTTTATCGATAATAGTCCGGACTGTATTTTATGGCTGAGTCGAAATCTGCTGCGATGCGGCCTCATTTCGCTGGATTATGACCTGGGCCCATTCCGCGAAAATGACCCCGAGAGTTTTGATCCCGGAACTGGGCGGGATGTGGCCCACTATCTGGCAGAACGTGCTCCGGTATGTCCGGTGGTGATCCATACGGACAATTTTTTCATTCGACCCGGTATCCAGGAAATTCTGGACAACGGAAACTGGCGCCACCATAGTGTATCACCTGGTAATGGCATCACATGGATCAGAACGGAATGGCTTCCTGCAGTGAAACAATACTTTTCATAAGTCTGCCGTTCGTATCACAACTGGCCAGTAAATCGAGGTGCGCCCCACGTAGTCGAGTCTCTCCGAGACTCGATGTTCCCTGCACCTCGCCCGGCCCCGATGCTCAGTGTGAAGCCGGATTATACGGTTGAATCGCGAGTCTCGGAGAGACTCGCCTACGTGTCGCCTCATGCAACTGCAGACAAAACCGTCGCCAAGCGACAACGGGAACACGAACCATCTTTCAGGATCATTGTGGGATGCCTCACACGTAGTCAGGTCGGTTCTGTACGAAATGAAGTGCGAGACCCAGGACGAAGCAAATGAAACAGCGAGGGATCTCCATGGCCGGACCTAAGCGTCAGCCAAACAGTGAACGGCCAGAAGACATGAGTTTCAACCGCTGATCAACGCCAATGAACGCTCATGAATGCAAAAAAAGTGGAGAAACAATGGCATCATGCGTATTGGACACTCAGGCTGTCATTGCTCGACGAAGTCTTCGGGAAGAGCAGCGGCTGGACCTCAGAAACCATGAGCCATCATTAGCGTTCATGAGTGTTCATAAGCGGTCTATACAACGAATCCGAACCACGCAATTCATTTCACGCAGAACCGTCGAGTCTCTCCGAGACTCGATGATCCCTGCACCTCGCCAGGACCCGATGCTCAGTGTGAAGCCGGATTATACGGTTGAATCGCGAGTCTCGGAGAGACTCGCCTACGTGTTAGTCGCAACCTTGAATTGGTGGTTTTCGAACTGATCGGCCTTCGATGCCTCGATCTGGGCTCGGATTCATCAGCATCGCGCTCATTTTGCCTGTGATTTCGAGCGTCGTGCAGTGTTTCCCGAAATCTTATTCCGTCGCACTCGGTATTAGTGCGTTCACGGTCATCGTGAACTCAGCTACGACGAAACTGCTCAGGTGCGACAGGGCGAATGTATCGTTCATACCACAACCGAAGAGTTTCCCGTTTCGTTTTTTGAGGAAGCCATTCCCCCGGGGATTGCGGGTGCAACAACATCAATCGATGGCCATCGCGAGCTGAGATACGACACCGCCGCGCAGGTGCGGTATGGAGAATGTATCGCTCATACTGATTCCGGAGATATCACAGTCCAATTTATCGTAGCATGGCAGGACCGAAGTAAGGGTATGTTCCAGGTCCAGATACTTTCGTCAACTGACGACCAGGAGCGACCGGAACTTGTTCGGCGACAAAGGATAGGGACTGATCAGAATTTGAAGTTCATCAAGGGCAGGGAAATGTATTGGTTCAGCGTCACTTGTGAAATCGGTGCACGAGAATAACACAGACGTGTCGTGAGGCGGACAGAGGAGGGATTGGATGTTGGTTTGGCCATTGCATGGGGGCCAGCTTCCAAACGCCAGGATCGATCCCACAGGCCATTAACGTCTCATGCGTTTCAATGAATGAACCATTGCAACCTGCCCCAACGGGGCTCAGTGTGAAAGCCTGGGGCATCGCCCCAGGAATTGCACACAACAATGACGAATGCCCTGAAAGGGCCTAATGAACCACGCGTCCATTCCGCCCCGTTGGGGCTTTTGTCGTTGATGATCTACGTTCCCAGGGCGTTGCCCTGGGCTTTCACCTTCCGGACCTTCGGCCCCGAGTTCTGACGTGCCGCTCATTTTTTATCACACAAAAGATGTGTGGTACGATGAGGCACGAGGGATGGGGGATGGTACTAATTCGTTTTCGGGGCGACGGATTCTGCCAATTTTTTCTGATCGGCTGACAACTGAGGATTTGGATCGGATGCCCCATCCACTTCTTGTCGCATCCATCGAACGGCATTTGTGATGGATTTCAGATAACGCTCGTCGGCCCATGATGTTTCGTTGTGCCCAAGATTGTTTACGTAAACTCTGCCGTCGCCCCACGACTTCACCCACGCGACCGGAACGTGATACGGCATTGAGGGCTTTGTCTTTGCCATATTCAGACTCATCAGGACCCGCACTTTCTCCGGCTGCCAGTTTCGGTACTGATAGATTTCATCCTGAATCTGAAACTCACCATCAAATGGCTGCATGACCGGATGCTCTGGCTCATGCACCGTGATCGTGACCGTATTTTCTGCATTCCAGGGATGTCCGTCAAAGGTACCGCCGACCATATCCCAGTACGGCTGATAGTCTGCAAACGTATCCGTGGCAGAATGGAAACCGATAAAGCCATGGCCTTTTTCCCGGAGCCACTCTTTCAGGAAATAGTCCATGTGAGCTTCGGGAATCGGAAGTGCGCCCGTCGTGTAGAACATCACGATGTCATATTTTGCCAGGTTTTCCTTTGTGAAATCGGCAGCCGCGTCCTGCGTACAGTCAACCGAAAACAGTTCCGTTTTCTGTCCGAGCTGTATCATTGCGACTTCAGCAACCGCAAGTTTGTTCTCCGGTCGGCGAACCGACCCGTGAACAAACCCGCTGCTCTGTGTCAGCATCAGCACTTTCGACTTCTCAGCCGCTGGCACGGAACAACAGATCGAAAAAACAACGACAACTGCAGTGAGCAGACGGATGGCAGACTGAGGTAACATCTTTGTATTCCGGTTGACAGAAGATCTGAAACGATCGTAAAGGTTAAAAAACATCAACAACAGGCGCCAAATCGCTGCTCAGGCTGCTGAGACAGGCCCGACAATCAGTTTCAGGCACTGCGGATTGTCTTCCAGGGATCGGTAATGTCAAACGGATTGAATAATTGGGCGACACCAGCGGCGGACAGTTCGGGACCACTGACAAATCGCCCCGGGCGGGTCCACTCATGCAGCGCGTCCATTGGTAAAGGAAAAAGCGATGAGAGAACCTGATCGAGCTCCGCTTCAAGCAATTTAAAATGTCTTGCCCATTCGGTCGCTTCCTCAAGTCGCACATCCTCCTCCGACTGCCACCTCATCGGATGAAACAGCAGAGTGCACTGAGGCGTTACGAATCGCCTGTGGCATGCAGCGAATGGCAGCAGAGCCGCAGACGAACATTCTCCAATCACGACGCCCGTGGTCTTCAGCCCCCGAGTGCGGATGAGTGTTGCAAGGGCGAGTCCGGTGTAAACGCTGCCGCCGCATGAATCAAAATACAGAATGCCCCGACTTCCCGGTTTAACTTCCGTCAGCTGGCCAAGCAGATCTCCCTGGCGATCTGTCAAATCACCACAGAGTGCCATTTCCCATGGCTGACGGTCGGAGCCTTTATCCATGCCGTGCCCCAAAATGGCGGGCGAGGAGGTAATTCGACGAGGTTGTTCGGCTGGTTTGGGCATTGAGCAGCAATTCAAAAACAAAAGGCCATAAGAAAGCAGACTGTGACTGATTCAGGAACACGGAACAAGCAGAGTCAGCGACTTTGGATCGACACCAATTTTTACCGGAAGTCCTTCGGCCGGGTCGCCGTCGGTCTGCACCGGTATCGCATCAGGTGCAGCGGCGACTCCATTGGAATCAGGTGGAAGAATTGTTAACTCCCGAGTCAGTAAACGAGTAACTCCCGATTCCCGCCAGGGACAGCTCAATCGCACACTGGCCGCGTGCAGAAATGAACTCAGGCGAGTCTTCCCGCTGAAAACCCTGACATCAAGCAAACCATCATCAGGAATCGCATCCGGAGAAAACCGAAATCCCATTCCATACGCCGGAATGTTTGTCACCAGCAGGAATGTTCCCGTTGCGGTCTGTGCAGGGTCGTCGGTCATAAAGGTCATTGGCCGTGGTCTGTACTGACAAAAGCCTCTGATGACCGGGAGCAGATAGTTGAATCGGCGAATGTTACCGGTTCGAGATGAATGTACGTCGTGCACGATTTTTGCATCGACCCCTGCACTCCACATCAGCAGGAAGCGACGACCAGCCGCCATCCCGCTGTCCAGTTTGCGCACCATGCCGGCATTGATGAATTCGGCCGTTTGAAAACCGTCAGGCTTCAGGCCAAAGTAACCTGCCAGCAGGTTCTCCGTACCCAGTGGCAGAATCGCGAGCGGTACCCCCGGATGCCGATTGACAAGATCTGTAACCGTGCCGTCTCCTCCGGCAGCCACGATACATCGCAGTTGTTCACGTACCTGTGGCAGAGCTGCATACTGATCCAGAGCAGTTCGATTGCGGAACATTCGAGTTCGAAATTGGAGCTGGCGAAGCCTTCTGACGAGTGCCAGCAGTTCGCCCCGGTAAACACCACTCCCCGACCGGGGGTTCCGCTGAATCAATACCAGCCTGCGCTGAGCGGTTTCGCAGAGTTCAGATGGCAGTGAAGAAGGGTTCAACAGCGTACTTTCAAAAGCTGATACGAAACAGCCGCACAGTGTCACAGCAGATTCGAATTCTGGTCCGCGTCTGTCGGTTGCGGTGACGCTGATACAGCGGCGACCTGACATCGGATCTTCACCCTGCCGTCTGCCAGCAGTCGGATGGCTTCAGGATAAGCAATTTTCTCCTGTTCAAAAACCAGTCCGGCAAGCTGATCGGCGGTTGCGTCATCCGGAACGGACACTGCTCTCTGCAATATAATCGGGCCGTGGTCATAATGATTGTCGGCAAAATGTACTGTGCAACCACTGATTTTGACACCTCGGTCGATGGCTGCTTCGTGAACATGATGGCCGAAAAAACCATGTCCGCAAAACGCCGGGATCAGCGACGGGTGAATGTTGACGACTTTCCATGCATAGTCATCAGGAATTCTCAGGAGACTCAAAAAACCGGCCATCACCACAAGATCGACATTCGCCGCACGCAGTTCACTGAAAACAGCATCACTGAAGCCCGCTGTCGAAGTAAAGTCGCGTGGTCGGATGACTCGACAATCCAGCCCCGCAGCAACAGCCCGCTCGACGCCCCGACACGTTCTCTGGCTTGCAATCACAAGCGGTACTTCTGCATTCATTTGTCCGCTGCGAATTTGTTCGAGAAAATTCAGCAGAGTAGTACCACCGCCGCTGATCAGCACTCCCAGTCGAATCGGACGATCACGAATTGGCGGGAACGGATTGATCAGTTCGCATTGAGCATTCCGGGACACGGATGGGCGATGAGAAAGATCCTGGGAGGAAGTCATGAGAGTTTGAATTCGGTTCGTTGGCAACAAGTATTGGTACGAGCAGTCCGGAACGGCAGTCAGTCCCACGGCCTTCAGAACTTAGATTCCTGTGGAAGACTGCTGGTTTCATAACCTGATAAACCGGAAAGTACATCTTCGGCAGGATTGTGGTGTAAATCTCTGCGAGAGTCTACCAGAACGAGAAGCCGTTCTCTTTCCCGTCGATCGCGCTGTACTCGTCCCCAGATGGCCATCATCACGACAATGGAAAGGAAGCCAAACAGCATTACGGCCGTGTCACTGATACGAGAATCTGCACGACGGCGGGCAGCCAGCACCCTTGACGAATCAGCTGGCAGGGCTCCTTCCGCGGAGAGCGACTGAATCTGGTCATCGGAAGGCTCCCAGTCAACGCGACCACACAGGATCAGTGGAGCGATCCTGTGCTCAGTATCTGCACGATAGACATACATCTTAAAAAAGCAGCCGGTAACGGTAACTCGGTCAACCACTTCCGCTTCGACTGGAAACTCTTTTGGCAGTGTCGGCGTGATAATTACCGCCGGATTATGCTGTGAATCGTCTGTGAATAACCACAATTCGTGCAGCGGCTGACTTCCAAACATCTCGGAATCGCCCGTATAACTGACCACGCGTCGAACATGTCCGGAAAGAGAAACAACGGCACCGTGCCATTCCTCCGGATTCTGAAAGATATCAACGAACAGCGGGAACTCCTGAGGCGATGTCAGATACTCGCGGTGCCGTTTAAGCCGTATTCCGAGCTGCCGATCCAGCCGAGTGCGACGAGTGCGGAACTGATCTTCTGTGATCGCTTCCCTCCGCAGATCTCGCTCCAAAAGAGACTTGTCAGCGGTCGCCTTGTCCTGAATCTCACTCATCAGCTGACTTAGCCGACGCTGCAACAGAGATGCTGCCAGCTGCTGTTGTGAGGACGCATTTGTCAGCTGCATCTGTCGCAGTGTCTCATAGTACAACCAGCGTTCTTCCTCCCTGAGCGAGGATCGATTGACGGTGTGCTGACGAATGAGTTCGTCATAGGGACGAGGTGTCAGCAATCGTATCGTTTCCGTCAATATCAGGGGCTGCTGGCCCCAAAGCTTCACGAACCAGCCCTTGACAAGAACCGGGACGGAAACGCCCTGATCTCCAGTCCAGGTCTCCAGTGGCTTCAGCTGATTGTTTGGACCGATATAGCCAACAGCATCAACAATCGCCAGGTCCTTCAGGTCAGCCAGATTGCGAAGAAAACCTCGCTGAAGTTTTACTCCCGACGTGCTGCCATAAACGTTTCGCTTTTCTGTGTCCAGCTGAACCTGGCCGGAAGGACTATACAATCCGTACATCACAACGGGGCGCCCGACGTAATGTTCAGGATGGCTCCGCATGTCTCCTATCAGGCTCCAGGGAATCGGTTTGGCGGATGACGATATTGCAGCACGGGTCAGATTTCCGCCTTCCCTGGAACCTCCTCCAAAAGGACTGGCCATACCCGATTCGCCCGAATTCAGCTGCAGTTTCCCGTTCCGCCATGCCAAACGGCGAGCTTCCTCAAACTTGTAGAAAGCCGATTCCCAGACGTTTTCCTGTTCATTGAGTGTGCGATCTTCTCCACCGGCATCCAGCTGCACTGCGAAGCGGCGTTCCTGAATCATATTCAGAAGTTCCACATACGCTTCGGCCTCAGCCTCCGTTAGGTTGGGCTTCCGCTGCTGAAACGGCAATGGCAGGCCAACTGCCAGATCCGCTGCGGACGTTCGATACTGAGTCCAGTCAAAGTCAGCTTCCGTCGCACGCAATCCATCCTCTGCAATGGGCGCCGAGATGACTGAGTCAGTATTCGAGGGAACTATGGCCGGGTCAGAAGTGAACGGCGGCTGACCAACAACCCGAACGCTCAGCAGCAGAACAAAAAGACACACGCAGCAAAGTTTTGGAAATACAATTCGATTCCGGTCGTTTTTGGTAAGTTCAAAACAGACCGCAGTATTCAATTTTCGAGGAAACATCGGAGGGCCTTCCATACCGCATTCCGCTGCGACTAAAACTGGCATCGGCATGTGTTTCCATAAGAACCAACAGCCGTGATTCCGTCAGTCGAACGGAGTTATCAACAATCCGCACGACCTGCTCAGCTTGCGAAGTTTAGGCGTTTTGCGATATTTCGTGCCAGCCCGGTCAGTCGATTTCAGGGGGCAAACAGGCGAAATCTGCTTATTTGTAAGGGATTTACGTCAAGCCTCGTCAAAAGAGTCGCGTTGACAGTGTTTGCTGAAATGCCGATAATCCAGTGCCAAACGTTGATAATAAGGCACTGTCAATGCTCGGAGTGTTGACGCACGAGGCGGTTTCAGCTGTTCGGGCCGTAGGTTCAGGGTTGCGGATCGCAAATCCTGTTCGGACGGGGCTTCGTCGACCCTGATGATGAAGCGACATATTCGAGCTATTTTGAGGAGAACTGGTGTGGCTGGAAATTTACACGAATTCACTGACTCAAACTTCAAATCTGAAGTACTGGATTCTTCCGAACCCGTATTGGTGGATTTTTGGGCACCATGGTGCGGACCATGTCGTATGCTGATGCCGACTGTCGAGCAGCTTGCCAACGAATATGCTGGCAAGGTGAAGATTGGAAAAGTGAACACTGACGACAACCACCAGACGGCCGCGAGCTACGGCATTACCAGCATTCCGACAGTGATGTTGTTTAAAGACGGCCAGCTGGTAGACAAAGTGGTCGGTGCTCCTCCGAAGCAGCACTTTGTCAATATGCTTCAGAAGGCTATGGGTTGATCTACCGACGACCATCATGCTTGATCCCGGTAAGACTCCGGGGTCAGCATGATCTGATCGAGCGGCGGCGGAACAGATCCGCCAGTTGTGTTTGAGTTTGATGTGTGACACCGAGGTTTGGGAAAGGAATCCCGAACATGCCGGCCGAGTTCGCGGGAAAGTTGCAGGCTGAAGAATTGCAGCCAGACCGCGCGCCGAGCGAAGGCAGTTTGTCTGCGGCTGATTCTGCGGCGTTCGCTGTGCCAGATGCCGGTCAGGGACATGGTCACGCTCAACTTTCAAACGACAGTGAGCGTTCGCTGCGTGCAAGGGCTGACTACGGATCCGAACCAGCTGCGTCGGTAACGGTGCTTCCGGCAGCTCGATCAGCAATGCCAGCGGTTCGAAGCGCTGTTCGTTCAAGTTCCGATCAGACTTCTTCATTGCCCGCGTCAGCCACCGGCCAGACGGCTTCGAATGAAGCAGATGCGTTACAGATTCTGCTACAGGCATCAGCGGCGGCAGAAACTCTCCAGAATCGTTTCTCTGAACTGCAGCTTCGCCGTTCTGAACTTGCAGCAGAACATCGACAGCTTGAAGCCGATCGACGCGCATTTGAACAACATGCTCAGGAGTTTGTCAGTCAGGTCGCCAGGGACCGCTCGCTGCAGAGGGAGATGCAGCTGGAGCTTGAGCAGCGTCTGGCAAGAGCCACCGAAAAGGAAGAGGCGATTGACAGGACAGCTGCCGAACTGAAAGCCGCTCAGAGGTCATTAAGTGAAGAACGCGTCGTGCTGAAACAGGCGCTGAAAGCGGAGCTTGACGACGAACGGCAGCAACTGGAAGAACAACGCAGGCAACTTGCCGAAGAACGTCGCCAGACAAATCTGACTCGGGACGAGTATCATCGCGAACATACGGAACGGCTGCAGCAGATCGAACTGATCCTGAACACGGAAAAACAGAAACTGGCTGACAGGGTACGAGACGAGATTTCGTCCGAACTGGCACAGCTGAATCGCGAAAAGCAGGAATGGCGACAACAGCGGGAACAGCAAAAAACCGAGCTTCAGCAACAGGCGGAAGACCTGCAGCAGCAGCGTGAGGTATTTGGCGAGCAACTGGAAGCAGAACAGCAGCGACTTCGTGAAGAAGTGGAGAAACGAAGGCAGATGCTGCTGACTGAACAGAGCAATCTGCAGCGACGTTACCGGTTTCAGTTCGAACATCTCGGCCGTGCTCGCGAAGATCTGGAGATCGAGGTTCGAGAGCTCCGGCGGGAACAGCAGCTGCTTCGTACCGATCGACATCGTTTTTCCGAACAGCATCGCCTGCGGTTCACTCAGCTGCTTCGAATTCGACAGAAGCTCGAAGAAACGGAAGCCTCCCTCGGACGTGAACTGAGACTCATTGAACGCACACGCACGGCCGCAATGTCCGACATCGGGCGATTGCAGCGGCGCGCGGAAGAGGAACGTGAGGCGATGCTCCAGGATCTGGAAACTCGCCGAGTCCGGCTGCGTCAGCAGGAACATTCTCTGACGGAGCTGGCACAGCGACTTGAGGAGCGATCACAGCGACTTGCCCGACTGCGGGCAGAACTCGACAAGACTCAGGGCGAGATTCTCGAACAAAGACTTGCGATTGAAGAAGCCAAATCAGGACTGTTTCGAGATCCGACCGCTTCAGAGATCGCGCGTGCCCGCCTGGAACAGGCTCGCGGCGATGTACAGGTCTTTTTTGATCGCGTCAGGGGTCAGATCAATTCAGAACGCGACAAAATTGAAATTGCATCCGCCGAACTTACTGAACGACAACAACAGTTTCGACGGGATCGCGCAGAACTGGAGAACTGGTTTGCCGAGCGCGAAGCGATGCTTCAGGCGAGGTCCGCTGATTCTGTCGTCGATGAACTTCAGCAACAGCTCGAAGCCCGTCAGATTCAGCTCCAGGAATTTCAGGAACGCTGGAAGGCCGATCGACGTGAAGCGGAGCACAGTATTCGCGAACTGCTCGATCAGCTGACGTCTCTGGAAATCAAAGCGTTTGAATCTGCCGGTACGGGGCAGCCATATAATCCAGCGCAGCCGAACAATCGTGATGCAGCTTAAGGACTCGCTGAAAAATCAGGGAAGGAATTAGCGGAACGGCGCAAGCCGTCTGGTGCCACAAAACCGGAGGACTCGTGCCCTGCTGCTGCTTTCGAATCCCTCTGTGATTTTTTGAAGAAGTCCTCACTGGTGCTTCGTCAAGCTTTGAATTTCCGTAACCATTCACGGATTCAAATTGCTCCTGGGTCAGAGTGGGTAAATTTTTTAGCGTCCGTCCATGGACGCGAAAGACAAGATCATAGAGGATCTTCAGCAGCATTTGCGGGAAAACCTGCCGCCGGAACGCATCGATGAAACATTCGATTATGGAACTACTGACGAAGACGTTCAGCGTCTCGACCTGACGCCCACCGCCGAATTCGAGACCTACCAGTTCATCGAACTTCCCGAGTCGCCGGTCTTCGTTTCCGAACATCGGATGGATGAAGTCCGGAGCTCATTGCAGCAATTCCACCATCGAAACGTACATGGAAGCCCCAAGTGTGGGAGTTGTCAGGAGAAATTCCTGCAGAGCAGGTCGACACGCCTGTATGTCCGGCTTTCGAGCCGGGTCACGCCCGGCAAGTCAGCCTGGAAAGGCTGACGTACGTCCGGCTTTCCAGCCGGACTCAGCACAACGGGCCTTCCAGCCGGACTTTGATGGAAAGACTCTGCTGGGGTGACTGCTTTGCAATCTGCTCCCATTGCATCGCCACCTGCTTCCAAAGATCCTCAATGATCTTGTCTCTAACATCTATGTTCGAGATCCAACAAATCCCCTGAGTTTGACCCACGTCCATTTTGATAACGTGAACCGTTACGAATTTCCGGTAGTGGACCTTGCTAAAGGTCCTGCAGCCAGGGGATCTTCAGCAGGATCCACTACCTTCAGCCCGAACTCTTTATCCTGACAGAGCACCAGACGGGAGATCTCCCAGCTACCTTGTCCGTTTCTTCCCAATTTTTCTGCCAACCTGCGTCATCTGCGGTTCATTTTTGACCACAGATGACACAGATGACACAGATGAAACGCAGAAATTTCTTATCGGGGAGCCCGGGACCGAATGCTCTGTCAAGTCTAAAAATGTAGGTTGGACATTCCTGTCCGACTGCATTTTGACGGGCAGGAATGCCCATCGCACCCCAAAACGAAGTGTTGACAGATCACCAGACGCGCTTTGATCGTTGGCAGAAAAATTTCAGGGCAGAAAAATGAAACGCAGTGGAAGATCGGATGTGCGGTGAGTCAGGACTCGCTCAGAAATCAGAGAAGGAATCCATTGCCTGTCGTACAAACGTGAATCAACTGGTCACAGCTCGTTGAGCGCAGAGGTCGTGGTCCGGCCTCCGGTACGCAGGATCTGTTCGGATTTCTGAACGATCTCTTCGTCGATACCACTCTGTCGCATGTGGTCAATACACTGATCAATGTCGTATGCAACGCGGTGCATCTGCACTTCTCCTCTGTCAATCACCGCATAAGCGGCGCGAGGATCACCGTCGCGGGGCTGACCGACGCTGCCGGGGTTGATCACCTGAGTATTGGGCAGGTGAAGATGCATGGGAATATGAGTGTGTCCAACACAGACAAAATCGACATTCACATGCTCCAGCCGCTGCTGCCACTGTTCTTCGGAATCCGGAATGTACTCGTCCATTGGATCGCGGGGAGTTGCATGTACCAGCAGCAGTCGATGTCCGCCGAGCGTCAGGTAACGGGTCACCGGCATACGTGCCAGCCATGTCAGATGATCGTCGCTTAGTACTCGAAAATGATGCGGACGAAGGGCAGCCGATATTCTTCGAAATGTTCCCGCGGGACGCATCAGCACCCTCTGTGCAACGGAATGGTCATGGTTGCCCCTGACAACAGCGGTGGCATACCGCCGCACCCAATCAATACATGGCACGGGATCAGATCCGTAATCTACCACATCTCCCAGAAACAGACATGCGTCAAAAGTCTCATTGATGGCGGAGAGTGCCGGCCAGTTTGAATGAATATCTGCAAGCAGCAAAATTCTCATGTTCACTCTCAGCGTTTTAGCGTCTTCAGCGCCCTTCTCGTTCGACTATCTCTGCGGAGAAAACAGTGCTCTGAAAAATCTGCCGATTTCAACCAAAACAGCGAATACGGGCCATAGTCTTCGTCAGGAGACTACCAGACAGGCTGCGAAAATGCACCTTTGAAGTCTTTGTGAGTTTCCCTGCCTTTGCTCAGAGATGCCAGTTTTAAACTCGGGGGTTCTAAAAAAGTCCGGAATCTGCCCCCAATTGGCATGGGCAATCGGACCTGAATATTTCATCGATTGGAATGATGATTACGCTTATGCCGTTGAACATATGGCGGTCTGACGCGAGAATTCCCATACCAGCAGGGACTGACGAGTACGCTCAGGTACGAAAGTGATACAAAAAATGAATGCCAGGGTACTGAATGCAATGACGCAGGGAAACACAATGGCGAAGCAAATATTGCCGCACAGTCTGCCCGGCTTCAGCATTCTGTTCGTTCTATTGGTCAGCGTTTTTGTTCCTTCACAAATGGTTGCCGATGCGGTCGCAAATGATGCGGTCGATCAAAAGGCTGGCGCAGACAGTGACGATTCGGACAGCAAAGCTGGCTCAGAACAGCCTGCCACTGCCACGGCCATTTCGGAAGCTGACCTGAAATGGGTACAGGAGAAAGTCCAGCCGTTGATTCAGTCGCGATGCGGGGAGTGTCACAGTCTGAAGGATGGTGCCGCTCCCGCATCACTCAAGGGTGGGCTCTCGCTGGTTTCCCGCCAGTCGATCCTTCGCGGAGGCGACAGTGGTCCTGCGATTGTTCCATTTCATCCTGAGCAAAGTCTGATGATTTCGGCAGTGCGGTACGAAAGCTTCGAAATGCCGCCGAGAAGTCGGCTGCCGGAGGAGGAAATTCGGATCCTTGAGAAATGGATTCAGCTGGGAGCTCCATGGCCTCAGTCGGAATTACCTTCCGATCTTACATCAGAGAAGGAAGAGTTTCCGCTGGCGGCCAGAAAGGCAGCACACTGGGCATGGAAGCCGATTTCCAGCCCCAAAGTTCCTGTCATCGATTCCCCCTGGGCTGAAACGCCGATCGACAGTTTCGTACTTTCAGGTCTGAAGAACAGCGGACTCGAACCGGCCGCCGATGCAGATCGTCGCACACTGATCCGCCGCCTCTATTTCGATCTGACCGGACTTCCGCCAACCGTTGAACAGCAGGAGAAGTTCTTCAATGATCCGTCAGATACACAGTCGGCGATCTCTGAACTTGCTGATCAGCTGCTGCAATCGCCTCACTTTGGTGAACGCTGGGCTCGACACTGGCTCGACCTCGTACGTTATGCAGAAACGCTTGGTCATGAATTTGATTATCCTCTGCCATACGCATGGCAATATCGTGATTACGTGATTCGCGCACTGAACATGGATGTCCCCTATAATCAGTTCGTGACTGAGCATGTGGCTGGTGACCTTCTTGCTGAGCCCCGAAGGCATCCCGAACTGGGCTTCAATGAATCAATTATTGGTACCGGATTCTGGTATTTGAGCGAAGACAAACATGCGCCGGTTGACGTGAAGGGGGAGGAAGCTGCCCGGATTGATAATCAGATCGATGTATTCTCAAAAACATTTCTGGGACTCACCGTTGCTTGCGCCCGCTGTCACGATCACAAGTTTGATGCAATCACCGCCCAGGATTACTACGCACTCTCAGGGTATCTGCAAAGTTCACGGCGGCGGACGGACTGGCTGACCCCGCAGCGAAAAATTGACGACGCACTCAACACTCTGCAGACTGTGCGCGCCGATCTGAAACAACAACTGCGGAAAGATCTGAACTTATGGACCGCAGAAAAGCTTGCTGCTGTCACCAGCATTTGCCTCGACAGCATGTTGTCGTCACAAGCTTCCTCTGACACATTGAAGGAGTTGTCATCCACCGCCAGTCGGATGAAAGCTCAGCTTGCGACAGAGACGAGTCTGCATCCGGACAACCTGTTGTCATTTCCGGCTGAACTTGCAAAGTCCTGGAAGGCTGCTGCCACCGGACAACCGGACTCCGAAAATTTGCTGAATACCGTTCGTCAGTGGAGTCAGCGAATTCAGGAGGCAGCGGACGCCGACAAAGCACAGTCAGATCCCGTATTTGCTGATTTTCGAGATGGTCTGCCGGATGGATGGCTGGTCTACGGCGATGCCTTTTCACACCTGAAGAACTCAGCGAAGCGAGACATCTCTGCGGGTATTTCGTGGTCGAATCAGGGTCTGACCGTCACGGCATCTGACAGCCTTTCTTCTGCCGAACTTGCTCCGGAGCTCAGGGGTACACTGCATTCACCCACCTTTGAACTAACGACTCCGGAAATCCTGGTGGAAGTTGCCGGAAAGAACTCAGGGATGCGGCTTGTGATTGACGGCTATGTGATGAATGAATTCAGCGAACTGCTGTTTCACGGAGCACGGCAGGCGATTGAGACCGACGGTGAATTTCGCTGGATCCGGCTTGCCGGAGACGTTCATCGCTACCAGGGCCATCGCTGCCATCTTGAACTGACTGATAACGGAAACGGCTGGTTCAATGTTCGGCAGATTCGCTTTGTTTCCAGACCAGGATCTGGTGAACCTGCATATGATCGCGCGATAGAGACAAATTTGCAGATTGCGAAAAAGCTCTCGGATCTCTGTGAAAAACTGAAAACACAGACATCAGAAGATGATGGGCCTTCACTTTCTGAAATGCTGATGTTGTGGAGTACCACGGTGCTGAGTGATCCGCAATGGCCGGCCGCTGCACTGCTCTTTGACGCGTTCCCATTCATAGACTCAGCCGATTTTCAGGACATCCGGCAGCGGTGGAAAGATGCAGCATTACAAATTCCTGATGGATTCCCCGTTCTTGTGATGTGCGACGGATCGCCGGAAGATGAGCATTTGTTTATTCGAGGAAGTCACAAAAATCCGGGCTCTCTGGTACCTCGTCGTTTTCTTTCAGCACTAACGGATGAGAAAGATTCTCCAGCTGCGAAAGATTCTTCCGCAGCGACAGGCAGCGGTCGCATGGCACTGGCCGAAAAACTCGTCGCAGAAGACAATCCATTCGTTGCACGAGTGATTGTTAATCGGGTGTGGCAACACCTGATGGGAACCGGGATCGTTCCATCTGTTGACAATTTCGGCGTGCTGGGTGAGCTGCCGTCGCATCCGGAGCTTCTGGATTACCTTGCCGACGAGTTTCGTAACGATGGCTGGTCAATTCATCGGCTCATTCGACGAATTGTACTTTCAAGAACTTATCGCATGAGCAGTAATCGCAGCGAAATGGCGGAAACACTTGACCCCACAAATCGCCTTTATCACCGCGCTAATTTTCGACGACTGGAAGGGGAGATTATTCGCGATGCAATGCTGATGGTCTCCGGACGCCTGCAGCCAAAAATGTACGGACCACCGGTGCCCGTATATTTGACTTCATTTATGCAGGGGCGTGGTCGTCCCGGTAAAGGCGGGCCGCTTGATGGCGATGGGCGTCGAAGTATCTATCAGTCCGTGAATCGAAACTTCCTGTCGCCCTTTATGCTGGCATTTGATACGCCAATTCCCGCGACAGCTGTTGGCCGCAGAAGTGTGTCCAATGTGCCCGCACAGGCACTGATTCTGCTGAACAATGAGTTTGTCAGCCAGCAGGCAGCCGTCTGGGCTGAGAAGCTGGTCGCTGAAGAACATTCATCACTGGAATCGCTGCTGAATGCCGCGTACCGGCAGGCATTTTGTCGACATCCGACGATGCAGGAAGTTGCGGACATCAGTGAATTCACGTTCGTTGTCGCGGACGAAAGAAACATCGCCCGACAGGAAGTGGCTGTCAGCAGGGAACTCGTCACAGACATCTGTCACGTGCTTCTCAATCAGAAAGAATTTCTGTTTCTCGAATGATTTTGAGGACATATTTTGATCAATCCTGCACAGGTGAAACAGCTTCTCCGTTCGTTTTGGGGCTGTGGACGAACTGAGATTCTGGTGAACACAGCGCGGACTTTGCTGTCCGGCGGGACATGCACGGCACCGGTGCTGAGATGCAGAGTGCAGAGATGCACGGGACTGACATGGGTGGTACAGTGTCTGATCCGGGTGTCACTGTGCCTGGCGGGCATTTCACTGTTGCCAGGCCACGCTGATGCGGATGAAGGGGCGAATTTACCGCCACGTGAATTTCGTTCAAAAAACTTCGTCATGCGGACGGACCTGCCTGAACGGGATGCTCAGCAACTCCTTGATAAAATGGAGACAATGCTCAGAATCGTATCCGGCTACTGGGGTGCCCCATCGAGGAAGACCATCGAATGCTGTGTTGTCAGCAACGCGGACACGTGGCCAGCCGAACTTCTGCCTGCTCCCGTCAGACCTCACGTGCAAAACGGCGGACTGACGGTTGCACAGGGTGTTCGGATCGGTCGACAAATGAATGTCAGCGCAGTTTCATATGCTTCATCACGTTTCGGCACGCCGCAGCATGAAGCCGTGCACGCCTATTGCTATCAGACATTCGGCAGTACAGGCCCCACGTGGTATGCAGAGGGCATGGCTGAAATGGGCAATTACTGGGTGGAGAACAACTCCGGAGTCAACACGCCCGACTACGTCATCGATTTTCTTCGCAATTCGGATCGACCGTCGATTGATGAGATAACATCACTCGATCAGGCGTCCGGGGACGGCTGGAGGAACTATGCATGGCGATGGGCTTTGTGCCATTTCATGGTCAATAATTCAAACTATTCTGATCGATTTCGAACATATGGAATCAGCCTGCTCAACGGAAAACGACAGACATTTGGTTCCGCATTTGATTCTCAGCGAAAAGAGCTTGAATTTGAATTCGGCTTCTTTCTTGATCACCTGCAGTCGGGATTTGACTGTCGGCGATGCAGCTGGGACTGGAAGTCCCGGTTTCGAACACCTCGAACGGATCGTCCGCTGTCCGCAACAATCAAAGCGGATCGAGGCTGGCAACCGGCGGTACTCAGGATGGTACCAGGGCAGAAGTATCGGATTGAATGGGACGGGACGTGGAACACGAACTCCACCCAATCCCGTCCCGATTCTTCACCGAAATCGCCGGACCAGCCTTCCACGGAAGAGTCACCCGGACAACAGCTGCTGAAGGGCTGCGTGATGCTGCAGGGCCAGAAGCTGCAGCTGAGCGAGCCGTTTGAGGTGCATTCCGGTAAGTCATTTGCAGGTGAATTTGCCGGTGACCTTTATCTGCGGTGTCCTGACAGCTGGGACAGTCTGGAAGGAAATTCCGGGACCGTCAGGTTGCAGATTTCAGCAGAGAATTAATGCCACCGGTCAGGATTTCGTCAATCCGCGCATCACACCACGCAACACTGACCTCGTATCCTCCCTGTGGATAAGCCTTTGCAGTTGGAATGTACCACGGACCACCGTCGCCATAAGCCGCGCAGGCAACGAAACGGTCGCTGGCCGTTTGCTGTGCGGCCAGCTGGTATTCAACAAAGGTCTCTGAGGGCAAATGAAGCAGTGATACGTTATTGACATGAAGTGAGCTGAGTGTGATCGGGATATTTTTCCGATGCCGTCGAATCCATGACACGACAAATGATGGCCGATTTCGGTTGACAACGGACTGTGAGTGATCATTGATGCCCTTCATGATTTCTTCTTCACTGTATCGGGGATCTGTGGGAGGAAGAATATCAACGGAGGCCCACTTCAGGCTGGCGATTTTTTCCGGACGCAGTCCCGCAGCCGCACTCACCATGCCATCAAGAATTCGCTGAGTCAGCACAGGCCGCATTTCCGGGGACCCGTCATTATACTTTCCGGCGCCGATGTTGCCGCCGCAGCCATTGAAGTAAAGGTGCGTACAGCCTGGTTCGCTCATCTGCAGCTGCTTTCTCGCAAGCCCGCAAAAATCAGAACTGACACGACCATCGCCGTAGTAGCTCATTGGGTGGCAGGCATAGTAATGACAGGCAATCAGTTTTTCATCGTTGTGGTAAAATGCAACGGTCTTCAGCATCGGATCAATCAGACCCTCCGGGAACTCATGATGCTTCGGATCTTTTGAACTGCTGCCGCGCTGAGAAATCACTTTACCTTCGGGTCCGAGGATTCTGCGGTTGCCCGCGACCTTCTCCACTTTGGACTCACCATGTGCAATATGAGTGACCGGCTTCACAGCTTTCATAGCCGCCGCTACCGCACTTCGACCGGAATCCAGACAACGACGGAAATAATCCAGCTCGACGATGTGGGGAAGATCTCCCTGAGCCAGCACAATGTTCTCCGCCTCAAGGCAGGCAAATGGAGCATTGTGCTGATGGACGCAGTGCACCGCAACACGGTCAATCGTTGTCCCGGCCGCTTCCGCAAGAGCAGCTCGCCACTCAACATGTGCTTCATTCAGCAATCCGGTCCAGTCCACCGAGCAGATCACGATTGGCTTTCCGGAGCCCAGCAGTACAAATCCAATCGCCTCGAGTGGATCATCCACGCCCACGACTGGCTTGATCCAGCCGCCGCAAAGCGAGTGTCCCATCGGAGGAGTCACATCAAACCGAAACGGTGCTGCGTGCAGCTGCCCCTCTCCCACCGCAGATTCATCCGCACGTCCCTGTGAAGGCAACATACCCGCCGCAACGGCCGCAGCAGCAGTTCCAAGAAACATCCGGCGATTCGGAATCACAATTGAAGGATTTACCATCGTTCGTTCCCTGTCGAATATTCAGCATCCTTATCACAGTATGCTGATGGCTTAAAAACGAAAATCAACAAAATCGCCTGCCCTGGAAACTCATTTGTCTGACAGTCCGCAGAATTGAAAATTCCACAGGACGATCGGACTCATCAGATCGTGCGGATTTCGGTTGTAACCCAGCGGTGTCAGCGGCCAGCAGCCTCTACGGCGGTCTCCGCAGCGTGCCCAGTATCCTGTGGGTAAACAATCATTCGGTCATGGCACAGCAATATCAGATCCAGTCGTCCGTCCCCGGTCACATCGATTGCCAGACCTTCGCGAGGTTCAGTGCCGCGACTTTTTGATTCGGACACCAGCCGCTTCTCCTCAAAGACCCGAAAATGCGTGGCTGATTTGATTTCATTTTCATGAAATCGCAGAATTTCAACCCCGTTAATGCTCGTATCAATCACCGTTAAATCCGTACTTCCGTCGCCATTAATATCGCCGGCAATGACATCGGCGGCAAAAGCGTCTTCTCTCTTTGGCTTGTAGGAGGCAATCTCCTTAAGTATGGGGTTTCGTCGTCCGGAGTACAGCACGGAGAAATGCTGCGCACCAGCCAGCAACAGGTCGGGCCGTCGATCGCCATTCAGGTCGGCAACATACGATCCCATAAACGTCAGGTTTCCAAGCTCCGCCTCTTTCCAGGGACGAAACAACCCATCGGACTTCTTCAAAACGCGAAGCCTCTTTACGCCCGTATCCACAAGTGCAATCTCTTCCCCCGCCTCACCGTCCAGATCCAGCTGAGCGACGCCTTCAAGACGTGCTGAAGTTTCTCCCGCGTTAAACTGGTCCCTGACGTTCCATCCGGAGTCTGAAAATTCAACGGATCTTGCAAACGAGTCGCGAGCAACAAGCAACTGAGAGCCGGAAATAAACAAATTGCCGACTGACCCAATTCCCAGATCCAGTTCGCTTCGACGTCGGATCAGTTCAAGACTGCCATCTGCCTTTTGAAGAAGTACCTGAACACCGGCTTCACTCGTGCCGTTCGGGACAGCCAGCAGATCTTTTAAACCATCACCGTTAATATCCATGGCGACAAGATCGGTTCCGCGAGCTCCGAGCGCGCCGGTCACTTCCGGAACAGCCGATTCTTCCACAAGCTTCCAGCCCGCTTCGCCGTCCCTCGTCAGCCTTCTGAATTCCATACGAGCCTTGTTTCCTGAGCCTTTCGACAGGCACAGGACAATCTGCATTCCAGCGGATCCCGGCAATGGTTCGATCGCCGCCATTTCAAACCCATCCGGCTTCTTGAGAATGGACGTGGGAAATGTCAGACGCCCCTCGGAAAACGAGCAGGTGGCCAGAACCGATTCCTTCTCACTCAGTAACAGGACTTCCATGCGACCGTCGCCGTCGAGGTCGGCTACGCTGACGTCCTTTGTTCCGAGTAAACTTGGAAAGACTTCTGCTGTCCCCAGGCCGTCAATGCCATTTTGGCGGTAAAGCAGCAACTGAGCCTGGTCGGGATCAGTCACCAGAACATCTGTCAGCTGATCTCCGTCAACATCAGCCACCGCAAATGAACGAGTTCTGGCACTGCCGCCGGAACCAATTCCATACTGCATCAGTCGCTCAGGCAAACTGCCGACTTCTTCTGCCGCCGACTCCAGCCCGGAAACAACAATTCGACCAGTGCGGGATTCCACTGTCACAATTTCCTGCCCCGGATGCTGATCAACATTCTGAAGCGTGACAGATCGAGGCTGCTGTAAATCAAAACAAATCTCAGGCCCGAGCCGCCCGTCAGCCGTCTGAAATCGAGCACAAAGGCCACGAGTGCTTCCTTCGTTCGCCATATAACAAAGATCGTTGCGGCCATCTCCATTGATATCTGAAATCTGAACCATGGAAAGCTGAGTGGATGTGTTGATCAGTGAGACGGGGATATCCATTTTCCCGGACGCATTCTGATAAATGACATAAGTCACGGTTTCGCCCAGCACGACCACATCCGCACGTTTGTCGCCATTCAGATCACCCGCTGCAATCATCCATGTTGCAGGCTTCAGCGCGGGAAGCCGTATGGTCCATTTCTCGGACCATTCTGTCTTGCCCGCCTCCGGCTGATATCGCACGATCACCTGATCCGGAACGCCCACATAAGCCACATCCGTTCGACCATCGCCGTTGAGATCCGCAGCTGCAGCCCCTGCCAGCTGCTTTTCGACAGGAATCTGTCGGATATCAAATCGCCAGTCAGACTTCAGATCATTCGCGGGTGCCCCCACATTCTTCTGCGGCTCAGGCCGTTCAGATCTCTGTACAAGAAGACGCAGAGAGCTATCCCGATTGTCGGCAACCATGATGTCGCTCATTCCGTCGCCGTTGAAATCACCGGATAACAGATTGAAGACGCGAGCATCCAGTTTAAACAGTTCAATTCCGGCGAAACCGTAATACTCGGCCAGAGTATTCGGCTCATCGCTGTCCTCCGTCATGCCGGCCGGGATCTGACTTCCGACACCGAAGGCAGACAAAAGAATGGTGATGTACAAAAACATCCGGATTGATGCGACAAACATTCGAGTCTTCATAACGCTCCACATTCCCATATACGTAAGCATCGCGATCTCAATTTGATAAGGATGACAGCGAATGCCACACATTTCCAGACTGATTGGGAGGTTTATGAAAACCTTTGCGAACGGAGCGGTTCTGGCCCTATGGGACAGGCTATGGAAACGGATGGCCCATTGGGCCGAAAACACAATGGCCAATCAGGCCCAGGCGATTCCAATGTGGACCTGAGCGGATCGATCGTTTACGCCATATTGTCTGAGGCATTTTCCGAAAACAGACCTCTGTCCTTCCTGTGAAAAAAACGCTTTATCGCGGCCCGCATTGCCAGCTCACAAAGTTGCCCGGTACTGAGTCCGACTGCCGCGGCTGACATTGGTACCAGGCTGTGTGACGTCATTCCAGGGATCGTATTAATTTCGAGGATCCAGCAGAGGCCCGAAGGATCAACTCGCAGATCGACTCGACAAATAGCAGCGACGCCACACACCTCACACGCCTTCCCTGCAGCTTCACACACCTCAGCAGAGACATTGGCAGGGTTGACATCATATTGAGTCTGACTGTCAAGATATTTCGCATGATAGTCATACCATGTTCCCGCTGGTCGGATTTCGACAGGCGGTAACAGACGACTGTCGATCAGTGGAACGGTGAGCTCGCGGCCGGGGATATACTGTTCCATCAGGACCACCGCCCCAAGGGAACGTGCGAGTTCGAGTGCCGTTCTGAGTTCGCCGGCTGCTGAGACAACGGATACACCAACACTGGAGCCCTGCGCTGCCGGTTTGACAACAACGGGAAATCGCAGTTGCTCCGCGAATCGCTGACATTCTGCGAAAGTCGTTTCCGGCCGCACCACTCGTCCCGGCGGAACACGGAGCCCGCAGGATTCAAGCCGATCTCGAGTCCGCACTTTGTCAAACGTCAGTGCCGAAGCCTCGGCGGAACTGCCCGCATATGGAACATTCAGTTTGTCCAGCTGGCGCTGCAGGCTGCCATCTTCTCCACCGGTGCCGTGCACGAGAGGCAGAATAACATCAAAACTCTCCGGCAGAAGCTGATCGAGCGTCTGCTCGGCGGGATCGATGATCGTAACGGAATGTCCGAGCAATCTCAGAGAATTCGCGGCACACCGGCCGCTGTCAATGCTGACTTCACGTTCCGGAGACGTGCCACCTGCAAGAACAGCAATCCTCAGCACTTTCGGTGCGTTGTCCGTTCCACACGTTAACGTCCTGTCGTCTGAAGCCATGATTGTTTCTGCGCCGCAAAAGTCCGGTTGCCGGACGACTTCTGCCATGTGCATGACTTAAGAGTTCAATCCGTCAGCACAATACCCATCGAGTATCAGGCACTGGCTGGCCAGACTCGAATCTCCAGTTCCAGATCGACCGCAAACTTCTCTGCGACTGCTTTTTGAATGCGGGCAATCAGTTGTTCCACATCGCGACTGGATGCTCCTGGCTCGGTCACGATAAAATTCGCGTGTCGATCGCTGATCCTGGCCTTGCCGACGGCCATCCCCTTCAGCCCACATTGTTCGATCAGAGCGCCTGCACTAAGTCCTCTGGGATTGCGAAAAATGCAGCCGGCAGACTGATCCGCCAGCGGTTGTGTGGATCGCTTCACAATCCAGTTCTTCCTCATACGACGTGTCAGCTCTTCTGAATCATCGCGAGTCAGTTCCAGCGAAGCGGACAGCACAATCAGATCCTGCAGACTGCTGCGACGATAGGCAAAGGACAATTCATCACCTTTGCGAACTGCGATGTCACCATTCTGAGTCAGTACGGTCACACCTGTGACAACCTGCCCAAGATCACCGATTCTGCCACCGGAATTCCCGACGATGGCACCACCAATGGTTCCGGGAATTCCGACGAGATGTTCGAGCCCTCCCAGCCCATGACGGACTGCTTCCGCAATGACATGGGACAACAAAGTTCCGCCTTCAGCGACCAATGTCGTGCCATCGATCGTCACCCCGGACAGCAGGGGCTCAACAATCCGAATGACGGCTCCTTTGACGCCTTCGTCACGTACCAGAATATTTGATCCGCCTCCGAGGATTTGAATGGGCATCTGCTGCTGTCGGCAATATTGCACAACATCCAGCAGCTCCTCCTGCGTTCGGGGAGTAAAGAAAAATTCTGCGGCACCTCCCAGTTTCAGCCAGGTATGCTGGCTGAGCGGTTCGTTATGCAACAAAATCTCTTTGAAGTCTTCGATTGATTTGGTCATGAATCTGATTCGTCCTGCCTGCACCCATCGTTATTACAACATCACCGGGTTTGCCTGAATGGTCTATTCTTGCAAGCACCTGGTCAAGATTGGCGAGCAGGAATGCTCGACCTCCGGCCAGATTGACCGCTCGGACCAGCCGACCGCTCGTCCGACAGCATTTCGCGTGACTCGCCTGTTCACGAGCCGGAAGCACAGGCAAAAGCAAACATTCATCGGCGATTGTCAGCGAATCTCGAAATTGTTCGAACAGCTGTTCCGTACGAGACAACTGATGAGGTTCAAATGCCGCGACAAGGCGTCGACCGGGAAAGATGCTTCGAGCTGCCGTTAAAGTGGCCGCAATGGCGCCTGGATGATGGGCATAGTCATCGATCAGCTCCATGCCCCTCCATGTGCCGCGTCGCTCAAATCTGCGTTCGATACCCCGGTACTGGCCAGCCGCATCTGCGATTTCATCAAAAGAAAGTCCGGTTTCCGTCGCCGCGGCAATCGCTGCAAGTGCGTTACCTGCATTGTGCCGGCCCGGCAGTTGCAGGAGAATTGTTCCGGCCCTGGAGGCTCCGAAATACACGTCAAACTGCTGCCCGGATTCCCAATGCCTGAAGTGATCGGCAGACCACTGGCACTGCACCTGCAAACCATAAGTTATGACATGCCCTGAGAATTCCCGTGCAATGTCGAGACTGCGCGTGCAGTCTCCGTTCACAATTATTTTGCCGGTTTCAGGGAGCCGTGCGACAAGGGATCGAAACGCCTGATCTTCCTCGGCACGAGTCGGAAAACAGTCAAAATGATCCCGGTCAATTCCCGTCACGACCAGTTGATCGGGACTAAGACTGAGAAAGCTGTTTCGATACTCACAGCTTTCTACAACCGCAATCCCTCGATCGGCACCGGAATGCCTCAGATATCCCGACCTCTGCAGCTCCGCCATCCGCCCTCCGACAAATCCGGAAGGACTTCGGCCTGCCGATTCCAGAATCCACCATAAAAGTCCGGTTGTTGTCGTTTTGCCATGCGTGCCAGCAATGCAGATCTGGCGATGTGACGCAAAGCAGCGAGCCAGCGCAGCTGACAAAAGCTCGACTGGAACTCCGTGTGCAATGGCGTATTCAAGCCTTACATCACTGCCTGGAACGGCAGCCGAAGTGACGACTCGCGAAAATCGCGGAACCTGGACAGAGGTAGCGTCCCGCAAATCACCCGCTTTTGCCAGCATGGCAGCCGACTCATCCCAGTCACAGATTCGCAGCCGAGGATGTCCCCAGTCTGCCCAGAACTGATGAGCATCCATGCGTGATTTCAGTTGAACGTCTGTGGCGGTAACGGAATGCCCGGCATCAAGCAGGATCTCAGCCAGCGCGCGGATGCCAGCTCCGCAGATGCCCAGCAGAAAGATGTGCTCGGCCACGGCTGCCACGGGTTTATCATAAACTCGACTCAGCAGAGCAGGTTTTTTGCTGCTTTGGCCTTCCATGGCGAACGCATCCAGACCCACAACAGGGGCAATACCACGCACGTACTCCGGCAGCAAACAACCGCCGGACAGAACCTGCGGCTACGTTTCACACACGTAACCTTCACACGCGTAACCGCAGTCCGGCGATTATAATCGAAATGCTGCGTTTTCCGCCAGACGGTTCGAGACCATGAGCAAACCTGGGTTCCGATGACAGAACCACAAGGCAATTCCGTCCCCAGTGAAAGCAGGACGGAATTGGGCCAGATGGCAGCGATGGATCACTTTCCGCGATGCATTCGTTTACGTTCGTTTTCGGTGAGGCAAACTTTCCGAAGCCGTATTACCTGAGGAGTGATCTCCACGTATTCATCCCACTCGATGTATTCCAGTGCCAGCTCAAGTGTGATGTCACGGGGAGGTCTGAGCAGAATCGCATCGTCGGCACCGGACGAACGAATATTTGTCAGCTTCTTCTCGCGAATCGGGTTGACCGTCATGTCATTATCCCGGGCATTTTCGCCGACAATCATCCCTTCGTAAACGTCTTCACCAGGGTTCACGAAAAGATCGGCCCGTTCCTGAAGTTTCCAGAGAGCGTAAGCAACCGTTTTGCCACTTTCCTGAGAAACCAGCACGCCGTTTTGTCGAGTCGCAATGTCGCCTTCCATCGGACGATACTCAGCAAAGCGATGGTGCATGATTGCTTCACCTCGCGTTGCATTCAGCATCCTCGTCCGCATACCAATCAAACCGCGAGCCGGAATACTGAATTCCAGATGAGTCAGACCGGTGTCGGATGTGGTCATTTCGGTTGCCTGTCCCCGACGTGCTCCGACCAGTTCCATCACCGGACCCAGGTCAGCCGAGGGAACGTCGACAACGAGCAGTTCGTACGGCTCATGTCGACGACCGTTGATTTCCTTAATAATGACTTCCGGTTTTCCAACCGACAGCTCAAATCCCTCGCGTCGCATCGTTTCGATCAGAACAGCGAGGTGTAAAATTCCGCGACCGGATACCTTAAAGGAATCCTTGTCACCCATTTCCTCCACCCGCAACGCGACATTCGACTGAAGTTCACGATAGAGACGATCGCGCAGGTGTCGGCTCGTCACGAACTTGCCATGCTGACCTGCCAGAGGAGAACTGTTGATGGTGAACTTCATCGACAGTGTCGGTTCATCCACAGCGATGCGTTCCAGGGCTACTGGATTCGCCGGATCCGCGATGGTGTCACCAATTTCCGGATCAGGAATTCCGATCACTGCCACTATGTCACCGGCAAAGGCCTCGGCCGCATCTGTTCGTCCAAGATTGTCGTACAGCTGAACCTGATCAACTTTTGCCAGCACCTTTGTTCCGTCGCCACGAAGCAGGGCAATCTGCTGACCAGTGCGTATCCGGCCGGCACTAATTCGTCCGGTAGCGATGCGCCCAACGTATTTCGACCATTCCAGAGAAGTTACCATCAGCTGCAGAGCATCGTGAGGACGCACTTCAGGCCCTGGAATCTTTTCCAGCACCATATCCAGGAGGGGACGAATGTCGCCGCCCAGATTCTTCGGATCATGGGTTGCATATCCGTTGATTGCGCTTGTGAAGATGTAAGGGAAGTCAAGTGTCTTGTCGTCTGCACCCAGCTCCACCAGCAGATCGAAAGTCTGGGAAAGCACTTCGTCAGGACGGCAGTTCGGCCGGTCAATCTTGTTGATGACCACCATCAGGGAGAGCCCGCACTCAAGTGCCTTTTGAAGCACAAAACGAGTCTGCGGACGAGGCCCTTCGAAGGCATCAACCAGCAGCAGAGCTCCATCCGCCATCTTCAGCACTCGCTCCACCTCGCCGCCAAAATCCGCGTGCCCGGGAGTGTCGATAATGTTGATGCGGACGCCTTCATACATCATGGCGATGTTCTTCGCCAGAATCGTAATTCCCCGCTCTCGCTCCTGATCATTGGAGTCAAGAATGCAGGTGCCCATCTTCTGATTGTCGCGGAAAACTCCGCTCTGCTTAATCAGGCAGTCGACCAGTGACGTCTTTCCATGGTCAACGTGGGCGATAATGGCAATGTTGCGAATGTCTTTACGTCGTTCAACAGCTGCACCAGGCACTGACGACGATGGATCAAGAACGGTAGACATGAGTTTTTCGACGCCCTGGGAGACCGGTGAGCGCGTTTCGACGAAGAAAAGCGGCAGCGTCGAAAGTCGACGCACAATGTAATCCGCTGGTCAAAACCATCCGGAAAGCTCTGTAATCTTATCCTCAACCACGTTCGGAGCGAATACGACCTTGCGAATTTAATGTGAATTTCTCTGACGTTGGACGACATCAGGCCAACTTCCGTTCACCTGTCTGCCGAGTTGCCATTTCGGCAGGACAACCCATTCCAGTAAGCCGTGCTGTCGTGAGAAGGAAACCTGGGTTGTGGCGCAACATCATATGCGAAAGAGACTTGCGGCAACTCGAAAGCTTGTGGCACATAATTCGCAGCCGGCGGGGTCCGACAGTTGCTTCTCTGCAATCTTGGCTGACGAACGTCGCGCTGGTGTGGGTGCGGCAGGGGATTTCAGCATTCTGTTTCAACGACTGGTCGACAGGTCAGGAGAAAATCATGGCGAAAAAGGCTTCTTCAGGCGGTACCCGCATTGTGCCTCTAGGTGACCGCGTGGTTCTGAAGCGAGCCGAGGCGGAAGCGAAAACAGCTGGTGGCATCGTGCTGCCAGACTCAGCCCAGGGAAAACCTCAGCGTGGTGAAGTTGTTGCCGTTGGCGATGGCCATGTCAGCGACAAGGGTGAACGTATTCCGCTTACGGTCAAAGAAGGCGATCGTGTGATTTTCAGCTCGTATGCTGGCGATGAAATCAGCCTTGGCGACCAAACGTTTCTGCTAATGCGTGAGAGTGACATTCTGGCCACTCTGTAGGAATATCGGAGCCGCGGGTCGAATTTCTGCGGCACTGTCCGGTTCGAGTGGCCTTGTAAGTTCCGGGCGCTCATTTTCTTCGCAGCAAATGTCTGCGATGACTGAATATTTTAACGATTCATTTTGATTCGGATTTCTGGAGACGAAGAACATGGCAAAGATGATTGCCTTTGATCAGGAAGCACAGGAAGCCATGCGACGTGGTGTGGCCAAACTGGCGAGAGCCGTTAAGGTCACCCTTGGTCCTCGCGGCCGCAATGTGATTATTGAGAAGAGCTTTGGGTCACCAACGGTCACGAAAGACGGTGTTACCGTTGCCCGCGAGATCGAGCTGCCGGACAAGTTCGAGGACATGGGCGCTCGGATGGTCCGTGAAGTCGCCAGCAAGACCAGTGATGTGGCTGGAGACGGAACAACAACGGCCACAGTAATGGCCGAGGCGATTTACAAGGAAGGTCTGAAGGCCGTTGTCGCCGGTGTTAGTCCTCTGGATCTGAAAAGAGGCATGGAAAAGGCTGTCGCAGACATTATCGAACAGCTTCGTGGCATGGCTCAGGAATGCCGTTCCAAGAAATCAATCGCTCAGGTCGGAACAGTTGCAGCCAACGGCGACGCAGAAATTGGCCAGATTCTGGCCGACGCCATGGAGCAGGTTGGTAAAGACGGGGTCATCACGGTCGAAGAAGGCAAGAGCCTGGAGACCAGTTTCGAAGTGGTCGAAGGTCTGCAGTTTGACCGCGGTTACCTGTCTCCATACTTCGTAACCGACTCCGAAAGCATGGAATGCCTGCTGGAAGATGCTTACGTTCTGATCCATGAAAAGAAGATCTCGAACATTAAGGATCTGGTACCGGTTCTCGAAAAGGTTGTCAATTCGGGCAAGCCACTGCTGATCATTGCCGAAGAAGTCGAAGGCGAAGCCCTGGCTACTCTGGTAATCAACAAGCTGCGGGGAACATTCAAGATCGCTGCGGTGAAGGCTCCAGGTTATGGAGACCGCCGGAAGGCCATGTTGCAGGACATTGCCATCATGGTCGGTGGAACAGCCGTCTTCGATGACCTCGGAATTAAGCTGGAAAACATCGAACTGACCGACCTCGGTACAGCAAAGAAAATCGTTGTTGACAAGGACAACACGACTGTTATTGAAGGTGGCGGTAAGAAGGCCGACATTCAGGCTCGAATTGAGCAGATCCGTCGGGAACTTGAGAACAGCTCAAGCGATTACGATCGCGAAAAGCTGGAAGAACGCATCGCCAAACTGGCCGGTGGTGTGGCTCAGGTGAATGTGGGAGCCGCCACTGAGAGTGAAATGAAGGAAAAGAAGGCGCGAGTTGAAGATGCACTGCATGCAACTCGTGCGGCTGTGGAAGAAGGAATTCTGCCCGGAGGTGGCGTTGCCATTCTGCGAGCATCCACGGCCGTAAAACCTGGAAAACTGTCACACGACGAAAAGGTTGGTTACGAAATCATCGTTCGTGCCTGCCGGGCTCCGCTGACTCAGATTGCCGACAACGCCGGTGTGGACGGCAGCGTCATCTGCGAAAAGGTTGCGAACGGTGAAGGCAATTATGGCTACAACGCCGCAACTGATAAGTTTGAAGACATGGTTAAGGCCGGAGTGATTGACCCAACCAAGGTCACTCGTACCGCTCTGCAGAATGCTTCAAGCGTGGCAACTCTGTTGCTGACCAGCGATGCCCTGATCGCAGAAAAGCCGAAAGACGACAAGAAGAAATCTGCTCCTGCAGATGAAGATCTTTACTAGGACCTCCGAACGGCATCCGCCATATCAGGCTCTCGCCCGGAACAGCGGATTGCTAAAGGCTTGGACAGAAGCCCGACATCTCAGGATGTCGGGCTTTTTTTTGTTGAAAAAAAAAGGCCAATGAAAAAAGGCGGAAGGTCTTTTGGACAACGGCGCCCCGGGCGCCCCACATCAGAAATTCCTGCGTTTCATCTGTGTTCTCTGTGTTATCTGTGGTTAAAAATGAACCGCGGATGAATCACATCAATGCCCTGTCGCTTCGTTGGCGACCACATCATTCTGGCTGGAACTGTCACAGCGTGTCTTGCATCAATGGCGAGCCACTGTTCAAGCGCTTGAGCGGGCGGACGGAAGTTGGCAGAAAAATTATTTGGCAGAAAAATTGGGAAGAAACGGACAAGGTACCTGGGAGATCTCCAGCCTGGTGCTCCGTCAGGATAAAGAGTTCGAGTTGGACGTAGTGGATCTTGCTAAAGATCCCCTGGCTGCAGGACCTTTAGCAAGGTCCACTACCCGAAATGCAAAGCGTGACAGAGCGCGAGTGAGGACTTCTTCGAAAAATCACTGAGGGATTCGAAAGCGGCAGGGCGCGAGTCCTAAGGACCTGGAAAACAATACGTTAGCGCCATAGTCGCCTTTCGCTCCGCGAAAGAACATCCTTTTGCGGAGCAAAAGGCGACGCTTATTGTCTGACAGCGCCTCACTCACCAGACATCCGGTCTTCCACTGCGATTCATTTTTCTGCCCTCAAATTTTTCTGCCAATGATCAAAGTGCGTCTGCGTCCCCCCGGGCGCCCCACATCAAAAATTCCTGCGTTTCATCTGTGTTCTCTGTGTTATCTGTGGTTAAAAATGAACCGCGGATGAGGCAGGTTGGCAGAAAAATTGGGAAGAAACGGACAAGGTAGCTGGGAGAGCTCCAGCCTGGTGCTC
>JALHMY010000029.1:64464-93693 GCA_022843805.1 Fuerstiella sp.
CGTTTCATCTGTGTTCTCTGTGTTATCTGTGGTTAAAAATGAACCGCGGATGAGGCAGGTTGGCAGAAAAATTGGGAAGAAACGGACAAGGTAGCTGGGAGAGCTCCAGCCTGGTGCTCTGTCAGGATAAAGAGTTCGGGTTGGACGTAGTGGATCCTGCTAAAGATCCCCTGGCTGCAGGACCTTTAGCAAGGTCCACTACCAGAAATTCAAAGCGTGGCAGAGCGCAAGTGAGGACTTCTTCGAAAAATCACTGAGGGATTCGAATGCTGCGGCAGGGCGCGAGTCCTAAGGACATGGAAAACAATACGTTAGCGCCATAGTCGCCTTTCGCTTCGCGAAAGAACATCCTTTTGCGGAGCAAAAGGCGACGCCTATTGTCTGACAGCGCCTCACTCACCAGACATCCGGTCTTCCACTGCGATTCATTTTTCTGCCCTCAAATTTTTCTGCCAATGATCAGAGTGCGTCTGCGTACCCCCGGGCGCCCCACATCAAAAATTCCTGCGTTTCATCTGTGTTCTCTGTGTCATCTGTGGTTAAAAATGAACCGCAGATGACGCAGGTTGGCAGAAAAATTGGGAAGAAGCGGACAAGGTAGCTGGGAGAGCTCCAGCCTGGTGCTCTGTCAGGATAAAGAGTTCGGGTTGGACGTAGTGGATCTTGCTAAAGATCCCCTGGCTGCAGGACCTTTAGCAAGGTCCACTACCAGAAATTCAAAGCGTGACAGAGCGCGAGTGAGGACTTCTTCGAAAAATCACTGAGGGATCCGAAGGCAGCGGCAGGGCACGAGTTCTCCGGATGGCTTGCGCCGTTCCGTTAATTCCTTCTCTTATTTCCGAGCGAGTCCTACGGTGAGCTATCTGCCAGAGATCATTGCCTAACGTATCAGCTGTTAAATCGGGCATTTCTACCACCTCCACGTTGTTGTGCGAACGTGGAGCGGCACGAAATTGTCCTGCCCGGAATGCCGGAAAAGAATTTCCGCGCTCAGGGCAAAAATGTCAACGGCTTTCATATAAATCTGATACAGAGGATAAAGTGGCAGGACAAGTGACAAAAGCAGATCGTGCTTTAGACGATCCGAATAATAGAGCAGCACAAGCATCTGAAGTGCTTCAATGAACAGTCCACAAAGATAGAGCAGGATCAGAAGGTGAAAGCAGTTCGACAGATACGTCGCCAGCAGCCAGATACCATAAATCCAGAACGTATAGACACACACCACATTGAAAAACCAGCGTTCAGCCATCAGCAGCATGTTGGACCAGCGAAAGTTTTTGCTCCACGGAACGCCCATGTCGCCATGCTTGCGACATTCAAAGGTGATCACGGTCCGGTCCCATCGGCAACGCTGCCAGAATAAACGTATCCATGAAACAGGAACGTTCGTGTAACAGTGTGCATAGGGTGCAACGCCGATTTTGTACCCGGCTTTCCGAAGGCGCAGAATCAGATCGCCATCTTCCCCGGGACCGACATCCCAGCCGCCCAGCTGTTTCAGAACTGTGGTGCGAAACGCGCCGAAGGCTCCAGAGACGATGCCGAGCTGTCCCGTGCGACCGCGACTCATACGACTGATAAAGATTGTCTGCCGATACTCGTAAGCCTGCAGCCATGAAGCCAGACTTGCGAATGGGTTCCATGCAAGAACTGTTGCGGAGACACCGGCAACTCGAGGGTCTTTCAGAGGCTGGATAAGTTCATAAATGGATGACTCGTCGAGCCTTGAGTCGGCATCAATGGAGACGACGACTTCTGCCGTGGCATAATGCAGACCGGCGTTGAGTGCCGACGATTTTCCGCCTCGACGCTCACGACGAACCACAGTAATTCCTGATCGTCCGGCCGCAAACTCGGCGGCTGCTTCGGTCATACCATCAGTTGACCCGTCATCGACAACGACAAGCTGCAGATTCGGATATCGATTCCATACCGACTCCATCGTTTCCGCGATCGTATCGGCTTCATTGTATCCTGCAATAATGACACACACCGACGGCAGATAATCGTAGTTTTCGGCGTGTGGTCCCGGCAGACATCTCCGGAATCCATTCCTGAATAGGTCAAACACAGCCATCACAACAGCGCTGTAAGCGTAACGTGGTGCATCCACAAGAAGGACAACGGCCAGAATCAGGAACAGCTCCTCGAATCGCAGCGCTCGCACCCAGCTAACCCATTCGAGCAGAAGATTTTCAATCAGCATCGGGATTCTTCCACGAGGGTATTCGTTTCAGTCGGTTCGTTCACGCCAAGTTCCTGACAAACCGAGCAGTTACGGCCCGCATTTTTTGCCTGATACAGACACTCATCGGCGACTTCCACGATCGCATCGGCACTTGACAGCTGTTCCGGATTATGTGCCACGCAGATGCCCATTGAGAGTGTTGGCGCGGCCTGTGGGATACTGAGATCCCCCTGCAGATCCAGAGCGGAGCTTCGAAGCCGCTGAATGGTGACATCAATTTCTCCCGGTCTGCAGCCACTGCAGATAATGGCAAACTCGTCGCCTCCGTAGCGTGCCACCATATCATAGGATCGCAGCGGTTTTCGCAGAGCACGGCCGACAGCGCCAAGGACTGCATCACCCGCCGCATGTCCAAAGCGATCATTGATCGACTTAAAGCGATCCACGTCGGCCAGAATAATCGCCAGCGAATGTCCGAATCGCTGAGCTCTGGCAAACTCCGCCTGAAGGCAAATATCGAACGCGGTCCTGTTTGGGAGCGCGGTCACGGAGTCGTCCATCGCCTTTCTCAGCGTACCTTCCACCGTTCTCCAGCTGACCAGAACGTCATCATCCGTAGCCAGTGCAATCAGCCTTCCCTGCTGGCTGACAGCCGTGAATCTCAATGAGGCAGGATCACGCTCAACAAATGGCGGCATGCTGGATGATGCGGGCAATTCGATCCTGCCGGCCAGTGCCGACTCCACCGTCATATCCAGCCATCGCACTCTGTCGAGTGGATTGGCATGAGTGATTTTCCGTCGCAGCTGCTCCATATCCACAACGCCCACAGGATTTCCCTGCTCATCTTCCACAAGGAGGCAGGCGTGCGGCAGAACATCCATCATTTGCACAATGTCCGACAGCAGAGTATTGGCCCGGACAGAACATCGATACGATGGTTCGCTGCGATTTGTTAACAGTTGCACATCGCGATAATGCATATAGACAGCTCGTTTAAAAAAAGAAGTTCGCGGGAATCGGTCCTGTTTTCTTCAACACCCTTCTGATACGAAGGCTGTGATCGAAAATCAGCGTGCCAGCGGGCTGGATGATTCAGTCAACGGGGAAGCTGTTCTGGTCCTGACGCGTTTTGATTTCTGACCTGCGTTCACTTGTGTGCCGGACAAACGAGGCCCCGAAGATTCCAGTCTGCTGCCAGGTACATGAAATCCAATGAGCGGCAACAGCACGGCATCCTTCGCGGAAAATCGATGTTCGCACGCCAGACAGTGCCCAATCAGCTCTGTTTCATGTGACAGGTGGCCGCAGTCATCACATCGATAGTTTCCCGATACAACCTCAAAATCCGAGCCGGCAACCAGCCCGTGCAGCTGACATTTTGGACAAACAAGATCGCCTGCTTTTCGAAAATCAGAGACAGGTCCGACATGAGCACATGCAAAATGATGGATCAGAGCTTCACGACTGACCGCCGCACTTCCACAATGCGGACAGCCGTGGCGAAAGGTTGGAAGTGAGCTGCATTCGGGACAAACCATTACCTGATCCAGCGGAACCCGAGTCACACGGTCATCCCGATACCACTCCTGTACGACTTCCGAATCTTCGTCATAAGAGAAACGAAGGGTGGCTGAATCGAATCGAGGCTTGACGAGCACCGAGCCTTCAGCTGGAACTTCCATGGTGTGGCCCTTCGAATCCGGTTCGGATTCAGAATCCGTCCCGCGATGCGACAAATCAACTCTTCGGGATCTGCTGTCAATACTGATGCCCACCAGCATCCTGAGCTCTCTTGCTTCAAACGGTTCAAACAGAATACCGTCCGCACCGGATCTGACCGCCAGATTAGCCTGAGCCTGCTGACCTTCCGGCACAACAACCAGAATCTGCAGTTCGTCGGCCGTTCTGAACTTTCGCAGCTCTGAAGCCAGCAGACAGGCATCAGGCGACGCAGCCTGAAAACGTACGACGACAATGCGAACAGATTCATCCGACTGCACGACTGCAATGGCATCGTTCGGACTGTTGACAGGAACACATTGAATCCGGGCATCCTGCAGGGTTTTGGCGATGAGCGTCAGGGAGCTTTGAACGTCATCCGCAATCACTGCTTTTATCGATTTCATAACAGATACTCGCTCGCTTGATTGAGATAAAGATCAGCCGCGTGCATTAAACTTCGGGAGTCTCGCAACAGCCCCGATTTTGAGGCGAGGGTCATTGCCCCAGTTGCCCGCGGGACGCAGGCGTACCGGCAGCAGCATGGCATTGGCACGGTAATAGATTTCAATGTGCTCCGGCGGACGACGATGTTCGTTTCCAACCATTGTCACAACGCAGGGCACGGTCTCGTTGAAAGGCTCAATCTGTATGTTCAGAGTTTCGCCGATTTTGAACTGTTCGGTCTGTGACTGTGGCACATAGATTTCAATTTCAGTGGACGATTCCTCAAGCACTGTGAACAGCGGCTCGTGTGATCGGACACATTCTCCGGCAGGATGGTGACGTCGCAGGACGGTGCCGTTCACGGGTGCTTTCAAGTCGCCCTGCTCAATCCACTGGCGAATTCGCTCAACTTCATTCAGCAGAAGATCTGTCTTCGCCACAAGGGGCGCCATCTGTTCGATGCCAGGCCGTGGCACCTGAGCGACGCCTTCTGCTCGTTTTCTCAGCACTTCAAGAGACTGGCGAAGCGATTCAAGTTTCTCGTTGTGAGCCCGTTCAAGGATTGTGCGAGTCTCAAGCTCAGATGCCGGCACCGCATTTTTCTCGTTTGCCAGACGACTTCGCTGCAGCTGATCCCGCAGAATGTCCAGTGTGCCCGACTCCTGACACACCAGCCCGCTGGCCTCAAAGAAGTCGGCCATTGACCGGGTGACTTCAGTATCATCCACGTGAGACTGCCAGCGAATTCTTGCCATTTCTGCATGCAGAGTGGCATCCGCCACACGCAGTTCATCCGCAATCCTCTGCAGCTTTTGTTCACATTCCAGATCGAATACGGTCGCAAGTCGGGCATTCTGATTCACAATGTCCCCTTCCCGCACATGGACATACCGAAGTACTCCATCCAGCGGAGCGGAAACATCAATGGTTCGGCCGGTAACGACGCCATACGCTTCATATCGCAGCAAAGTGTCCCATACGCTGTAAATTCCTCCTCCGCAGGCCGCCAGCATCAGACAAGCAATAAGTTTCCTTCCGCGAGGACGAGTGTTTGCCGGTCGTCCGGAAGGCAAACCTGGCGTTGGCGGTGACCCGGAATTTCCCGAGCCGTGGGTTGTCTCCATGGAAGGTTCACGCACAGAAGCAAAGCGAAACGCCCCTCGTTCAGCAGAACCAAACTCGGTGCCTGAGGGAAGTCGATGACCCGGATGGGATGTTGATGTTTGCATGGGAAGGTGACCTTGCAGCATGTCATTCAAAACGTCTGAGCACTCAGTGCCAAAATTTTTCAAACTTCTAATCAAGTTTCTGCGCATCAGTTCGATGATCAAAAGAAACATATGTGGTGTTATGTAAACAGCCAGGATTTGTCCCCATTCGAGCCTGAACTTGCCCCGGAGAATTCAAACTTCTCCGATTGAGGCGGCGTTGCGGCCTGTGACGACTGCGCCGCTAACGGCCTCTGTCAGCCGTCAGCAAAATCGCTGCAATCTGCACGTTGCGGGTGGTGCGTCCGACAGAGTCATCCCCAACAACCTGACTGCGCCATCCCAGACTGTTTACCTGCTTTCCGTGACTGACAGGACTTCATGGAAAATCCGTGCTATTCGCATGTCGCGGGTTTTTACTGATCCCTGGGGGTGCTACTCTCGATCGAGGTGTTTTTTGTTTTGTCGAAAAGCAAATGCAGCTGGTCGAGGATGTCGCCGTGTTGAAACCCAGATACTACCCGTATATCACTGTCGCGGCAGCCGTTTTTCTTACTCTGGCTCCAACGACGATCCTGTTCATTTTCTCTGATTCCGATGCCGTTGACCGCGAGGTCGACGAACAAATCGCGATGACGGACCATGCAATGGCATCCCCGGAATCCCGTGCTTCGTTAACCCACGGTAACGCAAACATCCATGAACCACTGGCTCCTTCTGAACACCGTCCTTCTGCCGTCAGAGAAGACAGTACCGCGGCCGTGGAAAGGTCTGCGAAGTCAGGGACGAATGATCGAACATCCGAAAGTCGTATCCGTATTGCCAGATCCGAATCTCTGACGACATCTGTGGATGCAGACCCCACCGACAGCCTGTCAATGTCAGTTGCCGCATCTGATGCTGCAATGCGGCTCAGCTCTGGCAGTGTGGAAACTCGGAAGGAGCAGCCTGTACCTGAAGTGTCATTGGAACCTGAAGTCACGAAACCCGCTGAGGCTGTGATCGCTCAGGCGCCGTCTACAAAAACTGCTGACAGCGAGATACTGATCATGCCTGGCGCCGTGGAACCCAAAAACTCCAAACAGCAGGGCGACAGTGTTACCGATCTCAATGCTATCGTTCCTCCCGTTGTACGAGCAGACCACAAAACGGTGACCGGCCATCCCTTTTTCGGGCCATCATCTGCCAGTCATGTCGTTCCATCCGCAGCATCCACTGCCGTTGCTGCAACTGCACCGACGGCAACAAAGATCGGCGGTACAGAGGAAGGCGGAACGGACGGCAGGAAGAATCGGGATGGGGCTGGCGGCAATCGACGGCGTTCCAAATCGAGTGAAAAGGCCGGCTCATCTTCGGTTTCCACAATGGAGAAACCTGCGAGCCCTGCAGAAGGTGCTTCAGCCCGTGGAGTCACCCTGGATCCAGGCTCGCTGATTGAAGATGTCATGGTTCAGACACCTCTTGAAACACACCCGGTCAATCGAGTCGAGAATGTACTGGCCATGACGCACGCCCGAGGCTGGCCGGTAGCCCTGATTCGATCTGATATACCGGGTGACGACTGGTGGGTGCAGCAGATGGTTGGTATTCAGGGAAACGCGTTCACAGCTCGCGTAAACTTTGGGAATGAGCATTCTCTGTCAGGTGGCAGCTATAGCATGATTTTTGTCTTCCTCGACTCTGCCGAGGAAGTCAGAAGATTTCGAATCGCCAAGCAATTTAAAGAGCTCCCGGAAGGCACGCGTCGTTCCCGTGAATTTCACTATGTGCGAAATTAGTGGCTCCGCTGCTGTAAACAAGCGGACTACAGCCCCGTACAGGTTTCCATGCTGAATGGTCAGTTGTTTCGGGTTCGCAATGTCTGGATGAATGCAATGTCAGTAAAGTATGGCAAGGCCCAAGCCTCACGTCCGAAAGTTTCGACCGCGGATGACCAAAACGACGGGACAACTCTGAAAATTCGCCTTAAGGAACCAGCACCAGCCCCTGTCCAAAGTTATTCCGAGTGGTTTCGTGAACATGTTCTGAAGTCTCGCTGGGCCGTCTGGTTCGCTGCATTCTATTTCCATTGGATCATCGTCATTCTTCTGGCGGTGCTGGTTGTACACGGACCGGAATCATTTGCCCGAGTCATCCTGAATGGTGCCGTTTCTACTGAGGAATTAAAGGACCTGATGCCGGAGTCCCGACTGGAATCGGTCGTGGAGATCGAACTCGAACAGCCGGCCACAGAATCCGTATCACCAACCCCGACCGATACGTCTGCGGAACAACAGGAAATTCAGGAGCTACAGATTGCTGAATCGGTGCTGAAGAGTCTCCTGCCTGCCGGGGACAAAGCCGGTGGCAGTGATGCCAGCGAATCAGACGGGACACCATCGAGTACATCGGAGTCGGCACTGGGGTCAGGCACTCCAACTCCGTCTCACGCAGTCACGCAGGGGAGCTTCTCCGTATGGACCGAACCCGCCAACCCTGAACCTGGTGAAGCTTACAAAATCATTATTCAGATTCGACTTCCTGATGGAACCCGCACATACAATCTGCTGGATCTTGAAGGTGTTGTTGTGGGAAGCGACGGGTATCGGAAACCTATTCCGGGGGCTCAGCGAGGTGTGCTGCCTGTCAGTCAGGGCTCAGTTCAGTTTGTCGTCCACGTAGTCAGTGCGGATGAACATGTGGAAGACACTGTTTTCGTCAGATCGAAGCTTCTTAAGGAATCACAGAAACTGATCATCAGGTTTTGAAGAAGTGCGACCGCGAGCCTGAAGAAACTTAACGCTGCAGTCCCAGCAGATACCCGAGATTCGTCGGCGAAGGCGGTCCGAACCGAGGCTCGACCGAGAAGCCAATTCCGACATTGTCTTTACTGAAATCCAGTCCCAGCCCCATGTGCAGGATCCAGTCGAGCCCAACCCGGCTGATTGTCAGCGACGAACCTCGAGCTTCGTCCTCAGCAAGGTCGTAGGCGTATGACGCCGTGGAAATCCATTTCGGACTCATCTGATAACTGTAGCTGGCAGTCACAATCTGGCTGTCAAGATACTTGCCGATTTCGGTTTCCCGATATGCCAGATAAACACTCCCCCGAGTACTTCGCTGACTCAGAATTCCCACACTCCAGATATTCTGTGCATCGGTAAAGACATCGTTCAGTGTATCGGCCAGCAGACTCGTTCGATCACTGATGTTCCAGCGATAATGATTGTAGATCAGACCAATGTCTTCACCGAAGTTATCGCGGTCAGCATCTGGGAAATATGAAAGCCCCGCCTCCCAGATCATCCAGTCTCGTGTTCGCTCGGAATTTGGCGGACCGGCCTTCGTCTGAAGTCGATTGCGAAAAGACATTCGCAGCACCTGCTGATCATCGGCAAGCTCATGATAGGGAGCACTCGCCCAGAGTCCCGCACCATTTCGGATCGCATAGTTTCGCGGATTGAATTCACCTGGAATTACGCCGGAAAAAATCTGAGTCGTGTAACGAGTGCGGAAACGTTCCTGAGCATTCTCGTCAATTTCGTTGTACTGCGGAATATCACCGATTCCACGAGTCGTATCCGTATAAGCGTATTCCAGCATGGTTTCATGTTTGTGGGCCAGCCCTCGCAGATTAAAGATCTCGCTGTTCACAAATGGCATGACTTTCCATGCGAACAGTCGAGCCCGCACACCGGCCGACATCAGATATCGGTCAATACTGCTGGCACCAGTCCCTTCTTCCCACCACGCAGCTTCTCCCATGACATAGGGATCCACATTGACCGGCCCGACCATGAATGGAGCATCGATTTCATGTCTTGTCATTGTGACCAGTCCGGACGCGTCATTCATATAGGGCAGCCCGAGCGACGTGTAGGGATCATTCGGATCGCTCGGTGCGGGCATCTGATTCAGATTCGCATAACCAGCACTTGAATGGGACGTCCAGTAGGCGAGACCATCCATCAATGGCTGAGAAAAACTGTACAGGTCGGCTCGAGGGAGCCACTCCGTAGAGGCTTCAAAGTTGTTCAGTTCCGGACGCATCCACAGCATACCGCTCCAGGCACCCGCATCCTGACGAGCACCCAGCAGTGTCTCGACATCCTTATCGCTGTCGAACCGACTCTCGTCGTACTGTTCAAGGTAATTGCGATCAGAAAGAAATCCGATTTCGCCAAAAATATGACCACCGCGAGGAAGTTCCTGACGGTGTCGCCATGTCGCTTCACCGCGGCTGTCGCTTTCCGGCTGAAGCTGACGTCGATCGAGCCCCAGATTGTCTGTACCGCTGTCGTATTGATAGTAGAGTGTTCCGTTGCCAAAATATTTGCCCAGCGAATTGCTGCTCTTGTAAATTGACGATACCCCGACACCCGGTCCGCGTTCCGACATGTAGTTGCCGATCAGGTTCCATTCCATTCCCTGCTGCTTCGGCATACCCAGCACCTTCGTAAGATCCCAGACGGTCTTTACCTGAAATCCGAAGATTCTGTCCTGGGCAACAGTCGCACGACGAATTGGAATACCGGGATCCTCAGCGGGTGCACTGATCTTCGGCAGCCAGAATACCGGCGTTTCTCCGATCACCAGCTGGTTATTCAGACTGGTAATCCATGTCGATTCGTTCAGAACCGTCTGTCCTGTCAGCGGGTCAGTTCCAGTCCATGGAGTCGCAGCGCCTGGTTCAACAAAGATATCTGAAGCCTGAAGTCGATATCCCGGATGACCATAGGGACTCGTCGTGGCCCATGCGTTTTGTGCATGAAAACGATCCTGAGAGAGCTGCCGCATGCGTTCAGCTCTCACTCGAACATAGCCACCGGTCGTCGGAATCAGAGCCCGAAGCTCAGCATTCAGCAGAAGTGCCCTGTCGTTAGCGGCGTCGAAAAATGCATGCGTCGCTGTGATTGTGTTCTGCTTATGCCGTATGACAATATTGCCTTCCAGATATAATTGAAATCGCATGTCCGCTGTCTGCACCAGCGGCTCACCACTGTCCAGTCGGCCGCTGCCGTTCGGTTGTGTCCATGCCACAATCCGGTCAGCCGAAATGTCGATCACTCCGGGAGAAATGCGCTGGCCCCTGATGTCACGCTCAATTCCCTCGATCAGTGTATTGACGCCGCCGGTAATGACATAAACCTGCTCCGGCGGAACCGTATCTGTACTCTCCGAAGATTCGAATCGCAGCGGTTGACTGCTCCTCGGCCGAACCTGAATTCGCCGTGTTCCCTGAGAAGCCAGTCCTTCGAGGCCGGATGACAGCGACGGAAGAAACGAATCGGGCGTCACCTGAAGCGCTACATGCCTGCGAGACTGAAACTGACCGGGGAATAATCGTTCGGCCGCCCGACTGAACAACGGATCGTGCGATGTTTCAACCGTTCGTGAACTCCCTGCGATGAATTCCGGTGCTCGAAGTGACTGCAAGCGCAGCACATGCATGGCGAGATTCTTCTGATTGTCAGAATTCCTTAGAACAACATTCTCGCCATACACGCGAACATCAAAACTGCCGTCCTTCTCATCAGAAACGACGGCCATCTTTTCAGCATGAATCGATAATCCCCCCTGATCGAGACGTACTCGTCCAATCAGCAGGTGAATATCGGTTTCGCCGGAGATCAGCTTTTCTTCAACATCGGCTCGTATTCGGATCGGCTGCTGAATGTCGTCCGTTGCAATATCCGGCTCCGTCAGCCCGCTCAGCTCCTGGCCACGCAGCGGCGCAGTGCGAACACAGACAAGCAACAATGTTGCTGCCGTCAGCAGTCTCACCGTCAAAAGAACGGGCCGAAATGTCATTGAGAAGCCGCAATCAAATCGCGAGCATGGAGTTGAAACAGGGAAGGGACGGAGCTGGAGCTCGAAGAAGAATCAGTACAGAAAGGAAGGGGATCAGCATCGTTGGAGAGTCTGATGTGGGAATTGGTCCGAATCTTACGGCCTTTTTATAAATTGGGTCAAGATCGCATCATTATAGCTTGCCGATCGTAAAGCGTTCCACCACAGGAACTTATGCTGAATGCCGATTGGCGGACGACGGAAATAGCCGGCCCGCAGACACCCAACTCAGCTCTGGCAGCCGCCAAAACTGAACACATGAACAGAATCAGACTGATTCACCGCGTGCTGATTCGGAGTACGGATCGGGCAACAAAACACACCGCGTAACCCGTCCGATAAGAGTGATCCGGTCGGATGTTTTCATTCCTGAAAGTCGGCAGCCGTTCAGCTGACCGCCGACCGGGAAACGGAAGCGCCACGTCGGGCCAGAGCAGCATCAATCTGATGTAGAGCAGACTCAGAGAGTTGTACGGACATTGCCCCCGCAGTTTCGCGGATCTGCCAGTCACGTTTTGCTCCGCAGAGCGCTGAGGTGATACCAGGCTGTCGAATTGTCCAGGCGATGACGAGCTGCGAAACATCGCATCCGGATTCACAGGCAATTCGTTTCAAATCATCGACGAAGTCCTGATTCTTTTCCCACTCCTGGCCCTGAAACATCGGATACTTTTTGCGACCGTCAGCTTCCTGAAACTGATGATTGCGCGAAAGCTTTCCGGCCAGCAGTCCTTTCATGAGCGGCCAGTAAACGCAGACGGCGATTTGATTTTGAATGCACCACGGGACAATGTCCGATTCAATTTCACGCTGAAGCATATTGTAGTGGGGCTGCACAGCGGTAAGCGGGCAGACTTCGTGAAACTGCTGAAGCTGACGGACATTCAGATTGGAGGCACCGGCCGTCCGTACTTTCCCCTGCTGAATCAGCTGGGCGACAGCACCAGCCGATTCTGCGGGGGGGACCAGAGGATCGGGAGCGTGCAGGTAGTAAAGATCCAGATAATCTGTTTTCAGTCGTCGGAGCGACTCTTCACATTCTCTGATGAGCGTTTCGGGCCGGGCATCATGCTGCTGACTGCGACCCTCGCGGTGCAGGCCGCCTTTACTGGCGACGATCACGGATTCTCGTCGGCCCGCAATCACCTCTCCGATCATTTGTTCACTTTCGCCTTCGATACCATAGGCGTAAGCGGTGTCCAGAAAGTTGATTCCGGAATCAAGTGCTGAGCGAATCGTTTTGAGTGAAGCGTCCCGCGTCACATCAAGGGTCGTTAGTCCTGTAATGGGCCAGCATCCCAGTGCCACGCTGGAAACGAACAGTTCACTTGTCCCGAGTCTTCGAAGCATATGGCTGGCTTTCAGTGTACGCAGGACGGTTTCTGTTCATTGTGCACTTTTAATATCCGGACGAAGCTTTTGAGCTTCACGCAGATAAACGTGTTCGATTTGTCGGGGAGTGCGGTCGGTATTGATGTGCAGCAGCACACGAATGCAGAGTGGCATCGAGCCGGGGACGGGGATCTCTCTTGCACAAAGGAGCGGTACCTGATTCATTCCGAGGGCTCGGGCAGCCTCAGCGGGAAATGCGGAATTCAGGTCTTCAGTCGTTGTGAAGACGGCCGAGATGACATCATCGAAGTCTGTGATCGCATTTCGGCGCAGGATTTCCCGTAATAATTCGGTAGCCGCTTCACGAACCAGTGCCGATTCGTCTGCTGTTACAGAAATTGCACCTCGAACACCGCGTACCGCCATCGAACTTCCACTCCCCCTGCCGTCGTACCATCCAGCCATCGCCCCATACAAATTTGAGCTGATTTTTGGCGTCCGTCTGAACTGGGCATTCTGATCAAAACCTGTCCTGAGGCAAGAGCGGCAGGGACGAGTGGACAGAATTCGCCGCAATACGGCATCACGATTCCGCATTTTGCTGGAAAATGTGAAACAACTTGAAGTTTCGTCGTCAGCCTGTTACCGTTCCGGCTCGTTTTGGACGCCGGTCCCGGTGAGGCTTTCTTTGCGCGCAGTTCCGGGAGTCAGTCTGATGTCGGCAGCAGCATGCCTGCTGACAGACGGCGTTCGCTTTTTTCCAGATCTTCTATAAAACTGTGGTGGGATAAGGGCGGTGACGCCAACGGACTGTGACGTCAACTAACCGTAACCACAGTGACGGAAGAATCGGATGTTTTTCGAGAGCCGTTGTATTGCTCTCATCGCGGGCTGTGGCGTGTTACAGCAATTAACCTGTCGGGGTTTGACTCAATGGCTGCAGACAAGAAGTTTGTTTATTTCTTTGGAGATGGTAAGGCGGATGGAAATGCAACTCAGAAGGAGTTGCTGGGTGGAAAAGGTGCGAATCTGGCGGAAATGAGCCGCATTGGTCTGCCGGTGCCTGCCGGAATGACTCTGACGACCGAAGTCTGTACCGAATTCTATAAGAACAACCGAAAGTTTCCTGCCGGACTGAAGGAGCAGGTTGAAGCCTGCATGAAGCAGATTGAGCAGGTCATGGGCAGGAAATTCGGCTGCGAGGAAAATCCGCTGCTGATGTCCTGTCGCTCTGGTGCCCGGGAATCCATGCCCGGCATGATGGATACCGTGCTGAATATTGGCCTGAACGATGTTACCGTGCAGGCTCTGGCCCGATCTTCCGGAAACGAACGCTTTGCCTGGGATGCTTATCGTCGCTTTGTGCAAATGTACGGCGACGTTGTGCTCGACATGAAGCCCCAGTCCAAGAACGATCCGGATCCGTTCGAAGAACTGCTCGAAAAGAAAAAAGAACATCTGGGTGTCCATCAGGACAACGAGCTCAGCGTACAGGCCCTGAAGGAACTGGTCGCTGAATTCAAGGACATCACAAAGAAGCGAACTGGCAAAGATTTCCCAACGGATGCATGGGAACAGGTCTGGGGCGCAATCGGCGCTGTTTTTGGCAGCTGGATGAATGACCGAGCCATGGTCTATCGGCGAGATTACGGCATTCCCCATGAATGGGGTACAGGCTGCAATGTTCAGGCGATGGTCTTCGGAAATCTCGGGGAAGGATGTGCCACGGGCGTGGGCCTGACTCGGGACTGCTCGCTGGGACTGCCCGGCTTCTGCGGGGATTATCTTCTGAACGCTCAGGGCGAAGACGTTGTTGCGGGAATTCGAGCGCCCGAGCGCATTGAAGAAACCCTGAAACACGATATGCCTGAAGCCTTTGAGCAGCTGGACAACATTGGAAAAACTCTGGAGCAGCACTTTAAGGAAGTTCAGGACATTGAGTTTACAGTCGAACGCGGCAAGGTGTGGATGCTGCAGACTCGCAATGCCAAGCGAACAGGGTTTGCAGCCGTCCGTATTGCCGTAGACCTCGTGAATGAAGGTCTGATCACTCCGAAAGACGCCATGCTGAAGCGTCGAATTCCGGCCGACGACCTGAATCAGCTGCTGCAGCCAATTTTCACTCCGGCATCCAAGCAGCAGGCCACAAAGAACGGCCAGTTCCTGGCCAAAGGCATCAATGCAGGCCCTGGTGCCGCCTCCGGGAAAATCGTGTTTCATGCATCCGATGCGGAAGCACGCTATAAGGCAGACCCGACAACCCCGCAGGTTCTCGTCCGCCGCGAAACCAGCCCTGAAGACCTGCGCGGCATGCGAGTTGCCATGGGGATTCTGACTGCGTTCGGCGGAGCCAGTTCTCATGCGGCTCTTGTCAGCCGACAAATGGGCAAAGCCTGTATCGTCGGCTGTTCCGCTCTGAAGATCAATTACGATGCCGGAACATTGACGGTCGGTGATCAGGTCCTGAACGACGGGGACTGGATCAGTATCGACGGATTTACGGGCGAAGTCTTCAAGGGCCATGTGGAAACCAGCGCCAGCGAAGTGATTTCGGTGCTGATCGAAAAAACACTGAAGCCCGAAGAGAGTGAAACCTATCAGCGATTCGCTCAGCTGATGAAATGGGCCGATCAGTTCCGCAAGCTGAAAATCCGAACAAATGCCGATCAGCCAAATCAGGCTGCTCAGGCCGTTGCGTTCGGGGCAGAAGGCATTGGTTTGTGCCGAACGGAACATATGTTCTTTGATCACCTTGACGAAATTCGTGAGATGATCTGTGCCACAACCGAAGCAGCTCGAAAGACCGCTGTGGATAAACTGCTGCCATTTCAGCGAGCAGACTTTGAGGGCCTGTTCCGCGAAATGGCGGGGCGACCGGTCACCATCCGACTGCTGGATCCCCCTCTTCACGAGTTTCTCAGCGACCGCCATCTTTCAGAAAATCCGACCCTTGCCGCCAAGCTGGCAAAGCAGCTGAACATTTCTGAAGAAACGGTAAAGGCCCGAGTAAAAAGCCTGCACGAAGAAAATCCGATGCTTGGTCATCGCGGTTGTCGTATCGGGATTGTCTACCCCGAAATCACAGCCATGCAGACTCGGGCCATTGTTGAAGCAGCCTGCAACGTGAAGAAAGAAGGAGTCGAAGTTCATCCCGAAATCATGATTCCTCTGGTCGGTTTCCTGACCGAATACAAAGACCAGGAAAAGACCGTTCGATCAGTTGCTGAAGCCGTGCTGGCTGAAAAAGGCATCAAGGTAGAATACATGGTTGGAACCATGATCGAAGTACCCCGTGCTGCCGTTCGAGCGGATCAGATTGCGACTGCCGCCGAATTCTTCAGCTTTGGTACTAACGACCTGACTCAGACGACTCTGGGCATCAGTCGCGATGACTACGGATCTTTCATCGGCCACTACCGTGAAAACGACATCATTGGCTCTGACCCATTCCAGACAATCGATCAGGACGGCGTCGGCGCTCTGATGGAGATGGGAGTCAAAGGTGGTCGTTCGAGTCGGCCAAACCTGAAGATTGGAATTTGCGGTGAGCACGGCGGCGATCCCGCTTCGGTAATCTTCTGCCATAAGATTGGTCTGGATTACGTGAGCTGTTCTCCATTCCGAGTTCCAATCGCAAGGCTGGCAGCTGCTCAGGCTGCCGTCGCCAACGGATGATCACTGACAACTCGCTGCGAACGAATCGCTGATCAGTCAGCGATTGTGACCACACATCGTTGCCCGGCTGCGTCAATGCAGCCGGGCAACTTTGTTTACCATGGACGCTATGTCTGGATTTGCCATGATCGCAGATGCTGACTGACAATCGGCAGCATGGCCGCATGCAGAGTGGGATTGGCGGCAAGGACGCTGGTCTTCCGCATCGGCAATTCAGAGCCGTCGCAGGCTGTCACGCAGCCACCCGCCTCTTCGACCAGAAGCCGACCCGCTGCAAAATCCCAGGGCGAAAGCACATACTCGAAGTAGGCCCCAAAACTGCCACTGGCGACCTGTGCCAGATCCAGCGATGCAGTACCAAAACGCCTGATGCCATGGATATTCTGTCGAAAGCAATCCCGAATCGCGTCCAGAGTCGCCTCCATCATCGCACCCCGGTCGTAATAAAATCCGGTGGCAACCAGAATGTCCGACAGCGCCGTTTGTGTCCCGATCCGCATCGGTACGCCGTTATGTGTGGCCCCCTGCCCACGCTCCGCAACATAGAGATCTTTGCGAATCGGGTTCCAGACAACACCACACTCGGCTTTCCCCTGTCGGTAATAGGCAATGGAAACGGCAAAGTGCGGAATTCGATGAGCGAAGTTTGTTGTTCCGTCCAGCGGATCAATCACCCACAAGTCCTCACTCTCGACTGTCTCTGAGTTTTCCTCCTCTCCCAGAACGCTGTGGCCTGGAAAAGCGTTTCGGATCACTTCAACAATCTTTCGTTCGGAGTTAACGTCGGCATCCGAAACCAGATCCACAACACCCTTATGACGCATGGTCACACCGTTGTCGAAATAGTCAGACAGCAGTGAACCGCTTTCCTTTGCCGCCAGTATGGCGACATCCAGTACCTGAGCAGATGTCACAGAATCCTCCGTCGAAATTGAGGCTGCAAACGAGGGAACTCCCTCGGCTTACAAAATGGTTCAGGCCGTTCGGATTGCCTTCCAGCGGAGCCAGTGATCCGCCAGAACGATTGCAACCATGGCTTCGGCCATCGGTATGAACCTTGGCAACAGACAGGGATCATGTCGTCCTTTGGTTCTGATCGTGGTGGGCAGGCCATCACGTGTGACCGTTGGCTGCTCCCGAGCAAGGCTGCTGGTTGGTTTAATGGCAGCTCTCAGAATGATCGGCATTCCGGAACTGATTCCTCCCAGCATGCCCCCGTGTCGGTTGCTTGACGTACGAATCAGGGAACGTTCATCAGAAGCGGTGATTTCTTCACCAGAGCCGCCAACAAAAATATCGTTGTTCTGAGAACCTCGCATTTCAGCGCATCCGAACCCAATTCCGTATTCAACTCCCAGCACTGCTGGCAGACTGAAAAGTGCTTTTGCCAGATCGGCTTTGAGTTTGTCGAAGACCGGTTCACCCAGTCCTGCGGGTACTCCTGTGGCGACAATTTCGGACACACCCCCGATAGAATCGGTGTCTCGTCGCACCTCATCAATCAGCTGCACCATTTTCTCCGCCGCCTGATAATCGGGGCATCGAACAAAATTTGGGCTTCCATCGGCAAGAAACTCCACCTGCTGCAGAGTCACCTTCTCCGGAAATGGGACACTGGCGACAATCGAACCAACCTGTTTCACATAGGCCACGACCTGACCGCCAAATTGATCGGCAATCAGTTTTTTCGCAATCACTCCGGCAGCGACCCGGCTTGTAGTTTCTCTGGCACTGCTGCGTCCACCGCCCCGATAGTCACGAAAACCGTAGCGTGCATCAAATGTATAGTCGGCATGGCCGGGGCGATATTTGTCCCGGATATCGGAATAGTCACCGCTTCGCTGATCAGTATTCCGGATCAGTATGGCAATGCTGGTGCCCGTCGTCCGGTCTTCAAAGACACCTGAAAGAATTTCGGGGTCATCCGGTTCCTGACGCTGGGTCACAAGAGGAGACTGGCCTGGTCGCCTCCTGTCCAGATCCACCTTCAAATCGGCGACGTTCAGCGGAATACCAGCTGGCACTCCATCGACAATGACCACATTTCCTGGTCCGTGGCTTTCCCCGGCGGTCGTGATACGAAAGAATTGTCCGAAGGTGTTTCCGGGCATCGAAAAACTGTTTCCTCTGTCAAAGCCGCAGTTCTGCGTCTTCGAAAGCCTGATAACATTAAAAAGCTGTAACTGACAACAAAAACACTGGCCCAATCGTACCGCACACCTGCCGAAAATCGCGGGCTGCTGATCCGCTCCGACCCAAAGAATCCCAAAAAAAATCCCCGCAAACCTTTTTAAACCAACGTGCCTGCTTCGCGCCGCCTTCCCGCAACACTGAGGACTTCATGCTGCAAAGATACATTCTGCTCTGGCTGCTCCTCTCTTCCGGAGTGGCACTGTTCTGGCCACATTTCGGGATCACGGGGAACGATCCGTTCCTGTGGATGGGGAATTCATCCATCAAATGGCTGATCATGATCGCCATGTTTGGTGTGGGCGCACTTCTGGCTCCGGGGGAAGTCGATGAGCTTGCGAAAAGCTGGCGGGTTGTCCTCGCGGGCACAGCGATCCAATACACATGTATGCCTTTTCTTGCCTGGCTGGCCGTCCAGTTAACGAATCCCGACCCGGAGCTGGCAACCGGAATCATTATCGTCGGCTGCGTGCCGGGAGCAATCGCTTCCAATGTGCTGACCCTTACAGCGAGGGGAAACGTCAGCTACTCGGTCTGTCTGACAACGGCCGCCACATTGCTTTCTCCAGTTGTTGTTCCTCTGGCCCTGCGGCTGGCACTCGGTAAAGATGTCGAATATGACGGAACTCAGGCAGTTTCACTGCTCGTCACGCAAATCGTGCTGCCTGTCATTGCAGGACATTTACTGAGCAGATACTGGGGTGGATTTCGAAGAATTGCCGGGAAGGTCGCACCGATCGCGGCAAATCTTGCCATTTTAGGCGTCATCGCGATTGCTGTTGCCCTGAAACGAGACGAAGTCCGGAGCGCCAGCATGGTAGTCGTGCTGCCATTGCTGGGCATCAACCTTCTGGGATATCTTTCAGGCTATGCAGGTGGCAGGTTGCTGGGCTACAACGAACCCATGCGGCGAGCACTCACTCTCGAGGTTGGTATGCAAAACGCAGGCGCCGGAACCACGATCGCCATCCAGCTGTTTGGCAACGATTCTGCAGCCATCATTCCGTGCGTGGTCTACACATTTGGATGTATGCTGACAGGAACGATACTCGCATCCGTCTGGAATCATTTTCCTCCCCGACAGGATGAAAAAAGTAGAACGTAAACTTCCCGTCTGTATGCAATGTGATTTTAGCCTTTTGTTGAGACGGTCGCTGTTTTAGTCGAAGAATCGCGCAGCCTTAGCGTGGCCGGTTCATCGGCGGGACGCCGGTGTTATTGGGACGGCGTTGAGTGCAACACGCGGCGAGCCCTCCCCCGGCCTAACGGCCGACCCCTCCCACTTCGCTTCGCTGCGCGGGAGGGGTGGTTTATCAACCTCCTCCCCCGGCGAAGCCGGGGGAGGTCGATCGAGCGATAGCAAGATCGGGAGGGGGCTGGTGAACGACGGGACGCCGGTGTTATTCGGACGGCGTTGAGTGCAACATGCGGCGAGCCCTCCCCCGGCCTTCGGCCGACCCCTCCCACTTCGCTTCGCTGCGCGGGAGGGGTGGTTTTACCAACCTCCTCCCCCGGCGAAGCCGGGGGATCGCAACTGAGGAAGCTGAGATCGAGTTCCCTAAACACTGAACACTGATTCTGAAAGCACCTAAAAACTGTTCACTCGAAGTGTGACTTCATCGGCAGAAACATCAGGTACCGTCTGGCTCGCGGTAAACGAATAACGAACGCGGCCGCGAAACTCGGAGCTGGAAGACGCCGGCACAAGACCAGTGTTGCGTGAAACGGAGACCTGGGTAGCAGGTTCGTTAACTACTTCGTGGAGTAGATGACTGTGCGCATCATTCGATGCGAAGTCCGGATAAACGGCCAGGGCGGTCGCTGCTCCCGGCTGAGAATTGAAACTCCGGACCTGATCCGGTTCTTTGAGACTGCGATTTTCATTGCGAACAGAAAGTTGCAGCCCAAGAAATGGCATCGGCGAATCGCTGTTCATCTGCATGAATGACCCGTCATAGCGACAGCCGCAGTTGAGCAGGCTGCCCATCGCCAGAAGAAGGGCGATAGTAACGGGTGATCGCAGGCTGAATGTTGCAGACCGCATGGTAACAGTTCACTAAGAGCAGACAGGAGAAACTGACCGCATCATAACTCAGTCGGATTCCCGATATGCTCAGTTTCGGTATTCCACGCACGATTTCACTGATTCCACTCACCCAGTTGGAGGAAGTTCGGCGAATCCTGCCACAAGGACAGAACGAGTGCTGAAATGTTTGAACTTTTTCCCCATTGAGAATGTTCGGCGAATGAAGCTCCTTTTTTGGGAAAAAACATGACAGCAGATTTACGAAAAGAACCCTGGTGAATTCGAATAATCGGTCGAAAACGACGAATTCGCAAAAATGCATGCGGACTTTTGCGGGATGCCTGTCTGTGGCAAAAGGTGGTGGAATTCTCTGCCGAACTCGTATAAGGTACAGCGTGTGGCGACAAACCCTGAAAACAGGCTGGTCGCCATTGGTTCCCGATTTAATCCTTCCAAAATAGTTTTACTGCCCACCTCCTCAACACCCGATTTGTGAATTGTCGAAGAACAACTGTCGCCTCAGGGAATTCCCTGAGTTCACCAATTGTTGTGTTTCCTACCTCCTGCTGATCTACCCATCCTTCCGATCAGTGACATCCTTCTGAGTTCTGTCAGCAGCAACTGCCTGTGAGCCAGAACCTGCCGAAGGCTCATTCAATGAAGCTTTTCAGTCTGTCTAAAGCAGCCACTCTGTCTGCCGACTGTTCGCATGCGCAGAATTCCGGTCGGTTGAGAGTTTTGTTTTCCTTTCAACGGTCCGTCGCGTTCGTCAGTTGCGTAGCATTGATGCTGGTCGTCATTACCGGGGCCGTTCATCGCACTTCGAATCCGGTGGAACTCGACCTGTTCACGGTTGCACCTCGCGATTTTCGAATGCTGATGGATGTCACTGGCCGTGTCGAACCCATTCGTTCTGAGCGAGTGAGCTCCGAGTGTCAATGGTCGACTCGGATTCTGAGCCTGATCCCGGAAGGAACCTGGGTTCAGAAAGGTGATGTTGTCTGCGTACTCGATGCATCCGAAGTGGAAGAATATGTCAGAACGCGGGAAGTTCCGCTGATTAAGTCCCGCGCTACACTTGATGCGTCCGTGCAGGACGAACTACTTTTGAAGTCTGCGAACGATCGTCGGCTGTCTGGTGCGACTTTTGATATGAAGTCTGCGGCGCTGGAACTCGAACAATACCAGAACGGCACTCATCCGCAGCAGATGAATCGGTTTGAACAGGAAATTTACCTTAGCCACGAACAACTTCAGCTTGCTGAAGAAGAGTTTTCTCAGATTCTCGACCTGTCATCTCAGGGATTTACGAGTGATCGAGCCGTCGCTCAGGCTCGCTTCGAACTGCAGAAGAAGAAGGAAGCGTTCCGTCGGCAGCAGGGAGATCGGGAATTGCTGACTCGATTCACTCACCCTCGAAACAGTATGGAATACGAGTTTCGCAAGACCAATGCTGAGAGGGAAGTGCTCAGAACTGAAGTTGCCAATTCGCTCGCTGAAACGCGAGCGAAACTCACGACACTGTCGAATGAGCGACGGATGCTGATATATCAGCGTATTGTGGCGAATGGTCGCCGGAGCATCGAAGCCTGCACCATGAGGGCACCCTGCGACGGCCAGGTCATCTATACCAATTCCTGGAACGACCTGAGCCGTGGGCAGCGAACCGTTGAAGAAGGCAAACCTGTCTATTTTCAGCAGCCGATTTTTGAAATACCGGATACCAGCGTTTACAAAGTGACGGTGTCGGTTCATGAATCACTGATCACCCGAATCTATCGGGGAATGCCGGTTACTGTTCGGCTGAAGGGATATGAACAGCAGGAAATAGCAGGTGAAATTCGGCACATTTCGAACTATCCACAGCCGCGAAGTCGCTACAGCCCGACAGTGCTGGACTATCAGCTGGACGTCTCGCTGAATCCGTCAGACTCTCAAAAGGAGATTCTGCGTCTGAACATGGATGCAACAGTGACGCTGACGATGTCAGACTGCGAAAACGCCCTGACGATTCCTAAAGAGGCGATTGTCAGTTCAGCGGGTCTGAACTTCGTCTGGGTGATGGAGGACAAGGATATCGTGCCTCGTGCGGTCCAGCCCGGAGATTCGAACGATTCAGTGGTCCGAATTCTGGACGGATTGTCAGAAGGCGACCGAGTGGCGACCAGCCTGACGCCGCAGCAGCGAGCCGCGTTGGAGAATCACTTGTATGAACAGCTGTCTGAACGAAATCTTTGACGGCGCCGCGGTCATTCGTCTGATCGTCTATTCCACCGGTACACTTACCTGAAACGTGGTTCCTGCACTGCTGGAGGACAACAGCGATATTTCGCCTCGCAGCGTCTGTCGCACAAGCTGTCGACAAACAAATAATCCAAGGCCGGTTCCTGTTTCCTTTGTTGTGAAGTATGGCTGAAAAATCTGCGACTGGGATGTGTCTGATATCCCATGGCCCTCATCACGCACCAGAATGGCAACTTGTGCCGACTGGCCATCTTTTGCGGGCAGCAACTGCGTCGACAGAGTGATGGTGGCGCCTTCTTCGGTGGCATCCAGGGCGTTCAGAATCAGATTCAGCAGCACCTGAACGAGCTGATCGTAGACTGTTCGTATGGTCGGGACTTCTGTGGAATACTGTGTCTCCACATGTTTTCCCTTCCACCGTTTGTAATACTTTGCAATATTCAGAGCGTCATTGATCGCCGAATGAATATCAACGCTGGAGACCTGCTGGTTGGTTGGCCGACTGAAACCGACAAGTTCACGAAGCGTTTTCTGAATCCGAGTCAGCTGACCATCAACCATTTGCAGCCGTTCTCGCACATATTCATCCTGATTTCTGCGGCTCAGCATCTGTACGAGAGAACTGATTGAAGCGAGCGGATTTCCGACTTCATGTGCGATCCCGGCAGCAAGAAGTCCAAAAGCGGCCTGTTTTTCCTGCTGGACGAGCAGCGCCTGGGATTCCTGCAATTCCTTTGTGCGGCGAGTAATTCGCTGCTCAAGTTGCTGCTGATTTTGTCGAAGCTCCAGGTTCAGTTTGGAGAGTCTCTGATCAGCGGACTTCAGCAAACCGGTCAGGGCGATAATAGCCCAGGCAGCCCAACCCAGAAAAACGAGAGTCAGTAAAACGGTAACGGCTTCATCGGGCGTTTTGTTGGCAGCAAACATCCCCAGAACGATATAACTGATCGAATGCAGGGCGAACGTGGAAAACGTGAGTGCGGGTGAATGCCGGATCGCACAAACCAGCAGCGAAAGAAAATAGTAAAAGCGAAACGGACTTCCAACTCCCTGATCAAAAAAACAAAGCAGCCCAATAAAAAGGGCCTCCATCATGGAAATTCCGATTCGATAGTCGGACAGAAGAATTCTGCCGCGGAAGCTGGCAAGCGTGTCCATAAGCGCGTAAATCGTGCCCAGGGTGAGCATGGCATTGAGCTCCGGCTGCCCGGTCTCACGCGTCACCAGATTGACGTACAGATAGCCCACACACAGCCCAAACCAGCGAATTCGAATGGTAATCGATTCGGCCTGCAGCTCGCGACCGGCAGGATCGAGTGCTGCCGCACGAGGCAAACCCAGCAAATTTCGCCAGAGGGATGGTTTGCGGCTGGGAACAGGCGGACGAACTGTCGATGCGGAAATTTCAGAAGTCATGAATTCAGGCGATCACTGCGAAGAAACATGCCCCGTGTCGTCACCGGATAAGTGTCATCACCGGATTTTTACCGGGATTTCAACAGGGTCCTGAGTAACACCAATCGCATCATCATAACCAACATGGTTGTCGATGCCCAGAATCGGCAGATCCTGCCAGTGCAGATTCCAACCGGAATGAGCATTCGCAGGTCGGTCAATGACAATGTGATGCACGCCAAATGCATCTTTGTTTCGATCCATGCGGCAAAATCACCGATAAGATCGTGGGAACCACTTCATTCCGAATACTCAGCGTCGCAGGAGGCGATCGATGGGAAGAGCCGTCAATGTTTTGGCACTTGTACGCGATGGACATCGGTTCGTTTTCCTGTACGACGACGACAGTGTTGAAACCGTTCTGACAACTCTTGGGGAATATGCGAACGATCCTGAACTGGAATTCACCTGGTATGACGCCGCAGTGCTTGCTCAGCGCGTGCGTCGGCTGAAAACCGAGAAGGAACAGACGGAGGATTTTCCTTCGTTTTTTTAACTGTCGGGGTGCCAAAAATTCGGTTCGCCGCACAAATCAGGCTGACGGCTGATCGTCAATCATCCCGATGCCTCCACAGGTACTGACGAATTCACAGGTACTTACGCTATGCGTTCCGCCATTCATGCATTTCTGAATTACCTGAAGGTTGAACGCAATGCGTCAGAACTGACCGTCAAATCCTACGCTGACGATATGTCTCATGTGACAGAGTTCCTTGAGCAGAATACTGGTCGCATACCCTCGCCCAGGGAAGTTGAAGTCGGCATCCTTCGAAATTATGTCGCCTGGCTTCATGAATGCGGCTATGCAAGAACGACGGTTGCCCGACGACTCGCCTGCCTGCGCAGTTTCTTTCGATACTGTAATCGTGAAGGAATCTGTGACACCAATCCGGCAAAACCGCTGCGCACACCGCGTGCCGGAAGAAAGCTGCCCCATTTTCTTACCACCGAGCAAATAGACGCCCTGCTGCAGGCACCACCTGCTAACTGTGATCAGGGCCTTCGCGATCGGGCAATTCTGGAAACGACTTATAGTGCTGGTCTGCGCGTGGCCGAACTGGTGGGACTCAATGTCGATGACTGGGATCGGTCCGCAGGAGTCCTCAGAGTACTGGGTAAAGGCCGACGGGAACGGATTGCTCCTGTTGGAAGCTTCGCGACCAAAGCTCTGTTGCGATGGATGGAAGTCCGTAAACCCTCACTCAAAGCCAGCGTGAAAGAACAATCGGCGTTGTTTCTTAATAAGTTTGGCCGACGCCTGACGACTCGCAGCGTGGGACGGTTGCTCGAAAAACATATTCTGACCGCAGGGCTTTCCACTCAGACGTCACCCCACACTTTGCGGCACAGTTTTGCTACTCATCTGCTTGACGGCGGAGCCGACCTGCGAAGCGTCCAGGAACTTCTGGGACACAAAAGTCTGACAACAACGCAGATTTACACGCATGTCAGCACAAAACGGCTGCGTGAAACTTACGAACTTGCTCATCCTCACGCCTCCCGAAATCGCGCATCCTGACCCGGTTTTTCCGCAAAACACCAAAACGGCTGTCCCAATTGCGGCAAAAGGCTAAGGGAGTGTTCCCTGAATGAGGGAATTCCTGCAATGGGTGTTTAGGGTTCAGTTTTCGGACCGATTTTGATATTGTGCCGTTATCGAGTACCCCAGACGGGAGTCCCGAAGCGGAGATTGTCACTCCCTGGGTACTGTTTGAGTCGCCATTTTGACGTCATGGAAGACGATCATGTCCGAGTTTTCCTCACTGCCAATGCTGCGGGCTGCATTGCCCGTGACACATGCGTCGCTGTTGCAGTTTCCTGAAGATCCGATTGACTGTATGCGGCAACTGCACCGCAAACACGGAGATCTTGCCGTACTTGAAGATCAGGATCAGCGACTGGTATTCGTTTTCTCCCCGGATCTGAACCACCAGGTACTTTCTGACACGAACGCATTTCACTCACGTTTTTTCGCTGTGCGCGGCAGTCGCAAATCCGCTCAGCGACGTGTTACCGCGGGCCTTCTCAGTCAAAACGGGGCCGAACATCGGGATACTCGCCGAATCCTGAAAGATGTTTTCAGCAAGAAAATTCTGCCAAATTATCACGCTACCATCTGCCGCCTGACGTCAGATCTGATGGCAGAATGGCAAATCGGACAGGTGAAGGATCTGAATTCTGAAATGGTTCAGTTCATGCTGAGAATGACGAGTTCTCTGCTGTTTGGACTTGATGATGCTGCATTTGCCAGTCGGCTGGGACAAATGATTGATCGATGGGTTCATCGCAATCACGAAGTTGGCATGGGAGCACTTGTTTCGGCCTCGCAGTTCAATCAAAAGTATGACGAACTGCTGCAAATGGCCGATCAGCTGGAAGAGTCAATTCAGCAGCTGTTTATCCGCCATCGAAGTGAAACTCATGAAACGCCCAACGTTCTGAGCCTGCTGTTTCAGGCCCAGGGTTCGCATCATCAGCTTTCAGACGAACAGCTTACCGGTCATGCAACTTTGTTGTTTGCAGCCGCACATCTCACGACGGCACATACATTTTCATGGACTCTCTTCCTGCTGGCACAGCATCCGCAGGTGATGCATCGCCTGCAGCAGGAACTGAATGCCGGTGTCAAAGGCGAAATTCCAACAGTTGAAGAACTGGATCGGCTCACTTATCTCGACTGGGTGATTCGTGAAAGCATGCGAGTCATGCCGGCATCTGCTTATTCTCAACGAATTACAGCAGAACCAGTAACACTGGGCACAATTCGTTTGTCCCCTGGAACTCCAGTCGTTTTCAGTCAGTACATTACGCATCATCGAGGTGATCTGTATGTGGACTCCGACAGGTTTATTCCGGAACGATGGGAAACAATTACACCATCCGCATACGAGTATCTGCCGTTCGGAGCCGGCCCGCGAATGTGTATTGGTGCTCCACTGGCGATGGCTGAGATTCGCACTGCACTCACACTTCTGCTAAAGCGATTTCATTTCCAGATCGTGCCGGGTTCCATGGTGAATGGGCAAGTCATTTCAACAATGCTGGGCCCAACAAGCACGATTCCCGCCACTCTCGTATCTTCGGAAAAAATTCCGGATACGGCACCGGTCTCCGGAACAATTCACGGACTTGTGGAATTGCCGCCGGGTGCTCATTACAGCTCACGTCTGCGAGCCGCCTGAAAACAGGATCAGTCCACCTTCCCAGTGTCACAATGTCTGGTCGTTTCTTTCGTATAACCAGAGCACTTAACCATACATCCGTACACAAGGGCAAAACCCTGAGGTCACGAGCGGGTAGTGTAATTTCCTGCGGGGAAACAGCTTGCGACTGGGGCACTCCCCGCTTCGTCCGCGCCAGTCAGCACTCCCCTCATTTTTCAGCAAGTTGGGACCCGACATTGAAACAGGGTATAACGATCACGATTCGGATCACAAGAGGGCTTTCGCGGTGGACGCGTTTCTTGCTCGACAACCGATTATGGATCAGCAGCAGCGAGTATACGGATACGAGCTGTTGTTTCGCAGCGGCACGGACAACTTTTTCAGCGGTGTGAACGGAGAATTTGCTTCGGCAAGCGTCATTAGTGACGCTCTGCATCTGCATGGGCTGGACAAAATCACCAATGGTGCCCGCTGTTTCATCAACTTCACCAGGCAGTCACTTCTTGACGAACTTTATGCTGTTCTGCCCTGCGAAACGACGGTGATCGAGCTGAAGGAGTCGATTCAGGCTGACGATGCGGCAGTGCGGGCGTGCCGCAGAGCTCGCGACAAGGGATATTCGCTGGCACTGGAGGACTACAAGCCAGAACCACGACTGGCACCATTGCTGCCGTTCCTCGACATGCTCAAAGTCGACTTCGCATCACTCAGCGAATCACAGCACCGACTTGTGGCGGAGTCCTCAAGGCAGTTTGGCCTGGAACTTGTTGCAGAGAAGGTTGAAGATCCGGAGCAGTTCCGCCAGGCAATTGACTGCGGGTACAACTATTTTCAGGGTTATTTCTTTTGTCGGCCGCAGCTGATTCAGTCAAAGCGCCTTCCCGCATCTCAGATTCAGCAAATCCGCCTGCTCAGATGCGTGCACGATTCTGAGTTTCTGATCGATGAAGTTGAAGAATTAATTCGTCAGGATGTGGGGTTGTCCTACAAACTGATTCGATACTTGAATTCCCCTCTGTTCAGCCTTCGCAGTAAAGTGGAGTCGATTCGACACGCCATCACGATTCTTGGTCAGACTCGGTTGCGTCAATGGGTGATGCTGCTGACAGTCGGGGAACTCAGCAGCCAGAAGCCGGCAGAGCTTTTGAACACATGCCTCATTCGGGCGCGTTTCTGCGAGTCGATCGCAGCGCATAGTTCTCCTGCAAAGGAGACAACCGAATGTTTCACGATGGGGCTGTTTTCTCTTCTGGACGCGATGCTCGATCAGCCAATGTCGGACCTGGTCAATGAACTGGCACTGGCATCTCGCCTCAGGTTTGCACTGCTTGAGCGAGCATCTCCTCTGCTCGCAGTTTTGCAGCTGGCCATGGCGTTTGAACAGGGAGACTGGATGACAATCGGAGCGAGCATCCGTGAACTGGGTGCCGATGAAAAGACAATCTTTGCCGACTATCGAGACGCGGTGATCTGGGCCAGCGATATCCTTCGGCAGGCAGAAATCTGACACGCAGAAGACTGATTAAGGCGAGCGGCCAGGTTGTATTTCCCGGGAGGGCGAGGCTCCTGCCGAGCCGTGAACGCACCTCATGATGGAACGCCCCTTCGTTTCGTGAAATCGCCGATTGTTTCGCCAAAGCGAACGGATGCCGCGCTGGCGGCTCAGCGGAAGCTTCGCCCTCCCGTTTGTTTTTCCCGGGAGGGCGAGGCTCCTGCCGAGCCGTGAACGAACCTCATGATGGAACG
>JALHMY010000030.1:0-9158 GCA_022843805.1 Fuerstiella sp.
CCCCCCGCCGCCGGTGGCTCTCAACGCCGTTCCTATAACACCCGCGTCCCGCAGTTCACCAACCCCCTCCCGATCTTGCTTCGCTCGATCGACCTCCCCCAGCTTCGCTGGGAGAGGAGGTTAAAAACAACCTCCCCTCCCGCCCAGCGAAGCGAAGTGGGAGGGGTCGGCCGCCAGGCCGGGGGAGGGCACGCCGCCGGTGGCACTCAACGCCCTCCCTATAACACCCGCGACCCGCCGGTCACCAGCCCCCTCCCGATCTTGCTTCGCTCGATCGACCTCCCCCAGCTTCGCTGGGAGAGGAGGTTAAAAAAACCTCCCCTCCCGCGCAGCGAAGCGAAGTGGGAGGGGTCGGCCGTCAGGCCGGGGGAGGGCACGCCGCGGATTGCACTCAACGCCGTCCCTATAACACCCGCAACCCGCCGGTCACCAGCCCCCTCCCGATCTTGCTTCGCTCGATCGACCTCCCCCAGCTTTGCTGGGAGAGGAGGTTAAAAAAACCTCCCCTCCCACGCAGCGAAGCGAAGTGGGAGGGGTCGGCCGTCAGGCCGGGGGAGGGCACGCCGTGGGTGGCTCTCAACGCCGTTCCTATAACACTCGCGTCCCGCTGTTCACCAGCCCCCTCCCGATCTTGCTTCGCTTGATCGACCTCCCCCAGCGAAGCTGGGAGAGGAGGTTAAAAAAACCTCCCCTCCCGCGCAGCGAAGCGAAGTGGGAGGGGTCGGCCGCCAGGCCGGGGAAGGGCACGCCGCCGGTGGCACTCAACACCGTACCTATAACACCCCCAACCCGCTGTTCACCAGCCCCCTCCCGATCTTGCTTCGCTCGATCGACCTCCCCCAGCTTCGCTGGGAGAGGAGGTTTTTTCAGGGCTCAACATAGTCAATGCGGAACGCTTTGTTGGTGATAAACACAACCACAACGTCTTCGGTCGCAGTCGCCCCGTGCTCCATCGCTTCGCCTTCCGGGAACCAGACAAAGGAACCTGGTCCAAACGTACCGCGGTGCGTGACCAGGTTTCCTTCGAGCACGAACATGGCGTGACCACAGGGATGAGTATGATTTGGATTGATTACGCCGGCCGGATAGCGAACCAGTCGCACTGTCATTCCGGTATCCGGTTCCGTAAACAGTTCTTTCCGAAACAGTGCTCGACCAATCTTTTCACTGAACCGTTCTTCCCACGGCATTTTATTCGTATCAATGGCCATAAAGTCAGAAGTTGGCATCGTGATTTCCATTCATGCTGAATCTGATTGGGTTCGCACTGTCTTTGCAGATGACATCTTTTAGAGAATCAGTGAATACGATGAGTAGGAACCGGACGACCCGGGCGGAAACTCTGCAGAGACACGACATTCTGAGCAGCACCGATCGCCGTCGTGGCTGCTGTCAGTTCTTCTCTTACCATAATCTCCAGTTCGGCCGGATCAATCGCAACGCGAGCATTAACCACGACATTTGCCGTCTTTGTCATTGTACCAGACGCCAGAGAAAGTTCAGGACCAGTGGCGTTACTGACAACATTCGCGACCGCGTAGCTGGCATCGCACAGCCCAATGACCTTCAGATGAGCCGCTTCGGAACCTGTTGAAAGCAGGCGACCATGCAGGCGGCCAATCAGATCCATCAGCAATGCATCCAGCGAAAATCCACCCGATGACTCAACAACCACCTGACTGTTGAGCCAGCCCAGTTCCGCTTCACCTTCTGCGTAAATGTCATAATCAACTTCCATCACTCGCTTGCCAAACTGGCCTCGCAGCTGCAGAGTTTCGATCAGAGCACCGAAGCCTTCGCCTGTCTTTGCCGAACATCTCAGCACAGGACGGCCCGGATATTCCTTTTCAATCAGCGACTGCAGCTCGGCAACATCCGCAGCCGGAAGTTCATCCACTCGATTGATGACAACAAAGTCGGCCTCTTCAATCTGCTTGCGAAAGATATAATTGGCCTTGGGAGAGAAACCACTGGTCGCTTCGCCTCGCAGAATTCTCAGCCCATGACTCGGCTTCAGAATGACTCCATAAGGAGCAATGTCCAGCGGCACGCCATAGACTTCTGTCAGAGGACGGATCACGGTAGCCACAAGGTCCGTACAGCTTCCAACAGGCTCCGCCAGAATAATATCGGGCAAATGTCCTTCACCCAGATGCTCAACCGTCGACGTGAGCGCATCAAAGTTGCAGCAAAAGCAGGACCCTGCCACCTCGCCCACATCAAACCCCTGCGATCTGAGGCTTTGAGTATCCACAAGATCGGTGGTCTGATCGTTGGTCACAATACCAACCTTTTTCCCCTGATCCATATAGTGACGGGCCAGCCGTGAAATGGTAGATGTCTTTCCGGCACCCAGAAATCCTCCAACCATAATGTAAACGGGCTTCATTCCGGTCTTTCCTGTTCGATGGCTTATGGCTCAAATTGGCTTCTGGCTTCAAACGTGAGCACGCAATCTGTTCACTCTGTAATACAATGCGGACGGACGAGCATCACCGGTTGAGCATCACCGGTTGAGCATCACCGGTGTGCGGCTACTTTGCATCCGGAACTTCCAGACGGCAGCATCCGAGGTCCAGGAACCTGGTTCCCCTGCCTTTGGCGCACTGAAGGTCCGCATGCATTCGATAGTACATGAATCGCCCCTCACGTCGCACTTCGACGAGATTCGCGTACTTCATAATCTTCAGATGATGCGAAACAGTCACGACCTCGGCTTCAAGCAATTCTGCAATATCGCCGACTGTCAGTTCACCGTATCGCAGCGCATTTAGAATTCGAAGGCGATGAGGATCACTCAGCGCTTTCAACCGCTCTGCGCAAAAGTCGGCATCGAAAACTTCCTGGGCTACCATTGTCCACCGCTTTTAGTTCAACATTCTGAAGGATATCAGATTATCGATTCGATGGTAGCGTCCGTCGGCTGAAAAGGCAAACTCAATGGATCTGACATCGTTCAGCTCAGAAAAACGCCCAGGGAAATCATCGCGCCGAAGAACCACAGGATCGTCCCCATGGTCGAGGCAGCCCAGTAAAGTCAGCGCTGCAGGAAACAGCCGAATCCCCGTTTGCCAGAACCCGAATTTGAGCAGTCGACAGTCTGATCGTCGCAAAGCTCAGTCCGAACACCAACATGGATCGGGATTGCTTCAAAGCCGCTGTGATCCTTTCGAAAAGGCACACCTGCCTGAAGGGTTCCGAGAGCCAGAAACTCCGGACACTGTTCGCAGTCGCGACCGTTCGCTGTCGCCATGGTTCGCAGACAGGCGCTCGACTGCAGTATGGTTGCTTTCAGCCTACTGCTCCATCAAGTCTTAAAATGCAGGTTGGACATTCCTGTCCGACTGCATTGTGACGGGCAGGAATGCCCATCCTACCTCAAAACGAAGTATTGACAAAGCTCTACAGTTCCCAGCCTTTGCGATAGGCCTTGCTCAGGTACTGGCTGGCGGCCGCTGCACCAGTGACCTTTCCCGTGGCCGGATCGTATTCAATCGGACCACCGGCCCGATAAGCGACATTTCCCAGCAGTACGATTTCGGTAAACGGGGCCGCGTAGGAGAACGGACTGCCGGTTCGCGAACCGGTCAGGCACGCTTCAATCCATTGCTGATGATGGCCGGGTGATTCGGGCAGATGAGGGGCCGGCGGTTTAAAGTCGACAAACTGATCTTCCGGCAGCAGTTTCGGAAAACCATCATGAGCGATGGCGATTCGTCCCTTGTCACCAATAAACAGAGAACCATTCATCGGCAGTTCGGCAGCGACTTCAGGCCGAGGTTTGGCTTCACCTTCATACCAGACAACACGAACCGGAACCAGATCCGCTCGCTGTCCAAATTCAAAATGAGTCTCCATCCATTTTGGAGCGCTGAGCAGATGGGGTTCCGGTCCTTTCGATGTCACCGTAACGGGGCCTGAAAGATTCAATGCCCAGAAAGATGGATCCATCAGATGAATGGCCATGTCGCCAATCGCTCCGCATCCAAAATCCCACCATCCCCGCCATTTGAAGGGTACATAGTCCGGATGATAATCACGCGATTCAGCAGGCCCCAGCCACAGATCCCAGTGCAGGCCCGCCGGTACGGCCGGACTGCCCGATGGTTTATTCATTCCCTGTGACCACCAGCGCCCGGGTCGATCGGTGATGATGTGCGCTTCGCGGACCGGCCCGATGGCTCCGGACTGGAGTAATTCCACGAGGCGCAGATAACCAGGGTGCTCGTGATTCTGAGTACCCATCTGAGTCGCCACTTTCTTTTCTGCCGCCAGAGCGGCTATCAGACGGGCTTCCTCAACAGTATGGGTCAGCGGTTTTTCACAGTAAACATGCAGACCCCGACGAAGCGCGCGAACGGTCGCCGGAGCATGGTGATGGTCGGGAGTGGCAATCACGACAGCATCCAGATCCGTCTGTTCCAGCAACTGCCGATAATCCGTGTACTTCTTAGCAGACGTATGTTTGGCAGCTGCGGCCCCCAGTCGCTGTTCGTCAATATCACAAAGGGCCACAATATTCTGACTGGCAACACCAGCCAGGTCCCCTGCCCCGCGGCCGCCAACGCCGATCACTCCGATGTTGAGTCGCTCGTTCGCTCCGAGCACTCGCGAAGCACGCAGCAGCGGAGCCCCAAGTGTGGTGGCTGCAAATGCGGCAGTTGACTGCAAAACACGACGTCGGCTGAGTGAACTTTGCATCGCAAATGCTCCGGATTTCGGTTGACTTTCAACAAAACGATCTGAATCCATAACGCATTGGACAGGAATTCTCAGGCTGCCGGAATTCCGGCCTTTCGCTGACTTTTAATTTTCAACAGGCCGCAACAGTTCAACAGGCCGCAACAGGCCGAGCCGTTCGAGCTTTATTCGGCATTCATCGCGTTCACGACTGCGAGTCAGGGACACCCATGCGGGATCCTGTGCGGCAAGGAAAGATGCATCATCGAACGGCGGCGATGTCCCGGCTGACGCGGCACTGGATGTGAGTCGCTGAATGACTCCGCAGTCCAGTCGAGTCAGAAACATGGCCTGCATTCGATAGTCAAGGAACGCTTCCCAGACCACAGGAAACAACGGCCGAACAATATTCTCACCAATTGCCGTAGCATAATTTCGTATTTCCAGCTGAGCATGACTGTCCATGCGAAGAGCCAGAAAATGCAAAAGGTTATGCAGATCAATCTTCCAGTACGCCTCGGTATAGGTGGCGAGAGGCAAATCCTTTCGCGCCTGTTCGCGGGCCACTCCGCTGTCAATACGCTGCTGGTAAACCGTTCGCAGCTGGCTTTGCAGTTCCGTTTCCTGCTGAGTCAGCTGCTGACCAATTTCGGGGGGAAGAAAGCCGCCACTTCCCTGGCGATTGGATTCTGCCTGGCTCCTCCACTCGTCTTCCGGAGTCGCCTGAGCCGCATCAATGGCCAGAGAATAACGAGTACTGTACTCGTTGATATTGGCCGTTCGATGGCGAACCCACTGCCGCCAGCAGTCCATGGGTACTCGGACAAGAAACTTAATCTCTGCCATTTCAAACGGAGTTGTATGGCGATGCCGAAGCAGATAACGAATCAGGGTTCGGTCGTCGCTGACGCGTTTCGTGCCTTCTCCGTAGCTGACCCGGGCCGCCTGAACCACACTGCTGTCGTCGCCCATCACATCCACAAGACAGACGAATCCATCATCCAGCACAGGAAATTTCTTCCAGCGAAGTTCGCTGACCAGCTGGTTGCGGTCAGATTCAGGTGCAGCCGATGGAGTGCTCATTGAGTTACTGAATTGTACAAAAAATGAATGAAATGATAACGGAAATTTGAATCACGGACTGTAACAATGAGGAGGTCTCAAAAACAATCGTCAGGCAGCCTGCCCTGCTCCGTTCATTCTCCGGAAAAATGCGACTGTTTCTGATACCACATTTCATACCGCCTGCAGAATAAAAGGGAACGGCCGTGTACTACAGCATTCTCTCCGATACGCCCGTTGGTGCTCTGTTCATCGCTGGCGATGAAACAGGTCTAAAGTCTGTGCTTTTCAGCAAATCAAAGGACGAATCGGAGTTTCTCACCGGGCCGGAGCAGTGGGAACGCAGCGATTACCATTTGCGTGAAGCAAGCCGCCAGCTGACGGCCTACTTTCAGGGGACGCTGCGACAGTTTGATCTGGCCCTGTCCCCGGATGGAACCGACTTTCAAAAACGTGTCTGGCGCGCTCTGTGCGACGTTCCGTACGGAGAAACAGCCAGCTATGGTGAAATCGCCCGAGCCATTGGACAACCAACGGCATCGCGGGCTGTGGGAATGGCAAATGGGCGAAATCCGATCTCAATTATCGTCCCGTGCCACCGAATTATCGGAACGAATGGCCGCCTGGTAGGCTACGGCGGTGGCCTGAATAACAAGGAAACTCTGCTGATGCTCGAAGGCGCAATGGTCGTGGCACACTGAAAATCCGGGCGGCAGACCAATCAAAATATCCGGAAGAACGAGATCCGCAGGCGAGGTGAGGAGCTGCATAAACTGAATTGAAGGAACATCTTTCAGAACTTGTGTCTGATTCTTTCGATAAACACAAAGCCGGTAAAAACGATTTTGCCGCTCGCCTTACAGACTGAGTAATCAGGATTTCTGCGAATGTCCGGCACACTTACAGACGAAGCAAATGTGACGACTTCCGCTGAAGATGCGCGAGTATTTCCTCTGCCTCTGTCGGATTTCGAATATTACATGCTGGTGGATGACCGGCCGACGCACCCCATGGTGTTCGTGATGGTCGTCCATCTGACCGGATGTCTGGATCGAACGGCCTTTCAGCTGGCAGTGGCATCGGCAGTATCTCGACATCCTCTGTTCGACTCTGTTGTCCAGCCGGTTGCCGGCAGGGGCTGGTGCTGGGTTCGGCGTTCTCAGCCGGGAGTCACGATTGAATGGCGGCGAGTTTCCGAAGACGCTCAGGCCGATTCTCCTGTTACGCGAATTCCTGAACCTGTGACAATCCGGGCCATCGACCTTTATCACAACCGAGGTCTGGAGATTCAGGTTGACGAGGCAGAAACCTGCTCGCGAATTGCTTTTCATCTTCACCATGCGTGCTGCGACGGAATCGGCGGCCTGCAGTTTATTGGCGAAATACTGGCGCGATACGGTCAGCTGCTGACAGAAGATGGAGAACGATCGCCGGAGTTCGAAGACACCAGCATGGCCGCTCTTCTGCTGCGAGGAAAGGGAGACGGCTGTGCGGATGATGTCCGGCGGCCAAAAAAATCGCTCATGCGATCTCTGGCAAAGGCCGGCCGTTTGATCTTTCGCCGACCCGTTCCGCTGACTGCAAAGTATGGAGTCAGCAATCCTGCCGCCACAGATGCCGTTCAGCCCTGTGCAATACGAACTCTGGCACTGCCGCGTTCGGTCAGCAGACAGCTTCAGAGTCTGGCGGTTCATCGGCAGGTATCGGTCAATGATCTGCTCCTGAGAGAAATGCTCTTGCAGATTCTCAGCTGGAATCAGGCCTGCGGTGGCATTTCCGGCAATCCATGGCTGCGAGTTGCAGTACCTGTCAGCATGCGAACTTCCGTCCATCAGCGAATGCCGGCCGCCAATCTTGTCAGCTATGCGTTTGTGACTCGCAGGGCCGCCGATTGTCATGACCCGGAACAGCTGCTGGATTCCATTCACCGCCAGACGGGCGATGTCCTGTTTAATCGTGAAGGCCTGGTGTTTCTGAAATGTATTCGCATTCTGCGTGCGATCCCCGGAGCCCTTCGTGCTCTGCTGGGCTTCAAATCCTGTTTCTGTACCGTCGTCCTCGCAAATGTGGGTGAAATTCGACGACGATTCTCCGGCCGATTTCCTCTGCAGAATGCGAAATGGCGAGCCGGAAACGTGATTGTCGAACAGATCTGCGGAGTGGCTCCGGTGCGACCCAATACACGAGCCGCAATCACTGTGGGAGACTATGGCGGCCAGATGTGCCTGCATTTAAGAACTGACGCATCCGTGATGAGCGACGCCGACTCGGAACGCTTTCTTGCCGAGTATGCCGCCCGGCTCGTCGCCCTGACCGTTTCGAAAACAGCGACCGATCCCGATCAGGAGACTCGCTGATCCGTCGACTGTTCGAGATCGAAAAGTTGCCACATCGCTCCATCGCTCGGCAATTGGGCTGCTGCCGCAGGACCGTCGCGAGAGCACTCCGCATGGACCAGCCACCGGCGGAAAAACAAAGTGCTCCACGAGGCAGCATCCTCGATCACGACGGTTTGCGGATGATGCCCAGCAGTGCTTCTTTCGGCAGCATTCCATGGATCAGGAGTTCCTGCTGTCTCGCCCTGCGAGGCGACGGCGTATATTTCCGGCATTTGTCGGGGTAGATGTCACGCCACAGGTAAAAGTATTCCTCATCAGTGGAAGTGACGCTTTCGAATTCACACTGATCTCCCTTCAATGGGCGAAGGATAAGAGATTCGACTGTCCGTGAAACCTGCAGCACCTCACAGGGTCTCACGCAAAGGCGCTAAGGCGCAGAGTTGCGTCGGCATTTCTTTGCCAACTTTGCGGCTTTGCGTGAAACCCATCACTGAAAGGTTCTGTGCTTCAAACATCTTTCAATCCATTCACGACTCGTGAGATTCCCGTCTTCATCAGTTCTTCGCCAAAGTTCATGAGTAATCCCAAACGGCAGTCAGCCAACCGCAAGTAGGTCAACAGCGTCTTCTTGTGAACGGCAGCTACCTTTTCGATGGACTTCAATTCCACGATCAGGCTCCGATTGACGAACAGATCAATGCGGAATCCGACCTCCATTTTGACATCATCCCAAATGACCGGAAGTGATACTTCCTCCTCGACTTGAAGCCCACGTTTACGCAACTCATGCGCCATGACTTTTTGATAGACGGATTCGAGCAGACCGGGGCCGAGTTCTGAATGAATGTGAAAGGCGACATCGACGACGATTTTCGCGATTGCATTTTCAGTCATGCAAGTCTCCTGAAAGTGTCACACGCAAAGACCCTAAGGCGCTATACTGCGACAGCATTCCTTTGCGAGCTTTGCGCCTTTGCGTGAGGTAATTTTACGATTCAGACATCGACCACGATTTTCGCGATTCCATGTTCAATCATGCAAGTCTCCTGAAAGTGTCTCACGCAAAGACCCTAAGGC